>JAFXXQ010000021.1 GCA_017542145.1 Bacteroidaceae bacterium | reverse complement strand
TCCAGTCCTTGATAACATTTGGCTTACATGGCGTGCATTATGTCAATATATGTATTTCGGCATGTCGCGTGATTCCTGTATTCCCAATCAATATTATAACCAGATGCGGAAAATATGCTTTTGCGCTTGCCTGAAACGAATTAAGTCTCATCCTGATGATTTCTTTGCCATGAACTGTGCCTATAACCTTGTCCGAACGTGTAACCTAAACAGGTATGGTGAAAACAACTTTGGGAACAATGCTCTTACGGAGATGGCAATGACATTACCTGATCGTTTTGACAAAGAATAGCCGTATGAAAAAGTGGGTTCTATTATTGAAAGATTATGTTTCCCCTAAGGGGACGCTGGATAGAAAGGGATTCTGGATTGTGTTTCTTGGTGCCAATCTTTCTATCATTCTGTTTTATGTTACTTTTTATCTCCTGTTTGGATTGAGTGTAAAATGGAACCTCTATTTGAGTTATTATGTGGGTGTGGGGCTGGTTGTTCTATGTGGAGGTTTATTGCCCCTTGGCGCTGTTGCTCTTGCGGGAGCTACTTGCCTTTGTATAGATCAAGACTTTTTTTCTTCCTTACTGGCATTGTTCGTTGACGCCCTTTTCGTCTGGTATTGGTTTCTGTGCATCAGACGATGCCACGATATGGGGCGGAGCTGGTGGTATAGTCTGATTCCCTTTTATAATCCTTTTGTGTTACTTTTTAAGAGAAGCCAAGAAAGAGAGAATTAGACAAAGAAAAAATGATTCCATTATCCCATAAATAAAAACTTATGAATAATTATCTTATTAGTGAGGCGATTGGTGACATTGCTGGAAGTGCTTATGAGAGCAAGAGTCATCGCATTAAAGAATATGACAAGGTGAAGCTGTTCAGTTCAAGAGCACGCTTCACGGACGACACCGTGCTGACGTTTGCCTGCGCAGAGGCATTCTCCTGTGGTATTTTTTACACTCTTATTCTTTCTGGCAATTTAATATGGAATTAAAGTTTGATGTGCTTGCAGGATGGTTTAGTCTCATTACCGGCTTTGTGCCTCTGGCCATTTTCTTTCTTCTATTTAACACCTATGCATGTTTCATCTATAGTCCAAATGTTGGCTATAGTTTCATCGTCGCAGCAATAATCGTAGATTTGTTGTACGCCTTCTATATTGTTCAATGCATTAGGCGTTGTCGCGACTTGGGACGTAGCTGGCTTTACTGCCTAATACCATTTTACAATCCTTTTGTATTGCTTTTTGGCAAAAGTAAAAAAACTGAAGAGCAGGGACTTGCTTTATGAGAGAATAAAGATATGTTAGATTTGGAAAAATACAGGCAAAAAATATTCAGAAACGTCTTTAGATACAGTTTTGATTTTGCCTTGTGTCAGAAAGTGTATTATTCCCTTTTCTTTTTGAGCTCTAGCATATGCCCTGCGGTGCGGGCAGAGACGCCAGCTTCGCCAACAGACTCTATCAGAGTGTCATAGCTGTCGAGCATAGTTTGACGGGTGGGGGTGTCGTCAAGCAAGGGACGCAGGTGATGCCGGATGTTTGCCACGTTCATGCCTTCGGCAACTAACTCTGGCACCACTTCTTTGCCTGCTATGAGGTTGACAAGCGAGATATACGGCACTTTCAGAATGAGTCTTCGGGCGAACGAGACCAGCTTCCCCATCTTTGTGTAGTAACAGACGACCTGCGGCACACGCATTAGAGCTGTCTCAAGCGTAGCGGTACCCGACGTCACCAATGCGGCATGGGCGTGGTCGAGCAGGGGATAGGTCTGCCCGAAGACCACAGCCACAGGGACTTGGGGATGAGTGTCGTTGTAACTTTTCAGCAGGGGTGTATAGAAATCAGGCGTGATGCCCGGTGCGCCGGCAACGACAGGCTGGACGTCAGGAAATTCTCTGATGGCCTCTAACATGCGTGGCAGATTGTCGCGTATTTCGGCTTTGCGGCTGCCTGCGAGCAATGCCACCAGGGGCTTGTCGCTGAGGCTATTGCGACTGATGAACACCTCGCAGCTAACGGCTTGGCGGCGATAGTCGGCAATGGCGTCGGCACAAGGGTTGCCCACGTAATGGATGGTATAATGGTGAGTGGCGTAGAAGGGAACCTCGAAGGGAAGGATGGAGAACACCTCGTCCACATCACGCCGGATGTTGCGGATGCGGTGTTGCTTCCACGCCCATATCTTCGGCGGAATGTAGTACCAGACGGGGATGGAGGTGCGGCTCTTGACGAAGCGGGCAATCTTCAGGTTGAAGCCTGGATAGTCGACGAGGATAACGACGTCGGGGGACCACGACGTGATGTCGCGCTTGCACAGCCGCATGCCCTCGAGGATGGGCCGAGCGTGCAGCGCCACCTGGACGAACCCCATGTAGGCCAACTGGCTGTAGTGCATAACCATCGTCCCTCCCACAGCTGCCATTGCATCGCCCCCGAAGAAACGGAACTGTGCTTCGGCGTCGCGCTGCTGCAGGGCCTTCATGAGGTTCGATGCGTGGAGGTCGCCCGATGCCTCGCCGGCTATGAGGTAGTACTTCATTCGTGTGCCGAGAAAACCTTTTCCAGTTCTGTCTTCAAGGCGTAGTCGGTGGCATCGAGGCGGAAGGGGGTGACGGCGATGTAGCCTTCGTTGAGGGCAACGCGGTCGGCATCGGCGTCGGAAAGCTCGCCGAGTTCGAACTTGCCCGTAAGCCAATAATAGTCGCCGCCACGCGGATGGTCACGACGCTCGAACTCGTTCTTCCATTGCCCCCACGCCATGCGGCAGACGCGCAGCCCTTTGTACGTGGGTGTGGCGGGAAAATTGACATTCAGACAGGTACCCTTCGGCAACCCACGTTCAAGGACGTAAGAGGTGATCTTCTGTATCCACGGCACGAGGGGGGTGAAGTCGGCAAAGGGGTCGTGGCTGTCGAGGGAGAAAGCGACGGAGGGTATGCCCTTCATGCATCCTTCGTACACCACGCCCATCGTACCCGAATAGTGGGCATTAACCGCAGAATTATCACCATGATTGATGCCACCTATCACCATCGCAGGTTGTTCAGTCAGCACATCGGCAAAGGCCAGTTTTACGCAATCGACTGGCGTGCCCGAACAGCCCCAGACGGCGACATCGTCGTTGTCGGCAACCAGCCATTTGTAGACGGGCACGCTGAAGGTGCAGGCGCAGGCCATGCCGGAACGGCCCTTGTCGGGGGCGACTACCACCAGCCGCGCTAGCGGGCGCAACGCTTCGATGAGAGACTGCAGGCCACCGGACTGGTAGCCGTCGTCGTTGGAAATAAGTATCAGCGGTTTCATGGGGCAAAGTTAGTGCGATTTTCCACAAAAAGCGCCATTTATCCACATTTTTTAAAAGTTTAGTAGAATTTCTTCCGCCAATAGCCGACTTTTTCATTACCTTCGCAGCTTGAAATAGAGTATAAACACGGAAAGTATGGGAAAAATCATAGCGCTGGCTAATCAGAAGGGTGGTGTGGGCAAGACTACCACGGCCATCAATCTGGCAGCTTCGTTGGCAACGTTGGAGAGGCGTGTGCTGCTGATAGACGCTGACCCGCAGGCGAATGCCTCGTCGGGCCTGGGCGTTGATGTGCGCAAGGTAGAAAATACGATATACGAATGTATCATCGGTCGTTGTGAGCCGGCTGATGCCGTGCAGCAGACGGAGGTCGAGGGGCTTGACATCATCTCGTCGCACATCGACTTGGTAGGAGCGGAGATCGAGATGCTGAGCATTGCCAACCGCGAGACTGCCATGCGTCGCGTGGTAGCTGCGCTGAAGGAGAGCTACGACTATATTCTCATTGACTGCTCGCCTTCGCTGGGGCTCATCACGGTGAATGCGCTGGTGGCGGCTGATTCGGTCATCATTCCCGTTCAATGCGAATATTTTGCCCTTGAGGGCATCAGCAAATTGCTGAATACCATCAAGCTGATCAAGCAGCGGCTCAATCCGCCCCTGAGCATCGAGGGTTTCCTGTTGACGATGTTCGATAGCCGTCTGCGCCTCAGCAATCAGGTGCTCGACGAGGTGCGGCGCCACTTTCAGGATCTGGTGTTCGAGACCGTCATCCCCCGCGGCGTCCGTCTGGCCGAAGCCCCCAGTCACGGCATCCCTGTGCTGCTCTACGACGCCGATTCGCAGGGCGCAAGAAGCTACTTGCGTCTCGCACAAGAGATAATGATGAAGAATGAGAAAAAAGAGTGATTAAAAAGTTATAGTCACTCCCTTTTTTATTTCGGAAAATTGAATTGAGAAAAGTGAAAGGTAATATGTCATCAACGAAAAAACATACAGGGCTTGGCCGTGGGCTTGATGCCCTTATCGATACCGGTGGCGAGGTGACAACGGCAGGCTCGTCCATCATTAGCGAGATTCCCCTCGCACAGATTTCGCCCAACCCCGACCAGCCCCGCAAGGACTTTGACGAGGAGACGCTGCACGAGCTGGCAGAATCCATCCGCACCTACGGCGTCATTCAGCCCGTGACGTTGCGCAAGACAGGTGCCGACAGCTACCAGATTGTGGCGGGCGAACGGCGCTGGAGGGCTTCGCGGCTGGCAGGCCTCACCACCATCCCCGCATACATCAAGGAGGTGGAGGACAAAAGCGTGTTGGAGCTGGCCCTCGTGGAGAACATCCAGCGTGCTGACTTGAATCCTATGGAAATAGCTCTGGCCTATAAGGGGCTCATTGATGAACTGGACATCACGCAAGACGACTTAAGCGAGCGCGTCGGCAAAAACCGTGCCACCATCGCCAACTATCTGCGTCTGTTCAAACTGCCTGGCGAGATTCAGGTGGCGCTGAAAAACAAAGACATCGACATGGGCCACGCCCGTGCCCTGTTGGCGGTGGACGACTGGGGCGAGCAGCTGAGGCTTTTCCACGAGATTCGCGAAAACGGCTACTCTGTCCGCAAGGTAGAGGAACTGGTGAAGGCCGTCGGCAAGACAGGGAGCGCGAAGGAGAAGAAAGCTTCGCTCCAGAAAGCCAGCACCGACTACGATGAACTGCAGAAACATCTTGCCACATACTTCCGCACGGATGTGCGGCTCTCCATCGGCGCCAAGGGAAAGGGCAAGATTGTCCTCCCCTTTGCCAACGAGAAGGAGCTCGAGCGCATCATCGCCTTGTTGGATAAGCTAAGAAAATAAAGATGAAAGGCATGAAGTACAAGATGTCCCATAACTCCCTGACGGGGTTTGCAGGCGCTACCGCTTGCAGGGCCATCTGTTTTTCATGGTTCATCCTTTTCTTTTTAATCTTTAATCTTCATTTTTCCATCTCGTCGTCTGCTCAGGTTATCCTCACGGATTCGCTGCTCTCTGTCGCAACCGACAGTCTGGTGAAAGCCACAGCCGACAGCCTCGTGCTGATAGGCAGCGACAGTATTGCCGTCGTCAGCGCCGACTCGTTGGCAGCAGCCGAAGTATGGTCACCCGACCCCGCACGAGCCACGTGGATTGGCATCGCCTTCCCCGGTGGAGGACAGATTTACAACCGCAAGTACTGGAAGTTGCCCATCGTCTATGGTGGATTCCTAGGCTGTGCATACGCCCTGACGTGGAACAACCAGATGTACAGGGACTATTCGCAAGCCTATCTCGACATCATGGACGACGACCCCGCTACAGCCAGTTACGAGGATTTCCTTCCGCCCCACTACAATGTCGCGGCGAATGAAGAATACTTGAAGCGGGTGTTCAAGAACCGCAAGGACAACTACCGCCGTTACCGCGACCTCAGCATCTTCAGCTTCATCGGCGTCTATGCTATCTCCATTATCGATGCCTACGTCGATGCCGAGCTCTCCCACTTTGACATTTCGGAAGACCTCGGGCTGCATGTTCGCCCCTCTGTCATCCCCTCCGTTAATTATTATTCCTTGCGCTCAAGCTCCTTGGGAGTGAGGTGTAGCCTAACCTTTTGAATATGAATAAACCGCTCGTTATACTCTTAGCCCTGCTGACGCTGCTGCCTGCACAGATTGTAGGCATCCGCAAGAAACGTGTGCCCGTGATAAAGACGGATACGATAGTGATTGTGGACACGGTGTGGATTGAAGCCGAACCCGCTGCCGTGGAGCAACCACTCCGCGAGACTCCCCGTTCCGATACCTGGCGTACCATCCGCGATGACTCTATGGCCGTGCTTGAGAGCATGTCCGTGAACCTCGACAGCCTGCTTCATGACTGGCATTCACGCAAATATCTGCTTTACGACAGCCTTTGCGTGGGCAGCGGAACAAACCCCGATTTCCCCGATTCCGTCTATCGCCAGCGGCTGGACAACCTGCCTACCATCGTCCCGATGGTCTACAATCAGCCCGTTCGCGTTGTCATCGACCGCTATGCCAGTCGTAGCAGGGCACTGGTGTCTTACATGCTGGGTGTGATGCAATTCTACTCGCCCATTATCGAGCAGGCGCTTGACTTCTATGGCGTGCCTCAGGAACTGAAGTATCTGCCCGTCATTGAGTCGGCCATGAACCCAATCGCTGTGTCGCGTGCGGGTGCTACGGGAATGTGGCAGTTCATGTACCCCACGGGCAAATCCTACGGCTTGAAGTTGAACAGCCTTGTGGACGAGCGGCGCGATCCTATCAAGGCGACATGGGCAGCGGCGCACCATCTGCGCGATATGTATGATCTGCTGGGCGACTGGACGTTGGCTATCGCTGCGTATAACTGCGGTGCCGGCAATGTCAACAAGGCCATCCACCGCTCGGGCAGCGGTGCGCGCCCTGATTTCTGGGATATCTATTGGAACTTGCCCCGCGAAACGCGCGGCTATGTCCCCGCCTTCATTGCTGCCAACTACATCATGAACTACTATGCCGAGCACGGCATCTGTCCCATGGAAACCACGCTGCCGCTAGCTAACGACACCGTGATGCTCCATCGCAACGTCTATCTCCAGCAGATTTCTGCTGTCTGCGATATCGACATGGAGGCCCTACGTGCCCTCAATCCGCAGTACAAGGAAGACCTCATTCCCGGAGCCTATGAGCCCTATTCCCTCCGCCTTCCGATGGACAAAATAGCCGTTTTCATCGACAAAATGGACACCGTCTATGCCTATCAGCACGACACCTTCTTCCCCCCACGGAAGGTGGTAGAGCCCCAGCCCGTCACCTCTAGCCGCAGCAGCGCAAGGACAGGGAAGGGCAGCGTGACCATCCATAGGATTCGTGCGGGAGAATCGTTGGGCACCATTGCCCGGAAGTATGGCGTCACCGTTTCGCAGATAAAGAAGTGGAATGGGCTGCGCAACGACCGTATTACCGCAGGGAAAACCCTGAAAATATACAAATAACGTTTTCTTTTCTCTATGCCATGACGAAAGACGAACCTTACATCCCAGACGAAGCGCAGGAGGAAGCGCAGATAACCGCTGCATTCAACGAATTGCTGGACATATACCTTGCCTCAAAACACCGCAAGAAGAGGGAAATCATCGAGCGGGCCTTCAATTTTGCCCGCAATGCCCATCGTGGTGTGCGCCGCCGTTCGGGTGAACCGTATATCATGCATCCCATCTCTGTCGCCCGTATTGTCTGCGAGGAGATAGGCCTCGGCTCCACCTCCATCTGTGCCGCCTTGCTTCACGATGTTGTCGAGGACACCGAATATACCGTTGAGGATATCCGCAACATCTTCGGTGACAAGATTGCCCAGATTGTTGAGGGGCTTACGAAGATTTCCGGCAGCTTCTTTGGCAGCAAGGACTCCGCCCAGGCTGAGAACTACAAAAAACTGCTCCTCACCATGTCTGAGGACATCCGCGTCATCCTCATCAAGATAGCCGATCGTTTGCACAACATGCGCACCCTCAACAGCATGTCGGCTAACAAACAGTTGAAGATAGCGGGCGAAACCCTGTATATCTACGCCCCACTGGCTTACCGCCTCGGCTTGAACAAAATCAAGACGGAGTTGGAGAACCTCAGCTTCCGTTACGAGCACCCCGAGGAGTATGCCCTGATAGAGGAAAAGCTCGCTGCCACCAAGGCTGAGCGCGACACCCTCTACGACCGATTCACAGCACCCATGCGGCAGCGGCTCGATGCCATGGGGCTCAAATACGTCATCAAGGGACGCATCAAAACTCCCTATTCCATCTGGAAGAAAATGCAGACAAAGGATCTCCCCTTCGAGGAAATCTACGACATCCTTGCCGTCCGCATCATCTTTGAGCCCAAGTCGAAGGAGCTGGAGATTAACGAGTGCTTCGACATCTATGTGGCGTTGTCGAAGCTCTATACCGTGCACCCTGAGCGTACTCGTGACTGGGTTACCCATCCCAAGACCAATGGCTACCAGGCACTACACATGACTTTGATGAGCCGTCAGACGGAAGAGGAGAAACTGCTTGCCGACCAGCAGAAGAAAGCCGTATGGGTGGAGGTGCAGATTCGCAGCCAGCGTATGGACGACATTGCCGAGCAGGGCGTTGCCGCCCACTGGAAGTACAAGGATGCCGAGCGGCAGAACATCGAAAACTCCGAGGCCGTCATCGACGATGAGGAACTTGACAAGTGGCTCCGTAATATCCGCGAGATCCTCGACGACCCGCAGCCTAACGCGATGGACTTCCTCGATGCTATCAAGCTCAACCTCTATGCTTCGGAGATTTTCGTCGTAACTCCCAAAGGCGACATCCGCACCCTGCCGCAGGGCAGTACGGTACTTGACTTCGCCTTCCTCATCCATACGATGGTGGGCACCCATTGTATCGGTGCCAAGGTCAACCACAGGCTGGAGTCGCCCAACTACCGCCTCTCCAGCGGTGATCAGATAGAAGTCCTTACCTCGCGTACCCAGCATGTTGACCCTGAGTGGCTCACTTTCGTTACCACCGCCAAAGCGAAGAGTAAGATTCAGGCAGCCTTACGTCGCGAGGAGCGTGCTGCGCAAAAAGAGGGTGAGGAGCGTTTGAACGCCTTCTTTGAGAAGGAGGACATGCCCCTCAACAGCATTGCCATCGACAAGATTGGGCGTCTACATGGCTATGATAGTCGCGAAAAACTCTACGCCGCCATCGGACGTGGCAACATCGTGCTTGGGGAAGTAGAGCGCACAGCTGTGCGTGGCTCTAACGGCATCACCAGCCTGTTCCGCCGCAAGCCTAAGACAACGCAGACAGATAAAAAGTCAGGCTCCGCTTCTTCTGAGAACACGCCAACAGCTGCCGATACCTTCGATGTCAGCACCATCGACCGTCGTCGTCCCCTGTTGCTTACCGATGAACTCATCCGTACCCGCTACCACATGGCTCCCTGCTGCAACCCCATTGCCGGTGACGATGTGCTCGGTTATATCGATGACAACGGCCACATCGTCATTCACAAGCGCAATTGCCCTGAGGCTGCCAAACTGAAGGCTGCCTACGGCTCACGCATCCTTGCAGCTACGTGGAACACCAATAAGGTGGTCTTCTTTTCCGCCACTATTGCCATCAGCGGCATCGACGGTCTCGGCGTCCTCGGCAGGATTACCGACATCATCTCGTCGCAGCTCAGCGTCTATATGGAAAAGATTGTCATCGAGGCGCACGACGGACTCTTCGAGGGCACCATCCGGCTGCGTGTCCACGATGTTGCCGACATCCGCACCGTCACTACCGCCTTGAAGCGCCTAAAGGACGTCTCCTCAGCGACACGCGTTAATTAACAGGAAATCCACTATTGTCATTGCAGCCATAGCCTCTACCACGGGCACGGCTCTCACGGCTACGCACGGGTCGTGACGCCCCTTCATGGCGAGTACCCCCTCGTTTCCCTCGCTGTCAACCGTCTGCTGAGGCTTCAGGATGGTAGGCGTGGGCTTGAATAGCACGCGGAACGTGATGGGCTCGCCGTTGCTGATGCCTCCCTGTATGCCTCCCGAGTGGTTGGTGGCTGTGCCGATGGTGCCGTCAGGGCGATGGACGAAAGCATCGTTCTGCTCCGAGCCCTTCATGCCCACGCCCTCGAAGCCGCTTCCGTAGTCGAAGCCGTGACAGGCGTTGATGCTCAGCATGGAAGCTCCCAAGGCGGCGTGCAGCTTGCCATAGACAGGCTCGCCCAGCCCTGCAGGACAGCCCGTTATTGTGCAGCTGACGATGCCCCCTATGCTGTCGCCCTCCTTCTTCACCTGTTCGATGAGGACTTGCATGTTCTCCGCCCGCTTTTCGCAGCCCACCTGCGCCAGACGTGCCTCCACGCTGATGCCCTCGTCGCGCAGCACCAGCTTTGCCAGCGCGCCGCCTGCCACGCGCACAGCTGTTTCGCGGGCCGAGGCCCGTCCGCCTCCGCGATAGTCGCGCAGGCCGTACTTCTGGGCGTAGGTATAGTCGGCGTGCGAGGGACGGTACCAGCGTGCGGCATCGTCGTAGTCCTTCGGACGTGTGTCGGTATTGCGGATGATGAAGCCAATGGGGGTGCCCGTGCTGCGCCCTTCGAAGATGCCCGAGAGGAACTCCACCTCGTCGGCCTCACTCCGAGGCGTCACAAGGGCGCTCTGCCCTGGGCGTCGGCGTGCCATCTCGCTACGGACGAAGTCCATGTCAATCGTCACGCCTGCAGGCATGCCGTCCACAACGCCTCCGATAGCCGCGCCGTGCGACTCGCCAAACGTCGTCAGCCTGAAAAGAGTACCGAACGTATTCATTTCTAAAATGGTAGAATTAGGGATTAGAAACGAGGAATTAACTATGAATGATGGACCATGAACTACGAACTAAAAAATCAGTCCTGTTTGCATCCTTCGCAGCACCCGTCGGCTTCGCAGTTCGCGTCGCCTCCTTTGCATCCTCCGCAGCCCTGGTCGCCTCCTTTGCATCCTCCGCAGCAGCCCTGTGTCACGCCCTTCACCTCGTCGTCCGTGGCTGGGCGGTTCTCTATCACCACCCCCTTGAAGTGCAGGTCCTTGTCTGCAAGCGGATGGTTCAGGTCAATCGTCACCTTGTCTTTCTTTACGGATACTATCGTGGCTTGCAGTCGGTTGCCGTCGGCATCCAGCATGGGCACCACGTTGCCCGGCCAAACCTCGTCGGCAGGAAACTCGCCATCGACGTAGAAGATGCTCTTGTCAACGTCGAACACATAGTCCTCGTTGCGCTTGCCGTTGGCCTCGTCGGCCTTGACGACAAATTCGAACTTCTCGCCCACGGCCAGCGGTAGCAACGCCGTCTCGAAGGCCTCGAACGTATAGCCCACACCCGTCACGAAACAGAACGGGCGCTCCTTCGTGCACTCTTCCACCAGCGTCTCCTCGCCGTCCATATCCACGTACAGTTCGTACGTCACAGCCATTACCTTGTGTTTCATCTGCTTTTTTCTTAATCTTTGGCGCGAAGATACGGCAAAAACTTCAATCCCCCAAACAATCCTCCCGAAAAAAAGCGTTTCATCCTCAAAGGGGTATTGGGCTTACTGAAAATTCCCTTGGGTTGCGAAATCATTCCAAGGGGCTAATCGTACAGCCCACTGCGTTAACGCCACAGCCCAAGGGGCTAATCGTACAGCCCGCTGCGTTGCTCCGCCAGACCTGTGGGGTCCTTGCCAGACCTTCTTGTTTTTTGCCGGTCCGTTGCTTCGCTCTGTCTGCTCCGGTTGTGACAATTCCAAGGCCGAAATGCGGCTTTTTTTCCGATTTTTGAGCGTTTTCCGTCAAAAAAAGCATTGAAAATGAAAGGGTTTTCAGGCATTTTTTAACAGTTGTGACAATTGTGACAATTAGACAGCCGTTTTTTACGCACTTCGGACGCCGAAAACGGGGGAGGGAAAAAGATAAGTATAAGAAAATGAATAAGATAATAAATTATTATCTATATATTATCCTCTATTTTTATCTCTTTTTTCATCTATTTCTACTCATTTTTCATCATTTTTTAGTAAAAACTGCTACTTTTACCCATAAAACCGCTTCCAAACCGCCCCGCATGAACATCTCAAATCGCCCGATGGGGTCGCCGTCTCCGCCAGAAGCGTGCGCAAAATGGCTGTCTAATTGTCACAATTGTCACGCTTTTCCCAAGGGCGTCTTTTAGCGGAAAATCAAAGCGTGTGTTTCTTGCTGTGGATGAGGCAGTTGGACGGTGCCCCATCTCTCTCGTGGCTTCTTTTCGGCTTTCGGCAGGTAGCGAACACCCACCTTTTTGTGTCGTTTGTTCGACTCGTGACAAAGGAATGCAAAAGCCAAAACATAGTAAAAGATGAAAAAAAATTGCTTTTTTGCTCGGCTTGCACTACCTTTGCTAAAATTTTAATTTTTATGCGTATGAAAAAGACCGTTTCTTGCCTGTTGCTCCTGCTGTGTACCCTTGCCGTTTTCGGACAAAGCCCGCGGGAGGTGATTCGCCTGAAGAACGGCTCGGTGCTGAAAGGCGAGGTTGTGGGCGAGTTGAGCGACTCTCTTGCCCTGCAGGGTGCTGACGGCTCGATGTTCATCTTTGCCATAAGCGACATCGCAGAACGGACGAAGGAAGCGGTGCATCATGCTACGGCAACGGCAGACGGCGTGACGTTGCGCACGGCAGTCCCGACATTGGCTGACACCCTCGCCATCGAAACGGATTTGCTGAAGTTCCCCCGCTTCACGCAGAATGGGCTGAGGCTGAAAGAGAGGGAGCTGAAGACGTTGTTTGCCGATAACCCGGTAGCGGCGCGACACTTCAGGATCTCCTCTGACCTGGGCCGGATGGCGGAAATTCTTGAGTTTGCCTCGGGGTTTATTCTCGGGTGGGAGTTGGCGAATGTGGGATTGTTCAATAAGGAGTTCAATACCCCTTTGGCGTGCATCGGAGCAGGGTCGTTCGTTGGTGCACTCTGCCTGAACATTGCTGTGAACAATCAGGCACGGGAAGCTGTCCGCGCCTACAACAACGGCATTGAAAGCCTCGTCGCGCCTCGTTCAAACGACCTCAGCCTGAGCATTGGTGCCACCCCAGGCGGCGTGGGAATAAGGATTTCTTTTTAATGGAAAATGAAGAAAGAAGAATAAAATGTCCTGATTGTACACCTCATCTACAGGGCATTCTATTCTTCATTCTTCATGTATGTCATTCTGTAATAATGCTGAACTCGGCGCCGCTGGCATAGTCGGAGCCGCTTTGCTCGCTAAGCGCGCGGAAACGGATGTAGCGTCCCTTGACGGTGCGTGGGAAGAGGACGGTCTGCGGCTGGCGGCTGCGGGGGAACGAGTCGCTGACGATGGGCTTTCCCCAAGTCTTTCCGTTGGCAGAAACGTAGATTTCGTAGTCCTTCACGTGTCCGTTGGGGCTGTCCTGACGGGGCGTATAGACGCAGCCCTTGATAGCCTTCTGCTTGCCGGCATCGAAGTCCACCCAATGGGGATAGGTGCCCACGGTGATGCTCCACATGCTGTGCCAGAAGGTCGATGGGTCGCCGTCAGCAAAGGCTTCGGCGCTGCCCTCCGAGGGTTCGATGCTGGAGGCATAGACGACTTCAAGCTGTCCCTCGGGCTTGGGGATGACGGGCATGGCGGGCGTCGGTGTGCTGCCGCTGACGGCTGTGCCGCCCTTGGCGCCCAGCGGACGGATGAGGAAGCCGAACGGCGTGGGCTCAGCCAGCGCACGGTCTATGGTCAGGGGTGCTCCCTGTCCGCAGCTGTTGCCCCCGAGGCCGGTGACTTTGGCATCGAGGGTGAGGTAATAATGTTGGCGATCGGGCAGCTGGTAGGGGTGTGGCGCAAGGGTGAGGTCGAGGGCGCTCCAGGGGCTGACGCTGAAGGAGAAAGCCGGTGCGGCAGGGGTGTTGCCGGGTTTCTCTCTCTGGCTGGCGAGGGTGCCGTCGGCTCCGGCAGGGCGGGGCACGGTAGCAATGATGCTGGCTCCGCTACGGCCTTTGCTGAACGTAACCCAGCGTGTGCCCTCGTGGTTGCCATTCTCCTGCGGGAAGGTGTATTCAGTAGTGAGTGCCGTAGTGGACAACGTGTAGGTGCCGATGTCGGCGCAGGCCATGCGGTCGTTGTAGTTTTCCACCGGGCCACGTCCGTAGTAGCTCACGTCGTCCAGCGTCCTCGGAAGTTCCATGACGTAGCCCAGACGGCCCAGAGCGGTATTCTGTCGGTTGGAGGTGATGGCTGAGGCCAGCTCGATGCTGCCGTCGGGGTACACCGTCCAGACGATGTTCGAGACGAATTTGAAAGAGGGTTTCTCCGCCTCCTCTTCCTCGATTTGGGGGTGTCCGCTGGCTGTTCCACCAACGAGGCGTGCCGGGTGGGGTGCCTGGCTGGTGACGGTGAAGGCGAGTGTGGTGCTGCCGTCCTTCTGCTTCGTCACCTTGGCTGCCGAGGCGGCGTGCTGGAGGTTATGCAGGCCGTTTGCCATCCAGCTACCGACGGCCCAGTTGTCGTTGTTCACAAAGGCGCGGTAGGCGTTGAGCTTCGGGCCGCAGCCTTCGGGGATAATGACGTTTCCATCGTAGGAAAGTTTGTGGATGGTGCCTTGCTGCATGTCGAACTCCACCTCAAAACCGTCGCCGCTGATAAGAACGAATGGCGTCTTCGTCAGAGTGACAAAATTCCCCGTTTTCATCGGGCTTTTTCCGCTCTGTAGCGTGGCAATAGCGGAGCGTTTGGGGGCACTCTTCAGCGGCAACTGCTGCTCGGCAACGACGTAGCCCTTCTTTGCCCAGGGGAGGTCCTTGTCCTGCAGGAGCTGGATGTTGAGGAAGTATTCGCCGTCGTCAGGCAGGCCGCTGAGGAACTCGTCGGGCAGATTGACCTCGAATGCGCTGCGCGGCACAAGGCTGAACATCATGTTCCGAGGCTGGAGGTCGAGGTTGCCCTCGTCGATGGTCTCCCCGTCGCGTACGAGAGCCCAATGGACGTCGGCGGTGAACGGCTCGAAGTAGTTCTTGTTGAATGCCCTGACCTTGCTGCCGGAAAGCGCGATGTCCACAGGCTGGTGGACGCGCTTCACCTCGTAGTACTGCGGTTTGGGTGTGCGGTCGCCGAAGATGATGCCGTTCATCACGAACTGCCCGTCGTTAGGCGTGTCGCCGAAGTCGCCTCCGTAGGCCAGGTAGCGGGTGCCTTCGGGGGTGTAGTTATACATCGACTGGTCCACCCAGTCCCAGATGGCGCCGCCCATGAAGAAGTTGGTGGTCTCGATGGCCTCCCAGTAGTCGGCGAAGTTGCCCAGGGCGTTGCCCATGGAGTGGGCATACTCATTGATGTGGAAGGGGTACTTGATGTTGTAGTCGCCCCTGACGGCGCCACGCACCCAGGGGATGGAGGGGTATTGGTTCGAGCCGATGTCGGCAATGGCGTTGTTGCGCTCGTACTGCACGGGGCGGCTCTGGTCGAAGGCCTTGATGGCGTCGTAGGCAGCCTGGAAGTTCTTGCCCGGGCCAGCCTCGTTGCCCATGCTCCAGATGACGATGCTGGGGTGGTTGTAGTTTTGGTGCACCATCTCCATGTTGCGTGCCACGTGGGCAGCCTCCCACTCCACGGGGTGCGAGAGCGATGCTGCGCCGTAGTAGTACTCGTGGCTCTCGACGTTCGCCTCGTCCATCAGGTAGATGCCGTAGCGGTCGCACAGGTAGTACCAGTAGGGGTCATCGGGGTAGTGGCTGTTGCGGACGTGGTTGATGTTGGCGCGTTTCATCAGGAAGAGGTCCTCCTCCATCATCTCGCGCGTCAGGGCGTGGCCCACGGCGGGGTGGCTTTCGTGGCGGTTCACGCCCCGCAGCTTCACCGTCTTGCCGTTGACGTAGAAGTAGCGTCCTGCCCAGTGGAACTCGTCCTCGTCAGCCGGCGTGTCCTTGATTTCCACCTTACGGAAGCCTGTGTAGGTGGAGAAAGTCTCCAGGACGCGCCCTTCGTCGTCCGTCAGATGTCCCACGATGGTGTAGCGCCACGGTGCCTCGGCCGACCATTTCCGGGGATTCTTGAGTGTGATGGTGGTGGTGAAGGACATCGTGGCGCCGTCGGCATCCACGTCGAAGGCATCGTCCACGTCGAACGTCTCCACCAGCTCGTTCCCGTCGCTGTAGAGGGCATTGCTGTAGATGGCGTAGGAGAGGCGGCAAGTGGCTGTCCGGGTGGTGAGGTTGCTGACGGTAGCCGTCAGCGTCAGCGAGCCGTTGGTGTAGTCGTCCATGAGGTCAGGCGTTATGGTGAAGTCGCGCACCTGCACCTTCGGCTTTGCCTCGAGGGCTACGGTACGGAATATGCCCGGCAGACGGAACATGTCCTGTGCCTCCAGGAACGAGCCGTCGCTGCTTCGGTAGACCTCCACAGCCAGCACGTTGTCGCCGTCGGAACGGACGTAGGGCGTGATGTCGAATTGTGCCGTGCTGCGGCTGTTCTTCGAGAAGCCCACGAAGTAGCCGTTCACCCAGAGGTAGAAGAACGAGTCCACGCCGTCGAAGTTGATGTAGATTTCGCGTCCGTCCCAGCTCTCGGGCAGGCTGAATGTGCGGCGGTACGAGCCCACCTCGTTCCTCACGTTGTAGGTGGTCCAGCTCTCGGGCGGAGTGCGCATGACGCCGCCCCGCCAGTCGTCCACCTTCACCTCGTGCCAGAAAATGACGGGCTGGTTCACGTAGATGGGCGTGCCGTAGCGCTGAGTGCCGTCCTTCTGCAGGCCCTGGATGTTCCACGAGCCCGGTACGGCGATGTCGTCCCACGCCGCGTCATCGAAGTCCGTGGTGTAGAAATGCCTGGGGCGCTCGTCGGGGTTGGGCGCCCAGTGGAATTTCCACATGCCGTCGAGGCTCTGCCAGTACGCGCTGTTCTCGGGCAGCACGCGGCGAGCCGTCTCCTCGTCGGCAAACGAGAAGAACCACGCGTGGGGCAATTCCTTGTTCAGGGCGAGCTCTTCAGGGCTCTGCCATTCGTTGCCGTTGGGCTGGATGGCGTCGGCATACTGGAAGCCGGCGAGGCCATCGTCGGCACTGGCGCAAAGGCATACGGCCACGAGGCCGAGCAGGGGGAGGTGTTTTTTCATACGGATTATTACATTTTTGTTCTTGCTGGCAAAGATAGTGCAAGGCGAGTGAAAAACCAAATTTATTTGAGAATATCCGAGCCGCAGCCTATCTAAAAGCCCCCGAAGTGGGGCAAAAAACAGGTGAGCCAGGCGAAAGATCAAAGAATACCGTTTTTTCATCGCGATGAAAACTTCAAACCATTGCGATGAAAACTTCCTATCCCTTGATTACGCATAGACAATGAGCCTTTTGCACATGGCAGAAAAGCCTTTCTTCAGTTGGGAAAAGGCCACCCCCATTCCATCCTGCAATCTTCGGCCGAAGGATGGTGGAACGCAAAAAAGAGCCGCAGCATGCCGCGCTTCCCAAATAATAGTAGGTTTCCTCGAGGACACCTCCGTCCCCTTCGACCAGTTCATCGACTACGGCACGTTCTTCCCCTTCGGCCTGCGGCCCGAAGGCAGCACTAACTACTACCAGATGCACCGTTAAAACGCCTTTGGGCAGGGGTATAGGAAGGATTATCGGTTAGTAGGTAGGGGTTAGCGGTTCGGGGCTGCTTGCTTGGGCTGTTGGATTGCATTTTTTCGTTTTCCGGATGAGAAAAAAAAGGGGCGGGATGATGGGAATTGAGAGAAAATGCGTATTTTTGCGGTCGAATCAAAAAAAGCGGAGGAAAATGATGAGGGCGATAGGGATATTCTGTTCGGCTGCGGAGAACATCGACCGTGTTTACTTCGACGCTGCCCGTGAGGTGGGGTCGTGGATGGCGCGCAAGGGCATCACACTGGTGTATGGCGGCGCCGAGATGGGCCTGATGGAGGCTGTGGCGCGGGCGGTGAAGGACGGTGGAGGGCACATCGTAGGCGTCGTGCCCAATCGGCTGGTGGAGCGCGAGGTTCAGAGCCGCCTACTGGACGAGGTGATCCTGTGTGACAACCTGGCGGAGCGCAAGCAGCTGATGCTTGAGCACAGCGACCTCCTGCTGGCCCTGCCGGGCGGCATCGGCACGCTGGACGAGGTGTTCCACGTGATGGGTAGCGCCACCATTGGCGAGCACCACAAACGGATGGTGCTTTATAACGCCGGCGGCTTCTGGGACGACTGCATGCGGATGCTCACCCACATGAACGAGCGCGGATTCATCCGAGGCAGACTGAGCGACTACGTCGTGACGGCAGCTTCAGTCGGAAAAATAGAGGAACTTTTAGTGAATAGATAATAGCAAAGGGGCCATACATAGGGCATTCATCTGACTACTGATCACTCTTAAATATAAATATTATGCGCAAGGTAATTGGTATCGGCGAGACGATTCTCGACATCATCATCCGCGATGGCAAGCCCACGGGCGCCGTGCCGGGCGGCAGTACATTCAACACCATGGTGTCACTCGGGCGTATGGACACGCCGGCAGTGTTCCTCACCGACCTGGGCGACGACCATGTGGGCAGCGTCATACGCGAGTTCATGAAGGACAACGGTGTGGACGATACGTTCGTCAGCGTGTGGCCCGACAAGCAAAGCCCCGTCTCGCTGGCGTTCCTTGACAAGGACAACAATGCGCAGTATGAGTTCTACCGCCAACCGTTCCCCACGGAGCGGGAGCCGGTGTTGCCGGAGGTGACGGCGGACGATGTGGTGGTGTTCGGCTCCTACTATGCCCTCGACCCTGCGACGCGTCCCAGCGTGGCTGCGCTACTCAGTCTGGCCCGCGAGCGTGGCGCACTCATCGTCTATGACGTGAACTTCCGCGTGAACCACAGGGCCGAGGCGGTGAAGCTGACGGGCACGCTGCTGGAGAATCTGGAATTTGCTGACATCATACGCGGCTCAAATGAGGACTTCCGCATCCTCTACGGCCTTGCGGACAGCGAGGCGGTGTATAAGCAGCAGACGGCATTCTACTGCCCGCGTTTGGTGTACACGTGTGGTGCCGAGGGCGTCAGACTGCATGCCGGAGGCGGTGTGAGCCGCAGCTACGAGAGCCTGCCCGTGCCTGCGCTGGTGAGCACCATCGGTGCCGGCGACAGCTTCAACGCAGGGCTCATCTACGGATTGCTGCGCTACCGTGTGCGCCGTGCCGACCTCGACAACTTGACGGCTGACGACTGGGACCACATCATCGGCTGTGCCTTGGCCTTTGCCGCCAACACGTGCCAAAGCCTGGAGAACTACGTCGACAAGGGATTTCAGGTTAAGTGAAACTTTTTTTGTGAACAGAGATCACTAAAATTTTATCCATTCCTCGGGGTTGAGGCGCTGGAGGTCTTTGCGTAGCTGGAACTGAAGGATGCTTTCGCCGGAGGGGTCGGTGTGGATGGTACCCAGAGGGGCTCCGCCCTTTACCTTGTCGCCCTGACGGACGCTGAGGGTGGCGAGGTTGCAATAGACGGAGATATAGTTGCCGTGACGGACGAGGATGCCGTAGGTTTTGCGTGAGGGATGCTCGAAGATGGCTGACACTTCGCCGTCGTAGATGTTGCGGGCTGTGGCGCCGCGGCTGCAGCGCAAGTCGACGCCCTGATTGTTGACGGTAACGTGCTTCATACCACTCATCTGCTGGATGCCGTAATGCGAGGCAATCATGTAGGAGCCCTGTACGGGGACGGGCAGGCGGCCCTTGTTCTGCTGGAACGAGCCGGAAAGCTTCACGTCATCGGCACTCATCTTGAAGCCGCCCTTGCTGCCGCTCTCGGCAGGGGGAGTGTCGGGTTGCTTGGTCTCCTTGCCCTTGGCTGTCGTAGCTTTTTCCTTTGCTTTTGCTTTGGCTTGCGAGGCGGCAATCTGCTCGTTGATGAGCTGCTCAATTTTCTTGTCGAGGCGGTCGTACTCGCTTTGCTGGCGCTTGAGCTCATTTTTGATGGTGGCCTGCTGTTTCTGCAGACGGCTTACTAGTGCCTGCTGCTCGGTCTGCTGAGTGGCGAGGGCCTGCTGCTCGTGCTGACGCTGGGCCAGCAGCTCGGTTTGGCTGGCTTTCAGCTCGGTAAGCTCGGCACGCTTCTGCTCCAACTCCTGTTGCTTAGTCTGAATCTCGCGCCCCATCTGTGCCTGGAAGTGGGCATACTCGCTGAGATAGCGCATGCGGCGGTACATTTGGCGGAAGGTGTCGGACGAGAGGAGGAAAAGCAGACGGTTTTCGAACGAATTGCGGTGGATCGACTGGCTAAGGGCGCTGGCATAGCGGCTCTTGCGCATCTCAAGGTCGGCCTCTAGCTCCTTCAACTCGCTACCGAGGCGGGTAATCTCGGCCTCGGTGGCCTTCAGCTCGTTACCCATCTGGGTGACAAGTTCGGTCTGCTGACGGATGCGCTCGCTGAGCACGGAGAGCTGCGCCAACTGGCTCTTGACGTCCTTGCCGGTAGTAGCCAGCAGCTGTTGCGACTCCTTGATCTGCTGCTCCAGACGGGCACGGTCTTTCTTCATCTGCTGCACCGATTGGGCTGACGCGGGCGTAATGAAAAATGCAGAACGGTAAATGAAAAATAAGATGAAAAGGAGGAAGGAGAGGCGTTTCATAAGAGTCTCATTTCAGGAAGGAGAGTTTCGAAAGCAACTCGGCAGCGGAAAGCTGGGTGTAGTTGGTGAGGTTGGTGCGAGGGGTCCAGTCCTTGCTGTCGAGGGTTATGTTGGTGAATGAAACTTGCACGGAGGCCTTCTTCCCATCACCTTCCAGCGTGGCGGAAAGTGCCGACGGGTAGCGGGTGTCGCCCACCAGCTGATAGCCTGAGTAGGTCCAGTCGGAGAGGAAGGTGCCGAACTGCAGGCGGGTTCGCTGCAGGCGGGTGATCTCGGCATCGGTCCAAAAGCGTGCTGAGAGAGCCTTCTGGTCCTTGGGCTGGATGAGCCGTTGGGTGCCCGAGGGCTCTACGTTGAACTTATCCAAGTGGGCCGTGACGTTCTTCTGCCCAGGGAGGAACAACTCGTTCCACAGTAACGACTCGATGAGCGAATAGTTGACGAGGGACTGGCCGAGGAAGGGTAGCTCGGAGTACTTTGCCTTGGCGTACTGCTTGTTCAACCGGTCGATAATCCACACGGCCTCTGGAGTCATCTCGACGCGGGCTACCTCAATCATCCCTAGCGCCGTGAATGCCATCTGGATGACTTCGTCGCGCCGCATACGCAGGTTGCCCTTGACGGGTAGCGTCTTTTCGCCATACGTGGCCTCAACGGCCATGCGCAGCGAGAGGTCGGTGTGGTTAGCCAGCGGTGTGGCGATGGCTGTCAGGGGGGAGGCTATCCTCATCCGCGGGGCTTGATTGGCTTCGGGCGAGGTTGTCACTTGATTGACTGCGCCGCAGCCTGCCAGCAGAAGGCATAGGACGAAGGGAAGAACTAGAAGCAGGAGGTGTTTCTTCACTATCGTCAAGGGGATGGGTAATGCTATTTTATCCATTTTTTCAGTCGGATTTTCTTTTTCAGCTTGTTCTCTGCCAAGCGTTCTTCGGCTGTGGGCTTGGTGCCGCTCTCCTTGCGGTCTTTCTGCTGCTGTTCGAGGGCTTGTTTCCAGTAGCCGAGGGCTTCGTCAACGAGGCCGCACTTGAAGCTGATGTCGCCGGCATGTTCCATCAGCACGGCGCTGCTGGTTGTGTCGGTCTTTAGTGCCTGCTCCATATAGTGTCTCGCCTCGTCGTAGCGTTCCTTCTGGAAGAGTATCCAGGCGTAGGTGTCGAGGTAAGTGCTGTTGTCGGGCTCCTTGGTGATGGTGACGCGGCTCATCTCTTCGGCACGGTCGAGGTCGCGGTTCTCGAGGGAGAGGTAGTAGGCGTAGTTGTTGAGCACCGACACCTTTGAAGGGTTATAGACGAGGGCCGAGTCGTAGGCGACATAGCCTTTCGTCTTCTCGTTGTTGGAGAAGTAGAGGTCGCCGAGCATGGTGTAGAGCTCGGTGCAGAGTTCGGTGTCGCTCTCCTCGCCGATGTGTGAAACGCCCTCGAGGCAGTAGTTGATGGCACGCTGCTCGTCCTTGTCGCGCAGGGCGGTGATGACGAGGTAGTAGTAGGCGTAGAGCTCGTCGGGGTAGTAGGTGAGTAGGGCGCGGCTCCGCTCACGAACCTCCTCTGTGTCGTTGTGTTCGACGGCGTAGTAGAGCAACTGCTTGAGTGCCTCCACATTATCGGGCTCTACGGTAAGGATGGCCTGGATGAAGGGGATGATGAGCGAGTCGGGTTTCTGGGCTTGAATGTAGTAGGACGCGCAAGCCTTGGGCATGGCAATGGATGTCTGCGGCTGGGCAAGGATGCGACTGAAGAGGTTGTCGATGGCGAGGGTGTCCTGCCGTGCCTCCATTTGGCGGATGAGCTGCGAGGTGAGCTGGATGCGGCGCTCGTCGGGCAGATGGCCATAGACCACCAGCGAGTCGACAATGGCATCTGCACGCTTGTCGTTGCCGCTCTTGTTGTACCAGTTGGCCATGCCAAGATGGCCCATATCGTTGTCGGGCTCTACAGCAAGCACGCTCTCATAGGCACGACGGGCTTCGTCAAGCTTGTCGTAATTGAGGCAGACGTCGCCCAACAGGAGGCGGTAGCGCAGCTCGTCGGGATGGGTAGCCACCAGCTCCTCCATCGAGCGAAAGGCTGCCTCGCTGTCCTTCTTCAGAAAGTAGGCACGGAACTTCTCCATCTCAATCTCCTCTGACGAGCCGAAGCGTTCTTCCATGCGGTCGAGGGCCTCAATCTCTTTGTCGTACTGCTCTGTAGCTTGATAGAGGTTGACGAGGATGGGCAGCAATTCTGCCGAACGACGGGGGAAGCGCGCCACCATATCCTCGTAGATGCTGATGGCGTTGTTCTGCTGCTGATTGTTGTAGTAAGCCTCGGCAAGGCTTTCCTGATACCAATAATTGTCGGGGTCGTAGGTGACGGCCTGCTGCATGAGGCTGAGCGCCTTCTCCTTGTCGCCCAATGCGGAGTAGAAGGCTGAGAGCTCGTAGAGGGCCGTCGGAGCCGTAGGGCAGATGGAGAGGCAATGCTGGAGGAGGTCGAAGGCCACGTCGTAGTTCTCTTGCTGGCGTTGGTTGACAGCCTCGAGGTAGAAGTAGTCGTAGCGGCGCTGCTCTTCGTCGGATAGCTGTGCCGTGCCCTTTGGCGTAACGGCTTTGTGCGATGTCCCGCAGCCTGCAAACGGGAGGAGGGAAAAAACAATTAGAAAGAAAGAGAGGGCATTTCCCCTGTAGATTTCCTTGAATAAACGGCGACATGAGCCTCCGATAAAGTTTTTCGTCAGCCCTTTGCTTATCATCTGATGTCGCCTGTCCGTCATATCCTATCCTCTTACCTTTAATCTCTAATCTTTAATTACCAATATTCTATCAATCTCTCAAACGCCTGTATGTCCGAAGCCGCCGATGCCTCGCTCGGTATCGGAGAGGGTGTCAGTCTCCTCCCACACAACCTGCTCATGGCGGGCGATAATCATCTGGGCGATGCGCTCTCCATCTTCTATGACAAAATCTTCGGCAGAAAGATTAATGAGGACGACGCGGATTTCGCCCCGATAGTCGGCGTCGATGGTGCCAGGTGCGTTGAGCACGGTAATGCCGCGCTTGATGGCAAGGCCGCTGCGGGGGCGCACTTGTGCCTCGTAACCTGGCGGGAGGGCAATGAAAAGTCCCGTGGGGATGAGGCAGCGTTGCATGGGATGCAGCACGATGGGCTCATCGAGATTCGCCCTCAGGTCCATGCCTGCCGACAGCGGTGTGGCGTAGGACGGGAGGGGATGATGAGACTTGTTGATGATATGAATGTTCATGATTATTTCAAAAAGCCGCTTTTTGAAGTCAACAAGACAACAGGTCAACACGTTGGATGCGGTCTGCAAAGCGACTTGTTGACCTGTTGACTTGTTGACTCGCTGACCTCGCTTAGAGATAGGGGTTGAGTTTCTTCCACTCGCTGACGGGGGGGACGATGTCGAGTTCGACGATTTCGTCGCGCATCTTGCAGAGGTGGACATACGAAGCATCGAGAGCAGCCATTTCGTCAGCCGTACCCTTGATATCGCTGTAGTGGACACCCGTAGCATCGATGATGGTAGGCATAGCCATCATGACGTTCTTGTACTTCTCTGTGTTGACGTAAGTACCGGCGGGGAGGGTGAAGGGTTCGCCACCCATAGCAGCCTCAATCATCTTCACGGCGTTGTAGGCAGGGCTCTGGAACGAGCTGCGTCCACGCAGCTTGATGATGTTGCTGCCGCCCTGAATAGTGCGCTGCTTAATGTCAGCAAACTTCTCGGCAGAGAGGTTCATCTCCGAGAGGGGCTTGCCGTCAATCTTCACTTGCGAAGCGAAGACAGCCATCTGCTCGCCATGTCCTCCGTAGGTGTGAGCGCCAGTGACTTTGCACTGCTGCACGCCGAACTCCTGAGCGAGGGCTTCCTGCAGTCGGGTGCTGTCTAGGGCAGCGAGAGAGGTCAGTTGCTCAGGCTTCAGACCACTGTGGATAAGAGCGGTAAGAGCGGTGACGTCAGCAGGATTGAAGATAACGACGACGTGCTTCACGTCTGGGCAATACTGATGGATGAAGTCGCCAAACTCGGCAGCAATCTGGCAGTTGCCCTTGAGAAGGTCTTCGCGGGTCATACCCTCCTTACGAGGTGCGCCGCCTGATGAGACGATGTACTTGGCATCCTTGAAAGCAACGGCTGGGTCGGTAGTCCAGGTGACGTTGGCACCCTCGAAACCGCAATGATAAATCTCCTCGGCAACACCATGAACACCTTGTTCGAAGATGTCGTAGAGGCAAACATTAGGAGTTAGACCGAGCATAAGAGCCGTTTGAGCCATGTTGGAACCAATCATACCGCCAGCACCGACGATAGTGAGTTTTTCTTCTGTTAAGAATTTCATAAGAATTGAATTTACTGAATTTTTTTTTGGTTAAAACTATTATTCTTCGTCAAGCGCTGGCAAAATTAGTGTAAGCCGATCGAAAAAGCAAATTTTTTTGCATTTTTCCAAGGCGTAGTTTGATTAAAACGGGCAAGCCCGTTAAAGAATAGGGTGAACCGAGCGAAAAAAAGTAATTTGATTGTGGCTTTGGCAACCTATTTTTCTTTCGCTTGTCTTCTGGTCTTTTCCTTGAGAAAGTCGAGTAGGTGACGCCGCTCAGATGAAGTAATGCCAATGGCGTAAACAAGAACAGCTGTCCAAAGAATGCTGATGAAAATAGAAAGTAGAGCGAGGACAGGCGACGACGGGTGGGCCGTTAGAGTGGAAAAGACAAACTCCCTGAAACAGAGCGGCAGGGCAAAGGAGAGAAGTGTGACAGCCACCACGACGGCTACTACGTCGCGGGCAAAACGGCGCATATTGATGCCTGTTTGCCGACGGACGCATCCGGCACGCACCAGCTGGGCGATGAAGGAGAAAGTGATGGTGAGGATGAGTGCCCACTCGGCTCCGAGGTGGAGGTACTTGAAGGCGACGTAGGTGCAGGGCAGTATGGCAAGCAACGTTGCGCCGACGCCCTGCTGGTAGCGGCGGTTCTGGCCCGTGGCCTGGACAACGGCGCCGAGGGGGCTGCCGAAGCTGTCGATGAGGCCGCCCACCAGCAGCAGACGGGTGAAGAGGACGGTGTGGGCAGGGACGTCCTTCAGCCAGAGGTCGAGGATAAAGGGGGTTTCAATCATCAGCGGCACGGCAATCACCAGCAGCAGATAGTAGGTGAGACGGGTGCTCTGGAAGAAAAGCTTCTCCATCTCGTCCATGGCACCGACGGCGTACGACTTGATTATTTGCGGGCGTACGGCCATGTAGAAGTTAGTCTGCAGCTGGGCAATGGTCATATAGACTTTTTGTGCCCGCCCCAAAGGGGTGTTGAAGAGAGGGCCGAAGAACATGTTGATGAGTATGCTGACGCCGCCCGTCTTGCAGGTGCCGGCAAGGGTGCCCATCATCTCCCAACCGGTGAAGTGAAAGAGCTGGGTGACGGGGCGGCCATTCCAGCGTAGTGTGGGACGGCACTCGCGATAGAAAAGGCGGCAATAGAGCCAGTAGATGGCTGTCGTCAGCGTCTGCAGGGCAAGAGTCAGCAGGGCGTAGAGTTTCAGTTTGTCGGCACCGTAGCGTTGGAGAGTGATGGCGACGGCCAGCGCACCCAACGCCTCGAAGACGCTGATGTAGGCAAAGACCTTCATTTTCTCTCGGGCGATAATCATGCCCATGTAGGGGGTACGCATGAGGAGGAAGATGAAACCGGCTATGGAGCAATGGAACACCCAGTGGGCGGCATCGTCACGGCCTGCCATCCGCATCTTGTGCTCAATAAACCACCATCCGGCCGTCTCGCCCACCACGATGACGATGAGCACGAGCGCCACGAAGATGACAAGGCTCTGGCTGAACACGGTGCGCAGGCCCTCGGCATCATCGCGCCCCAGCTCGAACGAGAAGAAACGCTGGCAGGCGGTGGACATTGTGGTGCTGAGGAACGAGAACATGACCACTACGCCGCCGATGGCATCATAGATGCCTTGGTCCACCTCGCCCAGCACGTCGAGCACCACACGCGAGGTGTAGAGACCAACCAGCATCACCAACCCCATGCGGAGGTAGAGAAGCAGGGTGTTGCGGGCTATGCGCTTTTGGTCAACTACGGACATGCTATCTGATGATTGTTTCGTATAACTTGCGTGCCTGCTGCTTATTGATGGAAACGGGGTTGTTCTTCATCCTGACGGGATTGACAGAGTGGCTGAGTAGCGTCAGCTCTTCTTCCCGTTGACAGCTTATGGGCTGTTGCATACCCAGCTTGTCCAGCAGGTCGCGAAACCCCTGAAGACTGATCCGTTGGCTGATGGACTGGAATACGTCCAGCATGTATGCTTCGCCGCGTGGGTCGATGCAGCGTTCAGGATGGGAGAGCATGTATTCCCATATCTCTGGCAGGCAGACGGCTACTGCGTGACCGTGCGGAAGGCCATAAAGGGAGGTAATCTTATAGCTCATGGCGTGGGCTGCCGTAGTAGCAGAGATGTTGATGGCACGTCCGGCATAGTTGGCAGCCCACATTATCTGATCCGCAGCCTCAGCATCGTTGTCCACGATGTAAGAACGCCAACAGTTGACAATCCGCTCTACTGCCTGACGTGCATACGCCTTCGATTCGTCGGTGGAGTTCACCGACCACCAGCTCTCAATACCCTGACAAAGGGCATCAAGCATGGTGCACTTCTTTTGATAGAGCGGCAAAGTCTTTAGTACGGTAGGCTCTAGCAGGGCATAGTCAGGCAGGATGGCGTCGTTCGTCATCGTCTGCTTGGCACCCTCGTAATACATCACGGCGTTGTGGGTTGATTCGCTGCCCGTTCCCGCTGTGGTGGGAATGGCGATGAGGGGAAGGGAATAGAGGTCAATAGGGTGAAAAGTCAATGAGTCAACATGCTGGATGCGTTCAGTTCTCTCCTGTTGACTTGTTGACTTGTTGGTATGTTGACCCTCAAAAAAGGTCTTCCCTGTTGTGTTCTCCAGCCCCAGCACAGCCATCTTGATGCACTTTGCCACATCAATGGCGCTGCCTCCGCCCACAGCTAAGAGGGCTTCGCACTTCTCGTTTTGAAAAAGTCGGATGCCCTTGCAGATATCTTCGTACAAAGGATTGGACGTGAAATCGGAAAACTGCACCTTCTCTACTGCCAACGCCTCAACTTCCTCCTTAATGGAGAGAAACGGAAAGGACGCGTCGGTAACGAGAAGAATCTTCTGCTTACCTGTACTTGCCATAACCTCTGGCAGGTGTCCAATGCCTTGTACGATTTCCTGCATGATAATGTTGATTTAGTCCTTTTTTGACAGGAACTTCATGAATGCCTCCTTGTTTTCCAATGGGGTAGTGGTGGGGCGTCCGAGATCCTTACGATTGCCCTTTCTGACTTGGATTTCAAGGAAGTAGGGTCCATCCTTCTTCGCTGCCCATTGAGGTAGGAACGTCATGAGATCAACAAGCTGCTCTTCGCTATCCACCCGGTTGACCTGCTTGTAGCCGAATACCTCTGCCAATTCAGGGAACTCTATCTCCAGTCCCACAGTGGGCTGTCCGCCTACAGAATCATGGGCGCCGTTATTAAATACTATATGAACAAAGTTTGCCGGACAAAGCGAGCCCACAATAGGCATACCGCCCAGATGCATGAGAGCTGCGCCGTCGCCATCGAAGCACCAGACTGTTCTTTCAGGTTGGGCCAAAGCGATGCCGAGGGCAATCTGCGAGGCGTGGCCCATGGAGCCTACGGTCAGGAAATCCTGCTCGTGACCCTGCCCTTTCGCTGTGCGGAATTCAAAGAGTTCGCGGCTGATCATGCCTGTGGTACTGACGATGACGTCCTCCGGCCCTATAGCCGCAGCCACTATCTGGATAGCCTTCTCGCGTGTTAGTGTCAGATGGCTCTCTTTTTTATTCTTCAGCGTATAAGGCTCGAAGGTGTCCTTTTCAACTACTAACGCAAACGGCTCCTTGCTTTTCTCCATGAAGCGAACAGCCTCTTCCACTTGGTGGGCGGCTTCTGCATCGTCTTTGCTGAGAATGGCATGACGGATACCCATGACCTCCAATAGCGGAAGAGTCACCTTACCTTGCTTGACGTGCTGCGGCTCATCGTGAATGCCGGGCTCTCCCCGCCAGCCGATAAGCAGAAGGACGGGAATGTTGTAAACCTCCTTATCCGTCAGCGAGGCCAGCGGATTGATGGCATTGCCTTCACCGGAATTTTGCATGAAAACCATACCGATGCGGCTTGTAGCGAGATGATAGCCAGCAACAAGTCCGACGGCTCCTCCTTCGTTAGCGGCAATGATGTAATGATGGCCGTCGATGTGGTCTGCCATATAGGCACAGATGTTCTTCAACAGCGAATCAGGCACGCCGGCAAAAAACTCTATGCCGTTCGCCTCCAGAGTTTGAATAAAAAACTTCGGTGAAATCATTCTTCGGGTATAAGAGTGATAATGTCCTTGATGCTCATGCACATATCATCGCATTCTTTGGCGCGATGATTTTCCAGTATGGTACGTGCCGCACGCTGCATGGCAGGAAAGCCCGTACGGGTGAGCTGGTTGGCATAGATGACGACATTTACGCCCCGCTGCTTAAACTCATCCTCTGTCACCATGTTGAACGATGTGGGAACGACGACAATCGGGGTAATGGTGTCCTCGCTGCGGAAGCATTCCACAAACTCGAAAATCTCCTGAGGGTCTTTTTTGCGGCTGTGGATCATAATGGCATCGGCACCGGCATTCACATATGCACGGGCACGTGTCAGCGCGTCGTTCATACCGCACTCCAAGATAAGCGACTCGATGCGAGCGCAAATCATGAAGTCTGATGTCTTTTGCGCTTTTTTACCAGCGGATATCTTAGCACAGAAGTTCTCTATCGTGTCCTGCGTCTGTTTTACCTCCGTGCCAAAAAGCGAGTTCTTCTTCAGCCCCGTCTTATCTTCGATAATTACCATCGAGACGCCCATGCGCTCTAATGAGCGGACGGTATAGACGAAATGTTCCGTCAGCCCACCTGTGTCGCCATCGAAGATGATGGGTTTTGTCGTCACCTCCATGATGTCATCGATGGTGCGGAAGCGGCTGGTCATATCGACAAGCTCGATGTCCGGCTTGCCCTTGGCAGTAGAGTCGCAGAGCGAGGAAATCCACATGGCATCGAACTGATACGTCTTGCCGTCTTGCAATACGGTAGTCTTTTCGGCTATCAGCCCTGTGATGCCGCTGTGAGCCTCTAAAGCTGTGACGAGTCCCTTCATGCCAATCAGTTTGCGCAGGCGTCCGCGCCGCATGTCGGGCATGGCCAGCTGAGCACGGCTCTGCTTGTCCAGTTCCTTCAGCTTTTCGTCGTTCGTATAGGGAAATTCCACCAGTTGTCCGCCGTACTCTTTCAGTACGCTGATAACCTCGTCGCGGATGGGGCGCTGGAAGCCTGTGACCCAATCGTCGCCATGCACCACAAACGAAGGCCGCAGCTGACGCAGGTTTTCGGCATACGAGAGTGTCTTCTGCTCTACCACTTTCTCTACGCCGCTGATGTTTGCAAACAGCGACGCACGCTCTGAGAAGGGGATGAGCGGGTAGCGCTTGTAGCTGGCTACTGCCTCGTCGGAGAGGACACCGATGACCAGCCGTCCCAGCTTGCGGGCTTTCTTTATGATGGCGATGTGCCCACTATGGATAAGGTCGGCTGAGAAGCACATGTAGACCCAGCGATTCTCTATTTCGTGCAGCTTGCTGGAGACAATCTTCAAGTCGTCAGGCGTATCAATCTCGGCACAAAGGGCGCCCTTGACGTCCAGCGCCTTCAGGTAACACCTGTCCGAAACCTCGTTGAAGGCATTCTCCGCATAGCACTTCCGGTTTTCGCTCTCGCAGTACTCCACGATTTTCTCCAGCCACACAGTCCAGTCCTTCTTCCTTATTTTATAAAGAGGCTGAGCGGCCATTGCCTCATCGAAGAACTCGATGCCTATCTTGCTGATGCGCCCGTTGTGGACTACGGCTTTGAAGTCTTTCTCCGGTAGAGGAGCTTCCATATCTACCGCCATGCAGCTCTCTTCGCTACTGATGACAGCGTCGAACACGCGGTTTTCGAACACCAGGTCACCGTGCATCAGCACGATGTCGTCATCCAGCAAGGATTCTCTGGCGCAATAGATGGAGTAGATATAGTTCGTCTGATCATAGAGTGGATTCCGCACAAATGTGTACTTCAGCGGGAACGCCAGTGACTGACAGTAGTGGGTGAGTACCTCGTCAAAGTAACCCGTTGTCATCACCACCTCCTTCAGTCCCGCCTCAGCTATCAGCCTCAGCTGGCGGCTCAGAATGGTTTCCGTAGGGGAGATTTCTGTCATGCACTTCGGCTGGCTGCTGGTTAGCACGCCCATCCGCTGTCCAAGTCCCGAATTAAGGATTAATGCCTTCATGCAACATTCGTTTTTCCATTGAAACGACAAAGGTACGAGTAAGCGAGTGAAAAACCAAAATAATTTTGTTATTTCCGAATGAGAATACCTAAAACGAGGTATAGCCCTCGTTAAAAGTGATGCATGCCGAGTGAAAAATAAACAAAAAAGGAGATATCACATCAGCCTTTCTTCGCCTTTTGTCTGGAGGTCGGTGCGGAAATGGCGGATATTCTTCTCATCCAGAGGACAGATAACCACGATGTCGTCCGTTGCGCAGAAGAAGTATCCGTCAAACCCTTGGATAATAGTCTTTTTATTGTCAGGCAGGATGATGAGGTTATTCCGGCAGTCGTAGAGCTCGCAGTTTCCGCTATGCACAACGTTGCCGTTCGCGTCTTTCGCCGACTCCTGCCAGACGTCCTCCCAGCGTCCGATATCCATCCATCCATACGAGCCCGACAGCATATACATGTTCGGCGCTTTCTCGATGACGGCATAGTCGATGGAGATATGAATGAACGATTCGTAGCAACGATAGAGCTCCTCGCGCCGTTCGTCACGGGTGCGGTATTCGCTGAACACGCGGTCAAGTTGCGTCATCAAGTCTGGCAGCAGCGTGTGCATGGTGTCGATAATAGTCTGTGCCCTCCAGATAAAAAGGCCCGTATTCCAATAGAACTCTCCACTTTCCGTAAAGATGCGGGCAAACTCTGGCTGAGGCTTTTCAGTGAATGTCTTTATCTTGCAGAAGCCGTCGGTAGGGCGTTCCTCATCTACTTGGATGTAGCCATATCGGGTTTCGGGGTGTGTGGGCTTGATGCCGAGCGTCACGAGGTGAGGATGTGTGGCTGTATAGTCGAGCGCCCGCAGCATGTCGGCACAGAAGGCTTCCTCGTTTACGATGTATTGGTCTGCAGGCGCCATCACGATGTTGGCCTCTGGGTCGATGGTGTGGAGATAGTAGGCCGCCAGCGCCACGCTGGGAGCTGTGCCTCTGAAGGCTGGCTCGCGCAGGATGTTCTGGGGGTCTACTTCGGGCAGTTGCTCCTGTACCAGCCCCATGTACGCTAAGTTGGTGGAAATGATGATATGATCAGCGGGGACAATTTTCAGAAAGCGTTCGTAGGTCTGACGAAGCAGGGTCTTTCCTGTGGCAAAGAAATCGATGAACTGTTTCGGCACGCTCATGCGGCTTAAGGGCCAGAAACGGCTTCCGATGCCTCCGGCCATGATGACAAGGTAATTATGATTTGCGCTCATACACTCAATTGGGTTAGGTTCTTTTATTTCGGCTACTAAGATAACGTATTTTTTTTAATTGTAGTATCTTTTGCCAATATGTTTAATAACATATTTTGGTGGAAAAGAAAGAAGAGAGGGTGCTTAACATCCTCTCCTCTGCTGTGGTACCACCGGGATTCGAACCAGGGACACACGGATTTTCAGTCCGATGCTCTACCAACTGAGCTATGGTACCAAACCTGTCTTTTTCGCTTGTTTCTCACAAAGCGGGTGCAAAGGTAGGGCATTTTTTTCTTTTGCCCAAACTTTTTCCACTTTTTTTTGCATTATGACGCTGAAAAACATCTTCCACTTCCGAAAACGCCGCCTTTTTGGGCACAATACTGCTTTGGGGGGGACTTTTTCTTCGTTTTTGGAATGCCATCGCATCATAAACAAAACACTACCTTTAACCTTTGGTTTTAGGTAGGCTGCACCTCGGAAATAAAAATAAATCAAATTTTATTTTGTATTTCTCTCGGTTTGCACTACCTTTGCAGCCGCATTCGGAAAGTAGCGCAGTTGGTAGCGCACTACGTTCGGGACGTAGGGGTCGGGCGTTCGAGTCGCCTCTTTCCGACACGAAAGCGACAATCGGAGAATTTCGGTTGTCGCTTTTTCTGTGTTCCATTCGCATGTAGCGTCGTTTGTAACGCAATTGTAACGCTTTTTTCTTGGTCATACGGGGAAAAAGGGCTTACTTTGCAACATCAATCGTTTTCGTTAAGCCTTATCGCATGATTCCGACTATGACCTTACAACAACTGAAGGAAACCACCCAAAGGAGCCGCGAGGCATTCCGCCAGACCGACATCGCGCAATGTCTGCAACAGTATCGCAAGAATACCCCCCTGACTGCCGAACAGCGCCGGCAGGTGATGTCGGACGTACATAGCCGTTTCAGCGACGTTGAGGCTTATCTGCGCGAGAATCACCCTGCACTCACCGACGAGGATGTGGAGCTCTGTCTGCTTTCGGCCTTGCAATACCCCAGCAGCGCGGTTGCCGACTGTCTGGCGGTATCAGAGGAGGCCGTGCGCGTCCGCAAGCACAGGATGAAGACCAAGCTGCCTCGCGAGGTGCAGGGTGTGTTCTGGGAGAAACGTGCGGGTGCTCGCCTGCTGAAGACGCTGTTTATGAAGGATACGATGCAGAACGTGTGGCGGCGATTCCCGCTGGCGGTTGTCTGGCTGATGTTGCTGATGGTGTATGCCATCTGGCTGTGTTGGGCGAAGGCGCCCTCCGCCGATAATCCGGCGTTCCTGATGTCCATTGGGCAGCGGACAGCCCTTGTCTATGGGCTGGGCATGGCCATCGTGTTGGCTACGACGCTGAAGTTGTGGGGCGAGGAGGTGCAACGCCCATCGTTGTACCGTTGGGTTACGCTGGCGGCTCACTTGCTGTTGGCAGCTGATACCGTGTGGCTCTTGACTCATCCCGAAGCCATAGATTGGACGGGGGCAATAGTGGCGCGACTTTCCCTGATAGTGGCACTGGCTACGGCCTTCTTCTATGCGCCGTTCTTCCGCGAGAAAGACGATTTGCCCGTGTGGAACTTCACGTGGCGCACCTTTCTGTGGTTCAGTATAAGCTTCCTGACTGGTGGCATACTGACGGCTGGGCTGCTGGCGCTCATCAGCTCGTTCCACTATCTGTTCGGACTGCATGTGAGCGAGCATTGGTACCTCACGCTCATGGTTGTCACCCTGCTGACGACGCCCGTGTTGCTTTTCCTGGCGCGTATCCCTGAAGGCGACGAGAAGCACGATGGCGTGGCTGTCGTCTCGAAGTACCTCATCTTCGTCATTCGCTATCTGTTCGTGCCGCTGCTGGCGCTCTATCTCATTGTCCTCTATGTCTATGGCTTCCGCATCCTTGTCCGCTGGGAGTTGCCGAATGGCGGTGTGGGCTGGCTGGTATCGGCGCTGATGGTAGGGTGTGTGGTCGTGGAACTCGGCCTCTATCCCGTCATGCGCAGCGGCGAGTCCAAACCGTTCGAGCGCTGGATAGTACGCTGGTTGCCTGTACTCATTCTGCCGCTGCTGCTGTTGATGACGGTGGGCATCGCACGCCGCTTGAGCGACTACAGCATCACCCCCTTGCGCCTCTATCTGCTGACGTTTAACCTCTGGTGCTATGCCGTCTGCATAGGGCTCTTCGTCGGCCGTGCACGGCGCATTCGCTGGATAATGATGTCGTTGGCAGGGGTTTTCCTGCTGACGTCCGTGCTGCCCGTCAACTATACCTCCATTAGCCTCCGCGCCCGTCGGCATAAGCTGGACCGCCTCGTGGAGAACACGCTTCCCGCAACCCTTCCGATGGACGATGAAGCTATGGGCGCCTGGATCACGTCGCTCGACGACAGCTGCCGGAAGCAGGTGTGGGACGAGTTGGACTTCCTGTTGGATACCGACCGCCGTAGCGTGGCCGACCTGACAAGCGTGAAGCACATGTACCCCTTCGCCTCGCCCACCGATGCCGAGCATGACGAGCTGTCAACCATAGACTACTCAGCGAAAGGCCCCTTTGCGCTGCCCGAGGGCTACGTGCAGTTCCACGACGAAATATATACCTATCTCAAAACGGAGGGAGAGGACGCTGTGCAGGTCACGCCGGATGGTTTCTGGATAGAACAGCCCAACACCGACGATTCAGCAAAAATCCCCCTTTTCATCGGCAAAAATCAGATTCTTTCCTGTACGATAGATGCCGAAAAAACCACCCCTCTGCTGTGCTATAGCGCCGACTCCACCTACGTCCTTGTCGTCACACGTCTCAATCTACGCATGAATCCCGACAATACCCCATCCTCCGGCAATGTCTATGGCTTCCTTTTGAGTAAATAACGAAAAACGATAAACAATATGAATCCCATTTGGACAAACGTAATGACCTGCCTTCGCAAGTATGCCTGTTTTCGCGGCAGAGCCTCGCAAAGTGAGTTCTGGTACTGGGTGCTGTTCGTGGCTGTGGTGGCGGGAATGCTGTTCGGTATGGCGGCAATGCTGGCGCTCATCCGCAGCGCCGCAGGGCCGGATACGATGGAAAACCCGTTGAACTGGTTCAGCTACATCATCTATCCTATCATGGTGCTGCTGGGGGCTTTCCTTCTCTTCTGCCTGCTACCCACGCTGGCTGCCGGTACCCGTCGGCTGCGTGATGCAGGCTACCGGCCTTGGCTGATGGTCATTCCTGTAGCGTTAGTCATCGGCGCGTATCATCCCCTGCTTGATGTAGCCCTCTCGGGCATGGACGACACGCCGCCCGAAATTCCTCTTCCGCTCTCTCTGGCCTATCTGTTCGTGACTGGGGCAGTCTGCCTCGTCTTTGCCCTCATGCTGACGAAGAAGAGCAGAGGATAGCGTTGTGCAGTAGCGCTCCCCTGCGTCGTATGGTTCGTATGGTAGAGATGTCACAAGGTGACGTCTCTATTTTTTTCCTCTCAGTTTGTCGCGGGGCGGGCGAAAGGATATTGGCGATTTGGGAAAAAATCATTATTTTTTGGTATTGTCGGGTGGCATGAATGTGCGTACCTTTGCAGCCGAAATGATTATTAACCTTTAAAAAGTAACCTTATGAAGTCAGTAATTAGAGTTTCCCTTATGGCAATTACCTATCTTGCCACGTTTATTCTCGGAGCTTCCAGCGGAGCCATTCATCCCGCCTGCTATGCGTATGTCGGCGCGGTTCTGCCGCTGATATTCGCGTTCATCTATCTCTATACCTGCACGACGATCCGCGGTTTCGGCGCAGCGACAGCCCTGAATGGATTCATTTTAGTCTTGTTTCTATTGGCTGGTGAAGCAGATGTGGCTTTTGTCATCGGGATAGTAGTTTTGACTGTTCTTGCTGAAGTCATCCGCAGGCTCTGTGGCTATGATACGCTGAAAGGTGTCCGCTGGAGTTTCGTTCCGTTTGCCTTCTCGTTTTTCGCCTACACCCTCCATTGGTGGACGGATACAGAGGGTTCGCTTGCTGCTGCAGTGGAGGAAATGCCTGCAGGATACGACGGGCTCATGAGGCCGGTCATTGACAATATCCCTATGCTGATAGTCGTTCTCCTGCTGACCCTGCCCATTGCCCTATGGGGTATGCGGCTTGCGACGCGCGCGATGAAAAAGCAGGCGGGAACGTTTTCGTTAAGTCAAAAGACCAAAGCATAGCTTGCTTTAGCTTTGGCATGGCGTGAAAACGGAGGATGAAATCCAACCTTTGTTAAATTACAGAATGATGCAAGAAGTGCATAATTATTAATAGGTAGTAAAAAGGCTAATGAAACGACTTCCTATGAAACCCAACTATAAGAACTGGATACCGAAGGGCATGGTTTGTGGCGCTGCAGCAGGTAGCGTTGTCTTTTTGGCGCTTACACTCGTCATCGGTTTGACAGGACTGATTTCCAATAATACGTGGAAGGTTGTTCTGACCATTCTCTTTGCAGCGGACACGTTGGTATTTGCCGTTGCGACGCTGTGGATGTTGCTGATGTACAGAGCGTTTTCCTATAATGGACGACGACAGATGTCGCGCCATATTATCGATGGTGTGGCCTCGTATGTGACGCTTCCCCTGGGCGGACGTGGTCTCGATGTAGGCTGTGGCAGCGGGGCGTTGACCATTGCCGTAGCCAAACGTAATCTGCAGGCAAGTATGACTGGCATAGACCGCTGGGGTTTGGAGTACTCCTCCTATAGCCAACAACTATGCGAGGACAATGCCCGTGCCGAGGGTGTGACGAATGTGGACTTCGCCAAGGGAGATGCCCTGCGGCTCGACTTCGCCGATGAAACTTTCGATGCTGTCACCTCCAACTACGTCTATCACAATATCCCTAGCCGCGACAGGCAGGCTATCCTCATGGAGACCCTCCGTGTGCTGAAGAGGGGAGGCATCTTTGCCATCCACGACATCTTTTCGCGCCAGAAATACGGCGACATGCAGGCCTTCGTGAAAAAGTTGAAAGACCTGGGCTACGAACAGGTGGAACTCATCCCCACCGACAAAAGCCGTTTCATGTCTGCTTGGGAGGCCCGTTGGATGGCTCTCGGCGGCTCAGCCATTCTGGTGGGAAAGAAATAATTCCGAATAGTATATGAATAAGAAAAAGAAACTCCTACCGCAACTCCTTCAGTATGCGGGGAAAAGGAAGGTGCTGACCTACCTCTCCATGATCATTTCGGGTATCAGCCAACTATTGGCTCTTGCCCCTTTTATATGCATCTGGGCCATCATCCGAGATGTGATTTCAGGCGATTACAGCCGCATTTCACATTTCGGATGGATAGCAGTGGCCTTTGCTGTTGCCTCCATCGTGGTTTACTTCTGTGGCCTGATGTGCTCGCACCTGGCGGCCTTCCGCATAGCGGCTAACATGCGTAAAGCGCTGATGCGCCATATCATGACCTTGCCTGTCGGCTTCCTGGATAGTATGGGCAGCGGAAAAGTGCGCAAATGGGTGCAGGAATCCACTCAATCGACTGAGACCTACTTGGCTCATCAGCTTCCAGACAAGGCCGGCATGTATGCCACCCTGTTGGGATTGGCCGTGTTGATGTTCCTTTTCGACTGGCGGATGGGACTTCTTTGCCTTGCTACGGTGGTGCTTGCACTCATCGTAATGATGTCCCTGATGACGGGCCCTACGCTCAGGAAGAAATTGGGCGAGTATAACAAAGCTCTGGATGCTATGTCCAATGAAGCTGTAGAGTACGTCCGAGGCATACCAGTGGTGAAGACATTCGGGCAGTCGGTCTTTTCCTTCAAGCGCTTCAAGGATTCCATTGACCAATACCAGAAATGGGTGATAGCCTATACATTAGACCTGCGGATGCCGATGACGCTTTATACCACATTCGTAAATGCCTCCTTCGCTGTGCTTATCGCCCTGACGCTGGTGATGGCAAAAGGCGGGCATGTCGATGGCGGATACCTGCTTAACCTCCTTTATTATATTATTGTCACGCCCGCTATTGCCGTCACGCTTAACCGTATCATGTTCGCCAGCGAAAACGAAATGATTGTGGCCGAGGCGCTGGATAAGACAGGCCGCCTGTTCGCCATCGACCCGTTGGCAGAGCCTGAGGACGCCCGACTGCCGGAAGAGAATGAAATAGAACTCAAGGATGTCAGTTTCCGTTACCCTGATGCCACCCGTAATGCGGTAGACGGCCTGTCGCTGGATGTCAAACCAGGGCAGAAGATAGCCCTCGTAGGTCCTTCCGGCGGAGGAAAGACCACTACGGCCAGCCTGATGGCCCGTTTCTTCGACGTTTCTGAAGGCTCCATCACCCTGGGTGGGGTGGATATCCGTCATATCCGTAAGAAAGATTTGATGGATCGGATATCCTTTGTGTTTCAGGACAGCCGTCTGCTGAAGACCAGCATCCTGGAGAATGTCCGGCTGGGCCGGCCCGATGCGACGCGTGAAGAGGCGCTGGAAGCCCTGCACCAAGCCCAGTGTGACGACATTCTCGCTAAACTCCCGCAGGGTATCGATACCGTCATCGGTTCCAAGGGAACCTATCTCTCAGGCGGCGAGCAGCAGCGGGTAGCCATTGCCCGCGTCATGCTGAAGGATACGCCCATCGTCATCCTGGACGAGGCAACGGCTTTTGCCGATCCTGACAACGAGACTCGTGTTCAGCAGGCCTTCTCCCAGATGGCTTTGAGCGGCAAGACCCTTGTGATGGTGGCACACAGGTTATCCTCTGTGACGGGCGCCGACTGCATCTGCGTGCTGGAAGACGGCCGGATTACGGAACGGGGGACGCACAGGGAATTGCTCGCAAAGGACGGTAAATACGCCGCCATGTGGAATCAGTATGTGGAATCTGTCAAATGGAACATAAAATGAGCATCATCGGTACACTTCGTCATAAATACGCCCTCACGCAGCAGGGTGCCCGCGACCTCGTAAAATCGTGCCTGGCCTGTGCAGGAATGGACATCGTCCTCATGCTTCCCGTAGGACTTCTGTTCTTTCTGGTAAAAGACCTCATTGAAGGGAATCCCTTGAATTCATGGGGTTACGTTTGGAAAATAGTTTTCTGCCTGCTGGCCATAGCTGCCATGGAGTTTGTCAAGTACAACAAGCAGTTCACCTCTGTTTATCTGGAAAGCGGGCGTCGCCGTATCGCCCTTGCCGAGAAGCTGCGTCGGCTGCCTTTGTCCTTTTTCGGAAAGAAAGACCTTGCGGACCTCACCAGCACCATCATGGCCGATGCCGCCACCATCGAGACGGGAACGTCGCATTGGGTGCCTGAACTGATCGGCTCTATGATATCTACCACCCTCATCGGCATCAGCCTCTTCTTCTTCGATTGGAGGATGGCACTCGCTGCCGTCTGGGTGATACCCATCGCCATAGCTATCGTTCTGTTCTCGGCCAAGGTCCAGAACCGTTACAACCGGCGGAGCGTCCAGGCGAAGGTGGACTTGGCCGACCATATCCAGGAAGGGCTTGAAGCCTTCCAGGACATCCGTGCGAATGACGCAGAGAAGAAATACCTTGACGATTTATGGCCCCGCATTAATCTCGTGGAGAAACGGGCCGTACAAGCCGAATTGGGTGTCGCTTACTTCGTGGTAAGCGGCCAGATGATCTTGAAGTTAGGGATAGCAACGGTGGCATTGACAGGTGCCTACCTGCTGTCGGCAGGCAGCCTTGATGTCCTCACTTTCTTCATGTTCCTTCTGGTGGCTTCGCGTCTGTACGACCCCATGTCAGGCTCCTTGATAAACTTGGGTGCAGCCGTTTCGCTTGGCATCCAGTGCGAGCGAATGGATGAAATCCTTTGCCACGAGGAGCAGCGAGGAACGGAACACCTTTCGGGCGAAGGCTATGACGTGGAATTCAAGGATGTCCGTTTTGCTTATGACACTTCAGAGAACGTTCTGGACGGTGTTTCCTTCACGGCACGGCAGGGAGAGGTGACGGCGCTCATCGGTCCGTCAGGCTCAGGGAAGACCACCGTTTCCCGTTTGGCGTCACGTTTCTGGGACATCTCCTCTGGCACCATCACGGTAGGCGGAATGGACATCTCCAAGATTGATCCTGAGACTCTTATGGGTCTGTATTCCATCGTCTTCCAGGATGTCACGCTCTTCAACAACACGGTATTGGAGAACATCCGCATCGGACGCAAGGATGCCACTGACGAGGAAGTCATCGCGGCTGCCAGGCTGGCGCATGTCGATGTCTTCGCGGAGAAGCTGCCCGATGGTTGGAACAGCCTGATTGGGGAGAACGGCAGCGAACTTTCTGGCGGCGAGAGGCAGCGCATCTCCATTGCTCGTGCCTTCCTGAAAAACGCACCTGTTATCTTGCTGGACGAGGCTACTGCATCTCTGGATGTGGAGAACGAGACCTTCATTCAGGAATCTCTTTCACGCCTGATCAAGGACAAGACGGTCATCATCATCGCCCATCGCATGCGTACCGTCGCTGGGGCAGACAAGATAGTCGTGCTCAAGGATGGAAAAGTGGATGAATGCGGAACCCCATCCGCACTTACTGCCTCAGGAGGCTTCTACAAGAAGATGCAGGACCTGCAGCAGGGCGCTTTGGGATGGAATCTTTGAATAGACCCATACTCCACACGACAGATTCCGTAAGATTTCCTGCAAGCGGGTGAACTGCACATGGCCAGGGTTTCCTAAGAAACAGTTTGGCCTGCTGCACGGATGGCTCCCAGGCAATGAATCCTGACCACGCGGTTGGAGTCGGTTTCAGCAATGTCACGCAGTAGTTGGAGGTAGGGGCTGACGAAATCGGGCCTGCGCTTGCCCAGTACGCGGAATATCTCGGGGGCTTCCATCCGCACACGGTCATCGTCGTCGTGAAGGAGTTCTGCGAATATCGGCATGTGGTCTTTGTAGGGGTCGGGCGTTATGGTGGCGATGTTTTCCGATGCCCAGATGAATGCTAGCCTTACGCCCGCCTCTTCGTCATGGGCGAAGCGGAACAGGTCTGCCCAATACGGCTCGATGGTTTCGTAGCATCCTCGCCCGATTCTGCCGAGGGCATTCAGGGCGCGCTCACGAAGAAGCGGTTCGGAGCTGTCGAAGAAGGCGGCAACAGCTGCGATACAACCCTTGATGGCGGGCGGCAAGGCAAGCCCCATCTCGCCCAGCAGCCAAAGTGCTTTTGCCTTGATTTTCACCGAATCTGATATGAGGAGCGATGCAACGTAGGGCAGGCTCTCCTCCCATCGCTCTTTGTGCTTCGTCAGCATGCCGAGGCTCCTGTAGATTTCCGATTCAGTCATCTCTCAGGAAAGCCAGCACAGCCTGGTTGAACTCAGACGGACGCTTGTTCGCTATGAAGTGATCCCCCTTGATGAACACCAGTTGGGCATCCGTGATGCTGCGGGCAATCAGCCGTGTGTGCGTCTTCCTGATCATGTCGTTCGTGCCGGCAATGACAAGGGTCTTCGCCCGTAGGCTAGCCAGTTCTTCAGGTCGTACATTGGGGTCGTTGACCATCAGACCCAGCATCTCCGCATGCCGTTTGGCTTCTTCGCTCTTACGGGCAAACAGTTTCGCCGTCCTGTACCCTATCTCGATGGGGATTTGTATGGAACGTTTCACCCCCTTTGCATTCAGGTTAGCCCCATTCAGTATCAGCCGGTTTACGCGTTCGGGGTAGCGTAGCGCAAAAATCATGGCAATGTTTCCACCGTCGGAAAAACCCAGCAGGTGCGCCCTTTCAATACGATGGGCATCCATGAACGTCAGCAGGTCGTCGGCAAATTGCCGTATAGTGAAAGGCTTTTCGCCTCGTGGCGTCTTGCCATGTCCCCGCGTGTCGATGGCATAGACATGAAAAAATCGGGCAAACTCGCCAGTCTGTCCTTCGAAATAGGTGCAGTCCTCCCCATTCCCGTGAAGCAGGATAAGCGCCTCTCCCTGCCCTTGTTCTATGAAATTGTGCTGTATGTCCATTTTCTTGGTCTCTGCTGCAAAGATACGCTGTTTTCGCGTAAAATGAAAGCAGAAGTGAAATAATTCGTTTCCTGTTGGGATTTTGCTGAAACACGTGGAGAATAGAAGGGGTATTAAGGCGGAAAAAAGAGACGCGGCAGGCCGCGTCTCTACAGGGGGGGAGCAGAAGCTGTTATTAAATCGCTAACGAATCGTTCTTTGAAATACGGATTGGGCTTCACTTAATAGCCGAATATCTCCTCGGTGGTGAGGCGGACGATGCGGCCCCAGCGGGCGAGGGCGTCCATGTCGAGCTGGCTCTCGTCGCCCAGTACGCAGGTGTGGTAGGTGCGGCCCTTGATGTTCTGCTGCTGGTAGCGGGTGACGTCGGCAAGCGTCATGTCCTGCACCTTGTTGAAGACGTCGCGACGGATGTCGGTGTCGAGACCGCGATCCTGCAGGCTCTGCCAGTAGCGGAGGACGTTCTGGCCTGTGTAGCGCTGGGTGCGCAGCTGGGCGATGAGGCCCTCTTTGGCAATGGCGAAGGCGGCTTCAGAGGCAGGCATGTTGTCCGTAATCTCCTCGAAGTGGGTGAGGGCGTCGATCATCTTGTCGTTCTGAGTGATGATGTAGCGGCCGAAGAACTCGGTCTCGTCGGCTACGGAGGGCTCGGAGTCGTAGGCCGAGGCGCTGTAGGCCAGGCCGCGGGCTTCGCGCATCTCCTGGAAGACGATGCCGTTCATGCCGCTGCCGAAGTATTCGTTGAAGAGCTCGACGGTGGGGTGCTTGGCGAGGTCGAAGGGCGCGCCCATGTTGGTGATGCCATAGAGATAAGTGTTGTTGGCCACGAAGGGAGCGATGTAAACCACGTTTTCATCGGTCTTCTGCAGGGGTGCGGGCTCGTTCGCGGGGACGTTGGCCGTGCCGGCGTGGTGGCACGCGGCGATTTGCTTGAAGGCCTCGTCGGCGGTGGCAGGGCCGTAGTAGATGACGCGATGCTTCATGCCGGCAAGGGCGCGCAGGTGGTCGGTGAGCTGGCTGCCATCGAGCGCCATCACCTCCTCGTTGGAGAGCGAGCGCGTGGCGGGGCTGCCCGGGCCGTAGAGGACGTACTGGCGCAGGGCGGTGAAGTTAGCGCGCTGGTTGGTCTTGTTGACCATGCGGCTGCGGATCATGTCGGCCTTGTAGGCACCCAGCACGGTCTCGTCAGGCTGCATGTCGGCCACGAAGCGCTCGACGAGTGCCAGAGCCTGAGGCATGTACTCCTGCAGACCGCTGATGGAGAGGGTGGTGCGGCGGTCAGCCACGCGGAACGACATGCTGCAAGCGATGTTGTAGAGTGCCTGCTTCAGCTCGGCAGCTGTCATGTCGGAGGTGCCGAGGTAGTCGGCATAGCCGGCAGCGGTAACCAGCAGCGGGTCGGCATAGTTGCCGAATTCCCAGACGTACTGCACGTTGAAGATGTCGTTCACTTCGTTCTTCTTATAGAGCGTTTCCATGCCTTCGACCTTGCCGTGTGTCAGCTCTTTGGCGAAATCGACATAGACGGGCTCGATGGGGGCAACGGTGGTGTTCTGTACCTCGGCCAGGAAGGCGCTGACGGTGTCGCGGTTGGTGAAGATGGGGGTGATGGCGGGCTTCTCGATGGTCTTGCGGTCGGTGTCGACGCCTTGCAGCTTATAGATGAGGGTGTAGGCGTTGGGCTTCAGGTAGCGGTTGGCGAAGGCCATGACGTCCTGTTTCGTATAGGCGGCCATACGGTCGTAGTAGCTGACGACGTCGCTCCACTCTTGGCCGTTGACGAAGGCATCGACGAGCTGGCTGACGCGGCTGCGGTTCTGCTCGAGGCCGCGCTGCTGCTCCAGTTTCTTGTTGGCGGCGATGGCGTGGAGCAGCTTCTCGTCGAAGTCGCCCTTGCGCAGCTTCTCCACCTCGCCCAGCAGCAGGTCGCGAGCCTCGTCGAGCGTCTGCCCCTCCTTGGGATAGGCAATCATCATGAAGGCTGTATAGTCGCTGAGGGTGTAGGGGAAGCATTGGGCGGCAAGCACCTTCTGTTCCTGCATGAGGTCGAGGTCGATGAGTCCGGCCTGGCCGTTGTAGAGCAGCTCGCCCAGCAGCTCCACCATCGGGGCGTCCTTGTCGCCTCCGCCGGGCATGCGCCAGCCCAGCCAGAGGTTCTCAGCCTGCTGGCCCACGACGGTCTTGACGACGGGCGAGGTGATCTCCTTCTCCGGCGCGAAAGTGGGACGGACGATGTGCTCGTTGGGCTGCATGTCGCCGAAGTAACGGTCGATGATGCGGATGGTCTTGTCGGGGTCGAAGTCGCCGCTCATGCAGATGGCGATGTTGTTGGGCACGTACCAGTTGCTGAAGTGGTTCTTGATGTTGACGATGCTGGGGTTCTTCAGGTGATCCTGTGTGCCGATGATGCTCTGCTTGCCGTAGGGATGGTTGTGGAATAGTCCGGCGAAAAGGCTGTCGATGACCTTCTCCTGGTCGTCGGCCATGCTGATGTTTTTCTCCTCATAGACGGCCTCGAGCTCGGTATGGAAGCCGCGGATGACCATGTTCTTGAAGCGGTCGCTCTGCACCTTCGCCCAGTTCTCAATCTGGTTCGAGGGGATGTCCTCGGTGTAGCAGGTGACGTCGTACGAGGTGTAGGCGTTCGTTCCCTCGGCACCGATGGCAGCCATCAGCTTGTCGTACTCGTTGGGGATGGCAATCTTGCTGGCCTCGTAGCTGATGCTGTCGATCTGATGATAGATGGCGCGACGGCGGTCAGGGTCGGTGGTCTTGCGATAGACCTCATAGAGGTCGGTAATCTGGTCGAGCATGGGGCGCTCAGCCTCGTAATTCTGGGTGCCGAAGTGGGTGGTGCCCTTGAACATCAGGTGCTCCAGGTAGTGGCTCAGGCCGGTGGTCTCGGCAGGGTCGTTCTTGCCGCCCACGCGCACGGGGATGTGAGCCTGGATGCGGGGGGCATCTTTATTGACGGTCAGATAGACCTTTAGGCCATTGTCGAGGGTGTAGATGCGGGCATTCATCGGGTCGCCCGCTACAGTTTCGTAGGAATATTTTTTCCCACACGAAGCTACGGCCAGCACACCAGCCAGCAGCAGCGCAAAACGCATAAGAGTTTTTTTCATTGTTTTTTATTATGAATTATCAATTCTATGAATTATCAATTATCAATTGTTCTTAAGAATCTCTCCACCGCCCGTGCTATGGAGCGGAGGCCGAAGTCGGCAGGGTGTACGTCGCTCAGCGGCATCCATCGGATGGCCTCCACGTCATCGTGCGCCTTGGGAGAAGCCTCCTTGTGCAGCGTGCAGCGGAAGAAACAATCGGTCGTAGGCACCACGACGTCGCCCCACGCATAGCGGTTGGGGAGGGAGAAGAGGTAGCTGACGGTAGCTGGCGCACAGCCCAGCTCCTCCGTCAGTTCGCGCTGGAGAGCCTGCTCAAGAGTCTCGTCAGGGTCGACGAATCCCCCGGGGAGGTCCAGTGTGCCCCGTGCGGGCTCTTTTGCCCGCCGGCAGACCAGCAGTTCACCCTTGTCGTTGACGATGAATGCCGCCACGGCAGCCGAGGCGTTCTGGAACAGCTCGAAACCGCAGTCGGTACAGCGGCGCGAGCGCTCGCTGCTCACGTCAAACCGCCCGCTGCCACAGAGAGGGCAGTAGCGATAGGGCGTCAGGAAGTGAAAGGATTCGTCAGCCAACGGGAACAAGTCTTAATTAAACTGTGAACTATGAACTATCCTATGTAGCTCCACCGGGAATCGAACCCGGATCAAAGGTTTAGGAAACCTCCGTTCTATCCATTGAACTATAGAGCCCACACGAAATCGGCGACAAAGATAGTGACAAAAATGCGATTAAGCGAGAGCAAACGAAAAAATTTTTTCTTTTTGCCGAGCGAGAGCATTTTAGGCCGAAGGTCAAGGTGAGAGGCGAAGCCCTCAATTATCCATTATCTAAAAGCCCCCGCAGGGGGATTAAAGGTGGTGTGAGCCGATCGAAAAGCCAAATTTTGGAGCAGCGAAAACAAAAAAACTTGTTTTTTCTTTGTTGAGTCGCGACAAAATTAGACGATAGTCAAATTTATTTGAGCTTTTCTGAGGCGAAGCCTACTTGAAACAGGCACAAAACGACATTAACCCTGCACTTAGTGTGCACTTAGAGTACACTTTGAGGATACCTTTTTCGACCTCTTTCTGCTGATAAATAGTCTTTTGCTCTCAAAAAACAATCGTTTTTTGCATCGTTTCATTTTTCTCGCGTACGCGCGCGGAGTATCAAAGTATAATAGAAGAATCCAGTAAAAAAGTTTTTTTCGCATTCTTTTCGCTTTCAGATACAACATTATACCTTTGCGGTGTAAACAACAAAACAACGACTATGGCAACAAGAGCAAAAAAGGTACAAATGAAGGGCGTCTTTGTAAATGTGCCGGCCGAGGACTGGCCGCTTTTTTGCGAGCTTGTCTGCAGGTTTGGCTGGCAGGCTGAGACCCGCGAGCATTGCTCGACCGCATTGCCAGCACCCGTCCGTCTGCTACTCCTAAGGAACAGGCGCTCGACAAGGTTGACCACGCTTTAGGTCAACTGAGTCAGATAAAGGATGGTGAAATCGAGGGAATTCCGGCAGAGGATTTGCTTAATGACCTGTAGGATTACCGTCTCGCCCGACCAGACGAGCATTTCGGACAAAGTCTCTCGCGCGCCCGTGGGAAAGCCCCAACTCCTGAAAAATGTTGTCTTTTTTCTTATAGTTTGTTGAATATCAAATTTTAATGTGCTAATTTGGTGTCCTGCAAGTGCACGCTAAGTGCACACCAGGTGCAGGGTAAGTGCATGCTGGACGTCCTTTTCCTGCCTATTTGCACTGCGTTTACTTGCGGACGCACTACGTCTGTGCGTGGACGCAGTGCGTCCGCGCGCGAAAGCACTGCGTTTTGACCGAAAACGGACTGCGTTTTTCTCTTTTTATCTTCTGACTTTTGCTGGCATCCTATGCGTGACTCTGAAGAAAAAGACCCCATCCCCATGGCGTGGACAAGAAAAATCGTCTTTATTCTTGCATTTTTGCCTGGTGTGTTGTATCTTCGCAGCAGAAATCTACGATATATGAAAAGTCTGCGTCGATGTTTTCCCATCCTTGTTCTGCTGCTGTTGGCAGCGGGTCTCTCGTCGTGCCGCGATGCAGGCGTCCACGACGCCCTGCTCCGTGCCGAGGCTCTCATGGAGACCGACCCCCACGCCGCCCGCGACGTGCTGGACAGCCTCAATCTTCAGTCTTCAATTTTTAATCTACCATCCAAAGACGTTGCCGACTGGGCTTGGCTGAAGGTGCAGACTGACTATAAGTGTGACGTTCCCCTCACTACCGACTCCCTCGCCCGCATCGCTACGGACTATTATGGTACGCCGCGCCGTCCCGACTATCACGCCGCCATGGCTTGGTACACGCTGGGCTGCGTCTATAAGGATATGGGTGACGATGTTAACGGCACAGATGCTTTCCTTAAGGCAAAAAGTCTCTTTCCCGACACCCTTATACGCTATTACGCCTTAACCGAGACGAATCTGGGATTGCACTACATGAACCGTTCCATGAAAAAAGAAGCAATTAAAGAATTCCTATGTGCCAAACAAAACCTTGTTCGTCTTTCAGATAGTACATCGGTTGCTTTCCTTGACTTAAAAATTGCAGAATGCCATTTATATAGTGAAGATTACTGTACAGCAAAAACATATCTTGATAATATACTTGCAAATTCTTTTGCGAGTAATCAAATAATCGAAGACACCTATTTTGAACTGGCTAAGGTGGAGGCCTATCAGTATCATCGATATGAAAAGGCTCAAGAGTATTTGGATTATAAAATTTTCCATACGTCAAACAAAAAAAGACTTCCTGGAAGTTACAGCATGAAGGGTGATATCTTCCAAGCGCAAGGACAGTTTGATTCTGCTTGGCATTTTTATAACCGTTCCCTTTCTTGTCGCCCTGAAATAGCCACATTCGCTTATGTCTATTTACAGAAAGCCTCGCTTGCATCTCGTGTTGGAAAAACTGATTCCATTCAAGCCTATATCCAGTTACACGACCACTACATTGATTCGCTCTACGCAATCAGCAACCAGCAAGCCATCCGTCAGGTGATGAATGATCATCGTGTGGAGATGGAGCAACAGCGATTAGAAGAAAGCCATCGTCGTTTGATCTGGACTATGAGCCTTATCGGACTAGCGTTTATCATTGCCGTCTTAGGCGTTTTCGTCTGGTCGTTGAATCTTGCCAACCGAAAAAAACAGCAGTACATTCAAATCAGCGATCAGTTGAAGAAAGCCCAGATGCAAGAGGAAAGGCAGAAAACCGAACTGGCCAAAGCAAGGGAGGAAGCCGACAGACTGAAAACCGCCTATCAGGAGGCTCTTCAACACATCAACGAGCTGGAGACCATTTCCCCGACAGATTACGAGAGCCGTATTCGCATTTGTGTCAACCAGTTCCGGAAAGGCTTGTCGTGGCAGCTTGTACAAAAGTATTTGCACGGCAGCGAACATTCCCTTCGGAAAGAAGAACGTGTCGCCATCCGTCACGACCTGAATGTCTGCTTTACCGATTTCTATGAGATACTTCAAACGGAAGGAAAAAAGGTGAATCAAACGGAAAAGATGGTCTCTGCTTGCTACATCCTCGGCTTCAAGACAGAGGAAACAGAAGAGATTTTAGGCTTCTCCGACAGCACGGTTCGCGTGCAAAAGCACCGTTTAAAAGAAAAACTTCCTCAAGACTTATACCAAATCATTTTTTCTTCCACTTTCTGAAAAGAGGGTAAACGAACTGAAAACAAAGGGCTTGAAATGTTGCAAAAACGTTTCAAACCAACTTTTTTCATGTTGAAACGAATTTGAAACGCTAACGTAACTTACGTTGGCGTTATCTTTGCAGCGTTAAACCTTAAAATGTTTGCGCTATGAAAAAACGTTCTATTTCCTGTTCAGGCTGATTTGCAATCCGACTGCGCAGAGAAGGGGATTTGCAATCCCCAGCTAAAGGACAGAGCTAATGGTGAGGGATTAAATCCCTCCATTCAAAGTGGCCGGAATGCAAATCCACCCGAACAGATACCCGATGGTAGGAATTTCAACCAGTCCCGAAGCATGGTTTGGGGCTTTGAATTGTTCGATGAATAATGAAAAACAATGAACCTATAAAACAATAAGACGATGAAAAAGACAATTCAACTATGCTTAGCAGTTCTCTGTATGGGGCTGCTGTTAACGTCCTGCGGAAAGGAAGAAAAAGAACAAGAGTTCTTCGAGGACGAGTTTGGTCTCACACATGGGCGGAGTGCCTTTTCCGAGAACGACGATTGGGAGCTGACATGCGAGAACCTTGCGCAGCTGAAGCCGCTCCTCGTCTCCAGAAAAGAGATTGCCAAACGAGCCGAAAACGTTTACTATGTGGGAGAACTCCTTTACCAATGCTCCGAT
>JAFXXQ010000048.1 GCA_017542145.1 Bacteroidaceae bacterium | reverse complement strand
TAGGAGTCTGGACCGTGTCTCAGTTCCAGTGTGGGGGACCTACCTCTCAGTACCCCTACCCATCGCGGGCTCGGTGGGCCGTTACCCCGCCGACTGCCTAATGGGACGCATCCCCATCCTTCACCGATGAATCTTTCATGGAAAATCCATGCGGCTTCTCCACACATCCCGGATTAATCCCCCTTTCGGAGGGCTGTCCCGGAGTGAAGGCCAGGTCGGATACGCGTTACTCACCCGTGCGCCGGTCGCCAGCACTGCATTGCTGCAGCCTGATGCCCCTCGACTTGCATGTGTTAAGCCTGTAGCTAGCGTTCATCCTGAGCCAGGATCAAACTCTTCATCGTTATATAAATAATAATAATTCGTTCTGCTCCGACACGGACGTGCTCTATCCTTCTTCCTTGTAAAAAGGAACAATTAATTGACGGTTCGTTCTCTCTTCTCTCTCTACCCGACCCCCGGACGTCTCTGACAACGCGGGGGCCGCTCTCGTACTACTTCGTCTGTATGGAAATCTCTTTCAAAGATCAAGCGCTTTTTTGAGAAGCGCAGAAAAAAATAGCCCTCGTTTATGAGGGGGTTCCTCTGCTCTTCCTCCGAAAAGCGGGTACAAAGGTACGGCAAGTTTTCTTACCCACCAAACAATTTAGCATTTTTTTTCAAAAAGAAGAGAAAAAAGTGGATTTTGGGGGTAAAAAGCCCCTTTCCGAGACCAGGAAAGGAACTATCAGATGCAAAAAGGCACACTTCCGCCGTGAACTATCTGACCAAGATTTTGCGCCCGTCCATAACGACAATGCCACTACGGAGTTCAGACAACCGATGTCCGTCCAAATCATAGTAAGAAGAAGCCTGAGGCGCGGCATTTGCGGATTCCAAGGGGCGAGCCGCTGTGGCATCGCCAAACCAGATGGCATGAAAGGCAACCTTTCCCGACTTCTGCACCAACCAATATACGGTATGCGTGCCCGTCGTAGGCGGGATGGGTAGTGTAGTCGTATTCCATCCTTCAGGCAACACATCGCTTTCCGCCACTTTACACTCCGGAGCTAGGCCATCCAAATAGACAGCCACACGAGACATGGTATTTGCCGCGTTAGCCCGGAAAGCCACGAGCGTAGCCTCGCGCTCGGCAAACTGGACATTCTTGAAACAGACATAAGCATCCTCCTTCGTGGCATACGTCGTTACGAAGTCGTCGGTCTCCGTAGCGTCGGTTGTCAGCTGCATATAGCGTATGTCGTTGAAATCCTTCACGCCAATAGGGCTGAAGGCATCCTTATAATATAAGGTACCCACGTGCGCGTTAGCCGCTGCCGATACTGCTGTGGAAGCGCCAAAGGCATCGTTGGTGATATTCTTGTCGCCATCACGAAGATTCTCGGCCGTCTTCGTCAGCCATTTTGACCATATCACCCCTTTTGAATTACGGTTCTGATAAGCGAAGAAGGCATTATTGGCAATCCATTCGAGCACATCGGGACGGTCATCCTCCTCCGCAAAAAGCCGAGCATAGCGCATGAAGATGCCCTTGAAACCGCAAAGGTCGCCGTTAACTGTCTGACAGACATTGATAACGCGCGTCGATTTGTCCGTCAGGTTTTGGAAGCTCCATTGATAGACGTTGCGTGCATCTTTCAGATACTGTCCATCGCCCGTCAAACGCCACAGTTTTATTGCAGCACCAAGCATCGTGCCCTGATTGTAGGTAGAGCTCCACTCGTTGCTGACTCGGAAGGTATTGCCCGACCACACCCCGCTATCATAGACACGCCCTGAGGAGGGGACAAAGAGGTACTTACGCTGCCCGGCATAGGTAGCCTTGGCCTTTTCGAGATACGAGGAGTCGCCCAGCGCCTCAAAGAGGTAGCAGGCAGCTACGATGGCAGGGCCGTTGATGCAGGAATTCGTGCCATCCTTGCCCTCGCACCAGCGGAGCATTCCTGCCGGATAACATTGGGCGCGCTTGTACATCTTGTCGAAATTCGATTTGGCATAGGCACGATAGTTGCCGGTGCCGAAGAAACGGTAAGCCCTGATGCAGGCCAAGACCATCCAGGTGATATCGTCGTTATAGGAATTGCCGCTCCAGTCCGTGCCGTTGCGCGAGACGAAGTTCTTATAGAGTTCATCGAAATAGGTCTTGTACTTGGTGTCACCGGTAGTCTCGAAGGCATCAAGGAGTGTCTCGAACATCTCGGCATCGCCCCACCATCCGCCACCCCCAAGGACATGTCCCGTGCTGGCGTTGTGGTAATACTGCTTCATAAAGCCGTCCACGATGTCATCCCTCATCTGCTCGCTGAATGCCGTCTCGACGTCATTCATTTCCTCCACCTTCCAATGTGTGAGCGAAGGATCGGCGCCAGCCTCATCCACCAGTTCCAGTCTCGCACCCTGCTCCGTGCCGGTAGCGCTCACCAGCACCATGCCGTACGCGGTAGTGTACATGCCGAGCGTATAAATATCCTTCTCCCCTTCGACGGGAGAGAGCATCCATTGCCGTTGCGAGGACGAGGCGCTTCGTTGCGAGACGCGCGTACCCGCCTTGCGGACGCCATAGGGAGCGAGGTACTTGCCGGAATGGGCGTTGAGGATGGAGCATCCTTCATCGGAAACCTCCAGCATCCAGCGCTGTGCGGCAACCTTCGTGTCGGGCCAAAGCAGCACGTTCGAGCCATCGGCAAGACTGCCGTTCTCGACGAACAAGGCTCTACCGCCAAGCGAAATCCGATATTGGCAACCCTCGCTTAAGGCATACATGCCACGCACAGTCATCAAGAAAACAAGTATAGCGGCAATTCGTTTCAGCATAATCTTCAATCTTATAGGTTTGACGGTGCGAAGATAGACATTTTTTTCTTTACAGCAAAATTTTCCACTTTTTTCTCATTCGCTCTTGACGACGTCGGCGGGGTTTTCGCGGGCTGTGCGCCAGACGCGGCTGCCTACGCAGAGGGCGATGAGCAGGGCGGTGGCGACGAAGATGCCGATGTAGAACAGCGGACCGATGGTGATGCGCTTCAGGTACTGCTCCAGCCAGCCGTGCATGATGAGGTAGCCCACAATGAAGGCCACGAACGAGCTGACGGCGAGGATGATGCCGTACTCGCGGACGAACATGCCGAGGATGTCCTTCAGCTTCGCCCCGTGCACCTTGCGGATGGCAATCTCCTTGCGCCGCTGGCGGCAGGCCAGCGTGATGATGCTATAGACGCCGAAGACGGCTATCAGGATGCAGACCGCCGTGACCAGCGTCAGCAGATGGCTCAGGTTCTGTTCGCTTTGGATAAAACGGCTGAAGTACTCTTCTGCGTACGTTATATAGTATTTTTCGTCGGGGAACGGCTTCATCATCTCTGCAATCTGCTCCTCGACCTCCTTCTTCATGCCG
>JAFXXQ010000020.1 GCA_017542145.1 Bacteroidaceae bacterium | reverse complement strand
TCTACAGGAAAAATCGAAGGCATAAACAATAAAATCAAAACAATGAAGCGACAAGCATACGGATATAGAGATGAAAAGTTCTTCGAACTCAAGATTCTGTCGTTACATCACAATAACTACGCATTTGTCGGATGAACCATAGATGATACGGCTCTCCTTATTGGCAGCACCTTCCTTGAACGAGGTATTGAATGCCTGCACATTGATAATCATCACATTGATGCTGGCATCACTACTGAAGCCATCTATCTGCGTCAGGTTCTGGCTATTATATATAAAGTAGCGGGCCTTACGTCCGTACTGCTCCATGAAGTGTTCCTCCAGCATCGTGAAACTCTTATATACCCCCTCGCGGATAGCGATGCTTGGCACCACCACGATGAACTTACTCCAACCATAGCGTTTGTTCAGTTCGAACATCGTTTTGATATAGACGTAGGTCTTACCTGTTCCCGTCTCCATCTCAATATCTAAGGAACAAGCCCCCAAGCCATCTGGCAGACTGAGTTTCGTGGATTTTGGGATGTTACCAATGGCCTGTTGCTGTTGGATATTGGCAAGCAGTTGATGTCCTTGCAGTTCCACGTCGCTATTGCGGTAACCCACATATTCCTCTTCAAACGTAATCTGCCCCTTACGTTTGCCAAGGTCACGACGGTACTGCGCATTCGTCTTCGACGGCTGTCCGGCAAACACATTCACCGTCTGCTCCACCGCCTCCGTCTGATATTGTTGTATCTTAAATTTAAACTTCATGCCTGATTGTTCATATTCAACGATTCCGCTTTCTTCTCATCAGCCTCGGCCTTTGCTATCAAATCCGTTCTTTTAGACTCATCTTGCTCAATATCTGCAAGTGTCCTATAACATTGAGCACGATTATTATATGCATCTAAATAATCCGACTTCAAAGATATTGCCTTGTCGTAGTTTACCAAAGCCTCGGTTCGGTCATTCAAATTAAATTTCAAAACGCCGCGATTGTTATATGCTTCTGCGCAATCGGGCTTCAAAGCTATCGCTTTGTCATAGTCAGACAAAGCACCAATTAAGTCTTTTAAACGATACTTTAAGTTACCTCGATTAATGTATACATCTGTGTAGTCGGGTTTCAGGGCCAAGGCCTTGTCATAGTCTGCCAAGGCATCTGTCAAATTATCCAAAATGTATTTCAGATTTCCGCGATTGAAATAGGCCTCCGCATAATCAGGCTTTAAGACTATTGCTTTGTCGTAATCAGCTAAGGCACCTGCCAAGTCTCTCGAATTAGATTTCAAAAGACCACGATTGTTATAAGCATATGAGTAATCAGGTTTCAGGGCAATTGCTTTATCGTAATCAGCCAAGGCACCTGTCGAATCTCCTAAAGTTGCTTTTAGAAGACCGCGGTTATTATAAGAATCTGGATAATCAGATTTCAAAGCTATTGCTTTATCGTAGTCAGCCAGGGCACCTTCTCGATCATTGTTTATATGTTTCAAAGCACCACGGCAGTTATAAGCTTCGCAAAAATCTGGCCTTATTTTAATTGCTTGATTACATAGTTCTATAGCTATTGAAGAATCTTTTTCATTCAAAGCCTGAGAAAGCAACTGACTTGCCTTAGCTTCTTTTGCTGCCTTCTCCGCCGCAACCGTGTCTTTATTTACCTTTTCTTGTATTACTGATACTTGTCGTTTCAATTCTTTTATTTCATCAATAGCCTGCTTTGTATTATTTTTTGCATCTTCCAACATTTTCTCCATACTTTTCTCATTCCTATAGTTCAAAATCAGAGGAATAGCAATGCCTATAACAGCCATCATGATTCCCATAATAGTCAACCAATGAGACAACACTTCATTGATGTTCGCTTCCTTAGTTCGTACATCACCACGATATAACTCAATATCTTTCTCCATTTTCTCCAGTTGCTTTTGCATCGCTTCGTTTTCTGCTTGCAACTGCAAAATGAGTTCATGCTGATTGGTGGAAACTTGGGTAGATGTTTTTTGAGGCTGTCCTTGTATGGGGACAGTTTTAGGCTGCTGCCCGAAAATGCACAGGCAAACAAGCAACATTAAAACTGCTAATGTATGTCTCGGCTTCATATTCATGTCTTTTTATATGATTCTTCTTACTGTTCTTGCTAAATCCACATCACTATTTTTCAGAAATAAATCAGACTGATAATGTAAATCCTTATACATGACATTTTAATCCAAATCTTGTCCTTCTATAACACCTCTCCTAAACAAATCTCCACGTTCTATTCTCGCAGTCCTACTATTTGTACCAGTGTACATAACAGAATAGTATTTACCGTAATTGGAATCTATATTACCTTTATTATGCATTACACGTTCTTCAAATGAAAGCAATCGGTCTCTTAGATTAGCAGGAACATTTTCTTGCTTAACAATCTCACAAAATAAAGTAAAGAAATTCGACTTCCTAAACCACATAGAATCATCAGGTAAATGCAAATCCATAATCAGTTGAAGCATCCGACTAAACACACGAATTATAGAATCCTTGTTTGGATATTCATCATTATAGTTTATAATATAGGTTTCAGTTTGATTATTTCCTCCGAAATAACCACCTTCTTCATATGTAGCCATTAGCAAAAGAATGTAATTTAAATCTACCATTCTCGTGACATCAGTCTCACTAAAGACCGGTAATGCATTAGCATCAAAATGATTCAAAATCTCTTTCGCCGTAGATATGAATTCACCATCATAAAATGCATTCTGAATTTCTATAGGATTTAGACTATACTTAGTCTGATTAATTCTACGAAATATTTCCTTAATTGTTTCCGAAGATGCATTGCCTAGATTGATTACAGATACGCCATATCCAAGAAAATCGATTTTATCTTGTTCACTCAAATCTTTAAATCTTGGTATTGTTTTATAAGTTAACTCTTCTGAAACATACTTCATAATTGTTGAAAGGCGTTGCTGACCGTCAACAACAACTTGCTGCGTTTGTAATGTTTCCAAATCCACACCAGATTGCGCAATATATATTTCTGGGAAAGGATAACCTTTCAATATCGTATCAATAAATGACTCTTTGTGCTTCTCATTCCAAACAAGATTTCTTTGAAATTCTGGTTGCAAAATGAGCCTACCTTGCCTAATATCATTAATGAGAGATGATATACTTACCGAACCTGTACTTGTAAAAATCTGTGTTGCCATATTCTTTCTAATTAGTTTTTATTCTTAATAATGATTCTGCATAATATTTTTCCATATAGTGATAATTTTTAAACAAGCCTCCTGCCACTTTGTAATTTCCTACAGGACTCTTATTATATGATATCGATTTAAAAAAGTCAAACCAATCTTGCTTCATTGATAATATCTGCAACTTTGGTGGTAACATATCTGGACGCATCCAGCCTTTTATCAAATACTGTAGGAAAGTGTTATATTGATTATTTTCTTTTTGTGTCATAGTAATATTGCCCTTATCTATTTCGTATTGATAATTGCATATATTATTATAATACCACTCAAATAATCTTTCATTAACAAGAGCGACATCTATATCAGATTCTGCAGAAAAAACAGTATCTTTATAATAACTATAACCCAATTTTGCAGAACCTAAAATCAGAACCTCATGGAAATTAATCTGAAAATTTTTAGCAATACAATCTCTAAATTCATAGTAATCGTTTTCTCTATCTTGAAATACGTACGGAATACCATGAATAATATATTTTCTAACAATTTTAAGACGTTCGTCATAATTGTTAGATTCAGAAACTATTTGCAACAAGTCTTTTTTTAATATCATATTACAATATTCTTCTTACTGTGTCTTTGCTGTATTCTTCCCAGATCTGCTCGAAGTTGTCGGCTACGTTGTCGGTAGCGAGACTGCTATCGCGCATCACGAAGTAGTAGGGATGCTGGCGGGCAATCTCGGTGATGGTGGTTTCGTTGACATCGGTATCGAAGCAAGCCAGCAAGTAGCCATTGCTGACATTCCAAACGGTCTTACCTGCAATCTCACGCTTCTCTATTTTAGCAGAAAGTTCTATGCCCAATTCTATCATCGACTGGAAAAGAAGATCTTCACCATCATTTTCCAAACGATCAGGCTTAATGTTATCTTCAAAAAGACTCTTCTCATTGAATTCTGATGGAGTGTAATAGACATCCCGCATATTCGACGAGTCGAGTTTCAATACACGGAAGCCTACATCAAGCAGCTTTTGCTCACCACTAAACAAATCGCCTTGCTTCGCCTTCTGTTCCTCAAGGATTTTTTTACCCGCACGACGAATACGCTCTTTGCCAATTTCGCAGATATTCTTGAAGCCAGCTTTATAGGCTTCGCTTTTCTCGTCCGTAGTTTCAGGTAGTTGTACCATGATAAACTTACGATTGCCTCCGTCTTCTGCATTGAGCTGTATCACGGCATGAGCCGTAGTAGCTGAACCAGAGAAGAAGTCAAGGATAACGTCGTTTTCATTTTTCGATGATAAAATGGCACATCGCATTATAGTACCAACAGGTTTTGGCTTGGGGAATATCCTTTTATCAAATCCGAGATTGATAAAATCTTCAGTTCCCCTTTCACTATTAACATCCTTAAAGGTCCAAGCACTTGTAGGTTTTATTAAAGAACGTCCCTCTAAATAGTCTTTTTGCATTACACCCCATACTTTTCTAGAAGGCATGAATTTGGGTATCAACTGTGTAATCTGAGAACTTGTTGTTTCGAGTCCCCATCGCCAATTTCCCTCTTTGCCATCTTCCCTTAATGGACGTATTACTATATACCCATCTCTCCCTTGATTACCTCGTGATGGATAGAAATCTCCGGTTTCTTGATTGTAATAAAAGTAGTAAAAAAGGTTTGGACGATCCTCTCTTAAATCATTCTCCCCAGTTTTCCTTAAATCGATTTCTCTATATTTTTTACCATTTTGGTCAATCTTATTATACCTTTTTATGATATTCTCGTCCGATGGTTCAAAGCCATACCACATCACATATTCAGCATCTTTTGCATACGCCAAAATGTACTCATGAGCAGTAGCAACATATTTGTCATCCGAACGCCCCTTGGGATTATTTACATCAGCTATAATGCCTATACAATTTTTCTCTGAAAAAACCTCGTCACATAGTTTCTTAGCATTTTCAATTTCATTGTTGTCTATGGAGATAAAAATGACACCATCTTTTCCCAATAAATCTCTTGCCACCTTCAGACGTGGGTAAATCATATTGAGCCAGTCTGTATGGAAACGACCGTTGCTCTCTGTGTTAGCTACAAGGCGATTACCTTCTTCGTCCTCCTGTCCGCTGTTGTGAACGTACTCGCCAGCTGTCTGCGCAAAGTCATCGTTATAGACAAAATCATTGCCCGTATTATAAGGAGGGTCAATATATATCATCTTCACCTTTCCCAGATAATTCTCGCGCAGCAACTTCAGCACTTGCAGGTTGTCGCCCTCGATGTAGAGGTTCTGCGTGTTGTCGAAGTCCACGCTTTCCTCACGACAAGGGCGCAGGGTGTCCGTAGTAGGAGCGTTGGCCAAACGAATGGCATTACGCTTGTCGGGCCAAGTGAACTGATAGCGTTCTTCCGGCCCCTCCACAATGTTCTTCGACAACTCCTGACGCAGTTGGTCAAAGTCAATTGCAACTTCCGGCTTCCCATTCTCATCCAGCCGTTCCGTCAGGCAATTCGGGAACATCTCCCCAATCCGTCTTATATTCTCATCCACCACATTCGTGGTCTGCATCTTTAGTTTTTCCATATAGTATTGTTCTTATTCGTATCTATTGTTTTTATGATTTAATAATAATTTACAGATATTCAGGACGTCAGAGCAAAAATACAAATCAAACATATTTAAACCTGCTTAATCTTTATCTTTAATTCTTGGAGTTTTTGGTGCAATTCAACAAACAATATAATCCCGATTCTGCTACAAAGATACTAATTTTGTTTCAATTTCAATGCTTTTTCGGCTAAAAACTATTTTGTTGTGGTGAAAAAAAGTTGTGAAAACACACTTTATCAGACTTGCTGTTAGTCCTTCAAACAGCCGATAGGAACAACCATTACACCGTCTGTTCGCATGTACGCATATTGTCCGACAGCAGTTTAAAGCATCTAAAATGATGGCTTCTTCATTTTGTTGTGTCTATCTTTCCTGGTTATTTGGCATATTTTTGTTTGGTTATTTGGCTTAATAGCGTTTGGCTATTTGGCTTAAATACGCTTGGCTATTTGGCAAAGTTTTATTCGGCGATTTATGGCGAAATTATTCGGTTGTTTGTCGAAATAAGATCGTGTACCTACCCAACCAAAGATTCTTTTCTGTGTGCTTTATTTCTTAAGTGTCAACGTGATGACCAGTAACTCACGGTACCAAGCTTCGTTGATGTATGTGTCGATGGAGCCCGTCCATTATTAAATAAAAGAGGTACGCGCGTGTGCGCGTACCTCTGTGCATTGGGGAGCGACAGGGTTGTGGGTCGCTCAGACTGGTCTCTTAGAAGAAGAGGTAACGGTTGTCAACCACCTTCCCCTTGGTGAAGAGCTCGTTGATGAGGCGGGTGTGACCAAGGCTGATGATAAGGTTGCAGAAGTTGTGATTCCTAGTTTTGCCTGAACTTGGAACACACTTCTTCATTTGCTTCTTTTCAATCTAAAAGTGCTTTCTCGTCCATGAATCCACATATAATCAGATAACTTCCAATTCAGGCAGTATCACAGGTTCTTCACGATACTCATTATATAGAAACATACAATAGTAGATGGGGAGATAGGTTGTTCCTCTTTTCCTGAAGATTTCTCGCTCGTTAGAAAAAACGAATGCACGATTTATGCCATAATCAGGGTTATCAAGAAACTTTGAGAGTGCGCTATGCTCTGTGTAGTCCTTTCCCGACTTTATCTCTAATGGCAAAATCGTTAGCTGGTCATAGTCATCTATCAAGAAATCAACCTCGCCCTTTTTCTTATTATCAAAATAATGTAGTTTGAAACCATGTGCAGCCAGTTCCTGAGCAACAACAGACTCATACACCGTGCCAAGGTTGATACTTTTGATGTCTTGTAGGACAGCGTTCACGTTCACTCCATAAAGGAGGTTGGTCAGTAACCCCACATCGTTCAAGTAGAGTTTCACAAGGCGTTTCTGCTCTGATTCGGCAAGGGGAAAACGAGGGTTACTGATTGCAGATACTTCCAAGGCTACACCCGAATTAGTCAGGTATTCAAACTCATCCGCATAGTCAGAAAAAGTTTTTCCTTTCTTATCTTCAATATTTTTATATACGATGCGTTTCTTTTTGTTTTCCAGATTGCTTGGAATTAGATCGTATATCTTGCGAATCTTCAGTTTGTGCTCGTCGTCATACTGAGAAGCATCGATGCGATAAAGATCGTATATATCTCTATGGGTCGCCCTGACACGAACCATATTCCTGTCCGCAAGATAATTATTGATGGCTTCGGGTAATCCGCCGACAAGCAGGTAGTATTGGAATCTTTTCAAAAGGATATTATGCGTACTTTCGTCCAATGCCTCTTTACGGAGATAGTTCTGCCGAATGTTCTCAATCCATTCTTTGCCGATGCCTGTAGCCCACAGAAATTCCTCAAAGTCGAGAGGATACATCTGCTCGATGGTCACACTGCCAAGTGGAACCGAAGGAGTTTCCGAAAGTGCAACACCTAATTGGGACCCGCTCGCGATGAATCTGTAGCGTGACTCCTGATTGAGAAACTTTAGCATTGTCATCAGATGAGGATAGCTTTGAATCTCGTCCAAAAACACGAGAGTATTGGATCTGTCACCTAAAGGTTTTGAGTAATAATTGCTCAAACGCATGTAGAGGTCGTTGGTTGTATGTACATCGGCAAAAACCTGATCACCTTCCTTATCTTCCTTTAGGTTGATTTCAACGAAGTGTGTGAAAAGTTTCTGTCCAACATAACGAATAAGATAGGATTTTCCTATTTGTCGTGCGCCGTTGACGAGAAGAATTTTGTTTGGTTCTTCCTTAAGGAAGTGTTCCAGAATTCGTGTAAATTTACGTTCAAGCATAATTCTTTTGTTTTAATCCGATGCAAAATTACAACATTTCCCTCATCCGACAAACAGAAAAACCACTTATTCCATATTATTAACCATAATTTTACCAACTTATTCCGTTTTTAAGACCACAAATATACCCACTTATTCCGTTTTTTTCGTTATAACTTGGTGCAAAATTGCAAAAAAGTTGAGATTGTGCCCAAAAAGAAGAGAAAGACAAGAAAGAGGTACGCGCGTGTGCGCGTACCTCTGTGTATTGGGGAGCGATAGGGTTGTGAGTCGCTCTGATCGGTCTCTTAGAAGAAGAGGTAACGGTTGTCGACCACCTTGCCCTTGGTGAAGAGCTCATTCACGAGGCGTGTATGACCAAGGCTGCGGGTGGCGGTGGAGATTGCGTTCTTCTGCTCCTGAGCAGCATCGAAGGTCTGAGCACCCTGTCCGCGCTCAACAACCTGCACAAAGTAGATACCACCGTTGCCCTTGATGGGGCCTGCGGTCTGTCCCTGCTCCAACGTAGCAGCTACGCCGCTGAGGGCGGGTTCGCTGGCAGGAACTGCGCTCACGAAGACGGGCGATGAGAAGGTGACGCGAGCCAGCGTGTCGGTCTTGGCGCCGTCGAGGGCAGCAGCTTCGGCCAACGTCTTCACGTTCTTGACACTGGCCAGAATCTTCTCGGCCTTCTTGTTGTTGGTAGCCTCGTACGTCAGCATGTCCTTGACGGTCTCCAGAGAAGCGTAGCCTGCAGGATGGATGTCCTCAAGTGCAAGCGCCAGCAGATGGTCGTTGGCTCCTGCCTCGAAAATCTGGGAAACCTCACCCTTCTTGGCACCAAAGGCCCAGCGGAGGGCATCGCGAGTGCTGGCGACGCCGCCGATGCTGTGAGCAGTATTCTGAAGGCCATTCAGGTCAAGCAGACGGAAACCTGCCTCCTCGGCATTAGCCTTGAAATCGTCGATGGACTGGTTCGAAGCCACGAACTGGCTCAGACGGTTATAGGCGGCGTTGTAGGTATCCTTGCTGAAATAAGCTGGGCGCTTGATGTCAGCCACGAGGTACTTGTCGACGGGGTTCTTCGTTTCAGTAACCTGAAGGATGAGGTCGACGCCCTGAAGGGAGAGCTTGCGGATCTCGCCCTTCTTCATGCTGTTGAGCGTGACGAGGTAGGTGGCGTTGTCGCCAATGATGGTGCTGCGCTCGTAGCTGGCAGAACCCAGCCAGTTGGGCTCGGTAGGCTGTCCGTAGCGCTCTGCCAGTTCGGCAAAGTCGGCTCCGGCAAGGAGGGCGTTGTAGATACTGTCGCCGAGTTCCGTACGACGAGCCTCTTCCTCCTCCACTACCTGAATCTGACGGAACTGGATGGAGTCGGGAGCTGTGGTCTTGGCCAGGAGCTTGAAGGTGTTGTAGCTGTCATCGGCCTCGTTGTAGTAGGCGGGAGCAACTTCGCCGACGTTCATGCTGGCGATACGCTCAGCCACATCCTCGGCCAGACCGGCAGCCGTGCGGGGCATCAGGCTGAACGGGATGGTGGATTCGGACATGCGGACAACGGCGTCGATTTCGCTCTCGGCAGTCTCAGCCAGCTGACCGGCAACCTCGGAGACCTCTGCCATGAGGGCAGTACGGTCTTCCTCGCTCGGCACCACGGCAACATCGATGTACTTCACATCGCGGCCCTCGGCAAACTGGCGGTAGTTCTCCTTATGCTCATTATAGACAGCGCGCAGGTCGGCATCCGTGACGGTGACAGCCGAGTCGGAGAGGCTGGTGAACGGGATGACGGTAAAGGCCAGCTTGCAATAGTTGTTACGGCCGTCGTAAGCCTTCTGGGCTGCCACAGGATTGCTCAGCTGAGCATTGGTGACGAGGGATTCGTACTTCTCAAGAAGGAGTTCCTGCTTCAGGTTGCTCTCGATGAAGTTCCAGTAGCGATAGAGGTTACGATAATAGTCCACGTACTGTGAGGGCATCGTCGAAGGATCCATGCTGTTGTACTCACTGAGGAAGTTATAGAGCAGGTCCTTGTCGAACTTACCCGTCTGCTGATTGACAAACATTGACTGGGCGAGCAGCGTGTGCGAGCCCTCGTCGAGGGCGGCCTCAAGCTCAGCGGGGGTGACGGTGATGCCAAGACGGCTTACCTCATCCTCAATCAGCTTGGTGCTGACCATCTGGTTCCACACCTCATCCTTGATTTGAGCGATCTCAGCCTCGGTGATGGTGTTGTTGCCGCGGGCGAAGCGGACAACCTCTTCATACTCGTTAACTGCTTTCTGATACTCCTCGACGGAGATCTTGTCGCCATTGATTTCACCGACGTTGCGGATGTTCTTACTCGGGCCGAGGGCCTTGATGCCGTCGCCGACGATGAAAGCGAGAAGGGCGATGCCGATGACGACAAGCAGCAGCCACCCATGCTTTCTGATTTTTCCTAATGTTGCCATTTCGTTTTTATTAAGTTAAAATTTATCGTCTTAAAATGTGCTTTTTGCGGGCGGTTTTCCAGCCTGACCGCAATTTTAGCGCGCAAAGGTACAAAAAAAACTTCAACTACCATAAAGAAGTGGAAAAAATTCGTCAATTGGGGCATTTTATTCTACTTTTTGCGGATTTTTGCATCCTTTTTCCTATCTTCGCAGCTCGGAAATATCACTTAAACTTATTTTAAAATATGAAGAAGAATCAGCGTATCATTCTGGCAGCCCTGCTACTCGCTTTCACAGCTCTGCCAACCGCCCTTCAGGCGAAGGACTTCAAGGTCATCTCCTACAACATCCGCAACAGCGGCGGTGCCGCCAACGCTGCCAAGGCCGACGGCGAGAACTGCTGGATGAACCGTAGGCATGCCACCATAAACCTCATCAAACGCGAGAAGCCCGACATGATCGGGATGCAGGAGGTGCTGCCCGACCAATATGAGTTTATCAACAAGAAAATCAATGGCTATGGCCACATCGGCGTAGGCCGTGATGACGGCAAAAACGAAGGCGAGATTATGGCTGTCTACTACAGCAAAAAACGTTTCCGCCTGCTTGACAGCGCCACGCGCTGGCTCAGCGAAACGCCCGATCAGGTGTCGCTGGGCTGGGACGGAGCCTGCCGACGCACCGTCACTTACGTCCTGCTGCAAGAGAAGAAGACTGGACAGAAGATTGCCTTCCTCAACACCCATCTGGACCACGTGGGTCCCGTGGCACGGCGCGAAAGCGTGCAACTGCTCTGCAAGTTCATTGACGAACTCGTCCCTGCCGGCGTTCCCGTCATCCTGGGCGGCGACATGAACAGCACCATCGAAGACGTCATCTTCCGCCCGCTGGAAGAGAAGGCTCACATGAAGGTGGCCCGCGATATAGCCCCCATCACCGACAACGAGGGTACCTTCAACGCCTGGGGACGCCATGCCGACGTCATCGACCACTTCTTCGTACGCGACGTTACCCCGCTGGAGTTCCATTGCCTTAAGGGCGACTACGGGGCTCCCTTCATCTCCGACCACTACCCCATCAGCCTCATCTTCAGCCTCTGATAATAAAAACAACGCCCCCTGCTTTAACGGGCATAGGGAGAAACAGAAAAACCATCATTACCCATGAAAACAAGAAGAGCCATATCCCTTATCCTCTTGGCGGCTGCCTGCCTCGCAGGTCATGCCCAGAAGGTGGTAAAAGCCCAGAGTCCTGACGGACAGACCAGTGTAAGCGTCACGCTTGCAGACCGTATTTACTATGACGTAGTGAGCCATGGCGAGACGCTGCTGAAAAAGAGTGTCATTGGCATGCAGCTCTCAGACAGGACATTGGGCGCCAAACCCGTCCTGAAGAAAAAGAGTGTCCGCAAGGTCAAAGAGACCGTGACGCCCCTGCTTCCCCTGAAGTACAGTCAGGTGGAAAACAACTACACGCTGCTCACACTGGACATGAAGGGCGGCTATGCCGTTGACTTCCGTCTTTACAACGACGGCGTGGCTTTCCGCATGAGGACATCGCTGCCAGGCGAGATTGAGGTGATGCAGGAGAACACCATCTTCCAGCTGGCTGAAGACTGCGACCTGGTGCTGCAGCAGCCGGGCGGTTTCAAGACCAGCTGCGAGGAGAACTACTCCTTCGTCAAGAGCAACGAGTGGAAGAAGGACGACAGGATGTCGGAGCTGCCCGTGCTGATTATGGGCAAGAACCAGAAGATCCTGCTCAGCGAATTCGATCTCGTCAGCTATCCCGGTCTGTTTCTGAAAGGCAATGCCGATAACAGTCTGTCGGCCATCCAGCCCAAGGCACCTCTGGAGTACGAGGACCAGGGCGACCGAAGCCAGCGCATCCTGAAGGAGGCTGACTACATCGCCAAGACCAGCGGCACGCGCACCTTCCCCTGGCGTTACATGCTGATTACGCAGGAGGACGGCCGCCTGGCAGAGAACACCATGCCCATGCGCCTGGCGCAGAAGTGCCAGATAGAGGACACCCGTTGGATTAAGCCCGGACAGACCTGCTGGGACTGGCTCAACGGCATCCCCTACGGGCCGGATGTAACCTTCAAGAGCGGCATCAACCTCGACACCTACAAGTACTTTGTGGACTTTGCCTCGCGCAACGGCGTGCCCTACATCATCATGGACGAGGGCTGGGCGCTGAACACCCGCGACCCCTATCGTACCAACCCTGAGGTGAACCTTCCTGAGCTGATCCGCTACGCCAAGGAGAAGAACGTGGGCATCTTCGTCTGGCTGCCCTGGCTGACCGTGGAGCACAACATGGACCTCTTCGCAAAGTTCGAGGAGTGGGGCATCGTGGGCACGAAGATTGACTTCATGGACCGTCAGGACCAATGGATGATTGACTACTACGACCGTGTGGCCAAGGAAGCTGCCAAGCACCACATCATGGTCGATTTCCACGGAGCCTTCCATCCCAGCGGCCTGGAGTACCGCTATCCCAACGTGCTGACGTTCGAGGGTGTCCGCGGCATGGAGTTCAACGGAGGCTGTACGCCCAAGAACAGCGTGTGGCTCCCCTTCCTGCGCAATGCCGTAGGTCCCATGGACTACACGCCAGGCGCCATGCTCTGCTATCAGCCGGAGGACTACCATGGCAACCGCCCCATCTGCCCGGGCGTGGGCACCAAGGTCTATAACATGGCTGTCTTCGTGCTCTTCGAGAGTAACCTGCAGATGCTGATGGACAACCCCTGCCGTTATGACAAGTGGCCCGACTGCCGCGACTTCCTCACCAGCGTGCCCGTCAACTGGGACGAGACGCGCGTGCTGGCAGCAGAAGCCGGACAGTATATCGTGACAGCCAAGCGCAAGGGCCAGAAGTGGTTCATAGGCGGAATCACCAACGACAAGGAGCGCGAGCTGGACGTCGCACTCAGCATCCTCCCCGAAGGCAAGACGCTTCAGATGACCTCGTTTGTGGATGGCGTGAATGCCAACCGTATGGCCATGGACTACCGCCAGGAGCGGGCAACCGTAAACAAGAGCACGTCGCTCCACATCCACATGGCTCGCAACGGAGGCTTTGCTGCTGTGATTGAATAACACTACGAAGGACAAAAAGAGACTCCTGCCCAGCCGGCACGGCTATTACAGGCCGTTGCCGGCTGAGTTGTAGAAAGGACTTCGTAAGAAGCACCTTTTGACAAATCCTATTTAAACCTTTTTTATCGGGAGGTGTCTGAAAAATGTAGCGCAAACAAATTTGCGCGTATTACCTTTTAAAAATATATGACTTCGATTCTCAGCAAATGTAGGAAAATGGCCCTGATGGGCGTGTGTTTAGCTATGAGCCTTGCCGCGATGGCACAGCAACAGCGCACGGTGAATGTTCAGGGCGTCGTGAAGGATTTTGAGACAGGCGAACCGGTTCCGCAGGCAACCATCCAATGGATGGCGCTGCCCGACAGCACATTCGTCGAGGGCATTACCACGTTCAACAACGGACATTTCGAATTGCAGAAGCGTGTCCACACGGGCAATTACTTCATTCGCATTTCCTACATTGGCTACGGCACACAGGACAAGCCATTTACCGTCGACAGGCGCACGGAATCCATTCGGCTGGACACCATCAAGCTGAAGAGCGATGCCATCCTACTGAAGGAGGCTGTCATCGAGGCGCAGATGGCCGATATCCAGATGGTTGAAGACACCCTGATGATTAACGCCGAGAACTTTCGCGTTCCCGAAGGCTCCGTGCTGGAGGAACTGCTCCGCAAGATTCCTGGCATCGAGATAGAAGACGACGGCACCATCAAGATGAACGGACGTAAGATTGACCGTCTGCTGGTGGGCGGTGAAGAGTTCTTCGGCAACAACCGCGAAATCGGCACCAAAAACCTGCCTGCCAGCATCATCAAGCGCATCAAGAACTACGAGCGCAAGAGCGACCTCTCGCGCGAGACGGGTATCGACGACGGTGAGGAGGAATTCGTCCTCGACCTGGAAATCAAAAAGAACATGATGCAAGGCTGGATAGGCAACATCGACCTCGGCTACGGACGCCCCACACATCGGACGGAGTTCGTCGAGGAACTGGGTATCAACAGCCTCTACTCAGGAAGCATCATGATGAACCGCTTTGAGAGCCAGCAGCAGTACACCATCTTCGCCAACACGGGCAACGTGGCAGGCGGCAGCATCGGCGGCGGCGGACGAGGCGGACGTGGAGGAGGCAGCACAGGCCTTACCACCAGCACCGCAGGCGGATTCAACATGGCCAAGAACTTCGGCGAGAAATGGCGCCAGAACCAATATCAATACAGGGTAGGCGGAAACGTCAACTTCAGCCTCTCCGAGGGGAACTCGCAGAGCCGCTCATCCAGCGAAACATTCCTGCAGAACGGTACCAGTTCGTTCTCCAGCCGATGGAACCAGGGACTCAATCAGAACCGGCGTGCCAGTGGTGACTTCCAGTTCGAGTGGCGCCCCGACACCACATGGAGCATCATCATCCGCCCCAACTTCAGCTATAGCGATGGTGCCAACATCAACCAGAGCCGTTCGTCGACGTTCAACCAAGACCCTGAGGAAACCATTAACGAACTCTATCCAGGCAGCAATTTCATGCCCCTTGACTCCGCCTGGACTGACCCCGTCAAGAACAGCCGCATCAACTATGCCACCTCGGCCTCGGAGGGCAACAACAATAGCACTTCCGTAAACGCCTCCCTGCAGATTAACCACCGCATGAACACCGAAGGTCGTAACGTCACCCTCCAGGCCAACGGAGGCTACACAACCAGCAAGAGCATCTCGCAGAGCACCTCGTTCACCCGCTTCTATCAGCGCGGCGACAGCACTTCCACCATCAACCGCTACAGCAACACCCCCTCGAAGAACTACAATCTCAACGGACGCGTCATGTGGAGCGAGCCCCTCGCCCTTGCCACCTACCTGCAGCTCTCCTACCAAATCAGCTACCGCTACCGCGACAACCAGCGCAACACGTACGACCTACCCGGATGGATTCCCAACTGGGACCTCGCCGAATGGCTCTGGCAGGACGAATATGAGCAGTATCTCAGCGAGAGACTCAGCCGTTTCTCCATCGACGAGCAGCTGAACCAAAACATCGTCGCCCAGTTCCGTAGGGTCACCGACAACTATAACGTCAACGTCGGCTTCGAGCTGCAGCCCCAAACACGCCACATGGACCAGCAGTATCAGGGCATCCATATCGACACCACGCGCACCGTCTTCAACTGGACGCCTACGCTCAACTACCGCTACCGCTTCACCAAGCAGCGCAGCCTCAACGTCAACTACCGCGGACGTAGCCAGGAGCCCGAGCTTACCCAGCTCATCGAAGTTGTCGACGACAGCAACCCCATGAACATCACCACGGGTAACGCCGGCCTGAAACCTACCTTCAACAACACCCTGCGTGTGGAATTCCGCGACTACAATGCCGAGCATCTGCGCAACATCAACGTCAGCCTCAATGCCGGCAACACGCTCAACAACATCGTCAACCAGACCACCTATAACGAAGAGACGGGCGGACGCATCACACGTCCCACCAACCTCGACGGCTTCTGGAGCACATGGAACGCCGGCACGGACTTCAACTTCAACACCGCCCTCACCAACCAGCGCTTCAACATCTCTACTGGTACAGGCTTTAACTACAGCCACCGCGAGAGTTTCCTCCGCTCCGGTGCCCTCACGCTCGACAATCCGGTCTATCCCCTCGCCACCACCCATCAGATTGGCGTCAACCAAACCCTCTCCGGCAGCTACAGGAACGACTGGATGGACATCACCATCCGCGGCAACGTCCGCTACAACCACGCCCTCAACGAGATGCAGCCCGAGAACAAGCAGGACACCTGGCAGTTCAACTACGGCCCCAACGCCAACTTCAATATCCCCTGGCAGAACATCAAGATATCCACGAACCTCAGCATGAACAGCCGTCGCGGATACAGCAGCGCCGAGTTCAACACCAACGAGCTGCTCTGGAACGCCCAGATTTCAAAGAGTTTCCTCCGTATGAATGCAGCCACCGTCAGCCTGCAGTTCTATGACATCCTCGGCCAGCAGAGCAACGTCAACCGTAACGTCAGCGCCACAGGCCACACCGACACATATAGCAATAGCATCAACAGCTACGTTATGCTCCACTTCATCTATCGCCTCAACCTCATTGGCGACCGCAGTACCCGTCGCGAGATGATGCGTGGCGCCATGCAGTTCGGTGGTGGCGAAGGAGGAGCCCGTGGTGGATTCGAAGGAGGAGGCCGTGGTGGATTCGGCGGAGGAGGCCGTGGTGGATTCGGCGGAGGAAGACCCTAAGGTGGCCCTACTCTCATTCCCTTCATCCCCTCCCCCTTCTGTGGAGGGGATTTTTATTGGACTGACGACTGGCGATGGTGCGTGTGACTTAGTTACGGAGGTTGACAAAAGGAGATTTAGATTTCCCTTAAGCCTCAGTAGCAGACTTTGCGGACAGTGCCGTCGGCGTAGCGCACCAGACAGACGGTGCCCTTGCGAGGTGCTTCGAGACGGCGGCCCAGAAGTGAGTAAATGGCTACTGGGGTAGTCCTATCCAAGGAGGAGGGTATGGGTTCCGAAATGCCGGAAAGGTCGTCGAGATAAGTGAAATTGTTGGCAATGATGGCCTCGAGCAATTCTTTGCCGCGTGTGGCGTAGCCATTCGACTGATCCACGCCCGCATAGTCCATGAAGATGATTCCCGTAGGGCCGGCAGCGTTGTCGCGCAGGAAGTCGAGGATGGCGGCATGGGTGTGGACGGCATTGTCGCGATAGCCGTCACTGGAGGAGACGGTATAGCCGAAGAGGTTGAGCGTCAGCGAATAGGCCGAGGCGAAGTTCATCACCCAGCGGATGCTGCTCGCGGATGTGGTGGCGTGGGTGGTGCTGAACCGCAGCAGACGGGTCATGGCACTCGTTTTCGTGTCGAGGGCGCCGTCGGCATAGGTCTCAAAGAAGTCCTGCATGTAGAGGGTAGCGGCACCCGATGACGGTCCCGTTATCTGCCCCTTCGTCATGCTGTCCCACGAGGCGCTGTGCGACCAACCCCGGATGAAGCCCCCTACGGGCTTGGAGGCATAGACATCACGGCTGAGCAGCAGCATCTTGCCGCGCAGGTCGCCCACAGTAAGGTCGCGACGGAAAGGGACGAAAAAGTCCTTCAGCCCGTCCTTGCCCAGCACATCGAGGAGCTGTTGGTTGTAGATGCCATCCATCTGATCGCCATCCGTCTCGTGCAGGAGGTGGATGACAACGAACTCCGAGGGGTTGGCAAGGAGCGAGTCGCGCAGCAGATAGAGCGCGCGGTCGAAACGGGCGATGGTGGGGATGATGCCGTGATTGATGTTCAGATAGCCTTCGCGGGTGCAGGGACGGAGGTCGAAGGCGCGGACGCCTGCGCTCCACAGCTCGGCGAGGTTCAACTCCTGCGTACGGGCGAAGCTGTCGCCCAGGTCGGCATAAGCCGTTTCCCATCCGCTGCCGGTGGCGGCATCGTGAGCGCCAGGGATGGAGACGACGGCGACATAGGCGGCATCGGGCAAACGGCTCATCCAGCCCGCGGCACTCGCCTGCAAGGGGAGAAATAATAATGAAAAATGAAGTGAAAAATGAAGAATGAAGAATGAAAAATAGAGAAAGCTTCGCTTTAATGAAGAACGAAAAATGAAAAATGAAGAATAAATAGCCTTGCGGGCAGTAGTGCCTGCGAACGGGGATGCGAATGGTCGGAACACTTTATTTTTCATTCTTCATTTTTAATTTTTCATTCTATCTGAGCGGGTTCTTGTCGGACTGGTACCATGCGATGAAGCGGGTGATACCTTCGTGGAGGGAGATAGTAGGTTTGTAGCCGACCTCAGCCTCGAGTTTAGTAGTGTCAGCATAGGTCTGATAGACATCACCAGCCTGCATGGGGAGAAACTCTTTTTTGGCCTCGACGCCGAGGGCCTGTTCGATTTCCTGAATGAAGTCCATGAGGCGGACGGGATTGGAGCAGCCAATGTTATAGACCTTTGCAGGCACTTCGTTGGGACACTGGGCTGCCACAGGCTCGCGATCTATGACACGGATTGTGCCATTCACGATGTCATCGATATAGGTAAAATCACGACTGAGGTTGCCGTGGTTGAACACCTTGATGGGTTCGCCGTGGCTGATGGCACGTGCAAAAAGCATGGGCGCCATGTCGGGCCGTCCCCATGGGCCATAGACGGTGAAGAAGCGCAGGCCGGTAGTGGGCAGGCTGTAGAGTTTACTGTAGGCATGGGCCATGCCTTCATTGGCCTTCTTGGTGGCAGCATAGAGGCTGACGGGGGTATCGACCTTGTCGTCCTCGCTGAAGGGCACTTTACTATTCAGGCCATAGACGGAACTGGACGAGGCATAGACGAGGTATTGGACGTCATATTGACGACAGCACTCGAGGATGTTGAGGAAGCCCACGAGGTTGCTGTCAAGGTAGGCATAGGGATTGGTGATGCTGTAGCGGACGCCTGCCTGAGCGGCAAGGTTGACAACCTTGTCGAAGTGCTCTTCGGCAAAGAGGAGGTTAAGTTCCTCACGATCGGTGAGGTCCATGCGTACAAAGCGGAATTCGCGTCCGAACTCGTTGAGACGGCCCTGCTTGAGGCGGATGTCGTAATAGTCGTTGATGTTGTCTATGCCGACGACGTCGTCGCCACGCTGTGCCAGCAGACAGGCAAGCTTCGAGCCGATGAATCCGGCTGCTCCGGTAACAAGTATTTTCATGTGTTTGATTCCGTCTATTTCAGCTGTGCCGAAGTTTATAGGGTCTTTTTTTTGCAAAGATACATAAAAAAGAAAAATGAAGAATGAAAAACGAAAAATAAAAGACATTACAGTGTGGAGTTTGAAAAAAAAAGACTATTTTTGCACCAATTTATGAAAAATTCATTCCATCAAACCAAAGAGAACATGAAAATGAAAAAAATGATTGTCTTGGCAGCCGCAACTCTGCTGTTGCCATCTGTTTCCTTCGCTCAAGATGAGAAGAAGGATGAGAAAAAAACCGAGTTCACCCCCGTGGTGGAAAACGCCGTCACATCCGTCAAGGACCAGCACCGCAGCGGCACCTGCTGGGCATACAGCTCGCTGGGCTTCTTTGAGAGCGAACTGCTGCGTATGGGAAAGGGCGAGTTTGACCTCTGCGAGTCGTTCCTTGCCTTCAAGACTTACATGGATCGTGCCGACAAGGCTGTCCGCACCCATGGTGACGCTAGCTTCTCCGAAGGTGGCTCGTTCTACGACGCTGTCTATTGCCTGAAACACTATGGCATTGTGCCCGAGGGTGCCATGCCTTTCCCAGGCTCGCTCTACGGCGACTCGCTCTTCAACTTCACCCAGCTGATGAAGGTAGCCGGAGCCGTTGTCAAGACCATTTCCTCCGAGAGTGTCAAGACCCCCAACCCCGTGTGGAAGAAAGACCTCGAGAGCATCCTTGCACACTACTTCGGCGAACTGCCTGAGACCTTTGAATACAAAGGCAAGACATACACCCCGCAGAGTTTCGTACAGTACCTCGGCATCAACCCCGACGACTACGTCAGCCTCACTTCCTTCAACCACCAGCCGTTCTACGAGCCGTTCGTCATTGAGGTTCAGGACAACTGGCGCTGGGGCCTCTCGTACAACCTGCCGCTCGACGAGTTTATGGAGACCATGGACTACGCCGTGCGTAACGGATATACCTTTGCATGGGGCGCTGATGTCAGCGAGCGTGGTTTTGACAGCAGAACAGCTACCGTCACCGTGCCCGACACCAAGGTAGAGAGCAAGGAAGGCAGCGATGCCGTTCGCTGGACAGGCGACAACGGCAAGGGTGAGCCTAAGAAGAAATCTGTCAAGGAACTCGAAATCACCCAGGAACTCCGCCAGAAGGGCTATGACAGTTGGGAGACCACTGACGACCATGGCATGATTATCTACGGCATTGCCAAAGATGAGGACGGCAAGGAGTGGTACATGATGAAGAACTCATGGGGCTCGAATGGTCCTCACAAAGGCTTCTGGTATGTTTCCAAGCCTTTTGTGGCCTACAAGACCATCAACATTCTCCTTCACAAGGATGCTGTTCCCAAGGACATCAAGCGCAAGCTGGGCATCAAGTAATAGGAGAAGTTAAAAGCTAAATAGTTTAGGGGCTGAGATTTCCATCTCAGCCCCTACTGTTTTAATAAAAAAGCCGGCAAAGGGCTTTGCCAGCATTCCGTAAATGCGGGGGATAGTAACTTCTTCTGAATTTACGGTAGGGGGGATTACTTCAGGGAATAAACCACGTCTTCCTCGGTTTCAGCAGCGTTGAGCTTGCCTTCGCGCAGAAGCCAGCCAAGACCCATGAAGATCTCTTCGTTCTTCTTAATCTTCGTGGCCTTCTTCAGATCCTTCAGGTTCATTTCCTTCTCGTTGAGTGCATTCCAAATGAGGCCTGCGAACTCACCAACTTTCGTTTCTAACATAGTTGTTCTCTCTTGTTTAGTTAATAATATGCCACGCGTTCTACCATGGCGTTACCTAAAAACGCTGCAAAGTTACTGCGTTTTTATGTTATAAAACATATTTTTTGCGTTTTTTTTGTTAAAAAATGCTTTTTTGCCTTCTCACCATAGTGTGGGGCGATGTCGGCGAGCCTCGTCGAGAGTGAGCAAATCCTGCTGGCGTGAGGTAAACTGGTCGCGAAGCGCCGACTGGTGCTGACGCAACTCGTCGGCAAACGCCTCGCGAGAGGATGCACTAAGCAACTGCGCCGCTATACGCGAATTCTGCGAAGCATCCTTTACATGAACTACCGGCGCGTCATAGACAGGCGCTATCTTCAATGCTGTGTGCATATCGCTGGTAGTCGCACCGCCAATCATCAAGGGGATATGCAAGCCCGCAGCCTGAAGCTGCTCTGCCACGATAACCATCTCGCCCAGCGAGGGAGTGATGAGCCCTGAGAGGCCGATGATGTCAGGGTGACACTCCTGTGCCTTGCGGACAATCTCCTCGGGAGGGACCATCACGCCCAAGTCAATGATCTTGTATCCGTTGCATGCCATCACCACGCTAACGATGTTCTTACCGATATCGTGCACATCGCCCTTTACCGTTGCCAACAGGACGCGCTTCCCCTTTTCCCTGCCCATGCATTCGGAACAGGAACAACCTAAAACATGGGGAACTCGCAGGGAGTCAATGGCTGGCTGGAGGATGCGCACAGCCTCCTTCATTGTGCGGGCAGCTTTCACCACTTGCGGGAGGAACATCTTTCCCTCGCCAAACAACTCTCCTACACGGTTCATGCCGTCCATCAAAGGTCCTTCGATGATAGCCACGGGCGATGGATAGGTTGCCAGAGCCTCGGCAAGATCTTGCTCCAAATGGGAGCCGTTGCCCTGCACGAGAGCCTGCTGCAGGCGGTCTACAAGCCCAGGAGCCGGCAAGTCATCACGTTGTGAAGAGTCTGCATCCACTTGTTGACTCGCTGACCCGTTGACTTGTTGACCCTTATACTCCGTCAGCCGTTCTGTAGCATCGGGACGGCGGGCGAGAATAAGGTCTTCTATCAGTTCCAGCTCTTCCGAAGGAATATCAGCATATTGCACGGATGTGGAGGGGTTGACGATAGCCATATCCATGCCTGCCTTGACGGCATGGAAAAGGAATACAGCGTGCATGGCTTCGCGCAGGCTATTGTTGCCGCGGAAGGCAAAGGAGAGATTGCTGACGCCTCCGCTGACATGAGCCCCAGGAAGGTTTTCGCGTATCCAGCGGGCGGCGCGGATGAAGTCAAGGCCGTAGGCATTATGCTCGGCAATGCCCGTGCCGACAGCCAGGATATTGGGGTCGAAAATAATATCGGCGGGATTCATCCCCACCTTTTCCGTAAGCAGCTGGTATGCCCGCTGGCAAACGGCTATCTTCCGCTCGTAGCTTGTGGCCTGCCCCTGCTCGTCGAAAGCCATCACAACTACGGCAGCACCCAGCCTACGAAGTTCGCGGGCATGACAGAGGAAAACCTCCTCCCCCTCCTTCAGAGAGATGGAGTTCACCACAGGCTTGCCCTGAATACACTTCAAGGCTGCGGTTATTACGTCCCAGTTGGAAGAGTCAATCATAAAAGGTACGCGCGCGATGTCCGGCTCTGCAGCCAACAGGCGGAGGAAATGCTCCATCTCGGCACGGGCATCAAGCAACCCGTCGTCCATATTGATGTCGAGCATCAGCGCGCCGTCATCCACCTGACGACGGGCAATAACCAAAGCCTCAGCATAGTTATGCTCTGATATCAAACGCAGGAATTTGCGCGAACCCGCGACGTTACACCGTTCACCGATGTTGACAAACGCGCTACTTTCCCCTACTCCATCCAATGGGCGCAAAGGTTCCAATCCAGAAAGGAAAAGTCCCTGCTGCTTCTCCGTAGGAAGCGGGCGCGGGCGGACATCGGCAAGGTGGGGAGCCAATGCCGCAATAAATTCATCGGTAGTGCCGCAGCAACCTCCTATGATATTCACAAGCCCTTCGTCAACAAACGATGACGTCACCGAGGCCCACTCCTGGGGCGTGGTGTCGTAGTTGCCCAGGGCATTCGGCAATCCGGCATTGGGATAACAGGAGACGTAGTATGGAGCCTTGGCTGCCAGCTCACGAAGATAGGGTTTCATCTGCGCAGGACCGAAGGAGCAGTTCAGCCCTATGGAGAACACCTCGAACGTGCTGACAGAGGCAAGGAAGGCCTCCAGCGTCTGCCCTGAGAGCGTGCGCCCTGCATTGTCGCTGATGGTCACGGAGAGCATGACGGGCACCGTGCGGCCCGTCTGCTGCATCGCCTCCTGGGCTGCGTAGAGCGCCGCCTTGGCATTGAGCGTGTCGAAAATGGTCTCTATCAGCAGCGCATCCACGCCACCCTCCAGCAGCACAACCATCTGTTCCTCGTAGGCAGTGGCAAGTTCGTCGAACGATATGACGCGGAATGCGGGGTCGTTAACATCGGGGCTCATGGAGAGCGTCTTGCCCGTAGGGCCTATGGAGCCCGCCACGAAGCGGGGTTTTTCATCGGTGGAGAACTCGTCAGCCAGTCGCCGGGCAATGGCTACGGCAGCGCGGTTGATGTCGCCCACACGTTCTTCAGCGCCGCAGTCAGCCAGCGAGATACGCTGGGCATTGAACGTACAGGTCTCAATGATGTCAGCGCCAGCGCGGAGGTAGCGGGCATGGATATCCCCGACAATCTCCGGATGCGTCAGTGAGAGCATGTCGTTGTTGCCAGTGGCGATGCCATACTGCTGCACCATGGTACCCGTAGCTCCGTCAAGGAGCAGGACACGTTCACGCACAAGTTGTGAGAGCGTTTTCATCTTCCTATCCGATGCAATATGTGGCTCAATGCTTGAACATACGATCCATCTCCCGACGGTCTTCCTTCTCTTTGATGGACTGCCGTTTGTCGTACTCCTTCTTGCCCCGCGCCAAGGCTATAACAAGTTTCGCTAACCCCTTCTCGTTGATGAAGAGGCGCACGGGGACGATGGTGAAGCCCGGATTCTTCTCCTCCTGCTGCAGCGAGCGCAGCTCCTTCTTGGTAAGCAACAGCTTACGCTCCCGACGGGCATTGTGGTTGTTGTACGAGCCGTAGAAGTACTCGGCAATGTTCATATTCTTCACCCACAGTTCGCCCCCCACGAAGTAGCAGTAGGTATCGACAAGACTCACCTTGCCCAGACGGATGGACTTAATCTCCGTACCCGTCAGGACGATGCCTGCCGTGAAGGTCTCGACGAACTCATAGTCGAACGAGGCTTTCTTGTTCTTTATGTTGATGGCTGAAGGTTTCTTTTCCATGAAACTATGTGTGCAGGCTTAGCCGAAGGCAAGCGGCATCTTATTAAATATAAGCTGAATAATGAATGGGATAAGCAGGATGGCTGCCGACGTCAGCAGGCTGAAGGTCATCCGCCTGTCCTCGTCAATGTGCATCAGCACTTCGGCACCTACCCAGACGACATACACCACATAGAACTGCAGCACCCACTTGAACAGCACCCATGCGGGGAAGAGCCCCACAAGCATCGTCAGCGCAAACACCACGGCAAACGAGTATCCCACAAGGAGGGCTGACAATTTCTTGTCAGGCTCCTGCTTGAGCAGACGTATGCTGAGCTGGTCGACGATAGCTGTTGCCAGATAGAACGCCGCCACCAGCCCCAGGCAGGCGATAGCAGCGTCGGCAAAAGCATTCAGGAAGCCCCCCTCGGCAAAGCCGTCGCGGATGAGGCGCCCGATGAGGATGGCCAGGCCGCAGCAGCACGTCAGCGGAAAGACGAACGTCATCGCCACATCCTGTCGGGGGTCTTCCTCCAGGATGTCGCTCCATGCCTGCCGCGGGTTGACTATCAGCGCCCACAGCCTCAGGAACAGCCGCTTGAAGTCTACCTTAATCAATACGCAGATGGAAATAGTTGGTCGGTACCATCGTCTTGACAATCGTGTCGGGCCAGACGTTCAGGTAGTCAGCCACCACGACCACCATGACGGAGTCGCTCGAGTGGTTCAGTTTATCAAGCATGGCTGTCATCACGGGTTTGGCACCCGCGTCGGCCGTAGCCGTGTCTGCCAGCGTGCGGAGGTCGAAGCACGTGAATTCGGCGCGAAGCGTCTCGCCCTTCTCGTATTTCGAGCGCAGGCTGAAGCTGAGCGTGTCGTTGCTCACCCCTTCGGGCACCAGCAGATGCTCCCCAGCCTTGTCCGCCTTGATTTGGGGGACGATGTTCAGATAGCCGCGACTTACCCAGGCATAGGGGTATGCCCAGCTCCTGTCGAGCTCCCATTGCGAGAAACCATAGACGGGGCCAAACGAGTCGTCGAGCACCAAGTCCTTGTTGCACACGGGCGAGACGGCAATGGGTGCCGAGCCATTGCCCAGCGTGTAGTCCACCTTATAGTCAACCGCCAGCATCGTGGCCACAATCAGGGCACGCGGGGCATCCGCCAGGTCATACTTGCCGAGGTCGGAATTTTTCTGGATGTTGCTGAACTCAAATTCCTCGTTCGTATAGTCGGCATAGAAGCGCGGCGGCTCCACCGAGTGGTCAATGGTTACCACGCGCGCAAACGTGGCGGTATAGGTGTAACCCGGGCCCTCGGGCAGGCACGACGTCAGCACCACGGTGCAGACGGCAGCAATAAGCGCAAAAATCTTTCTATTTTCCATATTCCTTCATTCTTAATTATTTATGCCCATATAGGACAGGAATTATTCCATTTTTCAATCTTCCAAGAATTGGCTCAAGTGTTCATCCACATAGTAAGCGATAGCCTTCGTTATCTCCTCCTCATTCTCAATATACCAGTCCTCAATGTCGTCGAACCCGGGGTATTGCTCGTACATGGCCATGAACTCCTCGTCAGAGCGCTCGCGCGTCAAGTCTGCCTTGTTTGTGTCGTAGATGCGCTTGGCCTTATAGACAGCCTTCGAGAAGTCGTGCAGCCCCATCAGGCGCATGGCCTTGGCGAAGGGATTGTCAAAAATGTACGGTCCGTAGCCGTTCTGAATCAGTTGGCAGAAGCCCCCGTCCATCACCTCCTCCTGGAAGAAACGGTAGCCCAGCAGCGTGTGCTGCCAGCCGTTAAGGCGCGTCATGCCCTCGGAGCTGAGCCCGCCGCCCAGCGCTTCCAGATAGGCATCGGTAATCACCCGCAGGAAGGCATCCATGCCCTCCTCAGCAGCCTTTCGGAACGATTCTTCACTAATTTCGACTTTCATACACTTTGGTTTGAATTGGCAAAGATAGTGCAAGCCGAGAGGAAAAGCAAGAAAAAACGAAGATTTTTTTGATTTCCCGAGGCGCAGCCTACCTAAAACCGAAGGTTAAAGATAGTGCAAGCCGAGAGGAAAAGCAAGAAAAAAAGGTTCATCCGACAAATGCGTAGTTATTGTGATGTAACGACAGAATCTTGAGTTCGAAGAACTTTTCATCTCTATATCCGTATGCTTGTCGCTTCATTGTTTTGATTTTATTGTTTATGCCTTCGATTTTTCCTGT
>JAFXXQ010000019.1 GCA_017542145.1 Bacteroidaceae bacterium | reverse complement strand
TCATTTTTCATTTTTCATTCTTCATTCTTAACTATCTCGCTTCCTCCATTGAGATTTGCTGCGCTGGTGATGACGACGCGGGTGACGCCGGTATCGAGGGCTGCGAAGGCGTTGTGGAACTTGGGAAGCATGCCGCCCGAGAGGGTGCCGTCGGCCACGAGGGCGGCGTAGCTGGCATGGTCGATGCGTGGGATGACGCTATCCTCGTCCTGCGGGTTGGCCAGTACGCCCTTCTTCTCGAAACAGAAGGTGAGTGTAACGTCGTAGTAGGGCACCAGCCCCTTGGCGACCTCGGCAGCGATGGTGTCGGCATTGGTGTTGAGCAGCTGTCCTTTACCGTCGTGGGTGAGTGGAGCCATGACGGGTACAAAGCCCGCCGCGAGCAGCTTGTGGAGCGCCGCGCCGTTCACCTTCCGCACATCGCCGGCAAAACCGTAGTCGATGGGCACAGAAGGTCGCTTGTCGCTGCGGATGCAGTCGAGGTCGGCGCCCGTCAATCCGATGGCGTTCAGTCCTATGGCCTGCATGCAAGCTACGATGTTCTTGTTTACCAGGCCGCCATAGACCATGGTGACGACTTCGAGCATAGCCTCGTCGGTAATACGCCGCCCGTCCAGCATCTTTGTCTCGATGCCGAGGCGTGCCGCCATGGCCGTCGCCGAGCGTCCGCCGCCGTGGACGAGCACCTTGAGCCCTTCGACGGAGGCAAACTGCGTCAGGAACGACTGCAGGGCCGCGGCGTCCTCCACGACAGCGCCGCCAACCTTGATGACATTGACTTTCTCCATGTCCTACAGCGACTCTAACATCCGTTTGATGACCACCTGTGCGGAGATTTCGCGGTTGGCGGCTTCGGGGATGACGAGGCTCGTGGGGGCCTCGATGACATCGTCGGTGACAATCATGCCGCGGCGCACGGGCAGGCAGTGCATGAAATGGGCATTGGCGGTGACGGCCATGTGGGCGGCATCGATGGTCCAACCCATGTCCTTCGACAGCACCTTACCGTAGTCCTCGGGACGGGTGACGCCCGGGCAGCTCCAGTTCTTGGCATAGACGAAGTCGGCCCCTTCGAGGGCTTTCAGCTGGTCATACTCCACGCGGGCATTGCCTACGAACTGCGGGTCGAGCTCGTAGCCCTCGGGGTGGGTGATGACGAAATCGACGTCGGCGGCGTTCATCCACTCGGCGAACGAGTTGGGCACAGCCTGCGGCAGGGCCTTGGGATGAGGGGCCCACGTGAGGACCACCTTCGGACGCGCCACGGTCTTATACTCCTCAATGGTGATGAGGTCGGCAAAGGCTTGTAGGGGGTGTACGGTGGCCGTCTCCATCGCAAACACGGGACGTCCGCTGTAACGCACGAACTGCTGCACGATGGTTTCAGCATAGTCGTAGCTGCGGTCGGTGAGTCCGGCGAACGAGCGCACGCCGATGAGGTCGCAGTAAGAGCCCATGACGGGGATGGCCTCAAGGAGATGCTCACTCTTGTCGCCGTCCATGATGACGCCGCGCTCGGTCTCGAGTTTCCAGGCACCGGCGTTGACGTCGAGCACGATGACGTTCATGCCCAGGTTCATGGCCGCCTTTTGCGTGCTGAGACGGGTGCGAAGTGAATTGTTGAAGAATATCATCAGCAAGGTTTTGTTCTTGCCAAGTGTGTCGAATGCGAAACGGTCTTTCTTTATTTCGTGGGCTTCCCGCAGCGCCTGCTGCAGATGGCCAAGATCTTGTACGTTGAAAAAAGTTTTCATCCTTTTTAATCTGAGGAACTTGTGAGAAATTTCCGTAAACTAATCATAAAAACTATTTGGGCATAGAAGCGCGTAGACCACGGATGACGGATGCGCTGAAGCCGGCTTCTTCCATGGCGGCAAGGCCACGGATGGTGAGTCCGGCGGGTGTGGTGACACGGTCGATCTCCAGCTCGGGGTGATTGCCGTTCTTCTGAAGTAGTACCGAGGCACCCTTGAGTGTTTGGATGACGACCTTCTGGGCATCGGAGGCATACAATCCCAGTTCGATGCCACCCTCCATGGCGGCACGGATGTAGCGCATGGCATAGGCAATGCCGCAGGATGCCACAACGAGGCCGGCGTTCATAAAACGCTCTTCGACAAACATCGTCATGCCCAATGTGTCGAACACGCGCTGCACGGCATCGTTCTGCTCCTGCGAAGCTCTTGCGGAGCAGATGAACGTCATGCTCTCCTGCACGGCAATGGCCGTGTTAGGAATGATGTAGAAGACAGCTGGGAGTTTCCCGTCGGGACGGGTAAACAACGAACTGATTTCGTCCGTACCCATGCCGCCAACTACAGAGCCAATCATCTGGTGGTCGTAGTCGAGCACATCGCGGAAGGTGTCGACGGCAGATTGTGCACGCCAGGGCTTTACAGCGATAATGATGAGGTCGGCCCCTTGGATGGCCTCTGCATTGTTGTAAGAAATGTTGAGGTGTGGGCACTCTTCCTTCAGGGGCTCGAGTTTGCCCTTGGATATGTTGGTGATGGTGACGTCAATCTCTTTTCTCTGTGCCAGACCTCTTGCCATGGCACTGCCGATGTTTCCGGCTCCGATGATAGTAATCTTCATATTGGGTTTTTAGGGGTTAGTTGCGAGTTATGCAAGTGTTTCGTTGAAGGCGGCGAGGAATTGATCTGCCTGCCCGATGGTGAGGCAGAGGGGCGCCAGAAGGCGAATCATATTCTGTCCAGCTACGCCCGTGAAGATGTGGTCGTCGAAAAGCAGTTTGCGGCGTAAAGGAGCCACATCCTCGTTCATCTCGATGCCAATCATCAGTCCTCGTCCGCGTACTTCCTTGATGCGGGGCGATGAGGGGATGTGGGACTTGATGTACTCGCCGACGCGATAGGCATTGTCGATGAGCCCTTCGTCGGCGATGATGTCCAGCACGGCAAGGGCAGCTGCCATAGCGAGGTAGTTGCCACCGAACGTGGTGCCGAGCATGCCTTTGCGGGCTTGGAACTGTGGAGCAATGAGTATGCCGCCGCAGGGGAAGCCATTGGCGATGCCTTTACCCATGGTGATAATGTCAGGACGGATGTCGTTCCACTGATGGGCGAAAAAACGTCCTGTGCGTCCGTAGCCGCTCTGCACTTCATCGAGAATAAGTGCGGCGCCGTAGCGGTGACATAAGTCGGCAAGCGTCTGCATGAAGGAAGTGGTGGGCACGTGGATGCCTCCGCAGCCTTGGATGCCTTCGATGATAACTCCAGCTACGTCTCCCTGCATAAGCGACTTCTCCACACCCTCTGCATCATTCAGGTCGCAGAAGGTGACCTTGTGGTTGGCGTTGAAGGGAGAGACAATGGCGGGATTATCTGTGACGGCTACTGCTCCACTGGTGCGTCCGTGGAAACTGCGGTGGAAGGCGATGATGCGGTCCTTGCCCGTATGGAAGGAGGCCAACTTCAGTGCATTCTCGTTTGATTCGGCACCAGAGTTGTCGAGGAAAAGACGATAGTCCTCGTAGCCGCTAACTTTGCCAATACGCTGTGCTAGTTCGGTTTGCAAAGGGTTGACCACGCTGTTAGAATAAAAGCCGATGCGATGGAGCTGCTCGGTAAGGGCCGCGAGATAGCGGGGATGAGAGTGGCCGATGGAGATGACGGCATGGCCACCGTAGAGGTCGAGGTATTCGGTCCCCTTGTCGTCCCAGACACGGCAGCCCTGCGCCCTGACAGGCGTCACATCAAATAGGGAATATACGTCGAAAAGAAGCATTCTTAATTCTTAATTATTAATTCCTAAAAGGCGCTGGCTTTGAGCTGCAGGCCGGTGTGCTCGTCGAGACCGAACATGAGGTTCATGTTCTGCACAGCCTGGCCGCTGGCACCTTTCAGCAGGTTGTCGATAGTGGAGACCATGAGGAGCTGGTCTTCGAACTTCTCCACATAGACGAGAGCTTTGTTCGTGTTCACCACCTGTTTCATGTCGGGCGAGGAGGTGACAAAATGGGTGAAGGCCGCATCGCGATAGTACTTGGCGTATGCGTCACGCGCCTCTTCTACAGAAACATCGCACTTGGCCACCGCCGTGACGTAGATGCCTCGTGCAAAACAGCCTCTTTGGGGAACGAAGAGCACGCGTCCCTTGTAGCTGGGATTCAGCTCCTGCACGGTCTGGTTGATTTCAAAAAGATGCTGATGGGTGAAGGTCTTGTAGAGTGACACGTTGTCGGTGCGCCACGAGAAATGGGTGGTGGCGCCGGGCTTCTGCCCTGCACCGGTGGAACCCGTCACACCACTGACGTGGATGTCCCCCTCGATAAGACCATGCTTCAGCGCCGGCAGCAGAGCCAACTGGATACAGGTGGCAAAGCATCCGGGGTTGGCCAAATGGTGTGCGCTACGGATGCGCTCACGATGGGTCTCGGGCAAACCATAGATAAAGTCGTGAGGGCCCGACAACCTGAAATCCTGTGCCAGATCGATAATCTTCACGGAAGCAGGGATATCGTGTTCCTTTAGGAAGGCTTCGCTCTTGCCATGGCCGAAGCAGAAGAACACGACATCGACCTCGTCGAAGGGCATCTGATCGGTGAACTTCAAATCCGTTTCACCGATGAGGCCTTCGTGGACGGCTGACACGTAGTTGCCGGCGTTGCTTTCCGAATTGGCAAAGATGATTTTTGCCTCGGGATGTCCGAGAAGTACACGAATCAGCTCACCTCCTGTATAGCCGGCTGCGCCCAGTATTCCTACCTTTATCATAGGCTACCTCTCTTCGTCGGGATGAGCCAGGTAATAGGCACGCAGCGGGGTTGAGGTGACCTTGATGAAGCCCTTGGCCTCGTCGCTGGTCCAGCCCTTGGCTCCCTCGCCATACTCGCCGAGCTTGTTCTTCACCAGGTCGTCGGGCGTGTCGCAGCCCACCGTCTGGAACGTATAGGGACGCAGTTCAAGGGTGACCTCGCCGTTCACGTGGCGCTGGCTGCTGGTGAGCATGGCCTCGATGTCGGGCATCACCGGCTCTAAGTAATGGCTCTCGTGGAGGAACATGCCGTACCAGTTCGACACCTGGTCTTTCCAGTACTGCTGCCATTTCGAGAGGGTATATTTCTCCAGGAAGCGGTGGGCACCGATAATGAGCATGGGGGCAGCGGCCTCGAAGCCCACGCGGCCCTTGATGCCAATGATGGTGTCGCCAACGTGGCAGTCGCGTCCAATGGCAAACTGGGCACCGATTTCCTCCACAGCCTGGATGGCCTTGATCTTGTCGTCGAAGTGTACGCCGTTCACCGAGCACAGCTCGCCCTTCTTGAACCCCAGCTTCAGCTGTTCAGGCTCCGTCTTGACGGGGTGCTTCAGGTAGGCACTCTCGGGCAGTCCCTGCTTCGAATCGAGAATCTCGCCGCCGCAGATGCTGGTGCCCCAGATGCCCACGTTGTACGAATACTTCAGCTTGGTGAAGTCGGCATGGAAGCCGTTCTTGTTCAGGTAGTCAACCTCTTCCTGACGGCTCAGGTTGCTATCGCGCGTCAGCGTGATGATCTCCACGCCCGGCGCCATGACGAGGAACGTCATGTCAAAACGGATCTGGTCGTTGCCTGCTCCCGTTGAGCCGTGGGCGATGGCGTCGGCGCCGATCTCCTTGGCATAGCGGGCAATGGCCAGCGCCTGGAAGATGCGCTCGGACGAGACGGAGATGGGATAGCAGTTATTGCGCAGCACATTGCCGAAAATCATGTACTTCAGGCTCTTTGTATAGTACTCCTGCGTCACGTCGAGCGTCACATACTTCGTGGCGCCCAGCTTGTAGGCGTTTTCCTCGTTCTGCTTCAGCTGTGCTTTGCTGAACCCGCCCGTGTCGGCACAGGCCGCATGCACTTCGTAACCTTTCTCTTTTGCGAGATACATGACGGTGTAGCTGGTGTCGAGTCCGCCGCTGAAGGCGACCACCACTTTCTTTTTCCCTTCCATAATGCTTAATTCCTTTTAAATACCTTTCCTAAAAACGATCTTTTTACCTTATTATTATTCTTATTGTCAGCGGTGCGCGGGTCGAACATCATGCCCGTGCAGAGACAGATGCGTCGGTCGTTGCGGCAGAGCACATCGTAGTTACAGCATCCCTCACAGCCATGCCAAAACTCGTCGTCCTTCGTCAGGTCGCTCAAGGTGACGGGCACGTAGCCCAGTCGGAGGTTCATTTTCATGACGGCGGGTGACGTGGTGATGCTGAAAATCTTGGCATACGGGAACCGCTCTCGTGCCAGTTGGAATGTCTTCTCCTTGATGCGCGAGGCCAGTCCAAGAAGACGATACTCAGGATCAACAATGAGACCTGATGTGGCTACGAAGTCGCCGTGTCCCCAGCATTCGATATAGCTAAAGCCCACCAAACGATCACCGTCCAGAGCCACAACGGCCTTGCCGCCCTGCATTTTGTCGATGATATATTCCGGCGTACGCTTGGCGATGCCTGTTCCACGCTGTTGGGCCGATTCATAAATGAGCCGACAGATGTGCTCAGCATACTTAGCATGCGATTCATTCGCATACATGACAATGATATTCTTAGCTTCCATGAATAAAAACTGAATATTTTTAGAAAATGACGCGGCAAAATTACATAAAAAAACCATTCCTTCGCATAAAGTTCACATTTATTTTTAAGGAAAGCCTGAAAAACCTGCATAACCCCATATTCATTCACAAAAACAATGTCGGAAAAAGAAAAAAAAATTTGCATTTTCGCTCAGTACACACTACTTTTGCATCGAATATTTTTACGGAGAAGATGAATAAGGTTTTGGAGATCCTTAAGTCCAAGAAATTTTGGACAGAGTGGTTGGTGATGACGGTCGGTATGTTTATTGCTGCTGCGGCCGTTTATTATTTTTTGGTTCCCAGTAAATTGGTCGTGGGTTCAATCAGCGGTTTTTCCATCGTGGTTGCCGGTGTGATGGAGGCTGCGGGCATACCCGTGAAGGTTTCCGTCATTGTGCTTATCATCAATGCCGTGCTGCTGTTGCTGGCATGGCTGCTGATTGGTAAGGAGTTCGGCGCCAAGACGTTCTACACGGCGCTCATCCTCGGTCCGATGATGGACTTGTGGGAAATTATCTATCCCTGGCAGAACTTCTTGACGGAGCCTGGGCAGACGAGCGTCATGAACGACCCGTGGTTCGACTTGCTCTGCTTCGTGCTGGTGCTGAGCGCTTCGCAGGCCATCATGTTCCGCATCAATGCCTCGACGGGCGGGCTAGACATCCTCGCAAAGATTGTCAATAAGTACTTCCACTTCGAAATCGGCACCAGCGTAACGATTGCCGGCGCCATCATCTGCCTGACGGCTTTCGCCATCAACCCGTTCCAGATGGTCATCATCGGACTTATCGGCACGTGGATCAACGGCATCGCCGTGGACTACTTCACCGCCAGCCTCAACAAGCGCAAGCGCGTCTGCATCATCACCCGCGAGCACGAGCGCGTGCGCCGCTTCATTGTCGAGGACATCTATCGCGGATGCAGCCTCTACGACGTGACGGGAGGCTACAGCGGTGAGAACTACAAGGAGATTCAGACGCTGCTGACGCAGGACGAATTCTCCGACCTGATGAAATACCTGCGCGACAACAAAATTCAGGCCTTCATCACGGCAGGCAATGTGAGTGAGGTCTATGGCCGCTGGCATCCGCATCAGAAACTGAAAATGAACGACTCGACCAAGTCAAAGAATTCTTAAACATACACCTTATAGATAATGGATTTACTGAGTGAAATTGTCCTGCGTGCTAAAGCACACAAGCAGCGCATCGTCCTGCCCGAGGGCACGGAGGAGCGCACCCTGAAAGCCGCCGACCGCATCCTGGCCGACGAAGTTGCTGACCTCATCCTCATCGGCAAGCCGGCTGAAATCAATGCCCTGGCCGAGAAGAACGGCCTCGAGAACATCGGCAAGGCGGTGATCATCGACCCCGAGAACCACCCGAAGCGCGAACAGTATGCACAGTTGCTGTTTGAGCTCCGTCAGAAGAAAGGCATGACGCTCGAGCAGGCTCAGCAGCTGGTCCTCGATCCGCTCTATCTGGGCTGCCTCATCATCAAGGCCGGCGATGCCGACGGTCAGCTGGCCGGTGCCCGCAACACCACGGGCAACGTGCTGCGTCCCGCCCTGCAGATCATCAAGACTGCCCCGGGCATCTCGTGTGTGAGCGGTGCGTTCATCATGGTGACGCAGACGCCGCAGTACGGTGAGAACGGCGTGCTGGTGTTTGCCGACTGCGCCGTCACCCCTGTGCCGGACGCCGCACAGCTGAGCGAGATCGCGGCCTGCACAGCCGGCACCGCACGTGCCGTGGCGGGCTTCGACGACCCCCGCGTGGCCATGCTGAGCTTCTCCACCAAGGGTTCGGCCAAGCACGAAGTGGTCGATAAGGTGACGACGGCGCTGGCCATGGTGCGCGAGGCACACCCCGAGCTAAAGGTCGATGGCGAGCTGCAGGCTGACGCTGCCCTCGTGCCCTTGGTGGGTGCCAGCAAGGCTCCGGGCAGCGATATCGCCGGAAAGGCCAATGTGCTGGTATTCCCCAACCTCGAGGTGGGCAACATCGCCTATAAACTGGTGCAGCGTCTCGGCAATGCCGAGGCCATCGGCCCCATCCTGCAGGGCATCGCACGTCCCGTCAACGACCTCAGCCGTGGCTGCTCGGTCGATGACGTCTATAAGATGGTTGCCGTCACCAGCTGCCAGGCCTACGCCGCAAAACAATAGTTAACTAAAGAACTCTTAACTCTTAACTAATTAATATGAAGATTCTTGTTCTTAACTGCGGAAGCAGTTCCATCAAATATAAGTTGTTCGACATGACCGACCAGTCCGTCCTCGCTCAGGGCGGCATCGAGAAAATCGGTCAGAAAAACTCGTTCCTCAAGCTGAAACTGCCTTCGGGCGAGAAGGTGACGCTCGAGAAGGAAATCCCCGAGCATACCGCCGGCGTGCAGTTCGTCTTCGACGTGCTGACGGGTAAGGAGTATGGTGTGCTGAAGTCGCTCAGCGAGCTGGACGCCGTCGGCCACCGCATGGTGCATGGCGGCGAGCGCTTCAGCAAGTCCGTTCTCCTCAACAAAGAGGTGCTGGATGTCTTTGCCTCGCTCTCCGACCTGGCTCCGCTCCACAATCCCGCTAACCTGAAGGGTGTCGGTGCCGTCACGCGCATCCTGCCGAACATCCCGCAGGTGGGTGTCTTTGACACCGCTTTCCATCAGACCATGCCGGACTACGCCTATATGTACGCCATCCCCTACGCCATGTACGAGAAGTACGGCATCCGTCGCTACGGCTTCCACGGCACCAGCCATCGCTATGTGTCGCAACGTGCCTGCGAATTCCTCGGCATCAGTCCCAAGGGCACGCGCATCGTCACCTGCCATATCGGCAACGGCGGCAGCGTGGCGGCCATCAAGGACGGCCGCTGCATCGACACCAGCATGGGCCTCACACCCCTTGAGGGCCTTATGATGGGCACCCGCTCGGGCGACATCGACGGCGGCGCTGTCACCTTCCTCATGGAGAAGGAGGGGCTGACACCCGAAGGCGTTTCCACGTTCCTCAACAAGCAATGTGGCCTGCTGGGTATCTCCGGCAAGACGGACATGCGCGAAGTGAAGCACGCAAAGCTCGTCGAGGGTGACGACCGTGCCCGACTGGCTATTGACATGTACACATATCGCCTGCGAAAGTACATCGGTGCCTATGCCGCAGCCCTCGGTGGCGTCGATATCATCGTCTTTACCGGTGGAGTGGGTGAGAATCAGGACGACATCCGCCAGATGACGGTCACAGGACTGGAGTATCTCGGCCTTAAGCTCGACGAGAAGGTCAACGCCGCCAACCACGGCGACGAGGAGGTCATCTCTGCTCCCGACTCGAAGGTGAAGGTTTGCGTCATCCCCACCGACGAGGAGCTGATGATTGCCTCTGACACACTCGAAATCGTTAAGAATACTATCGTTTAACGCTTGAGGTCAAACAATAATTCTTAATTTTTAATTCAAAATTTTTAATTCATAAATGAATTCCATTTTCCAGCAGCTGGCGAGTCTGGACGACGTCAGCATCAACTACAGCGCAGGAGGTGTCATCAACATCATTCTGGCTGTCATCATGTACGGCGTCTCGCTTGGCATCCAGCCGCGGATGTTCAAGAAGGTGTTTGCCCAGCCGAAGTCCATCCTGCTCGGATTGCTTGGCCAGTGGATAGCGCTGCCGGCCCTGACGTTCCTCGTCATCGTCATCTTCAACAAATACATCCCGCCCATGGTGGCCATGGGCATGATACTGGTGGCGTCGTGCCCGGGTGGCAACATCTCGAACTTCATGACGTCGTTCGCCAAGGGCAACACGGAGCTGTCCGTCTCCATGACGGCCGTCTCCACCTGCATGGCGCCCATCATCACCCCTGGCAACTACGCTCTGTGGGGCTCGCTCTACAAGAACTTCCTTTGCCGGCACGAGATTGTCGATGCCAACACATGGCTCGTCATTCCCTTCTGGAATGTCTTTGAGACGGTGTTCATCCTGTTGGGCATACCCCTTGTGCTTGGTCTGCTGACGACGCGCTTCCTGCCGAAAGTGGCAAAGGCGCTCTCCACGCCGCTGCGCTACATCAGTCTTTTGGTGTTCGTCGCCATGGTGCTGGTGATGTTCTTGAGCAACAAGGAGAAATTCGTCGAATTCATCAAGTACATCTTTATCATTGTCTTCTTCCACAATGCGCTGGCTTTGCTGACGGGCAATACGATAGCGCGTCTCGGGCGACTGCCTGTCCGTGACCGCCGTGCCCTCACCATCGAGGTCGGCATCCAGAACTCCGGCCTCGGCTTGCTGCTGCTCTTCAATCCCGCCATCTTCCCGCAGACGGGCATTGGCGGCATGCTCTTCGTCACAGCCTGGTGGGGCGTCTGGCACATCATCTCTGGCCTGACCGTCGCCTCCATCTTCAGGGCAAAGGAAATAAAGAATTAAGAGTTTTCGTTGAACGTTAAACGATATTTTCTTAACTCTTAATTCTTAACTAAAAAAACATCATGCGCCAGCACATTCAAGACGACGACGGCCTCTACACGTTCCTGCTGCCTGTGGTGCAGCGGGCGACGCGGCGTTGCTTCCGCCGCTTCCATGTCAGCGGGTGGGAGCGGGTGCCGAAGGACGGCAGCGTCATCTTCGTCACCAACCACACCTGCTCGCTCATGGACCCGCTGGTGATGCTGCGGGCCGAGGGGAAGAAAGTGGTCTTCATGGCGCGTGCTGACATGTTCCGCAAGCCGGCTGTGGCGCGCATCCTGTGCTGGCTCCGTATCCTCCCCATCTACCGCATCCGCGACGGCGTCAGCGCCGTCAAGACAAACAGCGAGGCCATCGCCGAGGCTGTCGGCGTGCTGCGCGACCGTTGTCCGCTGTGCCTCTATCCCGAAGGCACCCATCGCCCCAAACACTCGTTACTGCCTCTCGGCAAAGGCGTCTGCCACATCGCCTTTGAGGCTGTCCGCGACATCGGCGACAAATGGCCCGTCTATATCGTCCCTGCCGGCATCGAGTACAGCGACTATTTCCGCTTCCGTCCCGACATGGAGCTGCAGATTGGCGAACCCATCAACGTCACGGAGTTCGTGAAAGGGCAAGGAGAGTCGGAGAATGAAGCCCGCGTCATGAACGCACTCCGCGAGCGGATTGCGGAGGGCATGCGACCGCTCTTTACCTGGATTCCCGATGACGATGACTACGAAGCTATCTTCGAGCTGACCAAGCTCAGCGCGGCAGCACAGAAGGAGACGTCTTCGCTTGACCGACGGCGCGACTACAATCAGTCCTTCATCGCCCGAATACTTGCTTGGCGTGAAGCCGAGCCCGAAGCCGCTCGGCAACTCTTTGCCGATGCCCTTATATTTAAAAAGGAGCGCGAGCGTGCACGCGTATCCGTCTTTTCCACCGCCTCGTCGCCCTTGCTGAAGACGTTGTTTGCCCTCCTTTGGCTGCCCGTGTGGCTAGTCTGTGCCATAGCGTCGCTGCTGGCCTGGCTTCCTGCCGAATGGCTTGCCTCTCGCGCTAAGGATGCCGCCTGGCGCAACACCCGCCGCTTCGGCGTCTTCTTCATCATGAAGCCCCTGCTGACGGTGCTGGCAGCGGTGATAACTTACCTTTTTCTGCCTTGGCAGACGGCCACCCTGCTGACGTTGCTCTTCTTCTGGAACATCCCCATCGAGATTACTTACTACGGCGCTGAGCAACTGCGCCGCCTCATTTCCGACTGGCGCTGGCGCTTTCATCCCCGCCTCCGCCGTCTTTATGACAAACTCGGTATTTGAGTGATTAGTGAATAGATAATACTTCGGATTTGGATATTTATCTATTCACTAATCACTATTTTTCCCCTTTTTCCGGAGAGGGCGTATAAATAGTGTTGGACTGCGTCCTTCACTTTTTCGCCGTGCCAAAGTTCAAAAAATACTTGACATTGACCATTTGACTTTAAAAAAGTGTTCAATTTCTGAACACTTTTTGCGGAAAAATACAAAAAGTGCACTTTTCTTGCACAAGTCAAAAATTTTTACTTATACCTTTGCAGAGCTAAAAACGAAATCAATCGAAAAAAGACAATGAAAAAAGATTTATTAGCTCATTACATCACGGTTGCCGTGCGCAGCCTTGAGCGTTACAAGTCGCAGACCATCGTCTCCATCATCGGCCTTGGCGTAGGCTTCATCGGCCTCTCGCTCTCAGCCCTGTGGCTGCGCTACGAGAACACCTTCAACACCGACCTGCCCGATTCCGACCGCCTCTACATGATGGCGATGGGCGAAAAAGGCTCTGTCATGGGCACGCCCGGCGAACTCCTGATGAAGTATGCCGCGATGCCCGAGGTGGAGGGGGCAACGTGCATCAGTACCCAGTGGTGCACGCTGCCCTTCTCGTCCGTGGGCGACAAGATGATTCTCCACAACGAAATGGAGGCTCGCGTACTGGTGACCGACTCGTGCTTCTTCTCCATGTTCGGGCTGAACATCGTGCAGGGTGACCAGCATTTCTATGAGCGCTGGCACGAGGGCGTCGCCATCTCCGAGTCGCTGGCCCGCCGCCTTTACGGCACGGAAGACCCCACCCAATGTATCCTGATGATAAACTATGGCGGCGGCGCCGGCTCAGGGCGCGAAATCCTTGCCATTTACGAGGACCTTGACCCTCACTCGGACATCTCTGCAGACATCATCGACGTGCAGGACGCTCGGTATTACGAGGGTACGTTAGTGCCCTATGTCACCAAGCTCCATCCCGGCCAGGACGTCTATGAATCCTTCTGCGAGAAGATAAAAACGCTGAGCGAGACGGAGGACAACCTCCTCAACAGGATGAAGTTGGTGCCCCTTCCTTTGAAGGATTCGCATCGGCGCGGCTACAACTCCGAGGGCTCGCTCTCGTACGACCACCTGCGCGCGTTCCTTTTCATCAGTATCATGCTGGTGGTGTGCGCGCTGGTGAACTTCATCACGCTCTTCGTCAACCGCCTGCGTATGCGCCGCCGCGAAATGGCCCTGCGCCTTGTGCACGGCGAGACGGGCCGCGGGCTGGTCGCGCTTTTCAGCATGGAGGCGCTGCTGGTGCTGCTGGCTTCCGCCGCCTTCGGTCTGGTGGGCGTCTGGCTGCTGCGCGACGTCTTTGCCACCTATGCCGACATCCGCACGGGCGGCTACATCCTCACCTGGTCGATGGCGTTCATGGCGCTGGCGATGGCGGCCTGCCTCGCCATCTGCGTGGTGGCCGTCGTCATCGTGAAGAACCGCGCCGCGGGTCGCTCCATCCGTACCAACCCGCGCTCGAACCACCGCTTCATGGCCATCAGCACGGGCGTGCAGCTCACCATCGGCCTCACGTTTGTCTTCTGCGCCGTCATGATGATGAAGCAGTTCCACTACCTGCGCGCCTCCGACTGGGGCGTGAACTTCCGCAACGTGGCCTTCTTCCGCATCGATCTGCCCAGCTACTACGAGAACGGCAAATTCGTCAACACCAGCCGTGCACAGATGGAGGACAAGGGCCTTATCCCCCAGCTGCGCGCCATCCCGGGCGTGCAGGAGGTGATGGAGCATGGCAGGCATTTTGCCGTCAACTCCTACGAAATTGAATCGCTCAGCCTGCGCCTCCATCCCGAGGACGAGTGGACTTACGCTACACTCTGGCGCGGCCTGTTTGACCCGGGAAGCCCCGTCAACGGCTTCACCGTCCTTGAGGGCACGCTGCCCCGCGAAGCCGACTGGCTGCCCGACCAGTTTATCATCTCCGAGAGCATCCGCAATAAACTGGGACTGACGAGCGCCGTCGGCCAGACCGTCGAGTATAAGTCATACGACGACACGTTCACCGGCACCATCATCGCCGTCATACGCGACATCCTCTTTCATAGTATTTGGGGTGACCCTAAAATCTTCTGGTCTTTCCGCCCGATGTACCCACACGAAAAAGAACTGGTAGAGTCACTCACCGACTACGTCGCTTTTACCTATGACACCAAACAGAAGTCCGACGTCGTTAGCCGCATCGGCGAGATGATGGAGCCCTACCCCGACCTGCCTTGGAGTCTTGAGTTCGGCGAGGACAACTTTAGCTTCAAGATACGGAGCGAAGAGAACCTCTCGCGCCTGCTTACCGCCGTCACCCTTGTCTGCATCCTGATAGCCGTCTTCGGCGTCTATAGCATCATCACCCTTGCCTGCCGCCAGCGCCGCAAGGAGATTGCCCTGCGCAAGATTCACGGGGCGAAGCTCCGCGACATCCTTGCCCTCTTCGTCAAGGACTACGGCATGATTCTCGTCATCAGCTCGGCCGTTGCCTTCGCTGTAGGTGTGCTCATCATGCGCAGCTGGCTGGTGCAGTACCTCCGCCGCACGCCCTTCTCGTGGTGGGTGTTCGCCGCCATCTTCGTCGGCACCGCCCTCCTCATCGCCCTCTGCGTGGGCGCCCGCGTCTGGCGTACCGCCCGCGAAAACCCCGCCGACGTCGTCAAAAGCGAATGAGGCGACTTCGTCGCAACGAAAATGAAAAATGAAGAATGAAGAATGAAGGATGAAGAATGAAAAATATGATGTTCTGTTATCTGCTATTCACCTGCCGCAGGCATTCCCGTCGGCAAAGCTATTTATTCTTCATTTTTCATTCTTCTTGTTTCATCTAAAAATCCCTTCATTCTTCATTCATTTGCCTACTCTATTTTTTAACGGCGGCGCTGTCAATATTAACGGGGCCGCTGTTTATATTAACGGGGCCGCTGTTTATATTAACGGCGGCGCTGTTAAAAAACGAGGTCTTACTTCTGCAAAAAGGAATAGGCAAATTGCATTTTCATGAACTGCGTCCGCGAAATCGTCGCTGATGCCTGCGATTATTCTTTTTGTGGGGTTCCCGCTCAGCCGTGTCGGACGACATAAAAGAACTCGCCGAAGTACGTTACGTAATACTTCGGCGAGTTGATGTCTCAAGCAAGGCTTGGCTTTGCTTTGCTCTTACGGCTCGTAGCCGTTGACCTTCGGTCTTCGGCTTTCGCGACTCGGCAAAGGAAGAACTAGCTCTTCCTTTGCTCTCACTGCTCGTAGCCGTTGGGGTTGTTCTTCTGCCAGTTCCAGCTGTCGCGGCACATTTCGTCGATGCCGTACTCGGCTTTCCAGCCCAGTTCGCGCTCGGCCTTGGCAGGGTCGCTGTAGCAGGTGGCGATGTCGCCCGGACGACGGGGCTTGATGGCGTAGGGGACGGGGACGCCGTTGACGCGCTCGAAGGCGTGGACGATGTCGAGGACGCTGTAGCCGTGGCCCGTGCCGAGGTTGTAGATGGCGAGGCCGCACTTGCGCTCGATGGCTTTCAGGGCGCAGACGTGGCCGCGGGCAAGGTCAACGACGTGGATGTAGTCGCGTACGCCCGTGCCGTCGGGGGTGTCGTAGTCGTTGCCGAAGACGCCCAGCTCGGGACGTTTGCCGACGGCCACCTGAGTGATGTAGGGCATGAGGTTGTTGGGGATGCCGTTGGGGTTCTCGCCGATGCGGCCCGAGGGATGAGCGCCGATGGGATTGAAGTAGCGCAGCAGCACGACGTTCCACTCGGGGTCGGCAGCCTGCATGTCCATCATAATCTGCTCGAGCATACTCTTCGTCTGGCCGTAGGGGTTGGTGCAATGGCCCTTCGGGCACTCCTCGGTGATGGGAATCTGGGCGGGGTTGCCATAGACGGTGGCAGAGGAGGAGAAGATGATGTTCTTGCAGCCGTGCTCGCGCATGACGTCGAGCAGCACGAGGGTTCCGGCGATGTTGTTCTCGTAGTATTCAAGGGGTTTGGCGACGCTCTCGCCGACAGCCTTCAGTCCGGCGAAGTGGATGCAGGCGTCGAAGGAGAACTGGCTGAACACTTCCTCGAGGCCCTTGCGGTCGCGGATATCGACCTGGACAAAGGGGATGACGGCGCCGCAGATGGCGCTGACGCGTTCGAGCGACTTGGGGTTGCTGTTGCACAGGTTGTCGATGACAACGACGTCGTGGCCAGCCTTGTGCAGTTCAATCAGGGTGTGGGAGCCAATGAATCCGGCTCCGCCGGTGACAAGAATCTTCATGATATTTACTGTTTGACGATTTACGATTGAATTATTGGGGAGTTCAGGAGTTCAGAAGTTCAGGAGTTCAGACAATACTATTGTATGCAGGTAATCATTAGTAGAACTTTTTTTCTTAACTCTTAACTCTTAATTCTTAACTAAATAAAGCTTTTATTACTTAGCTAAAGAAGTCTGCGATGCCTTTGTCCATGCCGCTGAAGCCCATGAAGGCCATGGCGAGGAGTCCGGCCACGATGAGTGCGATGGCCATGCCCTGCATGCCCTTGGGGATGCGGACGAGGCTGAGCTGCTCGCGGATGCCGGCAAAAACGATAAGGGCAAGAGCGAAGCCGAGGGCGGTGAAGAGGGCGTAGAGGGTGCCCGTCAGCAGATTGGGCTCGAGGCCCTGGGCATTATAGGTGCCGTTGGCCACGAGGATGCTGACGCCGAGGATGCAGCAGTTGGTGGTGATGAGCGGGAGGAAGACACCCAGCGCCTGATAGAGCGCAGGGCTGAGCTTCTTCAGCACAATCTCGACCATCTGCACCAGCGCGGCTATGACGAGGATGAAGACAATGGTCTGCAGATAGCCCAGGCCAAGGGGATTGAGCAGCCACACCTGCAGGAGGTAGGTGACGATGGTGGCGATGACGAGCACGAACGTGACGGCAAGGCCCATGCCCTTGGCGGTCTCAATCTTCTTCGATACGCCGAGGAAAGGACAGATGCCCAGGAACTGGGACAATACGATGTTATTGACCAGTATAGCGGAAATGAATATCAGTATGTAAGCCATGGCGTTTATTTCTTAACAAGGTTGAACAGGGCGATGAGGAAACCGAGGGTGATGAAGGCACCCGGGGCAAGGACAAACACCAGCATGTTGGTAGAGGCGGGGAGCACGGTGAGGCCGAAGATGGAGCCCGTGCCCAGCAGCTCGCGCAGCGCACCCAGCACGGTGAGCGCCATGGTGAAGCCGAGGCCCATGCCCAGACCATCGAAGAACGAAGTACCGGGACCATGCTTAGCGGCAAAGGCTTCGGCACGGCCGAGGATGATGCAGTTCACCACGATGAGGGGAATGAAGAGGCCCAAGGTGGCGTAGAGGTCAGGCAGAAAAGCCTGCATAAGCATCTGCAGCGCCGTGACGAACGAGGCGATGACAACAATGTAGGCGGGGATATGAACCTTGTCGGGGATGAGGTTGCGCAGCAGCGAGATGACGACGTTCGAGCAGACCAGCACAAACGTGGTGGCCAGACCCATCGACATGCCGTTGATGGCCGACGAGGTGGTGCCCAGCGTGGGACACATGCCCAACAGGAGGACAAACGTGGGGTTCTCCTTGATGAGACCGTTGAGAAATACTTTCAAATTATTCATAGTGTGTACCTCCTATTCGTTAATCATGATGCTGTGAAGTCGCTGATGTGGCGGCATCGGCCTGCTGGCCGCTGAAGATGTTGTAGGCATTCTGGACGGCACGAAGGAAGGCACGCGAGGTGATGGTGGAGGCGGTGATGGCATCCACGTCGCCCCCATCCTTGCTGACGCTGAGCTTGCTGGCGGCAGGGTTCATGCCGACGATATTGTGGTTGCCGGCAGGGTCGGGATTGCCAAAGAATGCCTTCGAAAAGCCACCTACCTTCTTCTCCGATGAGGCAGAGGCGGTGCGGAACCACTCGCCTGCACGGGCACCGAGGCCCGGAGTCTCGGCATGTTCCATGACTTGATAGCCCAGAATCTTGCCGTCGTTGGCAAAGCCTACGAGCACGACGATGTCGCCGCCAAAGCCCGCCTTGTCGGTAGAGCGGACAGCTGTGCCGGCATAGGAGCCGTCGGCACGGGTGACAGCAAAGAGCGTGTAGCCGTCCACGTCCGTTTCCTTCACGGATACTTCTTCGGCGGCATCAATGCGGAGGACGGCCTTGATACCGTCAGACTGATTCTTCTCCTTGATGTTCTTGATGGGCTCCTGTGTGACGCTGTTGATGAGAGCCAGCAACGCAGCTGCCACCAACGCGATGAGGGTGAGCGAGAGCACCATATTCTTGAGGGATGATGTGAGCCGTTTCATTTCTTTACCTCCTTTGCAAAACGTTTGGGTTTACAAGCATTGTTGATGAGGGGCGTGAAGCCGTTCATGATGAGGATGGCGAACGACATGCCTTCGGGGTAGGGGCCGAACAGACGGATGCAGATGACGAGGAAGCCGATGCAGGCACCGTAGATGAGCATGCCCTTGTGGGTCATGGGCGAGGTGACGTAGTCCGTCGCCATGAAGATGGCACCCAGCATCATGCCGCCAGCCAGCAGATGCTTAAGGCTGAGCACGCAGATGTCGCCCATAGACATTCCGCCGCGGATGGCGTAGAAAAGTACGCTGAAGACGAAGGCGCTGCAGAGGATGCTGACGGGGATGTGCCAGCTGATGATTTTCCGGAGCAGCAAGATGGCGAAGCCGACGAGAAGCAACAGGGCGCTGACCTCGCCCAGCGAGCCGCCGATGTTGCCGATGAACAGGTCGCCGATGCCAGCGCTCTGAAGGTCAGCCAGCGGCGTGGCTCCCGTTGTGGCATCGGCATAGGCGGTGTACTGGTGGGGCTCAGGCCACGTCGTCATCTTCACGGGGAAAGAGATGAGCAGGAAGACACGTCCCAGCAGGGCGGGGTTGAAAATGTTGTTGCCCAGCCCGCCGAACGACATCTTGCCGACGCCGATGGCAAACAGCGCACCCATTATAATAATGTATAGAGGCAGGTTGCTCGGCAGGTTGAACGCCAGCAGCAGACCGGTGACGATGGCCGAGCCGTCGCCGAGCGTCGTCTTCGGGTTCTTAAGGATATACTTGTTGATGGCCCACTCAAACAGCATGCACGAGGCTACGGACGTGAGCGTCACAATCACAGCCCCCAGGCCGAACACGTAGAACGACCAGAGCATGGCGGGCAGCAGGGCGATAATCACCCAGTCCATGTTCCGCCGGATGCTGTCGCCGCTGTGGACATGGGGCGACAGGGATACTTTCAGTTTATTTGACATAAGGCAATTTACTATTTGAAGATGTAATGTTTACGATTTGGCTGCACGGGCGCGGATGATGCCGCCGACGGTGCCTTTGCCCATGCGGATCCAGTCGAGCAGCGGACGGTGGGCAGGGCAGGTGAACTGACAGCTGCCACACTCGATGCACGTCATGATCTGTTCGGCTTCGGCACGCTCCCAGTCGGTGTGCTCGGCGAGTTTCTGCAACAGGTAGGGCTCCAGTCCCATCGGGCAGGCGGTGACGCACTTCGAGCAGCGGATGCAGGGCTGGGCCTCGCCGCGGAGAGACTCCTTCTCGGTCATCAGCAGGATGCCTGAGCTACCCTTGCAGACGGGAACGTCGGTGTTGAGTAGCGCCTTGCCCATCATGGGGCCGCCGCCGATGACCTTGCCCGTATCCTCGGGCATGCCGCCGGCACGCTCGATGAGCAGGCTCATGGGGGTACCCATGCGTGTAAGCAGGTTTTTCGGTTCTGTGACGCTCTTGCCCGTGACGGTAACCACGCGCTCGAAGAGCGGTTTGTTCTTCATTACGGCCTCGTAGATGGCGAAGGCGGTTCCGACGTTCTGCACAATGGCGCCTACGTCGGCGGGAAGGGCAGGGGGATTAGGCACCTGACGGCCAACGACAGCATCGATGAGCTGCTTCTCGCCGCCCTGCGGATATTTCACACGGAGCGGGCAAACCTCTATGCCGACGAAACCCTTGGCTTTCTCCTGCATCAGGGCGATGGCATCGGGCTTGTTGTTCTCAATGGCGATGTAGGCTTTCTTGACGCCCACGGCCTTCATGATGAGGCTGACGCCGACGAGGATTTCGTCGGGCTTCTCCATCATCAGGCTATGGTCGGCCGTAAGGTAAGGCTCGCACTCGACGGCGTTGATGATGACGACATCGACAGGCGTGCGGGGACAGAGCTTGACGTGAGCGGGGAAGCAGGCGCCTCCCATGCCGACGATGCCGGCCTCCTGTACGCGGGCCACAATCTCCTTCGGCTCCAGCGTGGTGTCGCGCACGAGCGCTTCGCTGCGGTCGATGGTCGGCTCCCACTCGTCGCCCTCGACATCGATGATGATGGCAGGCTTGCGGTAGCCGCTGGCATCGACGATGGTGTCAATCTTGGCCACCTTGCCTGAGACGGACGAGTGGATGGGTGCCGACACGAAGCCGCCTGCATCGGCAATCTTCGTGCCAACCTTGACAACGGCCCCTCTTGCCACGCATGGCACGGCAGGGGCACCAATATGTTGCGACAGGGGGAACACGGCCTGCTTCGGCAGATCCATGACCTCTATCTTCTTTCCCGCAGAGAGCTTGTTCTCTTGGGGATGTACTCCACCTATTCTGAATGTTTTCATACGCTCGGGGTTTCAGGCGCCTCCTTGGACGCGGTTTCAACGGTAGGGATAATGACTTGGACGGGCTCAACGGCAGGGGCCGCAGCGTCTGCCTTCGGAGCGACTGGAGCTTCTGTCTTCGGCTTGCGCGGCGGGAAGTTCATGGCCAGAATAGAGCCCTGCGGACAAGCCTCTTCGCATTTGCGGCAGAGACGGCACTTCGCGGGGTCGATGTAGGCCAGGTTATTCTCTAACGTGATGGCTTCAAACTCGCAGGTCTTTACGCACTTGCCGCAGCCGATACAGGCAGCGGCGCAAGCCTTTTTCGCTACGGGACCTTTTTCCTTGTTGACGCAGCGCACAACCATGCGGCGGCCTTTCTTGCCCATCGGGCGGAACTCGATGATGCCACGCGGGCAGGCCTTGGTGCACTTGCCGCAAGCCGTACATTTTGTTTCATCGACTTCAGGCAACCCTGTTTCCGGGTTCATGTGAATGGCATCGAACTGGCAAGCAACCACACAGTCACCACAGCCCAGACAACCGAAAAAGCATCCCGTCTCGCCACCCGCCGTGTTATGGGCGATTCGGCAGGAACGGACACCGTCGTACTGCGTCGTGCGGGGACGGTTGGCACAGGTACCATTGCAGCGTACAACGGCTACCCGTTGCTCACCAGCCTCAGCCGTCATGCCGAGAATTTCAGCTACTTTCTCCATCACTGGCTGACCACCCACAGGACAGAGCTTACCCTCCAGTGAGCCCTCGCCTGCAGCCTTGACGCAGGCTTCAGCAAAGCCGCTACAGCCAGGGTAACCACAGCCGCCACAATTGGCCTGTGGCAACACCTCGGCCACTTGAGCAATGCGCGGGTCCTCCTCAACGGCAAACTTCTTCGCTATCAGGAACAGTACTGCGGCCAATACCAGCCCCAGCACTCCCAACGCAATTACTGCTACTAGAATTACATTCATAATTATTTTTTTTTATCTTAATAATATTCATTTACAATGTGGAACGAAAAAACGGTACGAAGCCTGTCCTTGAAAAAGCTGAGTCCGATGTACCATGCAGCTACCGCAGCTACACCGGCTAACGCGCTGACAGGCTCGCTGGCATCCGTCAGCTTTGTAGCCAGAATCATCACCGTTATCAGCAGGATCAATGGATAGAGGAATGCCAGCCGTACGGCTTTCAGACCGTATTTTGACGTTCCCTCTATCGTCACCGTTTGTCCGACGGAGAAACGTCCCGTATCGGATGCGGTTGCTTCGATCAGTTTCTCCTTGCTCTCGGCGGCGTGGCACAAACCTCGCGCACCACAGGCCGCGCATGCTGATGTCTGCACAATGCGTACCTTCAACTTGCTCGCTTCCACGCTCTCCACAACACCTGAATGTCGTATCTTCCCTGCCATCAGACTGTTCTTTTCCTGCTTTCAGACCCTCCAAAGGTACATTTAGCGTGCGAAGTTACTACTATCTGCGCGAAATACCAAATTTATTTCCTTTTTTCTGTTGTTTTTCCATGTTTTGTGTAAAGGATTTTTTTTCTTTCCACTTTTGCTTTTTTTTCTAAAATATATGATGTATCTTTGCGGTTGAAATGAAAAATGTTTATCTTTGCCCACGAAAAAGTTACTGACAATTGAAAAACAAATAGTATAAACCAATAAAATGTAGAAAATTATGATTCAACCACTATTTCTTGGCAGTATCGGTATGCCGGAATTAATTATCATCTTCATTATAGTGTTGCTCCTGTTCGGTGCAAAGAAGATACCTGAATTGATGAACGGGCTTGGCAAGGGTGTCAAGAGTTTCAAGAAAGGAATGAAGGAGGTGGAGGACGAGATAGAGAAGATAGATACCGATATCTCAAGCGACTCGAAAAAGTAAATACAATCGAATAGACTGATTTTTTTATTAACTTTATTAATCCAATTCCGTATGTCAGAAAAAATTTCGAGAAGGGAATTCCTTCAGCGTGGTACGGCAGCAGCTATCGGCCTGACCGTAGTTCCTAACACTATCTTGGGCAAGAGCCATGCACACATTGCACCCAGTGACAAACTAAACATTGCTGGTGTCGGTGTCGGAGGCATGGGTAATGCTAACCTCCGTAACATGGAGAGGACGGACAATATCGTCGCTCTCTGCGATGTAGACTGGGATTATGCGAAGGATGCCTTTGGACGTCATCCCAGAGCTAAGAAGTACAGAGACTTCCGTCAGATGTATGATGAGATGGGCAAGAGCATCGATGCCGTGCTCGTCGCTACTCCCGACCACACCCATGCAATTGTGGCTGCCAATGCCATTGCTATGGGAAAGCACGTCTACGTGCAGAAGCCGTTGACCCACACCGTTTATGAGTCACGTTTGCTCACCAATCTGGCCAAGAAGTATCAGGTGGCTACGCAGATGGGTAACCAGGGTGCTTCGTCCGAGGATTCTGATTTGGTATGCGAGTGGATTTGGAACGGCGAGATTGGCGAAGTTACCCGCGTAGACTGCGCTACCGACCGTCCTCTGTGGCCGCAAGGCCTGAACACTCCCACCGAGAAAATGCCTATTCCTTGGGGACTTGGCGGTCCTGAAGGCTGGGATCTCTTCCTTGGTCCGGCTAAGTATCGTCCGTACAATCGTGCCTACCATCCTTGGGATTGGCGCGGCTGGTGGGATTATGGTACGGGCGCTCTTGGCGATATGGCTTGCCACATCATGCAGGTTGCCTTCAAGTCGCTGAATCTGCTCTATCCTATCAGCGCTGAGGGTTGCTCCACTCCGCTGTTCCCCGACTGTGCACCCAATGCCCAGCATGTTAAGATTACCTATCCCGCCCGCAAGAAGTTCCACAAGGTCAACATGCCTCAGGTGGAAATTCACTGGTATGATGGAGGTCTGCTGCCCGAATTCCCGAAGGGATGGGAAGCTGGCAAAAGCCTCATGCGCGAAGGCGGTGGTGTCACCATCTTCCATGGTACGAAGGACACCCTCGTGTGCGGCTGCTATGGCCAGAAGCCGTTCCTCGTCTCCGGCCGCGTGCCCAAGGCTCCGCAGGTGGAGCGCCGTGTCGGCACCAGCCACGAGCAGGACTGGATCCGTGCTTGCAAGGAGAGCCCCGAAAACCGTGTTCCCACCAAGAGCGACTTCGCATTCAGCGGCCCGTTCAACGAAATGGTCGTGATGGGTGTGCTGGCCGTGCGTCTGCAGGGCTTGAATCGTCCTCTCCAGTGGGACGGCCTCAACATGCGCTTCACCAACATCGGTGAGGGTGAGGAACTCAACCTGAAACAGACGGAGATGAAGGTTATTGACGGCGACCCGAAGATGACAACCATCGACCACAAGGTCAATGCAATGGCCTACGCTCAGGAGCTCATCAAGCACACTTATCGCGAGGGTTGGACGCTGCCTGATATGCCTACGTTCTAGAATTGTGAATGGCCTTTTCGCAAATGACGTTATACCTTATTAATATAAAAACAAGACAATGAAAAAATCCATTTTCGTATTAGCTTGCATGAGCCTGGCTCTGCTCGCTGTCTCCTGTGGCAACAAACCAAAGGAATCCAAGAAGGAGGTCGCTTTTGAAGTGGCTGGTAAGCAGTTCACGGTTGATAAGGACGGCTATGTCACCATTTTCGACGGCAAGTCGCTCGATGGTTGGCGTGGTTACGGTAAGGATCATGTTCCCTCGCGCTGGGGCATCGTTGACGGCTGCCTTGCATTCAAGGGCAGTGGTACTGGCGAAGGCCAGACCAGCGAGGGTGGCGACATCATCTTCGACCATAAGTTCAAGAACTTCACGCTCGAATTTGATTGGAAGGTTGAGAAAGGCTCCAACTCCGGTGTCTTCTACCTTGCACAGGAGGTTAAGACACCCGACGGCAAACACTATGAACCCATCTACATCTCCGCTCCTGAGTATCAGATTCTCGACAACGAGAACCATCCTGATGCACAGCTGGGTGTTGATGGCAATCGCAAGTCGGCTTCGTTGTATGATATGATTCCTGCCAAGCCCCAGAACGCCAAGCCCTTTGGCGAATGGAACACGGCTAAGATTATGGTCTATAAAGGCACCGTCGTCCACGGACAGAATGGTCAGAACGTCCTTGAGTATCACCTCTGGACTCCGAAGTGGACCGAGATGCTGCAGGCCAGCAAGTTCAGCGAGGAAGCCTGGCCCACCGCCTTCAAACTCCTCAACAACTGCGGCGGCGATAACCACGAAGGCTTTATCGGCTTCCAGGACCATGGTGACAACGTCTATTTCCGCAACATCCGTGTCAAGATTATGGACTAATTTTTTCTGAACAATCATGAAAAAATCATTGTCATTACTTCTTCTTCTCGTGCTTGCAGCTCCCACTTTCGTGAGCTGCGGCACGAGTCAGAAGACTCCTCAGAAAAAAGAGTTGGGCCTGCAGTTCTACTCCATGCGCGACACGCTATATCGCAGCAAGGGTAACTACTTGCCCATCATGCAGCAGGTGGCCTCTTGGGGCTACACCACGCTTGAAGCAGCTGGCTATGACAACGGCAAATTCTACGGCAGTACGCCCGAAGAGTTCAAGGCTAATGCTGAGAAGGCTGGCTTGAAGCTCCTCTCTTCGCATGCAGGCCGTGGCCTGAGCCGTGAGGAATTGGCTGCCCACGACTTTACCGCTGCCATGGAATGGTGGAAGACCGCTATTGCTGCTCACAAGGCTGCTGGCATGAGCTACATCGTTACCGCTGGTATTGGAGTACCCGAGACGATTGCTGACTTGCAGACTTATTGCGACTACTTCAACGAGGTGGGCAAGATGTGTGCTGCTGAAGGCATCCAGTATGGTTATCACAACCACTCGCACGAGTTCCGCAGAGTAGAAGGCAAGGTCATGTACGACTACATGATTGAGCACACCGACCCGAAGTATGTCTTGTTTGAGATGGATGTCTATTGGGCTAACATGGGTGGAGTCGCTCCTGTGAGTTACTTCAAACGCTATCCGGGCCGTTTCAAACTGCTCCACATCAAGGATGAGTGCACGCTTGGCGAAAGCGGCATGGTGGGCTTCGACGCCATCTTTAAACATGCCGAAGAGGCCGGACTGGAGCACCTCATCGTCGAGGTGGAGTGTGATCCGTATCCCAGTGTTAAGGAGAGTGCAGACTATCTGCTCAACGCTCCTTGGGTGAAAGCATCGTATAAGAAATAATCTGTCAAACGGCCTACGGCCTGTGGAACGCTTCGCTGTAGAAAAACGCTACGCTTTAGAAAGGAGGCTGCGCCTCCTGTAGAAAAAACTACCAGAGAGCATAGCGAACATTCTACAACGAAGTGTTCTATAGCGTAGCGTTTCATAAGTGAGCAAAGCGAACGTTCTAGGTATGGAAGAAAAGTCGATGTCCTTTTGGGACCATTTGGAGGTGTTTCGCGGGTCGTTGGTCCGCATTGTCGTTGTGCTGCTGATCTTCATGGTCGTCAGTTTCATTGCCATGCCTTATATCTATACCCCCGTCATCCTCGGTCCCACGCACGGCGATTTCTTTCTCTATCGGCTGCTGCCAATCTTCAAACCCGATTTTTCCTGCGAGCTTATCAACATTAATGTTGCCTCGCAGTTCATGACTCACGTCACCACCTCCTTCTGGCTGGCGCTCGTCCTCTCTTTCCCCATCCTCATCTGGGAGTTGTGGAAATTCGTCAGTCCTGCACTCTATAAGAACGAGTCGCGCCCCGTCGGGTTCGCCTTCCTTTTCGGCACCGGCATGTTCTATCTGGGTTGCCTCATCAGCTATTGCATCATTTTTCCCTTTATGTTTCGCTTTCTGACGGAGTATGAACTCAGTAGCGAGATTACTAACCAGATAAACCTTAGTTCTTATATGCACAATTTCCTTATGATGATTTTCGTCATAGGACTTGTGTTTGAGTTGCCTCTGCTCATCTGGGTGCTGTCCAGACTGGGCGTTATCGACAAATCCTTCCTGCGCAGATACCGTCGCCACGCCATCGTCATTCTGCTGGTGCTGGCAGCCATCATAACCCCCTCCGGCGACCCCTTCACGCTGATGGTCACCTTCACCCCCCTCTATCTCCTTTACGAACTAGGCATCCTCCTCGCCCGTAAGCCCGAACCGGAAGAGCTTCACGACGAGGATGAGGAGTCTGACAAGATGCCAATAAAGACGGAGTAGAGATGTATCAACTCTTAACTTCTTTCTTAATGCCTCCTGTGGCGGCAACTATCACGCTGGTTACGGGTGAGAGGTAATTGAAGAAGCAGTAGGGGAGATAGGCAAGCGTGGCAACGCCGAGCACGGTGCTCTGCACCAATCCACAAGTATTCCAAGGAACCAGCACGCTGGTGACGGTGGCACCGTCCTCGCACGTGCGGCTCAATAGTCGTGTTTCATATCCGCGCTCGCGATAGACATCTTTGAACAGGGAGCTGGTGAGGATGATGCTCAGGAACTGGTCTGCCATAGCGATGTTGCAGAAGATGCCTGTCAGTACGGTAGATGCTATCAGGGATGCTGTGCCGCGAACGAAGCGGAGCAGCATCTCCATCATGTCGCGCAGTACCCCCGTAGCTGTGACAACACCTCCAAAGACCTGCGCGCAGATGATGAGCCACACGGTAGGCATCATGCCGGCCATGCCGTTCGTATGAACCAGCTTGTCCAATGCAGGAATGCCAGTCTGTATTTGCGTGGAGCCATAGATGACCTTCATGATGCCCTCGTACCAGCTTCCTTCCGCAATCTGGGCAATTAGCGTTGGCTGCCAGACAACAGCCACGATGGCTGCCATCAGCGATGCCAGGAACAGCACCACCATAGCCGGCCAGCGACGGGCAATCATCACACCCGTCAGCACAGGCACCAGCAGGAGCCAGGGCGAAATCATGAATGTCTCGTTCAGCTGACTCAGGAATCCCACATCGCTGCTGCCCTCCACCTTCATCAGCAATCCCGCTACCAGGAAGATGAGCAGCGAGACGCAGAACGTAGGGATGGTGGTCTTCATCATATAACGGATGTGCGTGAACAGCGGCGTGCCCGATACGCTGGATGCCAGCACCGTAGTGTCTGAAAGAGGGGAGAGCTTGTCGCCGAAGTAGGCTCCCGTGATGATGCTGCCTGCCACCCAGCCATCGTCGAATCCGTGGGCACGTCCGATGCCCATCAGCGCCACGCCGATGGTTGCTACCGTCGTCCACGACGAGCCCACCATCACGCTTACCAGTGCGCAGAACAGGCTGCTGCTGACGAGGAACCATTCAGGACGCAGAATCTGGACGCCATAGTAAATCATCGTGGGCACGATGCCCGATACCATCCATGTGCCGCCTATGGCGCCTATCAGCAAAAGGATGATGATGCTGGGCATACAGCTGGAAATCTTGGCTGTCATCTCGCGCTCCAGTGCTTCCCATTTTACACGTCTCACCAGATACCCCACCAGCGCGCAGACGGCAGAGGCTAAAAGTAGCGAAACCTGCGTCGCCCCGTCCAAGGCGTCTGTCCCGAAGACCGATACACACGTCGCAATCAGCGCTATGAGTGCTGCAAAGGGAATCAGCGAAAGATACTTCTTCATGTCCTTGTTTCTTTCCAATTTTGCCGCAAAGGTAGTACAAGGCGAGCGATAATGCAAGTTTATTTGCAATTTTGACTTTGTCTTCGTCCATCACGACTCGGCAGAGCAAACAAGTTTGCTTTACGCTCGCTGTTCCGTCCGTTCCGAGCCGCAGCCTAAAAGCCCAAGAGGCTTGATGATAGGGTGAGCCGAGCATAATTCCCCATTTATTCGCCTGCTCTATCCAATTATTCGCCTATTCTAATTATTTATTCCCTTACGCTAATTTTTTATCCGCCTATGCTGTCTATAAACAGGGGTGCTGTTTATATAAACACGGCCCCTGTTTATAAAAATAGTCAAACGTCGGAAAAACAACCAAAGCAATTCGTTTCATTCGTCCAATTGGCTGGCAAAAAGAAACATTACCGTTTATGTGAGTGGCAAAAATATCCGTATGAAAAGTTTTTTTCTATAGTACTTTTTTCCATGAGATCGCCGAAAACCGTGTAGATTGTGTAGATAAAACGTCCCATCTACACGCTTCAAATGGCAATAATTCAGTTAAGTACCACGTTTGTGTAGATTGTGTAGATGTTTTACAAACTTTTGTATTCAAGATGGAGAAAAAACAAGATAAGAAAAAAATTTGAAAAATAATTTGGTTTATAAAATAAACTGATTTATCTTTGCGCCGTGATTCGAACACAAAACCGCCGAACCGACCCTTTCTGCAGGAGGGTAGGGGAGGCAAAGAGAATTAAAAACGAAGTGATTAACTACAAAAAAAGAAAAACAATGGAAGAAAATGAGAACTTGACTGCAGAGCGCAGTTTGGAAATTATTCGCGAGTCGATTGAGCAAAGCCGCCGTGCTATGACGAAACATGCTGGTACGCCCATGATTTGGTGGGGTAGCTTAGTGGTGGTGTTTGCCGTGCTGATTGCCTATTTGTGGAAAAGCCACGGCGGGCCTGTGTGGAACGTCCTTTGGTTTGTCATGACAATTATCGGGATGGCTGGCGAGAAAATGATGGCAAAGCGGCGTGAGCCTCTGCCCAGAAACATCATCGGAAGCGTTATTGGAAAGGTGTGGAGTGCGTTCGGCATCTTCTGTTGCGGCCTTGGCTTCATCACCTGTCTGGCTGGCTTGGGCGTCTTGTCATTTAAGTCGCTAGCACCCGCCTCGGGATACATCATCCCCATCACCAGCATCATCACGTTTGCCTTGGGTATGGCAAGCACCACCACCGGCCTCATTCTGAAGAACCGTGCCATCTCCATCTGTAGCGTTATTGCCGGCATCGGCGGGTTCTTCCTTGCCTTGCGCTTCGCTGGCGGGGAGCAGCTGTTGGTGATGGCAGCTGTGGCTGTCGTCGGGCTTGTCATCCCAGGCATCATCGTCAACATTCAAACGCGCGAATAGGAGGGCTGGCTTATGTTTCAACCATTAGACCCTTTGCTGCACTCAGAGTTGCGTCTGGCCGTGATGTCGCTGCTCGTAAGTGTTGAAGAAGCGGAGTTCCCGTACATCAAAGAGCAGACGGGCGCTACGGCTGGTAATCTGAGTGTGCAGCTTGACAAACTCTCGGAAGCGGGCTATATTGCGGTGGAGAAGACGTATAAAGGCAAAAGGCCTTGTACTATCTGCCGCATTACTCCAGCTGGGCTAAAGGCGTTTGAGGACTATGTCAATGCCCTGAAAAGCTATCTGGAAATCAGTAAATAATCCCAGCTGATGCAAAGGCAATGACGCGAATAGTCACTCTATCCGCGTCGTTGCCTATCATAAAAATGATGTGAACTAAAGCTTCACTTCCACTTGCTGTCCTGTGTAGGTGACTGTTTGGCTGCGAGGAGTGCCCTTCCCGATGAGGACGATGCGGAACTGGCGCGTCTGGAGCATCCCCTCAAAGGTGCCTTGGCGGGGGGCGATGGTGAGACGACGGGCAGCATCATCCCACGTGAAAAGGATTTCCGTGAATTGTCCCTTTTCATAATTGTAGGTGTCGCCCTCATCTTCGTAGAGGGTGAAGGTGCCGTTGGCGCCTGGGTAGATGCGGATTTCGAGGTCGTCCCACGCCTTCTCGCCGACATACTGCATCTCAGGTCCGAGGGGCAGGATGCTGCCCGCACGAACAAACATGGGCACACGGTCCAGCGTCGTTTCAAAAGTGACGTCCTGCCCTCCCTTATAGGTTTTGTTCGTCCAGAAGTCGTACCACACAGCACCCTTGGGCAGGTACTTCGTGGCGGTCTTCGTGGCCGTGAAGTCAATAGCGCCGGCGGGTGAGCTGTCGGACATATTCTGGCGGTTCCAGCCGGTCATGGCATCGGTACGTACAATGCGTTCTTCGGTATATTGTGGATTGACGATGGGGGCAGCAAGAATGCTGTGGCCAAACATGAACTCATCTGTCATGTCCCATACCTTCTTGTCGGCCTTGAAGTCAGCAAACAGCGGACGCATATAGCTGTCGTTGTTGCTGGTGACCTGCCAAGCCATGCTATATAAATAAGGTATCAGTCGGTAGCGCAGACGGATTTGCTTCTCGATGGCATCGTAGACGGGCTCACCCTTTTGGCCAAACTGCCATATCTCGCGAGGCGCATCGGCACCATGACTGCGGAAAACGGGACAGAAGAGCGCGTACTGCATCCAGCGCACGTAGAGTTCTTGGAATTGTGGGTTCCTGGGTGCCGAGCCGCCTCCGCGCGTGTTGTACGAGCCGCAGAAGAAGCCCCCGATATCGGTATTGAAGTTGGGGTTTCCTGTCAGCGAATAACTCAATCCTGCAGGCACCTGCTTACGCAGCATGTCCCACGAGGAGTTCACATCGCCGCTCCACATATTCGAGCCATAATGCTGCTGTCCGGCGAAGCTGCTTCGCGTCATGATGAAGACGCGCTTTTCGTTCTCGGAATTCCCATAGTCCTTGCGTTGTGACTGATAGATGCCTCTGACGGTCTCCAAAGGGAAGGCGTTGCGCTGCGAGCGCCATGTGCCGCCATAGACGGGGTGGTCGTAGTCGCTCTCCTTGGGGTTGAAGAAGTCGGGGTCTGTCGAGTCCATCCACCATGCATCGGTACCGTAGTCGTAGAGCCGTTTCAGGTATTTCCAGTAGATATCGCGTGCCTCGGGGTGGAAGGCGTCGTAAACCTTCACGCCCGACGGATAGTCCATCCTCGGAGGCCAGATGTGCGAAAGTCCGCTTTGAGGCCATGTCTCGATGGGCAACAGCAGTCCTTTCTCGTTGAGCTCGCGGAACTGCTGCGTCATGGGGCCGAAGCTCGCCCAGATGCTGATCATGAAGTGGGCGTGTTTCTTGTGCACGTTGTCAATCATCTGCTTGCCGTTGTTGAATTCCTCGGCCAGGAAGTCCATGGCGTTCCAGAGGTAGTTCGAGCCCCAGTATTGCCAGTCCTGGATGATACCGTCGAGGGGCACTTCCAGCGCGCGGTATTGGTCGACGATGCCTTCGGTTTCACGGGCCGTCTTATAGCGCTCCTTCGACTGCCAGTATCCGAATGTCCACAGCGGGAACATGGGCACATCGCCACTTAGATAGCGCATTTGTGCGATGACGCCGTCGGCCGACCCTCCATACATAAAGTAGTAGTCGATGCCTTCGCCAACCTCCGAGTCGAAGGTCATGCCGTCGGCATTGTCTTCAAAAAGAGTGGGTGAGTAGTTCTCCCAATAGAGTCCCCATCCCTTGATACTCTGCAGGACGTTTTGGAAATCCTCGAGGTTCGACTGTTCCATACGTTTTCGTTCACCACGACGATTCATTTTCCCGTTTTGTATGGTTCCCAGTCCGTAGATAGCTTCGTCTTTGTCCAAAACGAAAGACTGAAGGGCTTCATTGACAACGCAGCCTTTTTCCTTCAGTAGTACTATTCCTTTAGCAGTCAGGAAGGTCAGATTTCCCTTTGAGTCCTGTTTAACAGTTAACTCGCTGCTCTTCCATGTGCTTCCCGTCTGTTTTACTGTCACGTCCTGAGGTTTGGCGGAAATCACGAGCGTCTTCGTGGGCTGTCCCTTCACAATGTGTACTATACTGGGCGTGAAGAACTCTACCTTCACATCCTGTGCCATGCAGATTGTCGATGCAAGCAGTGCCAATAGAGCCGTCATAAAAAAGAATCTTTTTTTCATGTCTTTTTTGTTATATTAGGTTTTATTGCTTGCAAAGATATGATATTTTTTTATTAAATCAAAGTGATGAATGTAGTATTTTAGTATTTTTGCAGCGTAATATTAAAAGTCGAAAGCTATGCAACTCCTACGAATTCTCGGAAAAAACCTTCTTCTATGGCTGCTGATGGCCTTCGGAACGTTGTCATCTGAAGCACAACCTCGTCAGAAAGCTTTTTTTGCTGATGGCTATCACGGTGGGGTGTATGGACATTATCCGTTGGAGTGGTACACGCAGTTTATGATGGATCAGTTGCAGCAGCATCCTAAGTGGCGGATTGGGCTGGAAATAGAGCCTGAGACGTGGGACTCGGTGAAAGTGCATACGCCAGAGGCCTACGCTCGTTGGCAACAGGTTGTCGTAGGACCGCAAGTGGAATACACCAATCCCTCGTATGCGCAATCCTATTTATATCCCGTGCATGGTGAAAGCATCATCCGACAGTTTCAGTACGGTATGCGCAAGATGTGGGAGCACTTCCCTACAATGGCTTTTACTACCTACAGCGTTGAAGAGCCTTGCTTCACTAGTTGTTTGCCGCAGATCTTATCACAACTGGGTTTCCGTCATGCCGTGTTGAAGTGTCCCGACACCTGCTGGGGAGGCTATACGGAAGCCTTCGGCGGAGAATTGGTTAACTGGATCGGACCCGATGGAACCTCCCTGCTTTCTGTGCCGCGGTATGCTTGTGAGACCTTGCAGGAGGGTACCGTATGGCAGACCATTGCGTGGAAAAACTCCCGTGAATTCCTGCGGGCTACACGTATAGCTGGCATCCCTCATCCTGTCGGCATGTGTTATCAGGATGCTGGATGGAAGAATGGTCCGTGGCTTGGGCGTGACACGCTTTCTCAGTATGTACTCTGGACGGATTATATAGAAAACATCGCCGATAAGGCAGAAACAACTGATTACCGGATGACGCAGGAGGGCGTGCTGGTGGCGCTTGTGTGGGGCTCGCAGGTGATGCAGCATATCGGGCAGCAGGTACGGCAGGCTGAAAACCAATTGCTGGATGCCGAGTGCCTTTCTACGATGAATTACCTTCTGACAGGAGTACGTCCTGATCAGACGGAAATCGATGAGGCTTGGCGCACGTTGATGCTGGCGCAGCACCACGACTCATGGATTGTTCCTTACAATCGACTGAATAAACATGGAACCTGGGCCGATAACATCGCATTGTGGACGGATGAAACTTGCCATCGTGCTGAAAAAATTGGGGCGATGGGTCAAAAAAACAATACAGCGGGAATAGCTTTTTACAACACAACGGGGAAAACACGGAAAGAAATAGTGTCTGTTAAGAAAGCCGATGGAAGCGTGGTAGATGTCCCCATTAGCGTACCGGCATTTGGCTATGCTTTTGCAGATGCTTCTGTACCCTCCGAATCAAAGCCTCATGTGACAAAAAAAAAGGACAAAGCCACGTTGGAGAATGAGAGTTATCGTTTGGTTTTCGACTTGCAGCGCGGAGGCGTCATCGTCTCGCTTTACGACAAAAAACAGCAACGAGAGCTGGTGGATGAGCACAACTCGTATGGCTTTGGCGAACTGCGGGGCTACTTCGATAAGTACAAACGTTTCTGTTCTTCGACTGAGGATAAAGTAGAGCTGGATGTGCTGAAAGACAATGTTTATGTACAGCGAGTTGCTGTCAGCGGAAAGATTGCAGACGTTCCTTTCGTGCAGACCTATACGTTGAAGAAAGATGAGCCGATGATTGATGTCGATTTGCTCATTGACTGGAAGCAAAATACCCGTATTGGTAATCATTACAGACGGAAAAAAGACGACCCGACGGCTCCGTTCTATAACACGAAGTACATGCTTAACGTGCTCTTTCCCGCTACGCAGAAAGCTGCACGGCTTTGGAAGAACGCCCCCTTCGACGTTTGTGAAAGTCGGCTCGACAGCACGTTTTTCGAACGTTGGACGGATATCCGTCACAACATTATCCATTCGTGGGTTGATACATACGACGGGCAGTCGGGTTTGGCTTTGTTTGCCGACCATACCACCTCTTACTCATTTGCCAAGGACTATCCGTTGGCCCTCACCGTACAGTATTCCGGCCCTGGACTTTGGGGGCGTGACCATAGGATTACGGGCAAGACGCAGATTCATTATGCCCTTATGCCTCACAGCGGGCGTTGGGATGAGGCAGGTGTGAGCGACTGCAACGAGCGTTGGAACCATCCGCTCGTTTGTGCTCCTGCCGTATCGGCTACGGAGCAAAATCTGTTGTCGCTCGATGGTACAGGCTACCAGCTCAGCGCTTTCACTGTGGATGCCGAGGGCTGTGTGCTTCTGCGTATCTTCAATGCCGACGGCGATGGCCAAATTCATGCTATTCCCTTGAATCTGCCTGTGCAGGAAGTTGAAGTGGTTGATCTGCTCGGAAAGCCGATGGATGGGGAGAACGCTGAGTTACAAAATGGCAAACTAATAGTGCAGATGCCTCGTTTCGGCATCCGCACCTACAAAATAAGAATGAAGTCTTAGTCGGCGAAGGGGTCGAACATCGTGGTGCTGAGGTATTTCTCAGCACGGTCAGGGAATACGACGACGATGTTCCCACGCTCAATCTTTTCAGCTGTACGGACGGCAGCAAGCATAGCGGCTCCGCTGCTCATGCCGGCAAAGATGCCCTCTTCGCGAATGATGCGGCGCGCCATCTCAATAGCCTCTTCGCTCTCAATCATCTCTTGCGAGTCAATAAGGGAGGGATCATAAATCTCAGGTACAATAGCCTCCTGCATGTTCTTCAGTCCCTGAATGTAATGTCCGCGGACGGGGTGTGCGCAGACAATACGGATATCGGGGTTCATGTTGCGTAGGAAGCGGGTGAGCCCCATGAGGGTGCCACTGGTACCCACAGCGCCCACAAGGTAGTCAATGCGGCCTTCGGTCTGTTGCCAGATTTCAATGGCGGTGTTTTTGTAATGGGCCATGTAATTGCCGGCATTGCTGAACTGGTCAGGCATGTAGTACTTGCCGGGGTTCTCGCTGACGAGCTTGCGGGCGAGGCGGATAGCGCCGTCCGTGCCCTGCTCGGCAGGAGTGAGGATGACTTTGGCACCAAAGGAGCGGATGATTTTGCGTCGTTCGACAGAGACGGCTTCGCTCATCACGATCTCCACGGGGTAGCCCTTGACAATACCCACAATGGCGAGGCCGATACCGGTGTTGCCCGATGTGGGTTCGATGATGGTTTTGCCTGGGGTGAGCAGGCCGTTTTGTTCGGCCTGCTCCACCATGGCAAAGGCAATTCGGTCCTTGATACTACCCGTCGGGTTGAAGCCTTCGAGTTTGGCATAGATGTTTACATTAGGATTGGGGCATAGTCTGTTGATGCGCACCATAGGGGTGTTGCCAATAGTATCAAGAATGGTTTTGCCAGTCATTATCACTTAATGTTTAACAATTTATTATTCGTTTATTCAGAATTTAATCTGCTCGTGAATCTCCTTGAGGTTGCGGGCGATGACGGAGTCGTCGATGGCAGCATCGGAGAGGTTGCCAGCCAGATACTGGTCGTAGGCCGACATGTCGATGAGGCCGTGTCCGGAGAGGTTGAAGAGAATGGTCTTCTTCTCGCCCGTCTCCTTGCAGCGTAGGGCTTCGCGGATGGTAGCAGCGATGGCGTGGTTGCTCTCGGGTGCGGGGATGATGCCTTCGGCGCGGGCAAACAGTGTGCCGGCATCGAAGCTCTCAATCTGGTCGATATCGACGGCCTCGAGCTGCTTGTCTTTCAGCAGCTGGCTGACGATGGTACCGGCGCCGTGGTAGCGCAGGCCCCCTGCGTGGATGTTGGCGGGGCGGAAGTTGTGACCCAGCGTGAACATGGGGATGAGGGGCGTCATGCCGCTCTCGTCGCCGAAGTCATAGTGGAACTCGCCGCGCGTCAGCTTGGGGCAGTTGGCCGGCTCGGCAGCAATGAAGCGTGTGTGGCGCTCGCCGCTGAAGTTATGGCGCATGAAGGGATAGGCGATGCCGCTGAAGTTACTGCCGCCACCGAAGCAGGCGATGACAACGTCGGGATATTCACCGGCCATTTCCATCTGCTTCTCGGCTTCGAGGCCGATGACGGTCTGGTGCAGGGAGACGTGGTTCAGCACCGAGCCCAGCGAGTAGCGGCAGTTGGGCGTGGTGACAGCCAGCTCGACGGCTTCGCTGATGGCGGTGCCGAGAGAGCCCTGATGGTTGGGATCCTTGGTGAGGATGTCTTTGCCGGCGCGGGTGGACATGGAGGGGCTGGGAGTTACGAGCGCACCGAAGGTCTGCATGATGCTGCGGCGGTAGGGCTTCTGCTCGTAGCTGATCTTCACCTGATAGACAGCAGCCTCGATGCCGAACAGCTTGGCAGCATAGCTCAGGGCGGCACCCCATTGTCCCGCACCCGTCTCGGTGGTGACGTTGGTGATGCCTTCCTTCTTGAAGAAGTACATCTGCGGCAGGGCCGAGTTGATTTTGTGCGAGCCCAGCGGGTTGACGCTCTCGTTCTTGAAGTAGATGTGAGCGGGCGTACCCAGCGCCTCCTCAAGACCGTAGGCGCGGACGAGCGGCGTACAACGATAGTAGGCGTAGAACTGGCGTACCTCCTCGGGGATATCAATCCAGGCATCGGTGGTGTTGAGCTCCTGCTCCGATGCACCACGTGAGAAGACGTGGCAGAGGTCGTCGACTGTTACCGGCTGGCCGTTCGGTGCCAGCATGGGCATCGGCTTGTTGGGCATCTCGGCCTGGATGTTGTACCATTTCTTTGGAATCTCGGATTCCTGAAGGATGAATCTCTTCTGTTTCATTGTTGTTGTTATTAATTGGTTTTTGAAATTTTTTTCCGTCTCACGCATAACCACTTCCGCCATGTTAAAAAAGAAGTCCGCTGCATGAGCAACGGACGTTATCTTGTTTTCTTTTTTACGTAATCTATTAGAATAAGAAGTTCCGTGCTCAATTCGTCATCGGGCACCACCACCAGAACTTGTTATTCAGATAGGACTTCATTGGTTTCTGTTTGAATTTCGCTGCAAAGATATAGGTGTTTTTTGAACTGACAAAATATTTTGTAACTTTTTTGTTCAAAAATGTGATTTTTTCTTGTTTTTGTATGCTCCGCCCATAAAAAGTAGTAGTAAAGCGGCGTAATAGGTACTCATGATAAAGATACGGCTATTCGGAATGGATGCCACGAATTTGTTCCACGCGAGCACAAAGTCAGAGACAAGGAACAGCGTAGCACCCAGCGCCGTCAGCAGCGCCCATCCATTGGCGTTACCTTTGCTTGGGTATGCTGATGATGCCATCCGCAGCCACGCTGTCCACATGGTGCCCGTGAGGAGTAGGGCATAGATGACGCAGCCCACGCGGATGGGCATATCGTGGATGGCAGGGATGATGCGCACGGCAGCGAAGAAAAGCGGTGCAATGCAGAGCGGGGTAATATATATATAAGGAGAAGCATAGAGGGCAGAGCCCTGTGGTGTCGTTGAACTACGTTCTTCGTCCGTTGCGACTCGGCATAGCTGATGCAAGCATCGCTCTGCTCTCGCTACTTTGTCCGTTCCCTTTCTCGTCCTTTTTATTTCTTTCACCAGCCAGAAAATGAAGCAGATGTGGGCTACGGCAAAGCCGCCCATCTGGCCTTCGAAACTGCCGAGCACACCCATTGTGTCACCCACAGCGCAGAAAAAGAAACCTACTGTCATCAGCCATGGTAGCAAACCGATGCCGCCCAATGCCAGCACAGCCGCAGGCAGCGCCAAGCGCAAGGAGAACAGCTGACTCTTTTCTGCTGGTGCTCCAATGGGAATGAAGAACCATGCGACAGTCAGCAGGAAGAGGACAACGATAAGCCACTTTTTTAGTTCATAGTTCACTTTAAATTAAAAAATAGGAATTAGGAATTTTTTAATGAAAAATGAAGAATAAATAGCCCTGACAACGGAAACGCCGACAGAGGAAAGGGAACGCTGCATACAGAACATTTTATTTTTCATTTTTCATTTTTCATTAAAAACATTTTTTTTCGATTTAGTAAGCACTAAAAAAGGCAGCCTTTTTCAAAGCCGCCTTTTTTTTCCTTTTGGGCTACGTTTATGCCTCGGCGGGAGCCTCGGTTTCAGCAGCGGGAGCGGCCTCTGCATTTGCAGCAGCCTCTTCGGCAGCCTTGGCAGCTGCTTCCTCAGCAGCCTTCAAGGCAGCTGCAGCCTTCTTCTCTGCCACCTTGGCAGCGATGGTCTCGTTGACCTTCTTCTCTGCCTCGATAGCAGCCTTGTAAGCATCGCGCTTAGCCTGCTCACCCTTCACGACGATGGCCTTCAGGGCGCTTTCCTTGCTCTGCTTCCAAGCGTCAAACTTAGCCTTTGCAGCAGCCTCGTCGAAGGCACCCTTCTTGATACCACCCTGTAGGTGCTTCATCAGATAGACACCTTCGCGGGAAAGGAGGTTACGCACTGTGTCGGTCGGCTGAGCGCCAACGTTCACCCAATACAATGCTCTGTCGAAATTCAAATCTACTGTGGCGGGATCGGTGTTGGGGTTGTACGTACCGATCTTTTCAATAAATCGTCCATCTCGTGGAGCTCTTGAGTCAGCGATTACGATGGAATAGAAAGCATAACCCTTCTTTCCTCTTCTCTGTAATCTGATTCTTGTTGCCATTTACTTTGTTGTTTTTTAAATTAATAAATGATTTGAATATGCCAATATCCCGTATTGGCGCCGCAAAGGTACATCAAAATCCTTTAACAACCAACTGTTTTTGTAAAAAGATTTTTGATGCTGTGCCATTTTATACCCGCAGGAAGATTTTCCTCTTGTACATAATAAGGAGGATGAGGAAGAGGATGGCGGCGTTGGAGAGGTGGATGAGGACGGGGTAGTAGTCGCCGATGTACTGTTCGAGGCCGTGGAAGAGCGAGCGGCTGATGCTGGAGAAGCTAATGATGTGCGACACGGCGTAGGCGGTGATGCTGTTCATGCCATAAACCTTCAGCAGAGTGAGGTGACGATGGTGCCCGCAGATGTCGATCCACCAGTAGAAAAGCGCCATCAGTAGCATGCTGTAGCCGCTGCTGACGAGCACCATCGAGCCTGTCCAGATGTGCTTGATGACAGGATGCACCAATCCCCACGTCCAGCCGAGAGCTACTAAGGCGACTCCTGCACCCAGCAATATCCACACCTTTTTGCTATCTTTCAATGCTGCGCTCTTCAGCAGTTCGCCCGTCAGCACGCCCATCAGGACGGTGACGACGAAGTTCACGCTGCTGAGAATCCACGTGTAGGTGTACCATTCGGCAAAGACGACCTGCCCATCCACGACCTTCGCGGCATCGCGGAAACGGCCCAGCACCATGCGGTCGATGCCCTCGGCGAGGTTTCCCTGCGCCGTATAGTCGCCTCCGCCGAAGCCGCCGAACGAAATGAACTCCATCGCCGCCCAGAAGGCCAGCAACAAACCGACGGCGATGCCTATCTGGGTCTTCCAACGGGTGTGGAGGAAGAGGATGGCGCTGAACAGATAGCCTACGGCGATGGCCTGCAGGGTGTTGGTGAACAGATAGATGCGATGCGGGTCGAGCCCCAGCAGGTTGCCCTGACAGGCCATGCCCAGAATCCACAGCAGCACCACGCGCTGCGTCAGCCGTCGCCACAGCTCCTTCTGCCTGCCCGGCTGGCGGTATTTCTCCATCGAGAAGGGGATGGTGACGCCCGCCATGAACATGAAGAGCGGCATTACCAGGTCCCAAGGCGAAAAGCCCTCCCACGTCTTGTGGGTGAACACCTCTACCACAGGCTGATACCACGGCGCATCGATGGCGCCGCTCAGCTTGTGTACCAGTTCTTCCAGCACTACCAGGCAGAACAGGTCGAAACCCCGCAGGGCATCAAGAGATTCCAGTCTTTTTTTCATGGGGACAAATGCATTGGTTTTGCTCGGCAAAGATACGAGTTTTTGTGGAATCATCCAAATAAGTTTGCATAATTACTCGCTTATTCGTACCTTTGCAGTCCCTTTGGGATGGATGAAGAAAAATCAGTACTAACCATTTAAAAAACAATCAATGAGAAAAACTTTACTTCTAATCGTCTGCCTGCTGACGGCGTTGGGCGCATCGGCGCAGACTTGGACGGCTCCTGCCGCTCCCGAAAAGGCTGACCTGAAGACAGGCGAAAACCTGTACCTGTACAACGTAGGCTCGAAGGCATTCTTCCTTGGTGCCAACGACTGGGGGACGCGCGCCAGCGTCAGCTCCACACACGGCTATGTGGTGATTGTGCAGCCCGTCGAAGACCGTGCCGACACCTACTACCTGACGGACCTGGTGGAAAACAAGAACAACCAGCAGATGTACACCTACGCCTACGTGAACGACGGCTTCGAGAGCATCTGGGTTGACTATGACAAGCCCGTTGACGAGAGCGGCGAACGTAGCATGGTGTGGACGCTCACGAAGCAGGCCGACGGCGGCTACGAAATTGAGAATGCCGACGGACGCGAGGACTCGATGTCGGATCTCTACGGCAAATTGGGCGTCGTCCCCTCGAAGGGCGACACGAAGCTCTACCTCTGCTCTGACGTCCTCTTCCCCGACGATGCCGGTAAGTTCATGACGAGCTGGTACTTCGTGGCTCCTGCAACGTATGCGGACTACATCGGCAAGCTGATGCAGTACAACGCTGCCGTTGCCTTGGCTGCCGTCATCGAAGAGGCTACCACCGTGAACGGCACGGACGAGCAAGCCTACGAGCATGCCGTGAAGGTCTATGAGAACACAGCCAGTACGGAGGAAGAACTCAACCGCGTCCGCGTGGAACTGGAACAGGCCATCTATGAAGCTCGCGTTCGCAATACCACCGTCACCAATTCGCTGGAGATGCTGCAGTACCAAAACATCGAGCAGACCTTCACCGACGGTACGGCTACGGGCTGGACCTCCACGACGGGTGCCCAGAACAAGCAGGCCAGCAACGGCAACAACGCCAAGGACTTCAGCGTCACGGGCAATCACTATGAGAACTGGAGCGGCTCGAACTTCACGCCCGGCAAGGTCTATGCCACGGCGAAGAACCTGCCTGCAGGCGTCTATGTGCTGAATGCGCTGGCCTATACGGTGGCAGTGGGCGACCTCTACCTCTATGCCGGCAGCCGCAGCACGGCTGTCACCGCCACTCAGATTGATGTCGACCAGCCCACCGAGGTGCTCAGCTACCTCCCCGAGGACGGCGACATGGAAATCGGCCTCCGTCTGGAGGACAAGACCACCAACTGGATTGGCATGGATAACGTCAACCTCTACTTTATGGGTGCCAACGACGAGTCGTTCACCTGGCTCGCCAGGAACATCCTCGACACCGATGCCGACTATACCGCCCTGAAGGGCACCGACGGCTACGATCACTACCAGTTCAGCGCCTACGAGGCCTACGAGGCTGTGCGTGCCGAGCTGAAGAACGCCACTACGGCTGATGCCGTCAAGGCAGTCCTCGACACCTACAGCGCCGCCTACGATGCTATCGACAAGAGTATGAAGGCCTATGCCGCTTACTTCGCTCTCTACGAGGAGGCCGAGAACTGGATGGGTGGGACGACGTCGGAGAGCGATGCCGTGCTCGAGCTCAGCGACTACCTCTTCATCGAAGAGGGCGAGGGCTTCAACGGCAACGGAACGGCACCCTACATCCTCGAGGCCGGCACGCTCGACACCGAGCAGATCAAGGCCGAGACAGCCTACCTGAACAAGATGCTTGCCGATGCCATGGCCAGCAGCATGGGCGATGGCGACGACTGCACCGGCCTCATCGTCAATCCCCACTTCACCTCCGGCGACGGCTGGACGAAGGTAGGCTTTGCCGACTTCCCCGTCGGCCCTGAGAACTATCGCGTGGCCAGCTCCTACACCGTCCTGTTCGATGTCTATCAGGAGATAACGGGTCTTCAGAACGGTCTGTATGAGTTGAACCTCTACGACCTCTTCCGCCCTGCCGACTATGGTAGCGCCGACTACGACAAGACCCCACGTGCGTATGTCTATATGAACAAGTTCCAGAAGAACCTCAACACGATTGAGAGTGGTGCGGGAGCCGAGCTAAAATATCCCGGCGAGACCAGCATCCCCGACGTGGGCTTCGTACCCAACGACGAGGAGTCGGCTGCCCAGGCCTTCCAGGATGGCCGCTATGCCCAGACGCTCTATGCCCTTGTCACCGACGGCACGCTTAAGCTGGGTGTCCGCAACGACCTGCGCTACGAGGGCTGCTGGGCTGTGTGGTCCGACATGCGCCTCACCTTCCGTGCCAAGAACGCCACAGCCCTAGCCGGTGCGCTCGAGCTGATGCTGCCCGAGGCAAAGGCCCTCTTGGCAAATAAGTGTGGCGTGGCTGAAATAGAGGCTCTTTCCGATGCTATCACCCTGGCTGAGAACGAGACCGACGGACATGCCCTCTACGATGCCTTCGTGGAGATGAAGCGTGCCATGGAGGCTGTCGAGGCCTCCACGCAGGCCTATGCTGACCTCCGCCTGGCTCTCGACCAGCTGAAGGAGGCCATCGACGCCAAGCCCGACTACGCCGATATCGCCAAGGCCAATGCCCTTTACAGCGAGGCACTCGACGGCTACGAAGCCGGTTCCTACAATGCCCAGGCAGCTGCCGACAAGACCGTCGAAGTCAGCTCGATGGTGGTTGCCATTAAGTTCGGCGGCGGAGGGGGTGAGCAGGACGTTACCGACCTCATCGTCAACCCGACGTTCGACCCCGAGCGCGGCAGCAAGGACAGCGGCACCATCGAGGGCTGGATTACCAGCGCCATGAACGGCTACAAGCAGTACACCGTCAGCTACAACCGTGCCGGCATCGAGCTCCACCAAACCATCAACGGTCTGAAGAAGGGCAAGTACAAGGTCACCGTCCACACCTACTACCGTGCCGGCTACTACGACGAGGAGTACGCTCTCTACCAGTCCGCCGGTGCTGAGGCCACCCACCTCACCACGCTCTACGCCCGTACCGCCAGTCAGACCTACGCGACGAAGGTGATGAACCTCTTCGAGGGCGCCAGCCCCACGAAGGTAGCCGACGAGAACTGCTACCAGTACGCAGGCGGCGACATCAACGGCTGGTATGCTCCTGACGGCACCACGCCCACCGCAGCCTGGTTTGCCGACGGACGCTACCTCAACGAGCTTGAATTCGTCATCGACGAGGAGGGCGGCAGCGTCACCATCGGTTTGGAGAAGACCGAGATCCTGCCCAACGACTACGAGGTGGTCGGAGCCTGGAATCTCTACTACTACGGTGCCGATGACGAGCCCGTCCGCACCGACGTCACCGACCTCATCGTCAACCCGACGTTCGACCCCGAGCGCGGCAGCAAGGACAGCGGCACCATCGAGGGCTGGACCACCAGCGCCATGAACGGCTACAAGCAATACACCGTCAGCTACAACCGTGCCGGCATCGAACTCCATCAGACCATCAACGGCCTGCCGAAGGGCGACTACGAGGTCACCGTCCACACCTACTACCGCGCCGGCTACTACGACGAGGAGTACGCTCTCTTCCAGTCCGCCGGTGCTGAGGCCACCCACCTCACCACGCTCTACGCCCGTACCGCCAGTCAGACCTATGCGACGAAGGTGATGAACCTCTTCGAGGGCGCCAGCCCCACGAAGGTAGCCGACGAGAACTGCTACCAGTACGCAGACGGCGACATCAACGGCTGGTATGCTCCTGACGGCACCACGCCTACCGCAGCCTGGTTTGCCGACGGCCGCTACCTCAACACGCTTCCCTTCCGTATCGATGAGGAGGGCGGCAGCGTCACCATCGGCTTGGAGAAGACCGAGATCCTGCCCAACGACTACGAGGTGGTCGGTGCCTGGCACCTCTACTACCTGGGCGATGCTACGGGCATTGACTTCCGTTCGTGCTTCCGTCAGGTGGAGGCAGGTGAGGCTTCCATCTACAACCTGCAGGGCCAGCGACTCACCGCTCCCCAGCACGGCATCAACATCATCGGTGGCAAGAAGGTCGTGATTAAGTGAGAGAAGTGAAAGCTCGTTTGCACTTCCGAACGTTTTAAGCAGCGAGAGCCATCATGCTCGCATGGTTGGCCGAGTCGTGAAAAACGAAGACAAAGTCAGCGTGAACGAGCTCGAGCGAAGCTCAACGTGCTGGTGAAGTAATTGCAGCATCTACCCCTCTGTTAGCAGTCAGGGCGGAGTTACCGGCTCCGCCCTGATTTCATGCTGGCTCAGGCGACAAGTGTCAACGCCAAAAGCCCGATGGCCATCGCCATCGCCATCGCCCCCACGCCATACAGCGCACGCGTGAATCCCACCTGCGCGGGCGGGAAGAGCCCCTCCATCCAACGCGAAAGCACATCCGGCTCGTCCACAAGCCGCAGCATCCGCCGCTCCATGTGACAGATACGACACTTCCCCTGCACTCAGCGTGCACTTGGTGTGCACTTCCGTGACATCTTTTTTTGTTATTCTATGCTGATACATAGTTGTTTCGGTATTGTTAAATGCTCGTTTTTTGCAACGTGTCGTTCTTTCTCCTCCCGCACGCGCGACCCTTCGCCGTCTTCTCGTACTCGCCGTCGGCTGTCTCACGGACATACCCCTGTCCCATCCACTTGACAATCCGCCGTCCCGTGGAACGGCTCTGTACACCGCATAGCTTTCCGGCGACATTGGCGTCGTTGCGGTTGAATACGTCGGGCAGCAGGTCGCGGTGGTAGTCGTCCATGCGCCGATGACGGCGTGGGCGGCGGTGAACTGCTGTACCACGATGTTCATCCCCTGTGCGCGCCACAGCTCCGCCACGTCGCGCAGCAGCTTTGGTGCCCGCTGGATGATGCCATAGCTCAGCGGCAGCGGTACCTCGTTGCCAAGTGCATCCGTGTAGGTCTTGAGGCCCATGCCATAGTAAGCCTTCACGTGGGGCTTCCCTCGGCTGCCTCTCGCGCGAGCGCCCCTGCGCGGAAGGTCACGCCCCAGTTCCTGTAAAATGTCAACGTTTTTCTTCATAGTTTGGCATATATCAATGGGTTAAACAAAAATACGGTGTCATCCAGGTGCACGCCAGGTGCACACCAAGTGCAGGGTAAGTGCACGGTACGTGCCCGTCGGACGACCTTTTCAGACCGGTTCGCACTGCGTTTTCCTGTGCGCGCACTACGTCTGCGCGTGGACGTAGTGCGTTTATGCGCGGACGCACTGCGTTCGCGAGCGAATGCACTGCGTTCTGACCGCAAACAGACTGCGTTTTTCTCTCTCATATCCTCTGATTTTCTCCGACAAAGATAACAGTTGTTTTTCTCGGCAGAGTTCCACCATGGAACGCTGTCCTGCAAAAATCGCACTTATTTTGCATCCGTAAAATCAAATGCAAATCCCATGACAGTCATTCCCTTCCCCCGTCTGGAGCAGGTCGCTCCCTCGTGTTCGTCGCTGCGTGAGCTGGTGCGTCAACTATGTCAGCGCTATCCCCGTCTTCGTGCAAATCCGTCCGAACGGGGGCTCCGAAAAAGAAACTGTTCCATCCTCTCCCTCCGTGAGGCAATGAAAAAAACGGCTGTATGCTTGCATTTTTCCGCAGTACGTCGTATCTTCGCACGGAAAATGTCAGGATATGAAAAGATGTAAGCGTAGTCTCCTTCTGAAAACGACCCTGCTATTGATGGTGACAGTCGGTCTTACGTCGTGCCGCCATGCCGCGTTCCACGATGCCCTACATCGTGCCGAAGCCCTCATGGAGTCCGACCCCCAGGAAGCACGCGCAATCTTGGAGAGCATAGCCTCACCCAACCTCAATCGTCTCTTTACCCCCCTCAATCCCCCCGTTATCGGGGGGCAGAAACCCCTAAAGGGAAGGGCTTCTGATTCCTCTGGTCTCCCCTCCTTCAGGAGGGGTAAGGGGGAGGCTGCCCTTTTTGCTTTGTTGAAGACGCAGGCCGACTACAAGTGCGATGTTGCGCTTACGTCCGATTCCCTCATCCTTCTTGCTACGGACTACTACGGCACTAAGCGCAAGAGCCAGCGTGCCGCCCTCGCCCAGCACTACCTTGGCTGCACCTATATTGAGATGCATCGCGATTTGGATGCCATCGAGGCTCAGCTTCGCGCCACTACACTCTTTCCCGACACCACAAACAAATACTTTGCCAACAGCCTGTTTGAATTAGGACTCCTATATTACAAGCACTATATGGTGGATAGCGCCTGGGTGGCTTTCGGACGCTACCGCCGGACAGAATCCTGCAATTCCGATTCAGCGAACATCGGCTATGCCGACTTTTACATGGGGACTATTGCCTTATATCATGATGATGACGAGTTGACGGACAGCTTATTCCAATGTGTCTTGAATAATACGAAAACTACAAATTATAATCGTTTCACAACTTATTTCCAGTTAGCTAAACTTCGGTTTTATCATCAGCACGACATCGAGGGAGCCTTAGCCTATTTAGAAAAAATAGGTAATCGTTTTGGAGAAGACAATAGTGCCTTACTGACATTGAGAGCCGACATCCTCGCCCAACAGCAACAACCTGCAACGGCTTACGAATTATACAAGAAAGCCCTACGAAACAGTTCCGATATTTATGTCCAATGTACGTCGTATGAAGGACTGGCCAGCATGGCCCCGCTTCTGAACAAACCTGATTCTACGCGTTATTTCATCAATCAATATAAGAGTCTTTTGGATTCCATCTATACGATGAACAAGCAGCGGGAAATCACCGAAATCAAGGACAAGCATATCGTGGAGATTCATGACCAGCAGATGAGAGCCCGCAATATGCGATTGCGACTTGGGGTGGGCATTTTTATTGTCTTGTTGCTATCGGCATTTTTTATCATCTTGTTGCTCATTGACCGTAAGCGCAAGAAGCGTTACTTACAGGCGCAGGAGGAGCTGCGGCAGGCCAATGTGGAAGTATTGCGGGCGCAGGTAAACGAACAGCCCGCCGACTTGGACACACTCTATCGGAAAAAGCTCGCCGCCTGTCAGGACCTTTTCCGCCGGACGCCTTCGGCCCGTCTGCTGTTGGTGCCGCCCGCATCGCTGACAGCCGCGCAGAGGCAGACGCTCATGGACGACCTCACCCGCTCGTTTGTCGATATCATGCTCGACGTGAAGAACGCCTCGAATGCCGTCAACGATCAGGAGTTGATGTACTGCGTCCTCTCCTCCCTCCAATGCTCAACCGCCCAAATGGCGGAGCTTTTGAATAACGCCGATGGCACCTTGCGCTCTCGGAAAGCCCGTTTGAAGGAAAAAATGCCCGAAAACCTGTATCTCCTTTTCTTTTCATAACCAGCCATTTATTCTTTTCGGCAGCAAATGCCACGTTTTTGCAACGCAAAAAACTTGCGTGTTATCACCCCATTCCCGACCTTTGCCGGCGAATTCAAAATGAACGATTCAATGGACAACGCAGATTTCACGTTTCTCGTCACTTCGTTTCTCTACATGGTGTTAACCATCGTAGAGCGTCTCGGCTTTTTGCCGAATACCTTGATCCTTGACTTCGCTTTTGCCTTCCTGTGGGGAATCCTTCTCATTACCACAGGAGTCAAAGCAAGGTTCTACCTTCAGACAGCAAATAAGCCCGTTAATGTCATTGGCGTCATTCTGGCCTTGCTCGTCTTCGTTTCTTCGATAGTTCTTATTTTTATTAATCATTATTATTATTAATCACTAGACATGTAAAGATGAAAAGATTATTTTTGTTGCTTGTTTTAGCAAGTGTCTTATCTTTTGTTTCTTGCACAGATAGCAATATTTCTTTTTGCTCGCATGAAAACACAGAAGACTTAGTCTTATTTGAGAAAAAGATTGCTTCCTCGTATTATCCTTCAACAAGATCAAATCCTGATGAATTGGACTACCAGTTGATTGGTTTTACAACTATAACATTTTCCGCAGATGAGCAAGAAGTTGTAAAAAATGTTAGTACAGAATATAGTGATTCATTAGATAATATGGGAAATGTTTTCGTCGCAAAAGATGGTTCATTTGTGAGGATTTATTACCCTCTCCGAAATGCTATAGTTAAAATAAAAGGAAAAACAATAGTAGCAGACGAAAATGGCCGATTGCCACTTCCACCGGATGTTAACTTAAGAAAAACAAGAATCATAGGACGAGAAAAAACAGAAAGGTCTTCATATACCACATTTAATGTGAAGATTTTTCCGACATCCCAATATATTGACAATAACGTGTTAGTATTTGAATTAGGCGATAATAATAGAGATTTCTACAATTCTGATGGTTTCCAATAATCAAAAAAAAGTTCCAATGTAAACGATTAAAGTGTTAGTTTTTCGGCTTCCTTCAAAAAAAGAGAGCATTTAATCCGTTAATCATTGATGTAATAAAAAATAGCTGATGAAGTTTTTTTCTTTCTTCTCCATTTTGTTCTCTGTTTGCGCTACGCTTATGGCGCAGACGGAGGGCGACGTGGCTCAGCTAGTGACGTATGCTGCCCGCATTAACTACTTCAACCGCCTCTGTCCGCAGGAGAAGGTCTATCTTCATTTCGACAACACGGCGTACTTCCAGGGTGAAACCATCTGGTATGCTGCCAACGTGGTGGATGCCACTACAGGCGGCGAGGCTGCCAGCAAGGTGCTCTATGTGGAGTTGCTCTCGCCGACGGGTGTGGTGTTGAAGCAGCAAAAACTGAAGGTGGTTGACGGGCGTTGTCACGGCTCGTTCACTCTCATTGACAATGGCGTAAAGGAGGCCGTAGAGATGCGCGGTGCCATCGGCTACCCCAGCGGTTACTACCAGATCCGCGCCTACACCCGCGCCATGCTTAACTTCGACGATGCCGGCGTCTTCTCGCGCGTCATCCCCGTCTATAAGGCTCCCGAGAAGGAGGGCGAATACGATGACCCCGTCATGGAGCGGTACACTTACCACGAAGTGAACCGTCCAGACCCGAAGCGCTCGGAAAAGTTGGACAAACTCAACATCGGTTTCTATCCCGAAGGAGGTCACCTCATCAGCGGTCTTCCCTGTCGCATCGCCTTCAAGGCTACTGATAAGCATGGGCATGGCGTCAGCATCGAAGCCCTGACGGATGCCGACGGGAACAACCTCTCCATTCCCCTCCAGCACAACGGCATGGGCAGTTTCACTTTCACGCCAGGGGAAAAGACGCAACGGTTGAGAGCCATCTATGGAGGGAAGAGTCATACCTTCACCTTGCCCAAGCCTGAGCCGGAAGGATGCACGCTTCAAATAATGGGGTCAACGAGTCAACGGGTCAACGAGCGAAGCTCAACGGGTGGAGACAGTCTAATCGTCAACTTTGCTGCTGCGGGAAGTCCATCGACTAAACTGCTGGGCTATACCCTCACCTCGCAGGGGAAGTGCCACGTTGTGGATACGCTTACCATCGGCACGCGAGGCTGCACCCGCTCTATCGCTACCGCATCCCTTCCCACGGGTGTCCATCAGCTCACCCTCTTCGATGCTGACGGCGCCATCTATGCCCAGCGCCTGCTCTTTATCGACAACGGCATCCCCACCGAAACCGTTTCCGTTACTGCCGAGAAAGCCGACATCCACCCCTTCGACGAAATAAGGCTGAATTTAAATGTCAACAAGTTAACGAGTCGACGAGTCAACAAGCCGGCGACATTTTCGCTTGCTGTGCGCGATGCGGCTGACTATGGCACCGCCTATCGCGACGACATCCGCACCTATATGCTCCTCTCCTCCGAACTGAAAGGATTGATAGAAGAACCGGGGTGGTACTTTGGAGCCTCACCCCAACCCTCCCCTGAAGGGAAGGGAGCGGCGAGCGGAGGTAATCAAGTCACCCCTCCTTCAGGAGGGGAGGGGGAGGCTACTCCTTTAGGGGGGAGGCTTCAGGCTCTCGACCTTCTCATGCTCGTGCAGGGCTGGACACGGTATAACTGGCGGCAGATGGCAGGGGTGGAGCCGTTCGAAATCCGTCATTATACGGAGAGCCAGCTCGTGATTGACGGCTGGGCGTTCAGTCGCTACAAAGAAGTCCCTTTGGCAAACGTTAAGGTGGGCATCAACCTTTACTCCCCCGACCGCGACAAAAAGCAGCACGCCATCGTCACTACGGACAGTCTCGGTTACTGGAGTGTAGGCGTTGATGACTTCGAAGGTGAATGGGCGCTTTTCATCCAGACCAAGCAGCAGGAGAAGGGAAAAGAAAAGAATACCACCCGCATGAGGCTCGAACGCTCCTCTGTTCCCGCCCTTCATGCCTATCAGCCCATTGAGACGTATATCCCCGACTATGTATGGAACGCTTCCGACATCGAAATACTTGAAGAAGAAGAGGACACGTTCGCCTTGCCCACCGATGCCCACGCCCTGCAGGAAGTGGAAGTGCAGGGTCGACGCAGATACATCGACTTTGCCACCTTCAAGGCCTACGATGCCGACAAAGATACGGAACTCCTTTTGGACGAAGGACAATACACCTACAAAGTGTGGGACTACCTCAAGGAAAAAGGATACGAAATTGACTACGAGGATGGAAAATACCGAGCACTACGAACCTTTTATATTCCCATTAGAGGCAAACATTTAGTTAGATATAAAAGAGCCTGGGACATTGACATGGAAAGGGTGAAGAGTGTTATCTTCTACAACAAACGTAGCGATTTCTTTGTCATTCCCGTAGTGCAACAGTTTATACCGATAGAAACTATAATGGAAGTCCTACAAAAAGATGGCGGTGCCTACGTAGTGGAGATACGGCTACATGAGAAGACTACCCGCAAAATCACCACCAAGAACTCCCGCCATACAACCTTTACAGGCTATAGTCCCGTTGTGGAGTTCTACGCCCCCACCTATCCAAATGGTCCTATTCCAGGCGACAAGGACTACCGCCGCACCATTTACTGGAATCCCGAAGTCACTACCGATGCCGATGGCCACGCCTCCGTTTCTTTCTATAACAACGGTTATTCCCGCGCCCTCACCATTTCCGCCCAAGGTCTCACTCCCGACGGTGTGCCGATTATCAACAAATAACTCCCTCTCCCTTTTTTCATTTGCTTACTCTTTCTTTGAGGCGCGGCAATGCCGCGCCTCTGCTTGTTTAGTGGGGGTGCTTCTGCTGATTTCCCCGCTGCTCGTGATGAGTAGTGGGGGAGTCCTGCTCAGGAGGATAGGATAGCTTACGATGCAGCGATTCTGCTCTTTTCCGCGCCCTTCGCTGACAAGCAGTAGGAGCTGTGACAGCCGGAACTAAAAAGAGTAAGGCGACGCCTGGAGTGGGCATCGCCTTACGGATGACAATGTGAGTGGGGAAGGATTACTTCATGATGACGCGAGCCATCTCGAGGACCTTGTTGCTGTAGCCCCATTCGTTGTCGTACCAAGCGCAGACCTTGACGAACGTCGGGTCGAGCTGGATGCCGGCCTTGACGTCGAAGATGGAGGTACGCGGGTCGTTGCGGAAGTCGGTGCTGACGACGGCCTCGTCGGTGTAGCCGAGGACACCCTTCAGCTCGCCTTCGGAAGCTTCCTTCATGGCAGCGCAAATCTCGTCGTAAGTGGCGGGCTTTGCGAGCTCGCAGGTGAGGTCAACGAAGCTGACATCCGAGGTGGGGACGCGGAGGGACATGCCGGTGAGCTTGCCGTTCAGGACGGGGAGCACCTTGCCGACAGCCTTGGCTGCGCCAGTGGAGCTGGGGATGATGTTCTCCAGGATGCCGCGGCCGCCGCGCCAGTCCTTCTTGGAGGGACCGTCAACGGTCTTCTGCGTAGCAGTAGCAGCGTGAACGGTGGTCATGAGGCCACGGACGATGCCGAACTTGTCGTTCAGGACCTTGCTGATAGGGGCAAGGCAGTTGGTGGTGCAGCTGGCGTTGCTGATGATGGTCTGGCCAGCATAGGTCTCGTGGTTGACACCATAGACGAACATCGGGGTGGCATCCTTCGAGGGAGCGGACATGATGACCTTCTTGGCACCAGCCTTGATGTGTGCCTCAGCGAGCTCGGCGGTGAGGAAGAAACCAGTAGACTCGACAACGACGTCGGCGCCCAGGGCACCCCAAGTGATGTTGATGGGATCCTTCTCGGCGAAGACCTGAATCTTATGGCCATCGACGATCATGTAGTTGCCCTCGACCTTAATGTCGTGGTTGAACTGGCCGTGTACGGAGTCGTACTTCAGCATGTAGGCCAGATAGTCGGGATCGAGCAGGTCGTTGATACCGACGACCTCGATGTCCTTACCAAAATTCTCAACTGCTGCACGGAAAACCATACGTCCAATGCGGCCGAAACCATTAATACCAAGTTTAATCATTGTACTTAAAATTTGAGGTTATAAAACTAAAAAAATCACTTTTTCGAAATTTATTTCTGAAAAACGGCGCAAAATTAAGAATTTCTTTTTATATTTGCACGAAATTTCATTTAAAAAGAGTAAAAATCATGGCAAAAAGTAAATTCTTACAGGAGTTCAAGGACTTCGCAATGAAAGGAAATGTGGTAGATATGGCTGTCGGTGTGGTCATTGGCGGCGCGTTTGGCAAAATCGTCTCATCGTTGGTTAGCGATGTCATCATGCCCGCCATCGGTGCACTGATGGGCGGACTGGACTTCACAACCCTGCGCTGGGTCATCAAGCCCGCATACACTACCGAGGCTGGCAAGGAAATCGCTGAAGCCGCCCTCAACTACGGCAACTTCATCCAGACAGTGGTTGACTTCCTCATCATCGCCTTCTCCATCTTCCTTGTCATCCGCGCCATCGCCAAGATGAACGCCAAGAAGAAGGCTGCCGAGGAGGCCGCTGCCGCCGCTGCTGCTGCCGCTGCACCTGCTCCCGAACCCACGAAGGAGGAAGTGCTGCTCGGCGAAATCCGCGACCTGCTGAAAAAACAGGCAGATAAATAAAAAGGAGAAAAGGAAAGGAGAATGAAAAATGAAGTATAGTTAGCTTTGCCCATGGCAGAGGCGTGGACGCCACGGCTCTGCAGGGCATACAAGGCACACACACTTTGTTTTTCATCCTTCTTTCAAAAAAAGTAATTTAAGGTAAAGAAAAAGGAAACATGACAACATCAGGTAACGTCCGTCCTGCCGACATGGTGCGCATCACCACGCCGGCTCTGGCAGAGAAATTCATAGAGGAACAACTGGGTGCCCTGCGTGCCCAGATCGGTAATAAGAAAGTGTTGCTGGCGCTGAGCGGAGGCGTCGATTCGTCTGTCGTGGCAGCCCTGCTCATCAAGGCCGTCGGACAGCAGCTCGTGTGTGTACACGTCAACCACGGCCTGCTGCGCAAGGGCGAGCCCGAACAGGTCATCAGCGTGTTCCGCGGCGAAATGAATGCCAACCTCATCTACGTGGATGCCGTGGACCGTTTCCTCGACAAACTTGCCGGCGTTGCCGACCCCGAGCAGAAGCGCAAGATCATCGGCTCGGAGTTTATCCGCGTTTTCGAGGAGGAAGCCCGCAAACTCGAGGGCATCGAGTTCCTCGCCCAAGGCACTATCTATCCCGACATCGTGGAGAGCGGCCCCGTCAAGAGCCACCATAACGTGGGCGGACTGCCCGACGACCTGAAGTTCGAGCTCGTCGAACCCATCAAGCTGCTCTTCAAGGACGAGGTACGCGTCGTAGGCAAGGCCCTCGGACTGCCTGACAATATGGTCTATCGCCAGCCTTTCCCCGGTCCCGGACTGGGTGTGCGCTGCACGGGTGCCATCACCCGCGACAGACTGGAGGCCGTGCGCGAGTCGGATGCCATCCTGCGCGAGGAGTTCGCCAAGAACGGCCTCGAGGGCAAGGTATGGCAGTACTTCACCATTGTCCCCGACTTCCGCTCCACAGGCGTCAAGAACGACATGCGCTCGTGGGAGTGGCCCGTCATCATCCGTGCGGTGAACACCCGCGATGCGATGACTGCAACCGTTGAACCCGTTCCCTTTGATTTACTCCAGCACATCACCGCCCGCATCGTTTCCGAGGTGAAAGGCGTCAACCGTGTCCTCTTCGACCTGACGCCCAAACCCACCGGCACCATCGAGTGGGAGTAAAACGAAAGAAGAAGGAAAATAAGAAATGAACCTGTTCACCAGATTGTTCGGCAAGAAGAATGCCGAAGAGAAAATCAAGGTGGGCACCATGGAGGATTTCATGGTGCTCATCCGAGTGTACTACCAGGCCGTCATGGCGTCGAACATCGGCATCACCAACATCAACATGCTGCCCGACCTCGCCATGTTCAAGCGCTCGCTGAAGATTCCTACACAGAATAACAAGCTCGGCCTGGCAGAAAAGTCGCACTGCCGCAAGATGCTAATGCAACTCTACGGCATCAGTGACGGCTTCTTCAAGGAAATCGACACGTCCATCAAGAAGAACTGCCGCAACATCAACGATGTCAACGGCTACTTCTTCCGCTTCCAGCAGTTCAACGAGAACCTGATGATGCTCGTGGGCAACCTGATGAAGTGGAAGTTCCGCACGCCCGGCTTCATGAAGAAAGCCCTTCACGCCCTCACGGAGCAGACCATCACCGACATCCTCACCAAGAACAAGTGGAAGGACGAGGCGACGTACAAGACCGTGGGCATCGTGCGCCAGCTGCAGCAGCAGCTGGGCTATTCGGCTGACTGGATGACGGAATTCGTCTACAACGTCGTCCGCCTTGCCAAGAAGGAGAAACGCCCCGCCCAGCAGCCCGACGAGAAGAAAAAATGAAACGGATTTACGATTTGACAATTTGCAAATCGTAAGGAAAGGAATGTATGACGCGCGACGACGAAATCCTATTTGACGCCTTCGAAGAGAAACTGCACCAGCTCATCGGACGGCACGACGCCCTCAAGGCTGAGAACCTTGAGCTGCGTGCCCGTCTCGATACCGTCAGTGCCGACCTGACGAAAGCGCGCGAGGACTATGCCGCGCTGGAACAGTCGTACCTCAACCTGAAGACAAGCCGCGTGCTCGAAGGCATCGACATGGAGGACGTCAGCGATACACGCGACAGAATTGCGCGGTTGGTGCGTGAAGTGGATCATTGCATCGCCCTGCTCAATGCATAGCGGAAAGCCCTATATAATTAAGGTATAAAGAAACCTCAACCTCGCAGACGATGGACGACAAACTGAGAATCAAACTGCTGATAGGCGACGCGAACTATCCCCTGCGCATCAACCGTGCTGACGAACAGCTCTACCGCGATGCCGCACGCCACATCAACGACATGCTGAACCGCTATCGCGAAACCTTCCCGGGGCTCAGCAAGGAGCAGTATCTGGCTATGGTTGCCCTCCACTTCAGCTACATGAACATGGAGCATCGGCACGACAACGACACCGCCCCCTTCGCCGAACGCCTCCAGCAGTCCATCAGCCTGCTGACAGATTACCTCGCGGACGAACCGCAAGAGAAACAGGAACCTCAAAACCCATAGAACCCCTTAAACAAAAAAATCCATAAACCTCTGCCATAGGCAGAAACAAACAAAAAAAGTAACATGACAGCAACAGTGATAATTGCAGCCGTAGTCGGTCTGGTAGTGGGTGCACTCATCGTGTATTTCATTTTCCTTGCCGGCTCGAAATCGAAGTACAAGGCCGTCATCAAGGAAGCAGAAGCCGAGGCCGAAGTCATCAAAAAGAACAAGCTCCTCGAAGTGAAGGAGAAATTCCTCAACAAGAAAGCCGAGCTGGAGAAGGAAGTGGGCATCCGCAACCAGAAAATCCAGCAGGCTGAGAACCGCATCAAGCAGCGCGAGCAGCAGCTCAACCAGCGCCAGGAAGAACTACAGCGCCGTAGCAAGGAGGCTGACGCTATCCGCGAAACCCTTGACAACCAGCTACAGGTGGTTGAGCACCGTAAGGAAGAACTGGAGCACCTGCAGCAGCAAGAGCGCGTGAAGCTCGAGTCCATCAGCGGGCTCTCTGCCGATCAGGCCAAGGAACGCCTCGTGGAGTCGCTCAAGGAAGAGGCCAAGTCCGACGCTGCCTCCTACGTCAACGAAATCATTGAGGAGGCCAAGCTCTCCGCCAACAAGGAAGCCAAGCGCATCGTTATCCAGACCATCCAGCGCATCGCTACGGAAACTGCCATTGAAAACAGCGTCACCGTCTTCCACATCGAGAACGATGAGATGAAGGGGCGCATCATCGGGCGTGAGGGACGAAACATCCGCGCCCTCGAAGCGGCCTGTGGCGTGGAAATCGTCGTCGATGACACCCCTGAGGCTATCGTTATCAGCGGCTTCGACCCCCTGCGCCGTGAAACGGCTCGTCTGGCCCTCCATCAGCTGGTAGCCGACGGACGCATCCATCCTGCACGCATCGAAGAGGTTGTTGCCAAGGTGCAGAAGCAGCTTGAGGAGGAGATCGTCGAGACGGGTAAGCGTACTACCATCGACCTCGGCGTACATGGTTTGCATCCCGACCTCATCCGCTTGGTAGGTAAAATGAAATACCGCTCCAGCTATGGGCAGAACCTTCTGCAGCACGCACGCGAAACGGCTAACCTCTGCGGCGTTATGGCTGCCGAGCTCGGACTCAACCCCAAGAAGGCCAAGCGTGCTGGACTGCTCCACGACATCGGTAAGGTACCCGATGAGGATACCGACCTGCCACACGCCCTCTACGGTATGAAGATTGCCGAGAAGTACAAGGAGAAGCCCGATATTTGCAACGCTATCGGCGCCCACCACGACGAAGTGGAGATGACGTCCTTGCTCGCCCCCATCGTTCAGGCGTGTGATGCCATCAGTGGCGCACGTCCCGGCGCACGTCGCGAGATCGCCGAGGCCTACATTAAGCGTCTCAACGACCTTGAGGACATCGCTATGTCCTACCCCGGCGTCACGAAGACCTACGCCATTCAGGCAGGACGCGAACTCCGCGTCATCGTCGGTGCCGACAAGATTGACGATGCTACTACCGAAGCCCTCTCCGGCGAAATCGCCAAGAAGATTCAGGACGAGATGACCTATCCCGGACAGGTGAAAATCACCGTCATCCGCGAAGTCCGCTCCGTCGCTGTAGCGAAATAGCACTCTTCCTCAAAACCCTCACCGCAAACAGGTGAGGGTTTTTGTATTCAAAAAAAGATTATTCTTTGCATTCCTAATCCAAACGTACATGAAGATGAAACGCCTGATGGTGATTGGAATGGTGCTGAGCGCCGCATTTACGATGATGGCACAAGTGACGAAGCCGGCTTCCTATGGTCCGCTCCCTAACGAGAACCAGCTGCGTTGGCAAGAGATGGAGATGTATGCCTTCATCCATTACTCGCTGAATACCTACACGGATCAGGAGTGGGGCTTTGGCAACGAAGACCCGAAGCTGTTTAACCCCTCAGACCTCGACTGCCGACAGTGGGCACGTGTCTGCAAACAGGCGGGTATGAAAGGCATCATCTTTACCGCCAAGCATCACTGTGGCTTCTGCATGTGGCCCTCGGCCTACACGGAATATAGCGTGAAGAACGCGCCGTGGAAGAACGGGAAGGGCGATGTCGTGCACGAATTAGCTGATGCCTGCCGCGAGGAGGGACTGAAGCTTGCCGTCTATCTTTCGCCCTGGGACAGAAATCATCCTGAGTATGGTCGTCCGGAGTATGTTGAGTATTTTCGTAACCAGTTGCGTGAGCTGCTGACGCAGTATGGCGATATCTTCGAGGTGTGGTTCGACGGGGCAAATGGCGGCGACGGTTGGTATGGCGGGGCAAACGAAACGCGCCGCATCGATGGAAAGACTTACTACGGATGGGCAGAGACATTCCGCATGATTCGCGAACTGCAACCTCATGCCGTGATATGGAACGATGGCGGAGACCGGGGAGACCTGCGCTGGGTGGGTACTGAGGCTGGCAACGTGGGCGAAACCAATTGGAGCCTGATGTATCGCGAGGGCGACACTTCGTGGAACATGCTGCACTACGGTGTGGAGGATGGCGATGTGTGGTGTCCTGGCGAAACGAATACCAGCATTCGTCCGGGCTGGTTCTATCATGAGACGGAAAACGAGCACGTGAAAAGCCTCTCGAAACTGATGGACACCTATTATAAATCTGTGGGACGCAACTCCACGCTGCTCCTCAACTTCCCCATTGCCCCAAACGGACGCATCCATCCTAACGACAGCCTTCGTGGCATCGCTTTCAAAAAGATGATTGACGAGGTGTTCAAGGACAATCTTATCGATAAAGCTAAAATCCGTACGAAGCCATTGTCTTCCTCCAAGGGAAAGGCGTCGGGGATTGGGAGTGTAACAACCATTACTTTCAGACACTCTACAACCTTCAACCGTTTTCTTGCTGAAGAGGATATCGCTTTGGGACAGCGTGTGAAGAAGTTTACTTTGGAGGCATACGTCAATGGAGAGTGGCAGTCCCTCAAAGATGAACTGGCGGAACATGGCGATGGACTGACGACTATCGGACACAGGCGCATCATCTGTTTCCCTGCTGTCACAGCAACAAAACTCCGCTTTACCATTACCGACTCGAAGGCACAGCCTGTCATCAAGAAGTTAGGTGTCTATCTCGCACCGGATCTTACTGCCGACATCCCTGACAGCGGAGAAAAGAAATCATCGTCCCTCCACATCTTTTTCAGCGGACCTCGTCAGATGCTCATAGACTGGGATTCAGATCAGACGTTTACTACGTTCCGTTACCTTCCTCCTCAGGAATCCAACGAGGGCACCATCACTCACTACACACTTTGGGGATCCACGGACTGGAACCATTGGACGAAACTTGCATCGGGCGAGTTTTCAAACATTGTTAACAATCCCATTTGGCAGACCATAAGCTTCCCTGCTACCAAGGTTCGCATCCTCAAACTGGATGCCGACCGCTTATCCAGCGGCGAGCGCATGGCCTACGGCGATATAGAATTCTATTGACTTTTGGGGAGCGCAAAAGTCCCCGACGGGGCGGGGCTGTTTTAGACAAAGGTTGAGCTTCGCTCCTCTTCTGTCGCGACTTGGCTATATGATTTAGATAAAGGTAAGAGGAGCATGTGCGTGCAAAGTGCATATTCTATGCGTCATAGATAAATATTAATTGTTATTTTGACACTTCGCAGAAAAAACCGTATCTTTGCAGCCAAAATGAAAAGCTTTGAACGAATTCCTAAAGATGATAATCATTCATTCGATAAAACTATGAACAGAACAAAATCCACCAATCAGTTCAGGCTGCGGATGTTCGTCGCCATCCTTACCTTCTGCGGTGCTATGACTATTGTGGCTCAGGACGAAGAGCCGGTCCAGGCCTATTTTACTACGGCTGACATGCCCGACATGCTGCGGTTCCTGCCTGTGCCTCCCGACACCATCGGTGCCCTGTTCACCCACGACATCATGCAGTATATGTGGGGTAAGACCATGCGCCTTGACCCCGAGCGTAGCGCCATTGCTATCCGCGATGCGGAATATGGACTGGAGTGCATCATCCGCGAGTTCAGCGAACCCTTCGGCATGCAGATCTCCTTCGAGGATACTCCTGAGATCTACCGTGTGCTTCGCGACGGTACCGCCACCTGCGACAGCATCTGCACGTTCCCCAAGAAATACTACATGCGCAAGCGCCCCTTTATACGCTTCAATGAGCATACGCTGACGCCCGACGACGAGGAATCTCTGTCGAAGAACGGCTCCTATCCCTCAGGCCACACCATTTTGGGCTGGAGTGCGGCCTTGCTGCTTTCGGAAATCAATCCCGACCGTGCCGACACCATTATGGCCCGCGGCTATATGTACGGCGAGAGCCGTGTCATCGTGGGCGCCCATTGGCAGAGCGATGTGGATGCCGGACGTCTGGTTGCGTCGGTTGCCTATGCCAAGCTGCACACCAGCGAGGCTTTTCTAGAACAGATGAAGAAGGCACGTGCTGAGTTTGCTGCGAAGAAGGGCGCCGTTGGCATGTCGCCCGTCAAGCCAGCCACGCAACAAAATGGACAGGCCTATCGTGTAAATGGAATGCCTGCTACGGACGATACGCGCGGCATCGTCATCCAGGGAAACCAAAAGCACTTGAGAAAATAGGACAGACGTTTGTTCCTATCCTTTTACGCTGAGTTGGTGGATGGCGGGGTTGGCGTACATCTCCAGCATCTTGCGACGCAGGAAGGGGATATCGGGACGCTCAATCTGGACTTTGGCTATCTGATCTTCAAGGTAGGCCTCAAAAGCTTCGCGTTCAGCGGGAGTATAATGAACATGTCCGCCTGTCTGATTCCGTCCTTCATTCGTTGACTCTCCCGCTTGCCGACTTTCATCAAGGAGGTCGAGGGCGATGTAGTTGGCAGGGTAGAGACGGTAGCCGCTGTAGATGGCCATGTCGATATGGCGAGCTACGGCAGCGAAGAAGTCGGGTTTCGGCATGTCGTCGGGTAGCGTGTCAAGGAACGCGTTGATGCAGGGCGCAGCCTGATAGTGGATATGTCCCTTCCAGCCGAAGATGCCGGTGCGCATGTTGAGGAGGTCATCGGCCTGTGACTTATGCCAGCCCAGGATGTCGCGCTTCAGCTGGAACTCCTGCGCCTTCAGATAGTCGCAAGGGTCGTACTCGTAGCTGATGGCGAGTGGGGTGAGGTTGATGTCTTTCAGCCGCTCGCGGTTGGTGCCTGTGCCGGAAATGACGAACATTTTGAGCAGACTCTCCTGCGTCTCGTCCGACGAGTCTTTTGAGCGCCCTTCGCGCTGGGCAATCCAGATGGGTACCTGTTTGACGCCAGAGGCATAATGCATGTAGGCAGAGAGCCGCTGGCTGGCTTGGAGAATATCACGGATACCGCCTGAGCGGGTAACGATGAAACTGCGGTTGATGCGTACGAGCGTTTTTATCCAGGGATAGATGAGGAGGTTGTCGCCGATGGCAATTTCAACGGTGGAAAGATCTTTCTCGATAAGCAGCAGATCCAGCAAGCCGGAGTCAAGGACGATGTCACGGTGATTGCTGATGTAAGTGTAATTCTGTCGCTCTGGGGTGGGATTGACTGCAGAGAAATCACCCGTGAGGTCCGTTGCGTAGCGGGCCACGAGACCTTTGAGGAAAGGCTTGCAAAAAGCAGCCTGAAACTCCATGCATGTACGGCAACCGCGCATGGTATGAGCGATGTGCTCGAGAGGAATGTCGGGAAAAACGGAAGAAACGACGCGCTGGAAAGTGGCGTCGGCGAGCAACTCCTCGTAGGCTGCAGGTAATTCATTCGGCTCAAAGGGCCGCATATCCGTAAAGTCAATCATATTTAGTTCATAGTTCATAATTCATTGTTCATAGTTAGCTGCGTACCCTAACCCCTAACCTCTAACTCCTGGCCCAATTATTAATTGAAAGAGTCTTCGATGATGTCGGTGAGGACGTCCTTGATGTCGAGTCCGGCTGCACGCACCTGCTGGGGAATGAAACTGGTGGCAGTCATGCCGGGCGTAGTATTGATTTCAAGGAGGTTGAGCTTGCCGCCCTCGGTGATGATGTAGTCGATGCGGATGATGCCGCGGCAGGGCAGGATGTCGTAAATGGCAGAGGTGAGCTTGCGGACACGCTCTGCAGTCTCTTCGGGGATACGGGCCGGAGTGATTTCTGCAACACGGCCATTGTATTTGGCATCATAGTCGAAGAATTCATCCTCGCTGACTACTTCGGTAATAGGGAAAACGACGCTGTTCTTACGGGTTTTGTAACAGCCGCAGGTGATTTCAGTACCCTCCATGAAGGCTTCCACCATCACCTCGTCGGCTTCTTTAAGCGCCTCGGCAATAGCAGGCTGAATCTGTTCGCGTGTCTTGACCTTGGTGGTGCCGAAACTGCTGCCGCCACACGTGGGCTTGATGAAACAGGGCAGCCCGATGCGCTCAATAATGTCATCGTCGGTAATGGCACTGCCTTTGCGAAGTGTGAGTGACTCTGCTACACGTACGCCAAAACCACGCAAGTATTGGTTGAGGACGAACTTGTTGAATGTCATGGCCGAAATGAGCGGTGAGCAAGTGGAGTAAGGGAGGTGGATGAGTTCGAAGTAACTTTCGAGCAGACCGTTTTCGCCCGGTGTGCCGTGGATGGTAATATAAGCATAGTCAAAGCAAATGTGACGACTGCCGAAGTCAAAGCCGAAGTCGTTACGGTCGATGGGGGCTGTGTTACCGTCGGGGAGATTGACGTGCCAATCGGTGCCATGGAGAACAACTGTCCATAGGTCGTAACGCTCTTGATCCATGAATGATTTGAGGCCCTCGGCAGAACGGAGGGAAACCTGATATTCGGAGGAGTCTCCTCCTGCTATAATGGCAATAGTTCGTTTCATATGGGGAAAGGTTTATCGGTTTTTAGAATATTCAGATTTTTAGAGCGTTCTGTGAGAAATGTAGTTCCTCCAGCGATTGAGGAGATTTGTCATGTCAGGAGGTAGTTCGGAGTTAAAGAACAACTCATCACCAGTACGGGGATGGACAAAACCGAGTGTACGTGCATGGAGCGCCTGACGGGGACACACATCGAAGCACCCCTGTACAAACTGGCGGTAGCTGCCAGAGGGCGTGCCCTTCAGTATCTCGTTGCCCCCATAGCGTTCGTCGTTAAAGAGCGGATGGCCGATGTGCTTCATGTGGACACGAATCTGATGGGTACGCCCAGTCTCAAGTTGGCATTGCACGAGGGTGACGTAGCCAAGGCGTTCAAGCACAGTATAGTGGGTGATTGCATGCTTGCCGATAGATGGGTCGCTGTAGCAGGCAAAGCGCTGGCGGTCATGGATGTCGCGGGCAATCTGGGTCGTGACGGTACCGGTCTCTTCGTCTATTAACCCCCAGACGAGGGCATTGTATTGGCGGTGGGTCGTCTTGTTGAAGAACTGTAGACCGAGCGATGTCTTGGCATCGGCTGTTTTCGCCACGACAAGCAAGCCGCTGGTATCCTTATCGATGCGGTGCACGAGTCCTACTTCAGGGTTGTTGGGGTCGTAGTCAGGGTTGTCCTTCAGGTGCCAGGCAATGGCGTTCACAAGCGTTCCTTCCCAGTTCCCAACGCCAGGATGGACACACATACCCGCCGGTTTGTTGATGACCATGAGGTCGTCGTCTTCATAGACAATATCTAATGGAATGTCCTCTGGCTCGATGTCGCCTGCGTAGCGTGGACGATCCATCATGATGGTGATGACGTCGCAAGGCTTTATGCGGTAGTTGCTTTTGACAGGCTTGCTGTCGACGCGGATAAGCCCTGCCTCAGCTGCCTTCTGAATGCGGTTGCGCGAAGTGCCTGGGATGTGGGTAAAGAGGTATTTGTCGATGCGTACCTGTTCTTGTCCTTTATCGACAGTCAAGCGATAATGTTCGAAAAGCCCTGTGTCCTCATCGAGGGCATCGCTGTCGTCGTTGAGGAGCTCATCAGGGCTTTCTGGCAGCAACCCTGCTGCCAGGAGCTCATCATCGGTGTCGTCAAAACCAGTCATCGTCGACTACAGGCTCGGGTATATTCTCCGGTTCCTTTTCGCCGTTGCCGACGACAAGGGTAATGGCTGCGCCCTCAGGTATGAGGTCTCCGCCGTGTACTTCCTGTCCGTTGTATCGCACTTTATAGACCCAATCGATTTCGCCTCGGATGGTGTCGTTGGGCGTAAGGGTGAATCCGGCAGCACGGAGCTGCGACGAAGCTTGGCGCAGCGAGCTGTTGTCAGCAATATCAGGCAGGGCAACCATCGGCTCGTTGCCAGAGCTAAGTGTCAGATAGATGGCGCGTCCGCGCTTTACCTTGGCATCTGCCTCGGGGCGTTGGGCTACAACTACGCCTGCAGGTACATCCTTGACATACGTTTTGTCGTAGGAGACACCTTTCAGTTTTTTTGCCTGTAAGGCGGCAATGGCATCAGATTCGTCGATACCGGTGACATCGGGCACTAGAATGGCTTTGCCGTGTTGCGTGTAGCTGTCTATCCAACGGAGTGTTAGAAAAATGGCCAGCACGACGACCAGCAACATGACTGCGATGTTAATCCAGAACATGCTGCGTGTCATGGGCTTTTTGTTCTTTTCTTTTTCCTTTTCCTTCATATTGTTGTGTAAATGGGGGAGCAAAGGTACACGTTTTTTTATAAAAAAAGAAGTAACGGCCCGAAAAAAACCATTACTTCCTCTTTCCAATACCCCTGCGGGAGGGCGCCTTGCGGCTTACTTCTTGTTACGTACTCCGTTGAATTCGTCGGAAATAGTCAGTTTCTTGCGGCCTTTGGCGCGACGTGCGGCCAGTACTCGGCGACCGTTAGCGGTGGCCATTCTCTCACGGAATCCGTGTTTGTTTTTTCTCTTTCTCAGAGAGGGCTGAAATGTCCTTTTCATATTCTTATCGTTTGATGTTTGTTCTCTCGATTCCTTAATTTGGGCTGCAAAATTAGAGTCTTTTTTTGGAATAGCCAAGAATCGATGCGATTTTTTCGCGTTTTTTTTGGTTTTTTCCTTCAAATGGCCTATTTTTGTAGCCGTTTTCAGAAATGAACCTATCATTAACAATTAAAAACGATAAATTATGATCCTTTGTCAAGACATTAAAATCGGCACTTGTATCGACCTGGAGGGCCAACTCTATTTCTGCATCGACTTCCTGCACGTGAAGCCCGGAAAGGGTAACACCTTCGTTCGCACAAAGCTGAAAAACGTTGTCAACGGCCGTGTGCTGGAGCGCACGTTCCAGATTGGTTTCAAACTAAACGACGTCCGCGTCGAGCGCCGTCCCTATCAGTATCTCTACAAGGATGATATGGGCTACGTGCTAATGAATCAGGAAACCTTCGAGCAAATCACCCTCAACGGCGATGTCATCACCGGCGTGGAATACCTGAAAGAGGGAATGGAAATTGAGGTCGTTACCAATGCCACAACGGGCGATGTGCTCTTTGGCGAACTTCCCATCAAGGTGGTGCTTCAGGTAACTTATACCGAGCCGGGCTTAAAGGGCGATACCGCTACCAACACGCTGAAGCCTGCCAAGTTGGAAACCGGCACCGAAGTGCGCGTTCCTTTGTTTATTAACGAAGGAGAGTTCGTTGAGATTGACACCCGCGACGGCTCTTATGTCGGGCGTGTAAAAGCGTAACCGACTGGCTTCATGCAAGAAAACGAGCCTTGTTTTTTCGGAAACAAGGCTTGATTTGTCCCCCGAGAGGATGAGTGAGAAACTGAACATTAACCAGTGGGCCAAAGATGACCGCCCGCGCGAAAAAATGATGTGTCACGGTGCAGCTGCGCTTTCCAATGCTGAGTTGCTGGCTATCCTCATCGGCTCAGGCAATACGGAAGAGAATGCTGTGGCGCTTATGCAGAGGGTGATGAAGGCTTGCGGCGACAGCTTGGTTCGCTTGGGGCGGATGTCTATGGAGGAACTGGTGGAATATCCTGGCATTGGTCCGGCGAAGGCCATCAGTATTCTTGCTGCGTGTGAGCTTGGCAACCGTCGCGTCATGGACCGCACGGAGCAGCCTGTCATCAAGTCGGCACAGCAGGTGTATGAGTATTATTACCCGCTTCTCTGTGACGAGGCAGCCGAATACAGCTACGCCCTTTTGCTCAATCAGGCATCGCGAGTCATCAAGAATTCGCTCATCGGCAAGGGCGGGCTTTCCGAAACGTTGGTCGACGTGCGTGTTGTCCTTCGGGAGGCGCTTATCAACAAGGCTTCCAGTTTTATCCTCTGTCACAATCATCCCGGCGGCAGCCTCCGTCCCAGCCGTCAGGATGACCAGCTTACCCAGAAAGTCAGGGAAGCAGCAAGCCTGATGAATATTCGGCTGTTCGACCATGTCATTTTTACTACATCGGGCTACTACAGCTACGCCGACGAAGGAAGAATATAGAACTATGTCAGAAGAAGAAAAATATCTTTTGGAAGAACGCATCGTTGAGGTGCTGAAGACCGTCTTTGATCCAGAAATCCCTGTCAATATCTACGACCTGGGGCTGATTTACCGCATCGAGGTGATGGCTGATGCCCGCGTAGAGATAGACATGACTCTCACGGCGCCCAATTGTCCGGCAGCCGATTTTATTATGGAAGATGTCCGCTTGCGCGTAGAAGGCGTCAACGGCGTTGCATCGGCTACGGTAAACCTTGTATTTGAGCCCGAGTGGGATAAGGACATGATGAGCGACGAAGCCAAATTGGAACTCGGCTTTGATGTGGAATGAGAAAAATGTAAGCTTATGATATACTTTCTTTCTGATGCACACCTTGGCTGCCGTGCCCTTCGCTGGAATCGCACAAGAGAACGTCGTTTAGTGCGATTTCTTGACAGCATCAAGACGAAGGCTTCGGCCGTCTATTTGCTGGGCGATATGTTCGACTATTGGTTTGAATACCGCTACGTGGTGCCCAAGGGACACGTCCGTTTCCTTGGCAAGATAGCCGAACTGACCGACAGAGGCGTTGAAGTTCATTTCTTCATCGGCAATCACGACATCTGGTGTCATAACTACTTGAAGCGCGAGTGCGGCGTCATCATGCACTACAAACCCTATACCGTGGAGATTGAGGGCAAAGTGTTCTACATGGCTCATGGTGACGGATTGGGCGATGAGGGTGACAAGAAATTCCGCTTTCTCCGTCGTGTATTCCACAGCCGTCTGTGCCAACGGGCGTTCTACCTGCTGCATCCCGACTGGAGCGTGCGCTTAGGCCTGACGTGGGCTGCCAACAGCCGTCGCAAGCACGAGCGTGAAGGACAACCCGAGTACAAGGGCGAGGAGAACGAGCCGCTGGTGGTCTATTCAAAGAATTACCTGAAAAGCCATCCGGAAATCAACTACTTCCTCTATGGCCATCGCCATATCGAACTTGACCTCCCTCTCGGCGATGAATGTCAGATGCTGATACTCGGCGATTGGGTGGACAAGTTTACCTTTGCCACCTTCGACGGCGAACGGCTCGTTCTTCAACGCTACCTCGAAGGTGAAACCCGCCCTTGACACATAATTATTAATATAAGGAAAAACAAAACTCAAGAAACTATGAGAAAGATAACGTCAACGACATTATTGGTATTGGCCATCCTGACTGTGATGCCTTTGGTGGCGCAGGAATCGACACGCTCCATCAGCGAGAAAGAAATCATCAAGAAGGGCTGGAACTTCGGCCCGCTGCCCGTGGTGGGCTTCGACAGCGACCTCGGCTTCCAGTATGGTCTTTGTTGCGACATCTTCAACTACGGCGACGGTACCCGCTATCCCTCTTACAACTATAAAGTTAACCTCGAGGCAAGCACCTATACCAAGGGGTCCAGCGTGCTGCGCTGCTACGGCGACTTCAAGACGCTCATCCCCGACGGCAAGCTCTTCTTCGACGTCACCTACTTCAACGCCCCGAAGTTCGAGTTCTATGGGTTCAATGGTTTTTCGTCGCTCTATGTCCCCGAAATGGCTTTCACCAGAATCGACAATCCCTTTTCCTCGCGGATGTACAACGAACTGCCCGTTCCCGAAGGCAGGAAGAGCGCTTTCAACTGGATATCGCGTAATCAGTTCCGCGCCGTAGTCAGCATACAGAAGAAGATTTCCGGCGGACTGAACTGGGCGGCTGGGTTAGCCTACTATAACATAAAGACGGGCGACATCAATCGCGACAAACTTGCCGGTAATGATGTTGAAAAAAAAGAATGGTATGCCAATCAGTTGACTCTTTATAATTTATACAACGAGTTTGGGATGATAGCCCCTGAGGAAGCCGGGGGCGGTAATGTCACTCAGCTAAAAGCCGGCCTTACCTACGACACCCGCGACCACGACAGCGACCCCACGCGAGGCGTCAACATCGAAGCCACCTTCTACTACGCTCCCGATTTCCTTGACTGTACCGATACCTACAACCACACCAATGGCGGCATCCTCTTCATGGGCAGTCATTACGTCCCCGTCGTCGGCGACAAGCTCACCCTGGCCTATCGTCTTGGGGCGCAATACACCCTGTTTGGCAATGTTCCCTTCTACTTCTGCAACAATATGAACACCATGTTCTTCCGTAAGATGTATACCGAGGGCTTGGGTGGAAACGCCTCCGTGCGCGGTATCCATCGTAACGGCGTCATCGGCGACGGCTTTGCCCTGCTGAATGCCGAACTGCGCTGGCGTATCGTGGAGTTCCGTTTCATCAACCAGAACTGGGGTTTTGCCGTCAACCCCTTCTTCGACTGCGGACAGGTCATTAAGCCGCATAAGCTTGATGTCCAGAAACAGTCTCTCTCTCCTGTCTTTTATAGCGGCGAGGCTGAGCACCTCCATAGCACGGCAGGCTGTGGCCTGAAGCTGGTCATGAACCACAACATGGTTATTTCCTTCGAGGCTGCTAAAGCCTTTAGCGCCAACGACGGCACAGGACTTTGGACGAATATCGGCTTTAATTACCTGTTCTGATGGCCCGCTTAAAAACAGGATGGCTCCTGATGCTCTGTGTGTTGCTGACGGCTTGCGCTGGTTCCACTTCATCGGAGGGGAGAAAAGGTGCTGACTTCTATCAGCCCGTAGCCGGTCTATCTCCTGTGTCTTCTTCCGATGAGCTCACAGCAGAGGTTCTTCTGGAGTTGCCCCGCTTAGAGGTGCCGCGCAGCGGCGAGCGTATGCTTGTGCACGAAGGCTTCCGCATCTCCTACAACCAGAGCTGGCTTATCCCCAACTGGGTGGCCTACGAGCTCACCAAGGAGGAGACGCGCGGCTCTGTGGAGCGCACGGACTACTTCGATGTCGACCCCACGCTGAAGGGGCGTCAGGCCCGATTTGCCGACTATAGCCATACCGGCTACGACCGAGGACACATGGCTCCGGCGGGCGATATGAAGTGGAGCAAAGAGGCGATGGACGCCTGCTTCTACCTGACGAATATCTGTCCCCAGAACCACAACCTCAACAAAGGCGACTGGAACGACCTTGAGAACGCCTGCCGGCGCTGGGCACGTCGTTACGGACGGGCATGGATTGTGACGGGACCCATCGTTACCTCGCGCGAGCCCAAGACCATTGGCGACCGTCATGTGGTGGTGCCCGATGCCTTCTTCAAGGTGGTACTGGCGCCCAATGGGAAAAAGTACGAGGGTATTGCCTTCGTTATGGACAACAATGCCGGCAACGGACAGTACATGGACGACTACTGCACCATCGACGAGGTGGAGAACCTCACGGGTATCGACTTCTTCCACGCCCTGCCCGACGGCGTGGAGGACAGCGTGGAATCTTCCGTCGACATAAAGTTCTGGGAACGGAACTGAAGCTTCTGCTCAGCAGGCAGCAAACAAGGCAATAAGAACGTCAAATTCCGGAAAAATTCCAGCCTGTGGAATTTAAATTCCATTTGATGGAATTTTTTTTCCAGCCTATGGAACTTTTTTTCCATTTGATGGAATTTTTAGGGAAGTTGATACTGGTGTTTCGTGGAGGTGCGCCAGTAGCTGGGAGAATACATCTGCCAAAATACTTTTTGTCTTAAAATATCTTATTTTTTTCCTTTTTTGTTTGCGCGCGCGAAGGATTCTTTGTAATTTTGGCCAATTTTGAGTGAAGAGGCAGGTTTAGCATGAAGAAGCGTTCAAAGAAGGTGAAGAGAGGCTGGCTCGTGGGACTTTTCGGAGCCGTTGTAGGCATGGCGCTTACGCTCGTTGCCGTGCACTTCTGGGAACGTAGCTCGACGAACGAGAGCTGTGCCATGTGCCATGTGCACCCCAAGGCTGAGGAGAGCTGGAAACTCTCGTCGCATTACAACAACTCCAGCGGCACGAAGACCGATTGCGCCGCCTGCCACCTGCCTCCGAAGAACACCTTTGCCCACTTTGTTGCCAAGACGCGCATGGGCATGAAGGACATCTGGGGCTATCTTACCAAGAAGAGCGAGAACATCGACTGGGAGAGCAAGGGCGAGCTGGAGCACGCCGTGAAGATTGTCTACAACAGCTCGTGCAAGACGTGCCACGTCAACCTGTTCCCCGCCGGTATCAGCGACGACGGCATCTCGGCCCACCTCTATTACGAGGAGAACGAGAAGAAGCTGGGCCTCCAATGCATCAGCTGCCATCTGGACGTGGGGCATTACAACCCCAACTACAGCCACGCCAAGATGGTGGGCGTGCCGCGTCCAAAGGCGCGCGGCGACATTTATACGGATCCCGCTACCGTCACCTCCTTCGCCAACTTCAAGGAGCAGATTCCCGCAACGGACATCGATATCCCTATGATAGCCATACCGGGCGGCACGTTCCTCATGGGAAGCAATAAGAAAGACGCTTACAGCCAGCCTGATGAGTGGCCGCAGCACATGGTGAGCGTCTCGTCGTTCTTCATGAGTGAGACTGAAATCACGTGGGATCAGTACTGGACGTTCTATGCAGAGACGATGTCCGAAGGCCGTACGCCGCCCGAAGTCATCTATGCCAACAACAGTCGTGAAGACGTGGATGCTGTGAGCGGTCCCACGCCGCCCTTCGGCAATCCCGATCAAGGTTGGGGCATGGGCGACCGCCCGGCTATCACTATGACTCACTATGCCGCTGAAACCTTCTGCCAATGGCTCTCGCTAAAGACAGGCCGTCACTACCGTCTGCCCACCGAGGCTGAATGGGAGTACGCCGCTCGCGGCGGAACGGAAACCCCCTACTTCTTCGAGGGTAAGCCTGCCCGCTTTACGGGAAAAAGCTTCCGCAACCGCATCTTTGGCGCCGACACGACAAACATCAATCGCTATACCGTCTATACAGCCAATAGCCATAACCGTACGCAGGAGCCTACACGCGTCCATGCCAACCCCTTCGGCCTGAAGAATATGTCGGGCAACGTCCTCGAATACTGTTCCGACTGGTATAGCGCCGATGCTTACGCCCAGACTCCTGACGGAGCCGTTGACCCCAAGGGTCCGGCTTCGGGTACTGAGCACGTCGTCCGTGGCGGCAACTATGCTGACGACGCCGTTGAGCTTCGTAGCGCCGCCCGTGGACATACGGACCACGACGCCTGGCTGCGTACCGACCCCCAGAATCCTAAAAGCATCTGGTGGTATTCTGACATCAAGGGTATCGGCTTCCGTATCGTCTGCGATGTCCCTCCGTTCCTCGTCTCCCAATAAATCATGACTCCCATTCGCATATAACCCCCAAAATTCAATAACAATGGAAAAAATCAACAGAAGAAAATTCCTCGCTACTACCGCTAAGCTTGGTTTGGCGAGTGCCGTCACTCCCGCGTTCCTCACCTCCTGTACCTCCAAAGAGCCCAAGCTGGTTCCTCTGCGTGCTGAGGGCGAGTACTATGTTCCTGAGCTCCCCGACAAGGCCATCGCCGGCCGCGAGCTGAAGGTTGGCCTCGTAGGCTGCGGCGGACGTGGCTCAGGTGCTATAGGCGATGTCCTCGATGCTGCTGATGGCATCAAGGTAACGGCTTTGGGCGATGTCTTCATAGACCGCCTCAATGGCGTCCGTGCCCAGCTTGCCAAGCGCGGACAGAACGTCCCTGACGAGGGCATCTTCATCGGCTTTGACGCATACAAGAAGGTCATCGACTCGGGTGTCGATATGGTCATCCTTACCACGCCTCCCGTTTTCCGTCCCGAGCATTTCCGCTATGCTACGGAGAAGGGTGTCCACTCGTTCCTCGAGAAGCCTATTGCCGTTGACCCCAAGGGCTACCGTACCATCATCGCCGCTGCCCGTCAGGCAAAGGCCAAGAACCTCAGCGTTGTCACTGGCACGCAACGCCATCACGAACGTCGCTATGTTGAGGCCTTCCAGCTCATCCAGCAGGGCATCATTGGCGAGATTACAGGCGGCAACGTCTATTGGAATGGCGGTATGCTCTGGTATCGCGAGCGTGAACAGGGCTGGAGTGATATGGAATGGATGATTCGCGACTGGGTGAACTGGAAGTGGCTTTCAGGCGACCATATCGTTGAACAGCACGTCCACAATATCGATGTCTTCATGTGGATGACCGGTATGAAACCCGTCAGCGCTACAGGCTTCGGTAGTCGCCAGCGCCGCATCACGGGCGACCAGTACGACAACTTCAGCGTCGATTTCACCTTCCCCAACGGCATCCATCTGCACAGCATGTGCCGCCAGATCGACGGCTGCTCCAACCGTGTCAGCGAGTTCGTCCAGGGCGCCAAGGGCTCGTGGAACAGCGAAAACAACGAAATCCGCGACCTGCAGGGCAACCTCCTTTGGAAGTACGACGACAAGGCAGCTGGCGAAAAGTACAAGCAGCACAACCCCTACGTCCTCGAACACGTCGACTGGGTGAACCACATCCGTAAGAACGAAGGCCATGAAGAGGCTACCGAGACGGCTGAGTCCTCGTTGGCTGGTGTTATGGGACGCGAGTCGGCCTACACGGGCCAGACCGTGACGTGGGAGCAGATGTCTGCCTCTCCGCTGGACTACTTGCCCGCCAAGCTTGAGATAGGCCCGATGGATATGTCGCAATATACCGTTCAGGTTCCAGGTAAGGGCAGATAATTTCTTATTTCTAACTTGAAAAACTTTTAGAGATGAATCGTCGCAAATTCTTCAAGACATCCCTTGCTGGTGCTGCTGTCGCCAGCATGACGTCGCCCCTTGCTGCGCTAACCTCGTGCACTTCAGCACCCAAGGTTAAGACCCCAAGCGTTCCTCTCAAGCTTTCCTTCCAGGAGGGTATAGCTCCTGGCAAGTCGCTTGCTGAAAAGCTCGACTACATGGAAAACCTCGGCATCGTCGGCTTTGAGCCCGGCGGAGGTAATCTGGCCAAACGTGTGAACGAAATCAGCCAGGCATTGAATGGCCGCAACATCAAAGTGTCGGCCATCTGCGCAGGTTTCTCGGGTTTCATTCTTGCTGAAGACCCCGCTGTCAAAGCGCAGTTTGACTCCACTATGCGCGACATCGTTGCTGCAGCTGGTCAACTCGGCTCTACGGGTGTCATTATGGTGCCTGCCTTCAATGGCCAAAAGCCCTGTCTGCCCCACAACCGCGAGACGCGCGACTACCTTTGCGAACAACTTCACGAGCTGGGTGAGTACGCTCTCAAGTGTGGCACGACCGTTATCCTTGAGCCCCTCAATCGTGGCGAATGCTTCTATCTCCGTCTTGTTGCCGATGCTGCTGCTATCTGCCGCGACTCCAAAAGCGACGGCGTGAAGTGCATGGGCGACTTCTGGCATATGATGGAGGAGACATCCGACTACGGAGCATTCATGTCGGCGGGTACAAAGTACCTGCAGCATGTCCACATGGCTTCACGTGGACGCCGCATCATGCCTGGCGAGGACGGCGACAAGGACAACTACGTCGATGGCTTCCGTGCTCTCCAGCAGTTGGGCTACGACAAGTACGTCAGCTTCGAGTGCGGTACTGCTGGCAAACGCGAGGAAACCGTTCCCGCTGCCGTAGAGCTCCTTCGTGCCCAATGGGAGCAGGCTGCCAATTCATAGAAAGTGTTTATTGGGAAGTGCAGGAGTGTGAACTCCTGCACTTCTAAAATATGTAAGAATTCCATGAAACGCCTTTTCCTGTTATTGACTGCCGCAGTCGGTTTTGTCCTATGCTCGTTCGCACAGAGCATGATAGTCCATGAGAGCACCAACGAGACAACGGTTTACAACGTCTCTGCGGTGGATAGCGTGACGTTCAGCGACACCTCCCTCCTTCCCGAAGGTAGCGTCAGTTCCACTACGGTGGAGGTGAACGGCCGTTGGTGCAGTCTTGGCACTTCCATCACGTGGTACAACGACAATGTCTCCTTTGCTGGGGGTGCTTTTACGCGCGGCTATCAGGATCGCGTGATGGACAAGCTCCACTTCCAGAAGCTCTTCAACCGCGGCGTTAATGCCGGCACGCTCAGCTCGGCCTACGATGCCATCGTCCGTGCCGATTACTACACCATCGAGCACGGCATCAACGACTGGGGGCATTGCGTCAAAGTGGGCAGTTTCGAGGACGACTACATCGGCCAGAAGGACAACACCACGTTTGCCTACCAGTATCGCCGCATCATCGACCGCATTTTCAAGGTCAACAAGAGTGCCAAAGTGGTGCTCTGCACGCCGCGCAAGGCCTACGGCTTCGGTGACTACCTGCCTGCTCATTGGTATGACCCTATGGTGGCATCCGATGGTACGAAAATCTATTTGAAAGAATATGTCGACCTCATTCGTCAGATTGCCGAGTACGAGGGATTCCCCGTTGCCGACTGGTTCGCCGAGTGCGGCGGGCAGAACGACCTCTCCATGCAGTCCATCGACGTAGCCCTTCATCCCAACGACGTGGGCTATCAGCGCATGGCCAATGTCCTTATTCAGGCTCTTCAGAAGGTGATTGTGCCGTAAGGTTGAGGGGAAAAGAAGAGAAAAGGTCACCATCTCGGTGACCTTTTTCTTTTCCATATTAGGTGACCCGTTTGGGGCTCGAACCCAAGACCCCATCCTTAAAAGGGATGTGCTCTACCTACTGAGCTAACGAGTCAACCTTATGTAAAAAACTCTTCTGAGCGTTCCTTGCAGAAAGCGGGTGCAAAATTACGCCATTTTTCGTTACCTTCAAAACTTTTCTCCCGATTTTTTTATTTTTTCAGTATTCATTCCCTTGCAGCCTCCTCTATGGCCTGCTGATAGCAGACTCGGCATAAGGGTTCATACTCCATTTTCTCGCCCAGCAGGACGCGCTTTTCGCCCGCTACCAGACGATGGGAGAGGTAGGCCAAGTTGCCGCAGCGTACGCAGATGGCGTGAACCTTTGTCACTTCGTCGGCAATGGCGCAGAGGTCGGGCATGGGACCGAAGGGCACGCCGCGGAAGTCCATGTCAAGCCCGGCCACGATGACGCGGATGCCACGGCTGGCCAATTCATTGCAGACATCCACCAGCCCCTTGTCGAAGAATTGCGCCTCGTCGATGCCCACCACCTCGATGTCCGACGAGAGCAACAGTATGCTGGCGGCGTTGTCGAGTGGGGTAGAGGCGATGGCGTTTCCCTCGTGGCTCACGACATCCTCCTCCGAATAGCGCGTGTCAATGGCTGGCTTGAAGATCTCCACCTTCTGCCTGGCAAACTGTGCGCGCTTCATGCGGCGGATGAGTTCCTCCGTCTTGCCTGAGAACATCGAACCGCAAATCACCTCTATTCGCCCCCTGCGGCGCGTCTCGTCCATTCTGTCTTCTGAAAAGCTGATCATGATGTCTTTTATTTTCCGCAAAAATACAAAATAAATCCCAATTCGCAATTCCTAATGCACTATTTTCGCAGTTCGCAATTTATTTTTCATTTTTCATTCTTCATTCTTCATTTTTTATATTACCTTCGCCGCATGTTATACCTTGTACCCACCCCCGTCGGCAATCTGGAGGATATGACTCTCCGTGCTATCCGCATCCTGAAGGAGGCTGACCTGATACTCTGCGAGGACACCCGCACGAGCGGCATCCTGCTCAAGCACTTCGACATTCAGGGCCGGCTGATGAGCCACCATAAGTTCAACGAGCATCAGACCGTCGCTCCCCTCATCGAGCGTCTGCGTGGCGGCGAGACCGTCGCCCTCATTACCGATGCCGGCACGCCTGGTATCAGCGACCCGGGCTTTCTGCTTGTCCGCGAGTGTGCACGGGCGGGCATCGACGTGCAATGTCTCCCTGGTGCTACCGCCTTCGTGCCTGCGCTGGTTGCCTCGGGGCTGCCCTGCGACCGTTTCTGCTTCGAGGGCTTCCTGCCGCAGAAGAAAGGGCGTCAGACGCGCCTTGCCGCCCTTGCCGACGAGCCGCGCACCCTCATCTTCTACGAAAGCCCCTATCGCGTCGTCCGCACTCTCACGCAGTTTGTCGAGTTCTTCGGCTCCGAGCGCCCCGTCTGCGTCTGCCGCGAAATCTCCAAACTTCACGAGGAGTCCGTCCGCGGCACCCTTGCCGAAGTGCTTGCCCATTTTACCGCTACCGAACCAAAAGGAGAAATCGTTATCGTTGTGGGAGGAAGAGAATGAAATACACATGCCTCTTCCTTGACCTCGACAATACGGTCTATGACTTCTCGGCCAGCAGCCGCGAGGCTTACAGCGAGGTCTATCGGGCAATGGACTACGACCGCTTCTTCCCCTCTTTCGACGCTTACTTCGCCCTCTACGAACCGCGCAACGCCGAGCTCTGGACGCTCTACAACGCAGGCCGCATCACCAAGGAGCAGCTGAATGCCGAGCGCTACCTCCATCCCCTGCGCATGGCGGGCGTGGAGGATGCCGGGCAGATTTCGCAGGAGTTCTTCCGCCGCGCTATGGAGGTACTCCCCACGAAGGGCATCCTTGTCCCCCACGCCCTCGATGCCCTCCGCTACCTCCGTCCCCGCTATCGCCTCTACATCCTCAGCAACGGCTTTACCGAGTTGCAGACGCGCAAGATGCAGTCGGCAGGCATCGCGGAGTTCTTCGATGGCGTGGTGCTCTCGGAGGACGTGGGCATCAATAAGCCCGACCGCCGCCTCTTCGACCATGCCCTGCGCGTTGCCGGCATCCCCGTCGCCGAGGCCCTGATGATAGGCGACGACTTTGCCGTCGATATCGTTGGCGCCCATGCTGCCGGGTGGGACCAGATGTACTACAACCCCCGCGCCCTCACCGGCCTCCTTTTCGCCCCCACCTACGAAATCCGCTCGCTTGCCGATATCCGCTGTCATCTTTGAGTGCACAGAGACTGCTATCCACTCTTTCCCCCTCCCCTTCAAAAAAAAGTGTTGGACGTCGTCCTTCACTTTTTCGCCATGCTAAAGTTCAAAAAAATCCTGACTTTGGTCTTTTGGCTTTAAAAAAGTGTTCAATTTCTGAACAATTTTCGCGAAAAAACACAAAAAGTCGATTTTTCTTGCAAATGTCCCAAAAATTTACTTATACCTTTGCGGAGCTAAAATAAAAAAACAAGTGTATAACCCGCAAAAAAAGGAAAAATGGAAAGTATTCTTTTAGCTCGCAACTTCGCGTTTGCCGTGTGCAGTCCTGTGCACGTATTGTCTAAGAAAACGATTGGTAAGAAACGCAGAAAAAACGGAAGTCGTCCGTGCAGCGTAGGGGAATAAAAGTTTTTCATCGCAATGAAAACAATCTTTCATCGCGATGAAAACATTCTTTCATTGCAATGAAAACTTTCTTTCATCGCGATGAAAAAATCCATATAGTCCTATTCCTGCATTTTATACATAGCTCAAAACGCTGAATAATAAACATTCCTGCATGAATCATCAAAATTTCATTTAATATGCTCAACAAATCACTTCTCCGTCATTACCTCACGGTGGCCATCCGCAGCCTCGAACGCTATAAGACGCAGAGCGTCATCTCCATTGCCGGCCTCGCCGTCGGCTTCGTCTGCCTCGCCCTTTCCAGCGTATGGATAAGGTACGAGAACACGTTCGACAACTTCCACCCGGGCGCCGAACGCATGTACATGGTCTGGGACAAGGGGCTTGACTTAGGCCGAGCCAACCTGGGTACCGTCGCGCCCCGCGCCTTGAACAGCCTTGCCATCGCCCTGCGCGAAGAGTGGCCCGAGGTGGAGTGCGCCACCATGATAGACGCTGAAACGAACGACGAAAAGTCCGGATGGAAAGTTCCGTTCACCATGATTGGTGCCGACACCGCGTTCGTCCGCGTGTTCAGCCTGAAGCCCATCGAAGGCGAACTGGCAACAATATCGTATAAGCTATCGGAGTTTAACTTCATCGTCACCGACGAATACGCGCGGAAACGTTTTGGCGAGGGAAGCCCCATCGGCAAGGCCTTCAACGCGTTCAGAATGCCGTCGGGCGACACCGATGCCATCACAGAGGCCCCGGTCAAAGGCGTCGTCAAGGCCTGGCACCACTCGTCGTTCGCCTTCGATGCGCTGATACTCGAAGACGGTGGCGTGGAAAACTCCAAGTTCGCTCCCGACGGCGGCTTTTCGATGGTGGTCATCCGCCTGCGCAAGGGGGCTTCTGCCGATGAATTGGAGCGAAAGCTGAACGCCATCGACATGGGGACGAAACGCATAGGCGAAATCTCCCTTGTCCCCATCAGCCAGGCCCATCGCCTCCTGGCCGACATACGCCTGCATAAGGACAACCTCAGCTACCGCCACCTGCGCTACTTCCAGCTGGTGAGCGTGCTGCTGGTGGTGTGCGTGTTCATCAACTTCCTCGTGCTCTTCCTCATCCGCGTCCGCGGACGCCAGCGGGAGATGGCGCTGCGCATGGTTCATGGCGCTAAGCCGCGGATGTTGCTCGCGCAGTTTGTCGTGGAATTGTCGGTAACGCTGGGGGCTGCGCTGGGGCTTGGCCTGATGATGACGTTCGTCGTGAAGGATGTCTTTGCCGCGTATGCCGGCATCGACCTTGAGGGAGGCTACATCCTGGGCAGCGCCCTGCTCTTCATGGCGATTATCGCCGCCGTCTGCCTCCTCATCGCTATCGTAAGCGTGGAGATTGTGCGCCGCAACACCATCCGCCACTCCCTCATGCCCGGCGGAGGACGGCGGAACAATACCTTCACCAAAGTCTGCACAGGCATTCAGCTTGCCGTGAGCCTTGCCCTCATCTGCTGCTCGGCCTTCATGCTCAAGCAACTCTGGTTCATGAAGAACACCGACTGGGGCTACGGCATCAAGGGCCGTATGCACTTCGAGGCGCTGGCCACGCCCAATCCCATCGTCCCCGACGCGCCCGAATGGGGCGGCCACTTCCCCTTCCATCCAGAGTGGAAGGAGTCGGTGCTGCGCCGCCTGAACCAGCTGCCCTACGTCAGCAAGGCTGCCGAGATAGGAGAAGACCCCATCGGTTTCTACGGACGCCGCGCGGGAGGGATGACCTGGACCATGATGCCCGGAATAGTCGATGAGGGCGACAACGACAAGACGTACGAGTACGTCCGCAGCCGGGGATTCCCCGTCCACACGTTCTACGGCTTCAAGGACCTTCGCGACCCGACGCTCGGCATCACCGTCCTCGACGGCGCGCTGCCCGCGCCCGAAAGGTGGACGAACGAGGTGGTCATCACCGAGCGGACGCGCCAGCAGATGGGCGTCGAAAAGGCCGTCGGCAGCGACATCATGATAGCGATGGACGACTTCAGCAACGCGCCGGACGGCAGCCTCAACATCGTCAGGGCGCCGAGGCACTATGTGGTAGCGGCGGTCATCAAGGACTTCTACCTCGAGTCGCCCTCTGACGAGCCCTACCCCTGCGTGCTGATGAAAGACGGCATCCGCCTCGGAACGGACGAAATGATTTCCGTCCACTTCGACCCCGCCCACCGCGCCGACTTAGCGAAGGAATTGACGGCCATGTTCGACGAAGAACCTTCCCTGATATATAACACCGTCTGGCACGAGGACGAATGGACGGAGCTGATGCGCAGCGAGGAGAACCTGAGCCGCCTGCTGCTGGTGGTCAGCATCGTGGCTGTGCTCGTGGCCGTCTTCGGTGTCTATAGCATCATCACCCTTGCCTGCCGCCAGCGGCGCAAGGAGATTGCCCTGCGCAAGATTCACGGCGCGAAGCTGAAGGACATCCTCGGGATGTTCGTCCGCGAGTACGGCCTCATCCTCGCCGTCGGCGCCTTCGTGGGCTTCTCCGTCAGCTACATCGTCATGCACGGCTGGCTGGAGCAATACGTCAAGCGCACGCCGCTCTCGTGGTGGGTCTTCGTCGCCATCTTCGTCGGCACCGCCCTGCTCATCGCCCTCTTCGTCGGCAGCCGCGTCTGGCGCACCGCCCGCGAAAACCCCGCCGACGTGGTCAAGAGCGAGTGAGTGATTTAGTTAAGAATTAAGAGTTAAGAAAAAATGAAATCATATCTTCTGAAACATTACCTCACGGTTGCCATCCGCAACCTCGAGCGTTACAAGACGCAAAGCGTCATCTCCATCGTCGGCCTCGCCGTCGGCTTCGTCTGCCTCTCGTTGTCGGCGCTATGGATTCGCTACGACAACACGTACAACACCTTCATCCCCGACTATCAGGACAAGTACGCCATCGTTTCGGAATGGGATGGAAAGTACCAACTCTCGTCTCCAAACACACTCGTCAAAATGTTGAGCGAATGGCCCGAGGTGGCTGCCTGCGGCATTTGCGGCGAAACCTTTTCCCTATTCAACGAAACAGGAGAGTATCACTTCTGCCTCTTCCTTGACCAGAACGTGCTCGACTTTCTCCCCATCGAGGTCGTGCAGGGCGACCCGAAGTTCATGGAGCACTTC
>JAFXXQ010000018.1 GCA_017542145.1 Bacteroidaceae bacterium | reverse complement strand
TGCGGGCTTTCTCAAGGTCGGTGCCAAGGCTCTGGAAGTTCTTCGTAAACTGCCCCACGCGGTCCATCATCTCTGTTGCGAGGGCAAAAACGCGCTCGTGATTCTGCGCCTGCGCAATCTGGGTCCACGTGAGACGGATGATGCGAAGCGCGGCAAAGAGAGTCTGCTCGTCAGCGATATAGACGCCTCGCTCCATTGCGCGACGCCAGAGGTCTGGCTGTGCTCCCAGCGCCGTCCAAAGCGCACCCGTGTTGGGCACAAACATGATGACGTAGTCCATCTTCACCTTCGGGGGCTGGATGTACGAACTGTAATCCTTCTTCGCCAGGCGATTCACCTGCTCCTGCAGGCTGGCCACATGGACTTTGAGGCAACGTTGACGCTCTGCTTCGTCCGTAGCGTTGACGTAGTCCATGAAGGCTGCGAGGGAGACCTTAGAGTCGATGATGACTTCACGGCGCTGGTCGAGATGGAGGATGACGTCGGGGCGCATGCGGGAATCCTCCTCGTTAGTGACGGTAACACCAGAGGCATCGCGAAGCGAAGACTGTACATCGTAGTGCACGCCACGCGTCAGCCCCTGCGACTCCAGCAGCTCGTCCAACACGGCCTCGCCCCAGTTTCCCTGCACGGTATTGCTGTGACGGAATGCATTCGTCAGTTTTTCTGTGCTCTCCCTAACCATATTACTCTGCTGCATCATCTGCTCGATAATGGCTTTCAAGGCACCATTATCGTTGCTCTGCTGCGTACTTGCCTGAGTCATTGTCTGCTGCATCTTATCAATCGTCTCGCGCAAAGGGTTGACAATCTGCCCGAGGCTGGTGCCTGACGATTCGGCAAACTCTTTCTGACGCTCGCGCAGCATATCGTTGGTGACGGCCTGCATCTGAGCCGACACCTTTGCTATCGTTTCGTCGAAACGTTTCTCTAGCGCCTCCTGAGCCTGTGCAGCCTGCTGCTTCTGTTCCTCAAGTTGTGCTGTCAGCACCTCCACGCTGGTTTTCAGCTGCTGACGTTCGTCGGACAACTCAGCCAGCGCCTCGTCGCGTTTGCGGATAGTTTCCTGAAACTGTATGCCCTCTGAGGTGCGTTCCTCCAGAATCGTCTTCGTCACGCTAAGCCTGCTACGCATAGCTAACCACGTGATGACGGAGGCAACGACAGCGGCTCCGAAGGCAGCAACTACGATAATTAGAAAGTTATTCATTTTTATTCCGAAGTTTTGATGTTGATGTCTGAAAATTTTGAAGTTTGGATAGAAGGAGCCTTTTGGATTGCGAAATAGGAATTGAAAGTGCAAAGATAATCATTTTTCTTGGCAGAAAACAGAAAAAGCAGTACTTTTGCACCCTCAAACAAAATAAAGCAAAAAAACACCCCCTATGGAATTGTTTTCAGACCTCCCTTATCGTGTGGCAGACCTCGGTCTGGCCGAGTTCGGACGCAAGGAGATTGACATGGCCGAAAAGGAGATGCCCGGCCTGATGGCGCTGCAGGAGAAGTATGGCCCTCGCCAGCCGCTGAAGGGCGCACGCATCATGGGCTCGCTCCACATGACTATCCAGACAGCCGTGCTCATCAAGACGCTCCGCTGCCTTGGCGCCGAAGTGCGGTGGTGCTCATGCAACATCTACTCTACACAAGACCACGCTGCTGCCGCTATGGCTGAAATGGGCGTGCCCGTGTTTGCCTGGAAGGGCGAATCGTTGGCCGAATATTGGTGGTGTACCCTTCAGGCCATGAACTTCCCTGGAGGAATGGGCCCCAACATGATTGTTGACGACGGAGGCGATGCCACGTTGATGATTCATCTGGGTGTAGAGGCCGAAAACGAGGCATCCGTGCTCGATACGCCCTCGGGAGGCGAGGATGAAACCGAGCTTAAGGCTCTGCTGAAGCGTGTGCTGGAGGAGAAACCCGGATTCTGGCACACCGTGGCGAAAGAGGTGCGCGGCGTAAGCGAGGAGACCACGACGGGCGTTCACCGTCTCTACCAGATGAAAGAGGAGGGCAAGCTGCTCTTCCCCGCCTTCAACGTCAACGACTCCATCACCAAGAGCAAGTTTGACAATCTCTACGGCTGTCGCGAAAGCCTTGTGGACGGCATCAAGCGTGCCACAGACGTCATGGTGGCAGGAAAGGTGGCTGTCGTATGTGGATATGGCGAGGTGGGAAAAGGCTGCGCCCAGAGCCTGCGAAGCTATGGCGCCCGTGTCATGGTGACCGAGATAGACCCCATCTGCGCCCTGCAGGCCGCTATGGAAGGATTCCAAGTCGTCACACTCGACGAAGCCTGCTCACAAGGTAACATCTTTGTTTCCACCACAGGAAACATCGATATTATCCGCATCGACCACATGGAGCGAATGCCCGATCAGGCCATTGTGTGCAACATCGGCCATTTCGATAACGAGATACAAGTGGCTGCGCTGAAGGCTTACCCGGGCATCCGACGTGAGAACGTGAAACCCCAAGTCGACCGCTATTTCTTCCCTGACGGCCATAGCATCATTCTGCTGGCTGACGGGAGGCTTGTCAACCTCGGCTGTGCTACGGGACATCCCTCATTTGTGATGAGCAACTCGTTTACTAACCAGACGTTGGCACAAATGGAACTCTTCAGCAAGCCCTACCCCATAGATGTCTATCGCCTGCCTAAGCACCTCGACGAGGAGGTTGCATGCCTGCATTTGGAGCGCATCGGCGTTCATCTTACTACCTTGACAAAAGCTCAGGCAGACTACATCGGCGTGCCCGTGGAAGGTCCTTATAAAGCAGAGCATTATAGGTATTAAATCAAGGGCTACGATATTAAGATTATAGTTTTATGCAGCGGATAGCGGTTTATTGTGCTTCAAGCACACAGATTCGAGAATCATTTTTCAAAGCCGCCGAAGAGGTAGGACACTTGCTGGCAGAACGTGGCGTGGGTATTGTCACAGGTGCCGGCAACCTCGGTCTTATGAATAGCGTTGAGAATGCTGCTCTCGAGGCTGGTGGCGAAGTCGTTGGTGTTATCCCTGAGTTCATGGTTCGCGAAGGATGGCACCATACGGGACTTAGCGAGCTCATCGTTACAGCTGACATGCACGAACGCAAACAGACTATAGCCAACATCACCGACGGCTGCATAGCCTTGCCTGGCGGTTGTGGAACATTGGAGGAGTTACTTGAAGTTATCACATGGAAACAACTCGGCCTCTACCTGAATCCCATCGTTATTCTCAATCACGAAGGCTACTATACCCCTCTTTTGGATCAGTTACAGATGGCTGTTAATGAACACTTCATGCGCAACATTCATGCCGACATCTGGCGTGTGGCCTCTACTCCTGAGGAAGCTGTGGAAATGGTACTTACTACTCCCAAATGGGATAAAAGTATCCGCAAGTTTGCCGCTATATAATAAACAGCAATATCGATGGACAATCCGATGATACAAGCCTTTGAAAGGTGGACGTCACAACCGTTTGCCCCCGTCAATGACGATATATTCATCATTGTCCTACTGTTTGCTGGCCTTCTGTTGGTAATCGCCATTACTGACAAGAACTGCTATCTAAGACAACTTTTTGCTGGTTATTCCCTCGGACACTCACGCCGTTTCTCCGACGAAGTCCGATCCTCACGTTCCATCTATATACGTATCCTACTCATCGTTCAAGCCTGCATTAGTTTCTCCCTTTGCTTGGCAAACGTGCTTTATGCCACAGGCATAATATCTTCGCATGCTGATCTATTGAATATGCTGCTATGGAGTGCAGTCGGAGCAATTACATGGCTATTGATAAAAACTATTCTGTTCAACATCATCAATGCCATCCTTTTTACTCCCGCGCAGACTTTAGCCTGGAATCAAGTTTTTACTGATACGTTCATTATCTCGGGTATTGCGTTATACCCTTTCGCTGTAGTTGGCACATTCTTCAACCTATCAGCATCCACTCATTCCATTATCGCACTCACAATGGCGGCTGTGGCCGAAACCTGGCTGTCTGTCAAAGCATTTCACATCTTTTTTGTAAAAAAATATGGCGGTTTACAATTATTGTTGTACCTTTGCACGCTCGAATGGATTCCTCTCCTTGTCATCGGGAAGTTTTTTGTTCAAAAAGGTTTATAATTAGATGGTTATCTTATGAAAGGAAATAATACGGAAACAGAAAAAAGAGTCATAAAACGCATTTTGGTTTCGCAACCTCAAGGAGCAGAAGCAAAAAAATACTACGATGAGATTGCCCAGAAATACAACGTGCAAATTGACTTCAAGCAGTTCATTCAGGTAGAGAGTGTGTCGCCGAAGGAATTCCGCGCCCAAAAGGTATCCATCTTGCCTGAACATACAGCTATCATATTCACTTCGCGTCATGCCATTGACCATTTTTTCCAGCTCTGTCAGGAAATGCGCGTCAGTATCCCCGACTCGTTGAAGTATTTTTGCATCACCGAAACCGTTTCGCTCTACATTCAGAAGTACGTCCAGTACCGCAAACGCAAAGTGTTCTTTGGCACTACCGGCAAGTTCGACAGTCTGCTGGCCGTCATCCTCAAACACCCCGAAGAAACCTATTTCCTGCCGCAGTCGAGTGTTCACAACGATGAAATTAAGAACGCCCTTGATGCCCATGGTATCAAGCACTCTGAAGCTGTCATGTATCGCACCGTGAGCAAGATTTTCAAGCCTCGTGAGCTGAGCGGGTACGACATGATGATTTTCTTCAGCCCCGCCGGTATCACCTCTTTGCTGGAGAATCGTCCCAAGTTTACCCAGCGAAAGTTGCTTATTGGTTGTTTCGGCCCTACTACAGCACAAGCCATCCGCGATCATAACATTCGCCTCGACCTCGAAGCACCTACGGCAAAGGCCCCCTCTATGACGATGGCACTTGACCAGTTTCTTGCAAAAATGGCAGAAGATCAAAGCAAGTAACCCGTTGGCCGTTAACCACACTTTTACAAAGGCCGAGCGGCTGTGCAGTCAAATAGCTATTGACTGGCTCTTCGACGGAAAAGGTAATTCCTTTTCCGTTTTTCCACTTCGGGTGATTTTTAAATCCGTGGAGGCGCCTTCTCTTTCGGATTCCACTTCCCGTTCAGGTTGCATACTGCCTAAATTGCTCATTTCTGTTCCCAAGAAGAGGTTCCACCATGCCGTTGACCGAAATCGAATTAAACGTCTGCTGCGCGAGGCCTACCGCAAAAAGAAAAGCCCTTTGGTTGCCTTTGCTTCAACGCACCATTTATCCATCACATTGGCCTTCATTTACCTGACAAATGAAGCTGCCACAGCTGCCGAGCTTGAGGAACATGTGTCTACAGCCCTTTCACGTATTGTCAGAACGTTAGAACATGAGTCGGCCAGATAAAATCACATACAGAGTATGGCGTGCACTACGCCAGCTTTTTATAGGACTGCTGATACTACCCATCCGAGTGTATCAGCGCCTCATCTCTCCGTTGTTTCCTTCACGTTGCCGTTACACCCCCTCATGTTCGCAGTATGCCGTAGAAGCTATGAAGAAACATGGTCCCCTGAAGGGGCTTTGGCTGTTGGTCTATCGTCTCCTACGATGCAATCCCTTTGGCGGATTCGGCTACGATCCCGTACCTGATAAGTTCTGTTTTTTCTACTATAAAAAGGAAATGTGGGGAGCCCTTCCTCCAACCGAACCCAATGATTCTTGACGTACATACACACGCCCTGCCCCAGCAGCCAGGAACGGCTATCGTCAGCACTAATGTCGACAAATGGCAGCCACAGCCGGGTCAACGCTATACCCTTGGTATACATCCATGGGACATCACAGAAGACGGACAAAAGCAACTTGAACAATTACGCCTCATACTCTCGTCCGATGCTTCAAGGCAAATTTGGATGTTGGGCGAAATGGGACTTGACAAATTGCGTGGACCAGCGTTGGATATTCAGCGTTCGGTATTCGTTGAGCAACTAAAAATCGCCCTTTCCATCGGGAAAAAACCGGTCATCCATGATGTCCATTGTATGTCTGAGATATTGGCCGTTCGGCGTAAACTACGCACCACACAACCTTGGCTCATCCATGGTTTTCGTGGAGGACCCGAACAGGCTCGGCAATATATTCTTGCTGGATGTCACCTTTCATTAGGCTTGCACTACCGTCTCGACACATTATTATCACTTCCCTTGGACGAGTTTTTTTTGGAAAGCGATGACCATCCCGAACTGCTTGAAAAACTCTATGCCGACGTTTCCCGCCAGCTCAACCTTCCTGTCCAAGTGCTAAAACAGCAAGTGAACGACAACGTTTTGCACCTTTTAAACAGCTAAATGTTGTCTTTTCAAAAAAAAGGTTGTATCTTCGCAGCCGAAAACGAGTCCATCATCTATAATCAACCAAGCAGTTAATTATAAATCGCTAAATAATAGATATTTCATGAACTTTGTAGAAGAATTGCGCTGGCGCGGCATGATTCACTCCATGATGCCAGGCACAGAAGAGTTATTAAACAAGGAAATGGTTACAGCTTATGTGGGCATCGACCCTACAGCTGACTCACTACACATCGGACACCTTTGCGGCATTATGATGCTGCGACACCTACAACGCTGCGGCCATAAGCCTTTGGCACTCATTGGTGGAGCAACAGGCATGATTGGCGATCCCAGCGGCAAAAGCCAGGAGCGTAATCTGCTTAACGAGGAGACATTGCGCCATAATGTAGAGTGTATTAAAAAGCAACTCAGTCACTTCCTCGACTTCGACAGCGATGCCCCCAATCATGCCGAATTGGTCAATAACTATGATTGGATGAAGGACTTTACCTTCCTTGATTTCGCACGCGACATCGGCAAGCACATCACCGTCAACTACATGATGGCCAAGGATAGTGTGCAGAAACGCCTCAACGGCGAAGCACGCGACGGCCTCTCCTTCACCGAATTCACCTATCAGCTTCTGCAGGGCTACGACTTCCTATACCTCTATGAGCATAAGGGTTGCAAGCTCCAAATGGGCGGCAGCGACCAGTGGGGCAACATCACCACAGGTGCCGAACTCATCCGCCGCACTAATGGAGGAGAGGTCTTTGCACTTACCTGCCCCCTCATCACCAAGGCCGATGGCGGTAAGTTTGGCAAGACTGAGAGCGGCAATATCTGGCTCAGCGCTGAATATACTAGCCCCTACACATTCTACCAGTTCTGGCTTAACGTAGGCGACGAAGATGCCGTCAAGTACATCAAAATCTTCACTTCCTTACCTAAGGAAGAGATTGATGCCCTCGTTCTTGAACATGCCGAGGCTCCCCATCTGCGTTTACTGCAGAAACGTCTGGCTAAGGAGGTCACTTGCATGGTTCATAGCGAAGCCGATTACAACGCAGCTGTCGAAGCAAGCGGCATCCTCTTTGGAAACAATACCCACGACGCCCTCGTCCGCCTCGACGAGCGTACCCTGCTGGCTGTCTTTGAAGGCGTTCCCCAATTCAAGGTAGCAAAGAGCAAATTGGAAAGCGGAGTCAAAGCTATCGACCTGTTGACTGACGACGCCCCCGTCTTCCCCTCCAAAGGCGAAATGCGCAAAATGGCACAAGGCGGAGGCATCAGCATCAACAAGCAAAAACTCGAGACTTTTGACCAGACGCTCTCAACAACCGATCTCATCAGCGGCAAGTACCTTCTCGCCCAGCGTGGCAAAAAGAACTACTACCTCCTCATCGCAGAGTAAACCTTTGTCTCAAGGATTAAAAGGATAAATAGATTAACATGAAATCATACAGATTTATTAACAACCTTGTGGGTTGGATTATGTTCGCCGTGGCGGCAGTAGTATACTGCCTGACCATCGAACCGAGCGCCAGTTTCTGGGATTGCCCGGAGTTTATCACCACGGGCTATAAGCTGGAGGTAGGCCACCCACCAGGGGCACCGTTCTTCATGCTGACAGCCAACATCTTCTCACAATTTGTGAGTGACCCGTCGCAAGTGGCCCGGATGGTGAACATTATGTCGGCGCTACTCTCAGCGGGTTGCATCCTGTTCCTCTTCTGGAGCATTACGCACCTGACGAAAAAGTTAGTGTGCGGTAAGGGCGGGGAGATGACTATCGGCCAGCTGATGACCATCATGGGTGCTGGCATTGTGGGTTCGTTGGCTTATACGTTTAGCGACACGTTCTGGTTCAGCGCCGTCGAAGGCGAGGTGTATGCCTACAGTTCGTTCTTTACAGCCATTGTTTTCTGGTTTATCTTAAAGTGGGAGGATGTGGCCGACCAGCCTTATGCCGACCGCTGGCTTATCCTGATTGCCTACATGGTGGGTCTTTCCATCGGCGTTCACTTGTTGAACCTGCTTTGTATTCCTGCCATCGTGCTGGTCTGGTACTTCAAGCGGGGAGAGAACAAAGGAGAAGGAACTGGCAAACAACGCTTCTGGGGTACAGTTGGGGCATTGGCCGTATCAGCCGTGCTGGTGGCCGTCGTACTCTATGGTATCGTGCCTGGCATCGTAAAGGTAGGCGGATGGTTCGAACTGCTTTTCGTCAACAGCCTGCATATGCCTTTCAACACAGGTCTCATCATTTATATTATCCTGCTCGTGGCCTGTCTTGTATGGAGCATTATCCTTACCTATAAAGAAAATAAGGCCACTCAGAAAATCAGTTTTTTGCTTAGTATAGCATTACTGGGCATTCCGTTCTTTGGACATGGTGTGAGCAGTATTCTTATCGGCATCGTCATTTTGAGTGTGCTGGCATGGTTCCTGTTTACAAACAAAAAGGATTACACGCGCGTGATGAATACGGCTCTGATGTGTCTGACGGTAATGGTGGTAGGTTATTCGTCCTATGCACTCATCGTCGTCCGCTCCACAGCCAACACGCCGATGGATCAAAACAGCCCTGAAGACATCTTTACTCTGGGCGATTATCTGGGTCGTGAACAATACGGACAAACTCCTCTTTTCTACGGCCAGACGTATGCTTCAAAAGTGAAATGGAAGGTCGATGGCCGCTATTGCGTGCCCGTCACCAAAAAGGGCGCCCCCATCTATGGCAAAAAAGAGAAGACCAGCCCTGATGAGAAGGACAAATACATTGTGGTGAGCAACCGCGACAAATACATTTACGCGCAGAACATGGTATTCCCTCGTATGTATAGCGAGCCCCACTCGCACTATGGCCCCCAGCAGACCAACCTCTACGACCAATGGGTGCCGGGTGGCATCAAGGGCAAGAAAGTGAGCTACGACTACTGCGGCGAGAAACAGACGCTTACCATCCCCACTATGGCAGAGAATCTGGCTTTCTTCTTCAATTACCAGGTGAACTTCATGTACTGGCGCTACTTCTTTTGGAACTTCGTAGGACGTCAGAACGACATCTGCAGCTATGGTGAGATTGAGCATGGTAATTGGATTACCGGCTTCAACTTCATCGACAAGTACCTCGTCGGCGACCAGACGCTGCTGCCCACCGAGCTGAAGGAGAACAAGGGCCGTAACGTCTTCTACGGTCTGCCGCTGATTCTCGGTATTATTGGCTTGTGCTGGCAGGCGTTCCGTCGCGGACGGCATGGTGTACAGCAGTTCTGGGTGGTATTTTTCCTCTTCTTCATGACAGGTCTCGCCATCGTGCTCTACCTGAACCAGACGCCGCAACAGCCGCGTGAACGTGACTATGCTTACGCAGGCTCATTCTACGCTTTCACAATCTGGATTGGACTGGCTGTAGCCGCCGTGGCTGAATGGCTGAAGAAACTATTCAAGAAGAACGACCTCATGCCCGCCGTCCTGGCCACGCTCGTCTGTATTCTCGTACCCATCCAAATGGGAAGTCAGACATGGGATGACCACGACCGCAGCCATCGCTATATGTGCCGCGACTTCGGGCAGAACTACCTGAACACCCTGCCCGACCAAGGATACCCCATCATCTACACCAATGGTGACAACGACACCTTCCCTCTTTGGTACAACCAAGAGACGGAGGAATACCGTACAGATACCCGTGTCTGCAACCTCAGCTACCTGCAGACACCATGGTACATCGACCAGATGCGCCGTCCCGCCTACAAGTCACCCAGCGTCCCCATCACCTGGCCACGCGTACAATATGTGGAGGGATGGAACGATGCTATCGAGATTCGTCCCGAGGCCAAGAAGTCAGTCCTCTCGCTTTATGAGAAGAACCCCGAGGCTGCTGCCACACGCTTTGGTGCGGAACCTTTCGAACTGAAGAACATCCTCAAATACTGGGTACAGAATACCGATGAGACGCTTCACTACATCCCCACCGACACCGTCTTCATCACCCTCGACAAAGCCGCTATTCTCCGTTCAGGTATGTTTATCCCCAACGAGTTCCGCGGAGCTACAGACGAGGAGACCATGAATAAGATGCCCAGCCGCATGAACATCCCTCTTACGGGACGTCGCCGCATTTATAAGAATGACCTGATGATGCTGGAGATGCTGGCCCAATGCAATTGGGAACGCCCCCTTTACATGGCAATGACTGTCGGCTCGGAGAACCGCCTCGGTTTGGAGCCCTTCTTCGTGCAGGAGGGTCTGGCATATCGCATCACGCCATTCAACTACGATGAATTGGGCTATGTCGATAACGCTCGCGTAGAGTTCACCATCGACAGCGAGAAGATGTACGACAACCTGATGAACCGCTACAAGTTCGGAGGCATGAATACAAAGGGTATCTATCTTGACGAGACCATTTCTCGCATGGCTTATACCCATCGCCGTTTGTTTGTCCTCTTGGCCAACCAGCTGCTGGCTGAAGGACAGGACGAAAAAGCCCTGGCTATTCTGAACAAATGCGAAGAAGAGCTGCCCGCCTATAACCTACCGCACAGCTATGTAATGAGCTACTCTCATATCATGGCACTCAACTACATCCAGTTGGGCGAGAAGGAGAAGGGGCTTGAAATCCTCTGCCAGATGGCTGACAACGAAGTGGAGTACGCCACCTGGTATCTCAGCCTTTCGCAACGCCAGTTCCTGCTCAATGCGACCAGCTGCCGCGATAATATCGACACGCTGCTCCGTCTGGTCCGCTATATGGAGCAGGCTGAAAACAACGACGTTGTGGAACTTTATACATCCAAGCTGGAAAAGATCTTCAACGCCTATAACGACAGGCTGAAAGTATAAAAAATGAAGAATGAAAAATGAAGAATAAATAGCATTGCCATCAGTATGCGGCATACAAGACATTTTATGATTCATTTTTCATTCTTCATTTATCATGGAATCCTCTATAAAAAATAAGGCTCATGAACTTGGCTTTGCTGCTTGTGGCATAGCAAAGGCCGAAGCCGTAGATGCAGTTACCCAAGCGGCTTATGAACGTTGGATAGAGGAGAACCGTCAAGGCGATATGGGCTATCTTGCCCGTAATCTGGAAAAACGCTTCGACCCTACAAAGCTCGTGCCAGGCTGCAAGAGTATTATTGTTACGGCCATGAACTACTATCCAGCCGAACAAATACCTAAAGAGGAATGGCAGATTGCCTACTATGCCTACGGCAAAGATTACCACATCGTAGTCAAGGAGAAACTTTTCCAACTGCTGGAATACATTAACAACTTGCGAAAACAACACGGAGAACCTGCTCCTTTGGGAGAACAGCGTGTTTTTGTAGATAGCGCCCCCGTGCTCGAGCGCTATTGGGCACAGCGTGCCGGATTGGGATGGGAAGGGCGCAATCATCTTCTCATCATCCCAGGTATGGGCAGTTGGTTCTTCCTCGGCCTCATCATTACAGACCTTGCCTTGCACCCTGATGTTCCTTCACCATCTCGCTGTGGAACCTGCCACCGATGTATTGATGCCTGCCCAGCAGGAGCCCTTACCCTCCACGCAGATGGCACGACGAGCATGGATGCCCGACGATGCATTAGCTACCTGACCATTGAGCAAAAATCGCCCATTCCATCGGACTTTTACGCCCATTTAGGCAATCACATCTACGGCTGTGACTGCTGCCAGAAGGCTTGTCCGTGGAATCGTTTTGCCTCGCCGACAAACGAGAAATCCTTTCAGGCATCCGATGCTTTGCTTGGCATGCGAAGGGAAGACTGGAAGACGTTGACACCCGAAGAATACGAAGGACTTTTTAGCGAAAGTGCCGTCAAACGTGCCAAATACGACGGTTTGCGCCGCAACATCGAAACCGTCGCCCTGTCTGAAAAAAAGAATTGATTTTTTTTTTTGCCGACAGCCTTGTTCGTTCGCATTTTTGAAAAAAAATGCGTTTTTTTTGCTTTTCCTTTCTCCTTGCAGTATCTTTGTAGGCAAAACCAAAAATCATATTGATATGAAAACAAACTACGAAGTACGCTATGCTTCTCATCCAGAAGATGCGAAACACTACGACACAGCACGAATCCGCCGCGATTTCCTCATCGAAACCGTCTTTGCCGCTGACGAGGTGAATATGGTTTATTCTATGTATGACCGTATGGTTGTAGGAGGCGCCATGCCCGTTCATGAAACCTTGGAACTCGAAGCTATTGACCCACTGAAGGCTCAATGGTTCCTGGAACGCCGTGAGCTCGGCATCTACAACGTCGGCGGAGCGGGCGTGGTCCGTCATGGCGATGAGGTGTTCGAATTAGATTATAAGGAAGCGCTCTATCTGGGTCGCGGAAACAAGGACGTGGTCTTTGAAAGCAAAGATGCCGCCCACCCTGCGAAGTTCTATTTCAACAGCACGAATGCTCATACCACCTATCCTGACCGCAAGGTAACGAAGGCCGATGCCGTGGTGGCTCACATGGGCTCGCTGGAGATGAGCAACGAGCGCAACATCAATAAGATGATTGTAAACCAAGTGCTTCCCACCTGCCAGCTTCAGATGGGTATGACCGAACTGGCTCCAGGCTCCGTATGGAACACCATGCCGGCACATACGCACAGCCGTCGCATGGAGGCTTACTTCTATTTCGAAGTGCCCGACGACCAGGCTGTCTGCCATTTCATGGGCCAAGTGCACGAAACCCGTCACATTTGGATGAAAGGCGACCAAGCTGTCCTCAGTCCCGAGTGGAGCATCCATAGCGCTGCCGCCACCCATAACTACACCTTTATTTGGGGCATGGGCGGCGAAAACCTCGACTACGGCGACCAGGATTTCAGCCTTATCACAGACCTAAAATGATTCCTAACCCCAAAAAATGACATCAATTATGAACAATCCTTTTTCCTTAGAGGGCAAGAATGCCTGGATTACAGGTGCCAGCTATGGCATCGGCTTCAACATCGCCAAGGCTTTCGTCGCTGCCGGCATTAAGAACATCATCTTCAACGACATCAACGAGGCTGCCCTTCAGCGTGGTCTCGACAACTACCGCGAAGCTGGCATCACCAACGTCTTTGGCTATGTCTGCGACGTTACGAAAGAGGACGACGTGAAAGCCCTCGTCGAAACCATCCACAACGACGTCGGCCAGATTGACATCCTCGTCAACAACGCCGGCATCATCAAGCGCATCCCCATGCACGAGATGAAGCGTGCCGAGTTCCAGCAGGTCATCGACATCGACCTCGTTGGCCCTTTCATCTGCTCCAGCGCCGTACTACCCGAAATGATGGAGCGCCGCGAAGGCAAAATCATCAACATCTGCTCCATGATGAGCGAGCTGGGCCGCGAGACCGTCAGCGCCTATGCTGCTGCCAAGGGCGGACTGAAGATGCTGACACGCAACATCTGCTCGGAATACGGCGAGTACAACATCCAATGCAACGGCATCGGTCCTGGCTACATCGCCACACCCCAGACAGCTCCGTTACGCGAACGTCAGCCCGATGGCAGCCGTCATCCCTTCGATTCGTTCATCTGCGCCAAGACTCCTGCCGGACGCTGGCTCGACCCTAGCGAACTCGGCGGTCCTGCCGTCTTCCTGGCTTCCCATGCCTCCGATGCCGTCAACGGCCATATCCTCTATGTCGATGGTGGCATCCTCGCCTACATTGGTAAACAACCGAAATGATATGAAAAGACCTCTTTATGCCCTTATCCTCCTTGCCGCCCTTTCGTCTTGCGACATGAAGCCCAAAGGGGACTTTATTGTTACGATAAAGAATCCCGCGGATGTGGAGCGTACCGATGAAATGGTGGAGATTCCGATGAGCGACCTTCTGGCCCGCATGCCGCTGATATCGGAAGAGGAGATGTATGTCGTCTGTGACGCACAGGGCCATGAACTGCCCACGCAAATCACCTTCGACAACAAACTGATGTTTCCGGTTGCCGTAAAGGCTCAAGGAACATCTACGTACACCATCGCCGTCGGGACACCTGACCCTGCCCCCACAGCAGCCTATGGACGTCTTTATCCTGAACGCGTCGATGATATTGCCTGGGAGAACGACCTTACGGCCTACCGTTGCTACGGCCCAGCCTTGCAGGCCTCCGGAGAGAAGGCATTTGGATACGACATCTGGGTAAAGAACACACCTATGATGGTTGTTGAGGAACGCTATGCCAACGAACTCAACCCTGAAACGAAAGCACAGATTGAGCAGCTGCGGAAGGAAAAACGCTTCGACGAAGCCGACCAGCTCTACCACTCCGTCTCCTACCACGTTGATCACGGAAACGGTTTGGACTGCTACAAGGTAGGTCCCACGCTGGGCGGCGGAGCTGCAGCCTTGCTTGACGGCGAAAACATTGTCTATCCCTACTGCTGGGCAGACTACGAGATAATGGAGAATGGCCCCCTGCGCTTCATGATGCGTCTTACCTACAATCCCTTTGCCTATGGGGACGATACGCTGGTGGAAACACGCACCATCTCCCTTGCAAAGGGCTCGCAGCTCAACTGCACCACCATCAGCTTCAGCGGTCTCAGCAAAGCTGCACCTCTGGCTGCCGGCATTGTCGTTCATCCTGAAAACCCCGATGCCTACACGCTGGCTGCCGATAAGGGATATATCGCCTATCAGGATCTCACGGACAACGCGAAAGCCGATAATGGCGAAATCTATGTGGGTATCGTTGCCCCTTGGGCCAAAGAAGCCCGCTACCAGCCCTTTGCAGCTCCTGAAGCTGCCCGCCGCGGGGCATCCGGACACATCCTTGCCCTGGGGACTATCGCCCCCGATGCTGCCGTCACCTATTGGTGGGGCAGCGCATGGAGCAAGGCTGGCTGGCAGTCGCCCGACGAATGGAACAGCTACCTCAACGACTTTGCCATCAAAGTAGCCAATCCCCTTAAGGTGACCTACTGATTCCCCTGCGCAAATGGCAACGGTGATATACACTTCTCCCATTTTCGGCCCCGTGCATAGCCGCAGGCTGGGCGTTTCGCTGGGCATAAACCTGATGCCGGGCGACGGGAAGGTTTGTTCGTTCGACTGCCTCTACTGCGAGTGCGGACTGAATGCCCAGCATCCCTCTCATCTGAAACGTCCCACGCGTGAGGAGGTACGTACGGCGCTGGAGGAGCGTCTGAAGGAGATGAAGGTGGGCGGCCCCACGCCCGATGTGCTGACCTTCGCGGGCAACGGTGAGCCGACGGGGCATCCCGACTTTGCCGCTATCATGGACGACGTCATCGCCCTGCGCAACGCCTACTTCCCCGCTGCCCAGGTCAGCGTGCTCAGCAACGCCACCTTCATCCTCCGGCCCAACGTGTTCGATGCCCTGATGAAAGTCGATAACAACATCCTCAAGCTCGATACGGTCAGCCCCGACTACATCCGCCTCGTCAACCGCCCGAACGGGCGCTACGACCTCGAGGCGCTCATCTCCAAAATGCGCGATTTCAACGGACATTGCATCATCCAGACGCTCTTCATGAAAGGGTGTTCGTTCGACGGCAAGGATGTGGACAACACGGGCGACGCCTACGTCCTCCCCTGGCTGGATGCCGTCTGCTCCATTGCCCCTTCGCAGGTCATGATTTACACCATCGACCGCGAAACACCCTGCCCCACGCTCCAGAAGGCTACCCACCAGGAGCTCGACCGTATCGCCTCCCTCGTAGAGGCTCGCGGCATCCCCTGCTCCGTGTCCTATTAGTGTAGATCGAAAATTGATATTGGAAGATAGTAGATTGAAGACTGAAAAACTATATCGTATATGAAAAAGTCCCTTTTCATCGGCATTTTTGCCGTTGTCAGCTTGGGCATGAGCGCCCAGAGCCTTACCCCCGAAGTCCTCAGCCGCATCCAGGCGAAGCAGACGCCCACGGTTGCCGACAAAGCCATCCACAACGCCCTCGCGGCAGGCGACGTCAGCGCCCTCGCCACCAACCACGCCAACCAGGGCGAGATGGATACCTATTTCAATTACAGCGTTCAGAGCAAGGGCATCACAGACCAGAAGGGCTCGGGCCGCTGCTGGATGTTCACCGGCCTCAACGTCCTGCGCGCCCAGATGATGCGCCGGCACAAGCTGCAACAGCCGATGGAGTTCTCCGAAGTCTATCTCTTCTTCTACGACCAGCTGGAGAAGGCCAACCTCTTCCTTCAGGCCGTCATCGACACCCGCTCGAAGGGCATGGATGATAAGACCGTAGAGTGGTTGTTCAAGAATCCGCTCTCCGACGGCGGCACCTTCACCGGCGTGGCCGACCTGACCCAGAAATACGGCGTTGTACCTGCCAGCGTCATGCCTGAGACCTACGCCTCCAACAACACCTCCCGCTTCACCTCCCTCGTCAAGCGCAAGCTGCGCGAGGACGGCATTCGCCTCCGCAAGGCTGGCAAGGGTGCCGACCTGCAGGGCATGAAGGAGGAGATGCTGGCTGAAATCTACCACATGCTCGCCCTCGGCTTCGGCGAGCCGGTCAAGGCATTCAAGTGGGCGCCGAAGGACAAGGAGGGTAAGTTTGTCAGCGAGCCCAAGACCTACACCCCGCAGGAGTTTTATGCCCAGTTCCTCGGCAACGACCTCCAGAACGACTACATCATGCTCATGAACGACCCCACGCGCGACTATTGGAAGACATACGAAATCGAGTACGACCGCCACACCTACGACGGCCACAACTGGCGCTACCTGAACCTGCCGCTCGATGACATCAAGGAGATGGCCATCGCCAGCATCATGGACAGCACCATGATGTACTTCAGCTGCGATGTAGGCAAGGAGCTCGACCGCACACGCGGACTGCTCGACCTCAACAACTTCGACTACGGCAGCATCTTCGGCACCACCTTCGGTATGGACAAGGCCGAGCGCATCGCCACCTTCGACAGCGGCTCAAGCCACGCCATGACGCTGATGGCCGTCCGTCTGGAGAACAACAAGCCCGTGATGTGGAAGGTGGAGAACAGCTGGGGCGCCTCATCCGGCTATCAGGGCCACATGATTATGACGGACGAGTGGTTCAACGAATACATGTTCCGCCTGGTTGTCAACAAGAAGTACGCTTCACAAAAGATCCTCGACGCCTACAAGAAAAAGCCCGTCATGCTTCCCTGCTGGGACCCCATGTTCGCTGCAGAGGAATAGCCTCTTTGCCCCATCCCCTTACCATAGGATTTGCACTACGTCCATCCGCGGGCGTAGTGCTTTTTCATTTGGGGGGACTGTGCCGACAGAAGGGGGGACTGTTCCCGTAGCCCCTTGGGCTGCGCGCGCAGAATCAAACGCTGGCAAATCAGAATCAAACGCTATCAGCAGGCCGTCAAATGCCTGCCTCTTCTCATTTTTCTTCTCATTTTTCAGAGAAAATCGCAAAGACACCCCAACACCTACCTTTTTCTGCCCAATGAATTGTTTTATAACACCTTAGAGCAGGTAAGTGTTTATTAAACACTTACCTAACACTTACCTATCACTTACTCATATCACCCCGTCAAATTGGAATAGTCGTAAGACGAAAAACTGAAAGCTCAAATCAGCGGACTACACTCTACCGCGAAAAGCACCCCCATAACAGCCGCAGCCTCGTTTAACGTTAAACCTTAAAAGGTAGGTGTTAGGTAAGTGTTAGGTAAGTGTTTTGCAAACACCTACCTGGACTAACATTCTGTATCATAGTTAGTTTTGCGCGAAAAGGTAGGTGTTAGCGTTTTTTCGTAAAACATCTCCAAAAACTACACTTATAAATTGAATCACCGTTTTCCACAAGCCTTGCGGAAAAAGATTTTTACCAATAGGTGCTGTTCTTCAAGAAAAAGCGTTATATTTGCAAGCAGAATCGAAAAAAATCCCCATGACGAACATTGCGTTCGCTTCCTCAGCGTACCTTTGCCGAAAAAAGAACAGAATATGCCAACTAACAAGAATGCTTTCCAACGCTATGTGTACCTTGATCCGCTGCTTGCGGACCAGATGGGGTCTTTCTCGATTGTGCAGGGGAATTGCTTTTCAACTGCATCGGAAAGGCCATTGACAAAGAGGTGAATAGTATGCTGAAGTTTCAAAGGGACTTCAATGAGATGGATAAAGAGAGTTTCCGCCTTTATATGGAAACGGCAAATGAAGCAAAATCAATGGTTTCGGAAATGAAACCTTTGATGAGGCAATGGACTGAGCTTTGGGATAAGCTCGATGAGAAACGGACTCACGATTGGTCTCGTCACTCGACAGAGCGAATAGCTTCTTTGATGGTTCTTGAATGGGCCAGCGTCGTGTGCTCTATTTGAGTGCCCTACGGTTCATGAACGATTGTTTTTGCAATAAATAAACAGCTACTTAGGAAATGGCTTACTCGTTCTTTCCTGTGAGTTGGTTATAGACGGCGATGTGGGCGTCGGCAACGGATGTTTCGCTGTAGGTGGTCTGTGCCTTGCGGAGTGCTTCGTTGCTTAACATGGCATAATCACCCTCTGTAAGGAGCCAGTGGATACCCTCGGCGAAATTGCTCGAATTCTTATAGTCGGCGATATAGCCGTTGTGGAGGTGGTCTATCATCTCAGGAATGCCGCCCACATTGAAGCCGATGCAGGGGATGCCGCAGGCCATCGCCTCGACAACGGTATTCGGCAGGTTGTCCTGCACAGAGGGTATGGCATAGAGGTCAACGGCATTATAGACCATTGCCATCTGCTTCTCGTCGGAGACATATTGCATGGGATAGACGGGGAAGGGAATCTCGCTGAAGGTGACCTTCTCGCTGTCGCGTCCCAACACCACAAGTCCCAGCTGCTCCTTCCATTCCGGATGGACGGATGCCAACTCCCCCAGCGCATCAGCCAGATAGTTGAATCCCTTACGACGGTCGGCAACGGATTCGGACGAGAAAAGTACCAGACGCTTGTCTGCCGGCAGATGGAGCTCACGACGCGCCATCAGCCTGTCGCGACGGTGGAACATACGGGTATCGACGGCATTGGGGATGCACGTTATCTCCATGCCACGCAACAGGCTGCTTTTGCGGGCCATCTCCCTCAGCCACCCGCTGCACGCGATGAAGCGGATGGAGCGATGCTGAAGTAGTGTTTGTTTCTTATTAAAATATCGATAGGCGAGGTCTTTCTCGCGGCTGCTGTTCAGCTGAGGACACGAGCCACAATGTTTCATGTAGTTGTCGCAGTCGTGGGCATAATGGCAGATGCCCGTGAAGGGCCACATGTCGTGCAACGTCCAGACCACGGGCTTGCCCGAATCGAGGATGCGCTGGAGCATGTGCAGGGAAATCATACCGTCGTTAATCCAATGCAGATGGATGATGTCCGCCTGACGGAACTCAGGAAGGTTGGTGATGTCGCCTCCCGCCGTGCCAAGGTCGAGCCGATAGCGATGCTGACGACCAAGCCGATTATGCAGATTGAGGATAAGACGTTCCATGAAAAGCCCGCGACGGACGGCCCACGTCTTGTCGGCAGCAACGGTGGTCACCTTGTCCGTCTCCTTCTCGCGCACCAGCATCTTGGCCTTGATGCCGTTGCTCTTCAGCGCTTCCGTCAGTCGGTAGGCTGCGATGGCAGGACCACCCTGCCGCTCCGTAGTATTGATGATGAGGACTCTCATTGCTGGGCAGAGAAGGCAAGGGCGTAGATGCGCATCTGCTTGACCATCGACACCAGTCCGTTGCTGCGCGTGGGCGAAAGGTGCTCGTGGAGGCCGATACGGTCGATGAAATAGAGCTGAGCATTGAGTATCTCCGCAGGGGTTTGTCCGCTCAGCACTCTGATGAGCAGGGCGATGATGCCGCCCACGATGAGCGCGTCGCTCTCGGCCTCGAAGTGCAGGAGACCGTCGTCCGTCTGAAAGGCACGCAGCCATACGCGGCTCTGGCAACCCTCGATGAGATTGTCCTCCGTCTTATAGCGTTCGTCGAGCTTGGGCAGCCCGCCAGCAAGGTCAATCAGCATCTGGTACTTGTCCATCCAGTCGTCCAGACCTTCGAACTCCTCGATTATCTCGTCCTGTATCTCGTTGATGGTCATAGTAATTTACTTTTCATTGTAAACAACATGCATTACCGTCTGGCCGACAGCACGGAGCGTCGCAACGTCAATCCAATTCATATCATCCTTTATGGTATGCCAATGTTCTCCAAAGCCGTACTCCTCGTCGTAGGGGATGATGTCGGCGGAGGGGATTCGGGCCTTCTCGTTGAGAGGGAGATGGTCGTCTGTAACGTAGCTGCCAGCAGTAAGGGGGAAGTAGGCACCATATCCGAGGGCGTGAGCAGTCATCCAAACCTTGTCGACAATGTTGCCCGCATAGCGACGAGAGTAGCGTTCCTGGCAAAAGCGGGAGTTTGGCGCTCCCACCATATCCAGCAGGATACCAAAACGGGCGATATAATTGGCTTTATGTGGGTGCCGCGCCCAGTACTGCGAGCCGAGACACCATGTATTGTCGGAAGAGTCGTACTCGTCGCTGTGCATACCATAGTCCTCCGCATCGAAGAAGATGATATCCACGCCTATTGTAGGTTGCTGGTGCTGCAATTGACGGGCAATCTCCAACAGGACACCCACGCCGCTGGCACCATCGTTGGCGCCAGCGATGGGGGTACGATGGTTTTTCACGTCGGGGTCGTTGTCGGCCCAGGGGCGACTATCCCAATGAGAGCAGAGGATGACGCGCTTGTTGGTAGCGGTATTGTAGCTGCCGATGATATTGCGCATGGGCAACGGGTCGCCGTTGTAGGCTTTCAGGTCGGCAGTCTGCTCTGTGACTTCCGCGCCAAACGCGCGCAGTTTGGCCACAAGCCAGTCGCCACAGGCTTTGTGTGCCTCAGAGCCTGTGACGCGGGGCCCGAAAGCCACCTGCGACGACACAAAGCTATAGGCGCTATCGGCGTTGAATGCCGGAACCGTCACGCCTGACTGCTCCACAACGACTGCGCTCTTCTTGGGCGTACAGCACGAGAGGGTCAATAATGAAAAATGAAAAATGAAGAATGAAAAATAAAGCGTTGTCCTTTTCATACTCAGAGATTCAGTTTCCATGTCGCACCTTCTTTCGTATCCTTGATTTCAAAGCCGAGCGCAGCAAGTTCATTACGGATTTTGTCGCTGGTGGCCCAATCCTTGTTGGCTTTTGCCACGGCACGCTGCTCGAGCAGCATATCAACCACCTTGCTGAAGGCCTCCTCGCGGGCTGCGTTGCCAGCACCCGTTTCTTCCTTCATGCCGAGGATGTCGAAGAGGAATAGGTGGAAGGTCTCCTTCAACGTCTTCAGGTCGTCGGCCGAGACGGTTGCCCGGCCGTCGGCCACCTGGTTGATATGACGGCAGGCGTCGAAGAGGTGACTGATGACAATGGGGGTGTTGAGGTCGTCGTTCATGGCCTCGTAGCATGCGTCGCCAAGGTTTTTCACATCAATGGTGGAGGTGGCCGACGGCGCAATACGTCCTAGGTTCTTCCAACCCTCCATCAGACGGTCAAGTCCCTTCTCGGCTGCCTGCAGGGCTTCGTTGCTGAAGTCAACCGTGCTGCGGTAGTGCGCCATAAGGATGAAGAAGCGGATGGTCATGGCGCTATAGGGCTGTGCCAGCTTCTCGTGGCGGCCCGTGAAGAACTCATCCAACGTGATGAAATTGCCGAGGCTCTTGCCCATCTTCTGCCCGTTGATGGTAATCATATTGTTGTGCATCCAGTAGTGCACCATGTCGCTGCCCTGGCTGGCGACGGCCTGTGCTATCTCGCACTCGTGGTGGGGGAAGACGAGGTCCATGCCGCCGCCATGAATATCGAACTGCGCACCAAGGTATTTGCGCCCCATGGCCGTACATTCGCAATGCCAGCCAGGGAATCCGTCGCTCCAGGGGCTGGGCCAGCGCATGATGTGCTCGGGCTGAGCCTTTTTCCAGAGGGCAAAGTCAACGGGGTTGTGCTTCTCCTGCTGTCCGTCGAGATTGTCACGCGAGGTATTGATGACGTCCTCGAGATTACGGCCCGAGAGGCGGCCATAGTGATGCACATTGTTATACTTAGGCACATCAAAATAGACGCTGCCCTCGCTCTCGTAGGCAAAGCCGTTGTTCAATATCTCCTTGACCAACTGTATCTGCTCGATGATATGGCCAGAAGCGTGGGGCTCGATGCTGGGCGGCAGCACATTAAGTGCTTCCATAGCCTTGTGGTAGCGGTTCTCATAGTGCTGCACCACCTCCATCGGCTCCAGCTGCTCCAGCCGCGCCTTCTTGGCTATCTTGTCCTCGCCCTCGTCGGCATCGTGCTCCAGATGGCCCACATCGGTAATATTGCGCACATAGCGCACCTTGTAGCCCAAATGCTGCAAGTAGCGGAACAACACGTCGAACGTGATGGCAGGACGAGCGTGTCCAAGATGGGCGTCGCCATAGACTGTCGGGCCACACACATACATGCCCACATGTCCCTCATGGAGCGGTTTGAACAATTCTTTCGAACGCGTCAGCGTATTATAAACAAACAGCTTGTTATCCATCATACCCAAAATTTTCTGCAAAGATAGTGCAAGCCGAGCGAAAAGCAAAATTTATTTTGGCTTTTCCGAAGCGAAGCCTATCTAAAAGGGCTGAAGCCCTTATAGGTAGTGCAAGGCGAGAGATTTTGCAAATAAATTTGGTATTTATCTTGCCTTGCACTACCTTTGCAGGCTGAGAGGCAAACACGTTACGACATTACCTATGATAGACGAAGCATTACAACGGCAACTGCGCGAGCAGTATAATCCGGAAGGGGCACCCAAGCGCGAGGTGCAGCATTGTCTTGTGGAGATTCTTGTGGAGTTTGACCGTATCTGCCGCGCTGAGGGTCTGACGTATTTCTTGGATTATGGCACGTTGTTGGGTGCTTATCGCCACGGAGGCTTCATTCCGTGGGACGACGATGTGGATGTCTCGATGCCTTCGAAGGACTATCGGCGTTTTCAACAGGTGGCGCCTGCGATGCTTGACGAACGGTTTTTCCTCCAGACAAAACAATCAGACAAGGAGGCACGCATGGGGCATGGACTGATGAAAATACGTCGCAATGGCACGCTCTCCATCAATCGTGCTTCGGATTTTCATGTAACCTATCACAGGGGCATCTCTATTGACATCTTCGAGAGCGTGACGACGCCAGCCGTGAGTCCATCGTTCTTCCATTGGATGAACCGCCGAGTGGGCAAGTCGTTCGGCTTTTTCGCCTACCCCAAGCCTATGAGTTTCCTGAACGTGGTGCGCAGTATAGTATTCCCTGTGGAGTATGGATTGTTGAAAGGGCTTTGGGCAATAGTTTGTACACTTCGTCCAAAGGACCGCGAGGCTGGGACGCTGGAACGCAATGACACGAAGGTTCCTACATTGACGAAAGACCTTTATCCAACAGAAGAGTTGGCGTTCGAGGGACATACATTCTGTGTTCCTCATAACATAGAGGCGCGACTGACGTCTATCTATGGAAAGAACTACATGACGTTACCGCCTGAGCGACAACGCAAAATGCACGCCGTATTCATGTGTGCCGATACAGCTGAGTGTTATACGAACAACGAGGTGCTGCGATGACGGTCAAGGAGATACAGCTAAAGATATGTGCCCATGTGCTGGACGTGTGCCAAAGACACGGACTCCGGGTTTGGGCCGATTGGGGCACCCTGCTGGGTGCTGTGCGCGAAAAGGGGATGATTCCTTGGGACGATGACATCGACCTGATGATGCTACGCGAGGACTACGAGCGGCTAATCCTGTTGGCTGACACGGAGTTCCAATCACCCTTTTTCCTGCAATGTGTCCACACGGAACGAGGCTACTATCGTGGTCATACGCAGGTGCGCTACGACGGCACAGCCGCCATCCTGCCGGCCGACATTTGTCAGCCGTTCCATCAGGGCATCTTCATTGATCTCTTTGTCTATGACCACATCCCTGACGACCTGAACTGTGCCGGGTGGCGGCGCTCGCTACGTATGGCACGAACGGCGCAGAAGTGTTTGCAGACGGCTCAATATGGTAAAGGGATGAAACGAATGATAGCCCGGATGCTCTGTGGCACACTGGGCAACAAGAGACTATACCGCCTGTTTGAGCGCCAGTTTACGAAGTGGAATGAAAAAGAGACAAAACGGATAGCCTGTCCGACGTTCGACTGGCGACAGGTGGAGCGCGAGGCGAAGGAGCGGGCGTGGTACGACGAGACGGTAATGCTGCCCTTCGAGGACTTGGAAATTCCCGCCCCCATTGGTTACGACAAAGTATTGACAACGCTTTATGGAGCGAACTACATGACGCCCCGTCAGGATTCATCGGGGCACGGTGAGGTCATCCTCGATGCTGAGCGCGACTATCGAGAGGTCATTCAAGAATTAAAGAGTCGAAAATAAGGAATGAGGAAAAAGGATTTCGATTTTCTGATTGTCGGAGCAGGACTATACGGCGCCATGTTTGCCTATCGTGCAAGGCAGAGGGGTATGCGCGTACTCGTCATCGACAAAAATCCTCACGTCGGCGGCGGATGCTACACGGAGGAGGTCGATGGCATTCAGGTGCACCGCTATGGACCGCACATCTTCCACACATCCAACAACGAGGTGTGGGACTTCGTGAACAGCCTCGTGCCCTTCAATAATTTTGTTAATATGCCTATTGCCTGCTTTCGGGGAAAGCGCTATAACCTGCCGTTCAATATGAACACCTTCTACCAGCTTTGGGGTGTAAAGACAGCGGACGAGGCTCGCGCCATCATTGAGCAGCAGCGGGCTGAGTTCGCCCATATCGCTGAGCCTGCCAACCTGGAGGAGCAGGCGCTGAAACTTGCCGGACGCGACATCTACGAGACACTCATCAAGGGCTACTCTGAAAAGCAGTGGGGCATGAAGGCAACAGAAATCCCGGCCTTTGTCATCCGCCGCCTGCCGTTCCGATTCGAATACAACAACAACTATTTCAACGACACCTATCAGGGTATTCCTATCGGTGGCTACACGCGGCTGTTCGAGAAACTTTTAGATGGCTGCGAGGTGAGGCTGAAAACAGACTATTTTGAAGCACGCGCCTTTTTCGACAGTCTCGCTGATACGATGGTCTATACAGGCCGTATGGACAGCTTCTACGACTGCCGCTTCGGTGAGCTGGACTTCCGTTCGCTCCGCTTTGAACACAAACAGCTGGAAGGCATACGCGACTTTCAGGGCAATGCCGTCGTCAACTACACGGAAGCCGAAGTCCCCTATACGCGCTGCATCGAGCACAAACACTTCGAGTTCGGCCAGCAACCCAATACCGTCGTCACTTACGAATACCCCCAGCGTTGGGAGACTGGCGCTGCGCCCTACTACCCCATCAACAACGAGCGCAACAACCGTCTCTACGCCCGCTATGCCGAGCTGGCGGCCCACGAGGACCACGTCCTCTTCGGCGGTCGTCTGGCTGAATACAAATACTACGATATGCACCAGATTGTGGAAAAGGTCCTTGCATTGCCCCTAACCCTTTATCTCTAACCTTTTTATGAAACTTTTGTCCCTTATCATCCCGACCTATAACATGGAGGCGCTGCTGCCGCGATGTCTTGATTCGTTGCTGGTGCCTGCCACGCTGGAGCGACTGGAGGTGATGGTAGTGAACGATGGCAGCCGCGACGGCTCGCTTGCCGTAGCCAACGGTTACAAGGAGCGCTTTCCCCAGGCCATCACAGTCATCGACAAGCCCAACGGCAATTACGGGTCGACCATCAACGCAGCCCTGCCCATCGCACAGGGAAAGTACGTCAAGGTCCTCGACTCAGACGACTGGTTCGACACCGCTGCGCTGGTGGAATTTCTCGACAAATTGGAAGTGGTGGAAGCCGATATGGTCATCACCCATTTCTCCATCCTGCACGACGACGGCAGTCGCGAAGTGACGAAATACAACGTCTATGGCCGCGAGCCCTACGACTACGGCCGCATCTATGCGCTGGACGACGTGCTGAAGGACGGCTACATCCGCTTTTTCCTCATGCACGCCCTCACTTATCGCACGGCGCTGCTGCGCCAGTTCGGCTATCGTCAGACGGAGGGAATCTCCTATACCGATACGGAGTGGGCATGCTACCCTGTGTTCTACGCCCAGGATATCGTCTTCTTCGATATCAACCTCTACCAATATAATCTAGCGCGCGAGGGACAAACGATGGACCCCAAGGTCATCGCCCGCAGCCTCGGGCAGATGGAGCTGATGACACGCCAGCTGCTCCGTTTCTACGGCTCGCAGGACCTCAGCCGCCTCTCCGCCACACGCCGGGCGTTCCTTAGCCAGTACTACACCAACCGCATCCGCTTGATGTACAAGTGCCATCTGTTGGACATCCCTCGTCGTCAGTTCGATGCCAGCCACTTTGCTGAGCTTGATGAAGAGTTGTCGGCTGCCTGCCGTCAGTACGGCTTCGGCCCCGTCCGCCTTTACCCTGAGAACAAGATTATCCGTGCCGACGCCCTCCGCTATTGGCATCGTCAACATCGCCGCTGGCCTCGCTGGTTCGAAGCCTTCAGCCACATGGTTGACAAGGTGATGAAGTGGCTCTTTGTCCATATCTTCAAACGCTAACCTTTATACCCTTATCCCCCTATGCTCTCCGTCATCATCTGCACTTATAATCGTGAGCGGTACATGTATAATGTCCTGCGCAGCCTTGCTGAGGGTGATTATCCCCACTGTGACTACGAAATCATCTGGGTGGACAACAACAGCACCGATGCCTCTGCCGCCGAGGTCGGGCGTTTCGCCGCCGACTACCCCGATGTCCGTCTGCGTACCTTCGTGGAGAAGAACCAAGGCCTTTCGTACGCCCGCAATCGCGGCATTGCTGAGGCAAAGGGCGATATTCTGGTCTATGTGGATGACGATGCCACCGTAAACGCCTGCTACCTGAGCACCTACGCCCGTTTCTTCGCCGCCCGTCCTGAAGTAGATGCCGCTGGAGGCCCCATCATCCCCTCGTATGAACAAGGCGACGAGCCTCGTTGGATGACCCACTTCGTCCGCCGCCTTCTCACCGGCTACCTCTATTTCGGCAACAAGGCTAAACCCTTCCCAGGCGAAAACTATCCAGGCGGGGGCAATGCCGCCTATCGCCGCACGGTCTTTGAACGCATCGGACTATACAACGTCAGTCTGGGGCGCAACGGCGACAGCCTCGCTGGAGGCGAAGAGAAGGACATCTTCAGCAAGATGACAGCCGCAGGAATGACGTTCTGGTATCTGCCTGATGCCATCCTCTATCATAGCATACCTCCCTATAAGTTGGAGAAGCCCTATTTCGACCGTCTCACCCATAGCATCGGCGCCAGCGAACGGGTACGCACAAAAACCCACGGTGCCGGGGCCTACCGCCGTCGCCTTCTAGCAGAAGCGAAAAAGTGGGGGGGTACACTAGTCCTCTGGCTCTACTATTTGCTGACGCTGCGTCCCTCGTGCGGAGCCAAGCTCATCCGCTTCCGCCGCAACGTCACCCGCGGATTGGTTAAAGGAAGTTAAATCCTTCTGTTCCCTACGCAGTATTTCCCGCTTTTGCGCGTTCTACGGATAGAGACAACCCCATAAATGCATTCAAACAATGAAGAAAAGTAACTGTTCCTTTTTCCTTACCGCCAGCCTGCTGATACTGGCACTCACCTGTAACATGACTTCCTGCTCCGAAGAAGGCGTAGGACCCAGTTCTCTTGACGGCGGCTTCTACTACGGCGAGCTATCGGCGCTTGACAAAAGCGGTTTAGACGACGGCGCGTTAGGCGCTATGCCAGGCGATGAAGGCAACCCATCGGGCAACACCCAGGCGGGTATCGTGACGGCGGGTGAATGGTGCGACCTCACCCATTGGTCATTCTGGTCGAAACTGATGCAGGACACCGACTCTACCGGCTATGCCGACAAGAACGACTACTGGCAATTCTATACGAACAACCGCGTGGCAGTACGCGTCACCGATGAGGGCGGCTACCCCATGGTGGGCACACAGGTGGAACTGCTGCGCAGCACGAGCGAATCGCAGGCTACGCTGTGGAGGGCCGTGACGGACAACCACGGCTTTGCCGAGTGCTGGGTAGGGCTCTTTCAGAAGGAGACGGCCGACGCCTCGACACTCCGCGTGTCCGTCGACGGATTCCTTATGGATGGCCATCCGCTCATCAGCTCGTGGGACTCCACCGCCCTGCAGACGACCATCAACACCTATGCCCTGCCAGGCTACCTCGATGCCCCAGCTGAGGTGCATGCCGACGTGGCCTTCATCGTCGATGCCACAGGCTCTATGATGGACGAAATCAACTTCCTGAAGAGCGACCTTGTCGATATCATTAACAAAGCTTCGTCTGTCCGTCCGTCGCTGAAGATACGCACGGCAGCCCTGTTCTATCGCGACGAGGGCGACGAATACGTCACGCGCCACAGCGACTTCACGGAGAAACTAAAGAAGACTGCCGATTTCGTGGACAAACAGAAGGCCGACGGCGGCGGCGACTATCCCGAGGCCGTCCATACGGCGCTGGAGCAGATGCTGCAGCAGCTCTCGTGGAACGCTCCCCACGCGCGCCTGGCCTTTATGCTTCTCGACGCCCCTGCACATCACGAGGACAAGGTCATTCAGTCGTTGCAGAAGTCCGTCCAGCTCTGTGCCCAGATGGGCATCCGCCTCATTCCCGTAGCGGCAAGCGGCGTCGATAAGAACACCGAGTTCATGCTGCGTTTCTTTGCTATTGCCACCGGCGGCACCTACGTCTTCCTTACTGACGACAGCGGCGTGGGCAACCCCCACATCAAGGCCAGTGTCGGCCCCTATGAGGTAGAACAGCTCAACTCTCTCATCATCCGCTTGATTGAGCAATACACAGAGTGACACGTCTTCCCCCATCCCCTCTGCCGATGTAAAAGAGTTTGTCCTTCTTACTGCACAAAAAACCAATGCCCGAGTGATACATTCATTCGGGCGTTTTTCTAATCTTATCTTATTGAAAACTTGCGCTCTCGTTAAACGACCCAGTCATTTATATAAATGACGCCGTCGCTTAACTAAATGACAGGGTCATTCACCAACTATATCGTGGAAGTCGCATCCGTTTATATAGAAAGCGAGAGAGGGCGCCATTATTGGCACTCTCTCCCCTATTTGTTGTCTAAGAAAGCGCAGTTCGCCTTACTTGATCCAAGTAACGTTGACAGTCTTGGTAAAGGCTTCGTCTGAAACACCAATCTGGATGGCGGTACACTCGAACGTGGTGTACTCGCCAGTAACGATGCGCTGGTCGGTTTCTTCGTCATAGCCCCACTTGTCGCACTTCGCACGTAGGGCAAAGCCATTCCACGTGGCGAATGAGCCGTGCTTGCCATCGCGCCCTAGCTCGTCATAGACGGCAAGAATGGAGGAGCCGCGGCTGTAGGTACCCTCATAGACGTTGCACTTACGACCGCAGATGGTGGTGGTACCCTTTGCCTCGTAACCGTGCTCAAGGAAGTGCGCACTCATGTCAGAAATCATAGCAAAGGCGTTGTTGGCCGTCTGACGGGCACGATAATCTTCGTCAGTCCAGGCGCTCTCGTCATCATCGTTAGGATAGTAGCCATAGCCGGTGTAGTAGCCGTCGGAGCCCTTTGTCTCGATATAGACGTTGTGGTCCTCGATGGGTTTGCCGTCGTCGTCGGTATAGAAGACATCAAGGCGGGTGCTGGAGCCTTTGCGGGTATAGACGACTATTTTGTCTTTCCCGTATTCGGTAAAGTAGTCGTATTTAAGGGCAAAGCCCTTCTCTTTCATTACCTCGGGGGTGACGTTTTCGTTCTTGCCATCACCATTGTCATCGCCGCCATTCTCAGGGGTGTCAGCAGGGATACAGGCGGTCATCAGACCTATGCAGGTCATCGCCAGCAGGGCGGAAAAAAACTTCTTCATTGTTTTCATATTTAATGATTAAAGGAAATGGGGCCCATGGGTCAGTTGGGACGAATGAGCCTGATATGACAACTGGGAGGGGGTTAGTCCCAGTTGTCGAACTTAAGTGTCTTGTTGTGTTCCTTTCGGGCGGCATTCTGCTCGGAGAAGTCACGCAGGGTGACGTTGGCAGCACCAGCGGACATGGCACCTGAGACAGCATTACCATAGGCAGCGGTGGCTTCGCCGAGAGCTTTGCCAAGGGCGCTCATGTTCTGGGCGGCAGCGGCTTCAAGGGTGTCTTCCTTCACTTCGCCAAAGGCTTTGTTGAGGGCATCGTTGACGGCACTCTCAGCCTTCTTCTCGGCGCGCTTGGTGATTTGCTTGCCGACGGCGTTCTTGGCACCTTCGGTGGCCGACTTGAGGGCCTTTTCACCCAGGCTTTTCAATATCTGAGCCTCAGCAGGAGCCATGCACAGGGTGAACATAAATAGTAAGGCAATGAGCTTTTTCATATTCTTCTGTAGTTTTTTAGTGGTTTTACTTCTTGAAGGTGACAAGTTCGTTGCGCGAGACGAGGCGGTTGCCCATGGTGGTCTCACTCTTGACGACGCCCACACCGCGGCTGTACCACGTCTTGGTGGTAGTGACGGCAGAGACGCCCATCATGGTCATCTCTGTGACTTGCTTGACGACGTAACACTTGAACTTGCCGGCGGGAACGGTGACCTCCTCGCGGTCGATGACTTCGTTGTCGGTGATGGTGGCAACGACGGCAAAGCCTTCCATGGAGACGCGCACGTCGCCGATGGGGAGCTGATAGCCTACGGCCAGCTTGTTAGGCAGCATGGTGATGCCTGGGTCGGAGGCGCTGACGTCGATGGAGCCGTCGACGCCGGAGATGGCAATCTTGGCAGCGCCCTCGCGGACTTCGCCAAGGGCTACGAAAGCATTGTCGCCCTCGCCCTTCTCGCCGGGCTCGCTGATGGTGCTGTTGGAAATGCGGAAATCGTAGTTGCCGCCGCCCAGGTCGGTAACGTCCTGGATAACCTGACGGCTGTAGCTCTCCACTTTATCTTCTTCGTTGTAGGTGGCATACTCAAGCACGGCTCCTTTCGTGACGCAGGTGTAGGGCGCCTGAGCCAATAAGGGAAGTGTGGCAAAAAGCACACTCAAGGTCAGAAAATACTTTTTCATACGCAGTTGTTTTTTTAGTTTTAAGTTGAAAAATCGGGGCAAAGGTAGGCTATCTATTCTTTAATTGCAACTTTTTTGCGGTTTTTTACGCATCGGCTGACTTCGCGGCCTATGAGACAAAGCGTGAAGGCATAGAGAATGAGGATGCATATGAGCGAGAGGGTGTCGCCACGACGGACGCTGTCAGGGGCAAACTCAAAGTGAATCTGGTGCCGTCCGGCAGGCACGTTGAGCGCACGCAGCATGTAGTCGACGCGGAAGTGGTCGGCGGGCTGGCCGTCAATGGTGGCACGCCAGCCGTAGGGGTAGTAGATCTCGCTGAAGACGATGGTGCCAGGTTGGGCGGAGGTGCTCTCGTAATCGAGATAGCGCGGCGTGTATTTCGTCAGGCGCACAGAGCGCGTGCTGTCGGCTGCCAGCATGGGCTGGGGAGCAAAGGCAGCAAACTCCCTGTCAAGGACGGCCGTAGTGTGGAGGTCGAGGCGATTCAGAGCATCGCTCTCGGCATTGGCACCATCGACCACCATCAGCGTATCGACAAACCAGGCGTTGCCCATGGCATCGGGGTTGCGCATGGGCTGCGGCTGACCGTCGGAGCCCTTGGTGATGATGTACTTCGTGTTGAGCATGTTCAGCACACGCCAGTTCATCTTCGAAATGTGCTGGTCGATGAGGTCCTGATAGCGGCGCAGCTTGGCAGCGCTGTAGCCGCCGACGGACTTCAGGTAGTAGCTGGTGCGCGCGTCGTTGAACGTGCTGGTGGTGAGGTTCATGACGCGGAAGTTGGGATCAGGGTCGGCGAGGATTTCCTTCTCGTAGGGCTGCATGGCGAAGTAGGCCTTCTCCTGTTTAGCCGGAATGAAATTGCTGTCGTTGAAATAGCGCTTATCCACCTGCCACATATCGACGACGATGAGCAGGCCGAGGATGCCTATCATCCAGCCGCTCTTGAGCTTGCCCTGCGTGGTGAGCCACACGACGAGAGCAGCACCAGCGATGAAGAGCAACGAGCGCCAGGCGTCGGCAGCGAGCAGGGCTTTGCGTTCGTCGATGATGCCCTTGTAGATGAAGTCGGGCATACTGCCCGCCCACGAGGCATCGTAGCTGGAGCGGAAACTGAACAGGCTTCCGCCGAAGAGGGCAAGGATGAGGCAGAGACCGCCTGTGATGCCGGCGGCAATGAGTACGCTGCGCCCGGCTCGCTTGTTGTCTTGTTGTCTTGTTGACTTGTTGTCTTGTTGACCCATAATGTCGCGCAGGGCGAGGAAACCCAACAGGGGCATAGTGATTTCGGCCACAATAAGGATGGACGAGACGGTGCGGAACTTATTGTATAAAGGGAAGTGCTTGAAGAAGAACTCCGTCAGTGGCATGAAGTTGCTGCCCCACGCTAACACGATGGAGAACGCCGTTGCGACGACCAACGCCCATTTGTAGGAACCTTTGACAAGGATGATGCCCAGCACGAAGAGGAAGCAGACGATGGCGCCCATATAGACGTTGCCTGACGTGAAGGGCTGCTCACCCCAGTAGAGGGGTACGCTCTCGCAGAACTGGGCCGCAGCACGACGGTCGATGCCCTGACGGACAAGTTCTTTGTAAAGCTTCGAATCCTTGCCCACATTATAGCCCGATGCGCCGCCCTTGATGCCAGGCACAAGGAACGAGAGGCTCTCGTCGATGCCGTAGCTCCATTGCGTAGCGTAGTCGAGGTCGAGGCCGCGTGTCTTGTTCGTGACATCGTCGGCCTTCTCGAGGTCAGAGTGTCCGCCGCGCATGGTCTGCTCGGCATACTCCTTGTTGGCAAACACGTTGGCGCTCTGGGCGCCGAAACCTATCAACATGGCAAAGGCGAAGATGAGCGTGGCGAAGCCAAAGTCCTTCATCCGCCGCTCTTTGATGTGGATGTACAGCTCGGCACAGAACAGGATGCCGATGAGCATGCAGATGTAGTAGCCCATCTGCGGATGGTTGACAAAGGCAATGGCGACAGGGAAGGCTGTCAGCAGGGCACCCAGCCCATAGCGCTTCTGATAAATCAAGTGAAAGCCGCCTATCGCAATAGCCATCAAAGCGATGGTGGACGTCTTGGTGATATGGCCTGCTGGAATAATGATAAGGAAATAAGAAGAGAAGCCGATGGCCAACGCCCCCACGATGCTGAGCCAGGGATTCACCTTGAACGCCCTGAGCAGGATGAAGAAACTGATGAAATAGACGATGAGGATGGCTGGCGTGGCGCCCTGTCTGTGTCCGGCGAGGGCGATTTTCTTCAGGGGAGCAAGCAGGGTGGACGACTTGTAGTGTCCGCCGCCAATCTGGTAGTTGGGCATGCCGCTGAACATGCTGCCCGTCCAGAAGCTGTAGTCGCCCGTCTCGTCGTGGTACTTCTTCACCTCCTGCACGGCCCCCTTGTAGTGGCTGGTGTCGCCTGCATTGACGACCTTCCCGTCCAGCGAGGGGGAACAATAGATGCAGGCGATGGCTGCGAAAATGACAAGGGCCGCGATGTAGGCGCCGAATCGGTTCAGAAACTTCATAGCAATGTCGTTTTTGGGGTTATTGGTTTGCAAAGATAGGGTGAGCCGAGAAAAAAACCAAATTTTGGAGCAGCGAAAACAAAAAAAGCTTATGTTTTCTTTGTTGAGTCGCGACAAATTTAGACGATAGTCAAATTTTATTCGATTTTTCCGAGGTGACCCCTATCTAAAAGCCCCCGAAGAGGGATTATAGATAATGACAAAAATGCGATTAAGCGAAAGCAAAAGGAAATTATATTATCATTTTGAGGTGTGTACCCTCAAGTGCAATTGACCCAGCGTCAAACGCTGCGCCGCCAGAATCAAACGCTGCGCCGCCAGAATCAAACGCTGTGCTGCCAGAATCAAACGCTGCGCTGCCAGAATCAAACGCTAATCTCCCAGCGTTAAACGATGGCCACACAGCGTTAGAAAGAAACCGATTTACGCATTCTTTTTCGTCAAGTCCCATTCAAACGCACTTCTCGACCCTTTTCGTGACAATTGTGACAATTAGACAGCCATTTTGCGCACGCTTTCTGCGGGAACGGCGACCCCATCGGGCGATTTGAGATGTTCATGCGGGGCGGTTTGGAAGCGGTTTTATGGGTAAGAGTAGCAGTTTTTACTAAAAAATGATGAAAAACGAGTAGAAATAGATGAAAATAGAGATAAAATTATAGGATAATATATATATAACAATTCTTTATCTTATTCATTTTCTTATACTTATATTTTCCTCGCCCCCATTTTCAGCGTCCGAAGTGCGTAAAAAACACTGTCCTAATTGTCACAATTGTCACAAATGTTAAAAAACGCCTGAAAACCCTTTTATTTTCCACCTGCTGCGAAGATACAACACAGCAGGCAGAAAAGCAAGAAAATCCAAATACAATTTTGCATTTCCTCTCGGCTTGACCTTCGGCCTAAAATGCTCCCGCTTGGCAAATCAAAATAATCTTTCGTTTGCTCTCGCTAAATCGCATTTTTGTCACTATCTTTAATCCCCCTTCGGGGGCTTTTAGATAGGCGGCGCCTCGGGAACGGACGGAGCAGCGAAGGCAAAACAAACTTGTTTACTCTGCTGAGTCGCGACGGACGAAAACGTAGTTAAATTGCAAATAAATTTGCATTTTCTCTCGGCTTGCACTATCTTTGCCGAAAAAAGGAGTGATATGAATTATATTATCGTCGGTCCTGCGTGGCCTTTTCGTGGCGGTATCGCAGCCTTTAGCGAACGGCTGGCCTACCAGCTCATCGCCGAAGGGCACAGCGTGGAACTCTATACCTTCACCTTGCAATACCCCTCGCTGCTCTTCCCTGGCAAGACACAGTTCTCCACCGACCCTGCGCCTGAGGGGCTCACCATCCATCGGCGCTTCAGCTCCATCAATCCTTTCAGCTGGTGCAAGGCAGCTAAGGAGATACGGTGTAAGCAGCCCGACGTGGTGGTCTTTGCCTACTGGATGTCGTTCATGGCCCCCGCCTTTGGCACCATTGCCGCCCGCTGCCGGAAAGCCAAGAGCCACACCAAGTGCATCGGCCTTATCCACAACATGATTCCCCACGAGCCCAATCTGCTGGACAAACTCTTTCCGCCCTATTTCGTCCGTCGCATGGACGGCTTCATCACCCTCTCGCAAGCCGTAGCCGACGACGTGAAGAAAGTATTATCTAAAGTCTGCAAGTCTGAAGCCTGCCAATCTAAAAAGATTGCCGTCACTCCCCATCCCCTCTACGACCACTATGGCGAACTGCTGCCGAAGGCGGATGCCCGACATGCCCTTGGACTTGATGCCGATGCACGCTATGTGCTGTTCTTTGGACTTATTCGTGCCTATAAAGGTCTTGACCTTCTGTTGGAGGCGCTTGCCGATGCCCGTCTGGCTGAAGCGGATGTGCGCTTGGTTGTTGCTGGTGAGTTCTACGACGACGAGCAGCCCTATCGCGACAAGATACAGGCATTAGGGCTATCTGAGCGCATCGTGCTGCACGACCATTTCATCCCCAGCGACCAGGTGAACCGCTACTTCAGCGCTGCCGACATCGTCTGCCAGCCCTACCGCTCGGCCACGCAGAGCGGCGTCACTCAGATAGCCTACCACTTCTGCAAGCCCATGCTGGTGACGGACGTCGGCGGTCTGGCCGAGATAATCCCCCACGCCCCCGTGGGCGAAGAGCCCTCGGAGGGCTGCGCAGGCTACGTCGTCGCTCCTGCCCCTGATGCCATTGCCGATGCGCTGGCTGACTTCTATCAGCACGACCGCGAGACTGCCTTCATCGAAGCCTCCGCTCAGGAGAAAAAGAAATACGCCTGGACCAACCTGACCCAAGCGCTCTACGGGCTTATAATCAATATCTTATGAAAAAATGCCTTAGTAAGAAAAGCATCCTCTTCGTGATGCTCGCGCTGGCAGCATGTGCTCCCAGCACTTCCCCAACTTCAACAGCCCTCCCTACATGGGAGCGCAAGAGTGCTCCTGCCGTCATTCTGGGACGGTATGTGAACAGAGAGCCTGGCGACAAAGATAAAATCCCCGGTTTTTGGGGCAATCATGAATCGCTGAAAGGCGATGGCCGCCCTGAAGTCTCTACGGATTCCGTCGCTGGCACGTTCGCCATCACATGGGACATCTGCTATCCGCTGAAACACGATTTCCAGGGATGGTCAGTCATGCTCTTCCCAGGTGATACCGTCAGAGTTGATTTTAACAAAAAAGCTTTCGATGAATACCAAGCATACAACAGAGAAACGCCCCGCGACAGCATCACTACGCCCAAGTTGCGAGAACTATGGAAGAAAGCCATCCACATCGAAGGTGCATCTTTTGAGTTGCCTCTGCCCATTCACATGAAAGGTATAGAACTTGGCGTAACTCGCGATTATTCTATAGCTCATGCCCACGACACCTTCGACGAATGGCGCGAAGTGTGCTGGAATGAGTTTCAGGAGGTGGTAGGGCAGCTGGACACGCTCGACCTCGGGGCGAAGGAGAAGGCATACCACAGAATGTTGATTGAACAGGATTACTTAGCTAAGCTGAGGAATTTCATATTCGTGAAGAAAAGCTGGGGGATCATCACGGACAAAGACTCGCTGGTGATGTATGAGAAACAGTTTACCTTCAAAGACCCCCATGCGCCCGAACTGACTTATTACCGCGACATCACCGGCTTCTACGCCTGCCTGAATAATATGTTTGATGAAGGAAGGGAATATATTCAAGCCAACGAGCTGGAGGACTCGCCTTTGGGACGTTGGTTCAAGGAGTTGGACGAAGCCAAGGCCGTGATGGCTCAGGCGAAAGCAAACCAGCCTATAGCGGAAAGCGAGCTGGACGCCCTGTCGCCAGAGTTTCAAGTACAAATACGGGAGGTGCAAGCGCTATTCAAGCAGGAAGCTGCCTCCAACGAAGGCGTACGTCGCACTCTGCCCGAAGGTGCTCCACGGGAATGGTTGCCAAAAATCGTAGCCGAGCACAAAGGACATATCGTATTCGTTGATTTCTGGGCCACTTGGTGTGGCCCCTGCCGGACGGGTATGAAGGCGATGGAGACGGTGAAGGAGGAACTGACGGCAAAAGGCGTTGACTTCATCTACATCACCGACACCAGCAGCAGTTCCGACGAATGGCTGAACGATGTCGCCCAACACGCTGGCGACCACTACATCGTGCCTAAAGAAAAGATGCAGGAGATGCAAATCCCTGATTACGAAAATGCCATTCCCCACTACCTCATCTACGACCGCGAGGGAAAGCTTGCAAAAACCATTGTCGGATGGTCTGGCGTTGAAAAGATGATGCAGGAGTTCAGTAAACTCAAGTAACCTCAAATTTCTAACGTTTTTGTTAAGCCTGTTGCAGAAGATGCCTGTCAGCATGGTCGAGGCGATGAGCGAGATGTATTTTCTCATACTTCGGCACATCGTGAGTTCCTACGCGGACGGACACCATAAAAAAGAAAAAAACCGGAAGCGAATGCCGGTTAGTGTTGGGGAGACCCGTGCGGTCAGAATGTTGTCCTTAGAGGATTCGAACCTCTACAAACAGAACCAAAACCTGTTGTGCTGCCATTACACCAAAGGACAATTCCACCAAAAAACGCGGCAAAGTTAGTGCAAAAGGAAAGGAAAAGCAAGAAAACCGACGATTTTTTTACTTTTCCTAAGTGGTATCCTGCTAAAAAAGGGTTAAAGACCCCATAATAGCCTTGCGAACGTGGGCAGAATGACTGATTCTGTTAATCGCCGAAGCCTCCGCCGATGTCGTCGAAATCGCCTCCGCCGTTCCTATTGTCGTCGCTGTCGTCGGAGCCCTCTCCGCCTTCGCCTTCGCCCTCACCGCGGCCTTTCTTCTTGGCCTTCATGTTGCCGAAGTTATAGGTGAGTGTGGCCATGATGCGGCGTCCGCCCCAGCGGCCGAGGCTCTCCATGTAGAAGCCCTCGCCCCACGTCTTGTTGCGCCATGAACGGCTGTCGAGAAGGTCACGGGCGTTAACGGCGATGCTCCACTTGTTGTCGGCAAACTGTTTGCGCACGCCGAGATCAACGCCGTAGCCGGGCTGGCTGTAGCCCTGGGCGTTGGCACGGCCCGAGCGGTACATGCCCGTTAGCTGGCCGCTCCAGCTCTGAGGCAGCTTGACGCTGGCAATCATGCGGAGGTTCCACGAGAAGCTGCTGGTGGGGTTGCCCGTGACGTCGTAGGAGCGGCCTGTCTCATGGTTGGTATAGGTGTAGCGGAAGCCGTCCTGCTGATAATAGAAGAGGTTGACGGTGGTGGTGAGGTCAAGGGCGCTCCAGAAGCGGTTCTTGCCGACAATCTCCACGCCGGCGGAATTGGAGGCGGCCACGTTGACGCTGGTGGAGTACATGATGTTGTCAGACAGATAGCTGATGCGCTGCATGATGTCGTCGCTGTGGCGCAAGTAGCTGCTGATGCTGAGCACGTGGTCCTCCCACGTCTTCATGTAGTTGAGCTCGAACGACTGGCTGTACTCGGGGTTGAGGTTGGGGTTACCGAAGGAGATGTTGGTCGAGTCGGTGATGTTCTTGAAGTCGTTGAGCTGTCCACCCCAGGGCCGGCGCACGCGGTTGGTGTAGTTGAGCTGGAGTTCGTTGTTGTTCGGCAGCTCGTAGCTGAGGAAGGCGCTGGGGAAGAGGTGGAAGATGTTCTTCTTGATGGGCTGGCCGAGGACGAGGTTACCGGCGGCGTCCTTCGTCTCCGACTGGGCATCGACCCTGTACCACTCGCCGCGGAAACCAATCTGATAGCCGAGTTTCTGCCACAGCTTGTCGCTGTAGGTGCCGTAGAAAGCCTGGTTGGCGGTATTGTAGTTGAAGCGGTTGTAGAGGCCGAAGATCTCGTTCTGGCGTGCAGGGTCGGAGAAGGTGGCGACGGGGGTGTTCTCGCGGTTGAAGTTGCCCTTGTAGCCTGCCTCTATCTTGCGGTTTGCTGAGAGCTTGTTCTCATAGTCGGCCTGAGCCTCCCAGTAGTTGTTGCGGATGAGTGAGTTCTGATCCTGATAGGAGGTGACGGTCTGGGCAGGGAAGCGGGTGGTCTGGTCGTAGATGTTGTGGTTGTCGCTCTGCCAGCGTCCGCGGCTGACGGTGAGGTCGAGGAAGTGGTCGGTACGCCAGAGGTGCTTGTAGCCCATCTGGAAGTTGAACATGTGGGAGTCGTCGTTGCCGCTGGTCATGCGGTCGCGGTCGTAGATGAGTGCGCCGCGGTTGTCGCGGGTACCGAAGAAGCTCTCGTAGTCGATGGTATTGCTGTTCCGTCGTCCGCCCTTCATGCCCATGACATCGAAGGAAAAATCGTCGTTCTCGGTGGGGTGCCAGGTGAGTCCGGCGCGGCCGAAGTAGTTGTCGCCCGCCATGTGGTTGCGGCCCGTCTGGTCGAGGAAGGAGACGGGGTTACCGGCGTCGTCAAGGTTCTCGCGGTAGCTGGTGTTATAGCCCGTGTTGCGCTGGGCACGGTAGTTGAGCTGGGCGTAGGCGTCAAGGATGCCGCTGCTGTAGTTGATGTTGGCTCCGGCACGTCCGCCGCCCCAGCCGATGTCGTCGCCGCTCTGGATGATGCCCGAACCGGCCTGCAGGCTGCCGTAATAGCCCGCCTTGCGGTCACGCTTAAGGACGATGTTGATGATGCCGACGGTACCCTCGGGACTGTACTTGGCCGAGGGGTTGGTGATGACTTCGATGCGCTCGATGCTCTCGGCAGGTATCTGCTCGAGGATAGAGCCCTGGTTGTCGCTGTTCAGGCCCTGTGCCTTGCCGTTGATCCAGACGGTCACGCTCTCCGAGCCGCGCAGGCTGACGGTGCCCTCGTTGTCCACCTCCACCGAGGGGATGTTCTCCAGCAGCTCCGAGGCCGAGCCGCCCGCGGCAGCAATGGCCTGATCGACGTTGAACACTTTTTTGTCAATCTCAAACTTCATCTGCGAGCGGATACCGGTGATTTCCACCTCCTTCAGCGCCTGGGCATCCTCGCTCAGCGGAATGGAGCGGAACTGCGCCGTAGGATTGGCGCGGCTGACGCTGAACTCGCGCGTAGTGGTCTTGTAGCCTACGAACGACACCGTCAGCGTGTAGCTTCCGTACTTCAGCCCTTCCACCACGAAGTTGCCCGACAAGTCCGTAGCCACGCCGCCGGCAATCTCCGTACTGCCCTTGGGGCTGATGGCGATGTTGACAAAACTGAGTTCCTCCTTCGTTTCCGAATCAATCACTTTACCTTTCACCGTACCTTGAGCCAATGCCATCATCGGCATAAGGGCTATTAAGCAAGCCAGCACGACAAACTTTTTCATTCTTACTGTTTATCCTAATTGTCTTTAAATTATGGTTATGACGCAAAAAGCTCCTTTTCGTTTATCCCACCCCCCGCACTTTTAACGTTTATTTTAAAAATAGGAAGCACAAACAACAGGCCACCCATAACTATCGCATACGGTATAGAACAAAAACAACGAGCCCACTTCTCATCAGGAGATAAAAGAGCGACCGGATCCAATCAGAAAGACTCATTTCGTGTTTTTGTTTCACTTTGACAATCGCGATGTAAAGGTACGAAAACCTTCTTACTCACACAAGCATCCGCCCCGAATAAACGACGACAAAAAGAAGCCCCGCCACCCATCGCGAGCAGCGGGGCCGAGGATGTATCTTATCGAAAAAGAAAGTGAATGGGGATTAGTTCTTATTTAGTATCGGCACGCCGTCGGGGGTAAGGCCTTCGGCGGAGATGGTAAGGGCACGGGAGTAGCCGTTGTTGTAGAAGGAGACCGTTGCCCGGCCCTCGGCATCGGTAGTAACTTCGGGATTCCAGTAGATGGTGCGGCGATAGTCCTTATCGCCCTGAATAGGACCATTCGGATAGGTGGGGGCGTAGAACTCCACGACGGGAGTGTAGCCGCTGAAGGAGGTGGAACGGGCATTCTTATCTACGTATGTACGGCGTTTGCGAGAGGGGTTCAGTTCGATGTCGACAATGTACATAGGCCCTAGTTTCATAATATAATCTGGACTCAGTACTTCGTTAAGCCCATAGAAAGATTCGTATATCCAACGGCTATCATAGACAATGATACTTTTTACCTCTTCGAGATCAAGGGCATAGCCAGCGAAATAGGAAGGACCTGTTCGATTCTTTTTGCCCTCGTGGATGTACCAAAAAGTGCGAAGGCCATTGATAGGAGCGGCTGCTGTCAAATTTTTTACATATTCAAATCGATTGTCTTGAATGTTACGTGGGTTATAATCTATGTAGCTTCTAATGTCGCCGACATCCCCGTCAGATAATTGGACATCATACCCCTTTTCGCGAAGATAGTCCTCGACCTTGTAGGTGTAGCCTCCTTCATCCAACATCAGTTCGGCATCCTTCGCGGCATCAAAGGCCTTGAAAGTATAGTAGTCGATGTATTTGCGCCGCCCCGTGACTTCCACCTCCTGTAACAGGTGCGAGTCCGTGGGCAGCTGGTATTCCGAATCTTCCGCTTCCTCTACGGTGAGCATTTTGTCAGGATCCCATGCATAGGTCGGAAGCCATTTTTCAATAGGCGTGTAGGCATAGAGAGCGGGCTTTGACGAGCGCTCCAGACGGACACGTGTGGTTTTATCGCCTTTTTGATCTCCCTGCTGACGGGTTTCCATATAGAGGTCCCATTCGCCCTCGAAGTCCTCCACGCCGACGCTCCAATAGCCGAGGCTGTCCGTCGTGACTGTCGTCTCCTGCCTGTGTTGGCGGTCTTGCGAGGTCAGACGGACGGCAATCTTCACCTCCTCGAGGGGTGTCTCCTTAATGCGGCTGAATGCCCAACCGTCAACCACAAGCTGTTCCTCGGTATAATGGCGGATGTTGAACGGCTCCACGCCTGCCATCTGATGCCAGTTGTAGCGCGTCCATCCCTGCACCATCATCAGGAGGTCTAACTCTTTGGAGTGTGTTGACTCGTTGAGCTTCGCTCTTCGTCCGTCGACTTGTTGACCTCCCTCAAAATACCACCCTGGGTCTTCGATTAAGCCTTTCAGTTCGGACGAAAGCAGCATATAGGTGCGGATGTCGTCGCGATAGGCGGTACCATAGTCAGCCGCATCGCGCACGGCGAGGGAGAAAGAGAGAGGCTTGTTGACTCGTCGACTCGCCCGATTGTTGACATTTAAATTCAGGCGGATTTCATCGAAGGGACGGTAGTCTGCCCTGTCTGCGGTAATGGAAACGGTTTCGGTGGGGATACCATTGTCAACGAAGAAGAGGCGCTGGGCATAGACAGCTCCCTCGGCATCGAAGAGCGTCAGCTGATAGACACCCGTGGGTAGGGATGCGGTAGCGATAGAGCGGGTACAGCCTTGCGTGCCGATGGTGAGGGTATCCACAACGTGGCACCGTCCTTGCGAAGTAAGGGTATAGCCCAGCAGCTTGGTCGAGGGACTCCCCGCGGCAGCAAAGTGGACGATTAAACTATCCCCACCCGTGGACTCATTGACTTGTTGACTTGTTGACTCGTGGACTTGTTGACTCGTTGAGCTTCGCTCTTCGTCTGTCGCGACTCGGCAGAGATTGTGCAACCACATCTTTGCTCTCGCTGCTCCGTCCGTTGACCTCAAAACCTGTAGCGTGCATCCTTCCGGCTCGGGTTCGGGCAACGTGAACGAGTATTTCTTTCCCTCATAGACAGC
>JAFXXQ010000017.1 GCA_017542145.1 Bacteroidaceae bacterium | reverse complement strand
GGGCGATGATAGTTCTGTGGCCATACTTGCCTCCATGCTTTCCGTCGGCCAGCGTATTCCGGCAAAGAATATCCTGCTCTCTACGGGTACAGCACGTCAGAAAGCTGCTATGCTTGATGCGGCCAAACTATTGCGGGCTCATGGCTATAATATCTTTGCCACAGGCGGCACGTCGCGCTTCCTTGCCGAGAATGGTGTGGAGAACACGCTCGTGCATTGGCCCAGCGAGCCCGATCAGCAGCCGCAGGCGCTCGACATGCTCCACCGTAAGGAAATCGACATGGTGGTCAACATCCCGAAGAACCTCTCAACGGGCGAGCTGACGAACGGCTACAAGATTCGCCGTGCTGCTATTGACCTCAACATCCCCCTCATCACGAATGCCCGTTTGGCTGATGCCTTCATCCGTGCGTTCTGTACGTTGACCGTCGACGATATCCCCATCAAGAGCTGGGACGAATACTAAGATAGGTAAATGTTCCTCCGTCTAAAGACAATAGACCTATGACCATAGACCATAAACCATATTAAAAACTTTTATATAATGGAAAATTATTGTCTTACAGCTCCTCGTTATAAGGAAATGGGGTATCGCCGGTGCGGTTCCAGCGGACTGCTGCTGCCCGAGATTTCACTTGGGTTCTGGCATAATTTCGGAGCTAATGATGACTACGAGGTCTGCAAGTCGATTGTCCACTATGCCTTCGACCACGGCGTCACCTATTTCGACCTCGCCAACAACTACGGCCCTCCCTATGGGAGTGCCGAGGAAACCTTTGGCCGTATTTTCATGGAAAGCCTGCGCGCTCATCGCGACGAATTGATCATCGCCACGAAGGCCGGACACGATATGTGGCCTGGGCCCTATGGCGAATGGAGTTCGCGCAAAAGCCTTATTGCAAGCCTCGACCAAAGCCTGAAACGCATGAAGCTGGACTACGTGGACATCTTCTATTCACACCGTCCTGATTTTCAGACCCCGTTGGAGGAGACGATGGAAACACTTGTCGATATCGTCCGTCAGGGCAAGGCGCTCTATGTGGGCATCTCCAAGTATCCTGCTGAGATGGCTGCACGTGCCTACGATTATCTTGCTTCGCGCCATGTACGCCCGCTAGTTTATCAAGGACGTTATAGTATGCTCAACCGTGAGCCTGAGGAGGACATCCTTCCGCAATGTGCCGAACGGGGTGTGGGCTTTGTGGCCTTCAGCCCTCTGGCTCAGGGACTGCTTACCGACCGCTACCTTCGCGGCATACCTGATGGCTCGCGTATGACGAAGAGCCGTTTTCTTCGTCCCGATGTTTTGACTGATGAACTGATGAGGTGTCTGCGCCATTTGAATGAGATGGCAGCCCGCCGGGGGCAGACATTGGCTGAAATGGCTCTGGCATGGTGCTTGCGTCGTCCAGAGGTGACATCCGTTATTGTCGGCGCAAGTTCCGTCGCTCAATTGGAGAAGAACCTCCAGGCCCGCAAGAACATCGTGTTTACACCAGAGGAGGAAGAGCAATTGCTTAATTCTTAACAATAACAATCTAATCCCATGCTGCAGATTTTCTGTAAAAACACAGGCACTTCAAAAAGTTTCCCCGAGGGTAGTTCTCTCTTGGAGATACTGTCAGAGTTTGAGTTTGAACATCCTTATCCCATTGTTTCCGCTAAGGTTAACAATGTCTCGCAGGGACTGAAGTTTCGCGTATATAATAATAAGGAAGTGGAATTCCTCGATGTGACCAGCTACAGCGGGCGTCGTGTCTATACCCGTAGCCTTTGTTTCGTGCTCTACAAGGCAGCCTCTGACCTTTTTCCGGGTTGTAAACTCTATATTGAACATCCCATCTCGAACGGCTATTATTGCGTGCTTCAAAAGGAGGGCGGCGTGTCCGATGCCAACATCGAAGCTCTCCGTTCGCGAATGCAGGATATTATTGATAAGGACATTCCCTTCCGTAGGGAAGAGGTTCAGACTGATGAGGCGCTGCGAATCTTCCGCGAACGCGGATTTGACGACAAAGTACGCCTGATTGAGACCTGCGGACAGGTCTATGTCGATTACTATACGTTGGGTAATACCGTCGATTACTACTACGGGCGCCTGCTTCCATCCGCTGGCCATCTTACCGTATGGGGATTGGAACGTTACCACGACGGCCTTCTGCTGCGTATCCCTGACAGGAACGACCCCACGCAGTTGGCCCCCGTCGTACCCCATCCAAAGACCTTCGAGGTTTTTGCCGAGAACCTCCGCTGGAACAACATCATGGGCCTCTCCAACGTGGGCGACGTCAACTGTGCCTGCCTGAGCGGCCATGCCAGCGCACTCATTCAGGTTTCCGAAGCTTTGCAGGAGAAGAAGATTGTGCAGATTGCCGAGGAGATAGACCGCCGTTTCCGCCGCGAAGCCAATCCCGTCCGCATCGTCCTCATCTCTGGCCCCAGCAGCAGCGGAAAGACGACCTTCTGTAAGCGTATCAGCATCCAGCTTGCTGCCTGCGGACTGTTGCCCGTCAGCCTTTCTACGGACGACTATTTTGTGAACCGGGTCGACACCCCTCTGCTGCCCGATGGCAGTTACGACTTCGACAACTTCGAAACCGTTGACCATGCCGCCCTCCAGCGCGACCTGCTGCGTCTGCTGGCAGGCGAGGAGGTGGAGGTGCCGCAGTACAACTTCGTGACGGGCCGTCGCGAATACCTTGGTAAGCGTCTGCAGCTTACGCCGGGTACGGTATTGCTTGTTGAGGGCATCCATGCCCTCAATCCCCGTCTTACCGACCAAATACCCGACAGCGACAAATTCCGCATCTACATCAGTACCCTCACCAGCATCTCTCTTGACGACCATAACTGGATTCCCACGCGCGACAACCGCCTGCTGCGCCGCATCATCCGCGACTACAACGCCGGCGCCTTTACTGCCCGCGAAACCATCCGCCAATGGCCCAAGGTCTGCGAGGCCGAGGAGAAGTGGATATTCCCCTATCAGGAGCAGGCCGACGTGATGTTCAACAGCGCCCTGCTCATCGAGTTTGCCGTGCTGCGGCTCCATGCAGAGCCCATACTGGCCAGCGTGCCCAAGAACTGCCCTGAGTATAGCGAGGCACACCGCCTGCTGCGCTTCATCCACTACTTCACCCCTGTGTCCGACAAGGAGATTCCTCCCACCTCCCTTCTCCGCGAGTTCGTCGGAGGCAGCAGCTTCAAGTACTGATGGCATCCGAGACATCCCTGTTTCACGCTATGCCTGCGGAGTGGTAGAGAAGGCGGACGCAGTACGAACTATGTTTTTTCTGAATAAAAGCGTCGTTTCGCTTGGATGGGTATCCATTTTCTGGAAGTTTGATGCAATTTTTAATCGTCGCCCACGTTTATATAAAAGAGCCTCGCGTTTAAATAGGAGTGCCCCATGTTTATATAAAAGTGGCCCACGCTTATAAACGCAGCTTGAACAGAATTATTTCATAACAACGAATATGGCCATAGAATATGATTTCAAGAAACTCCCCCGTTCGTCAGAGAGTGGGGAAGAGTCGGAGCGGATTTTTCCGCAGGTTGTCACGTTGAAAACCATCTCCTTTGCCGATTTGGTTGATGAGATTGAACAAGCCACTTCCTACACGGCTGGCGACCTGAGGGGGATGATGGCGGCCGTGGCACAGTATGCTGCCATGCATCTTAATGCCAGCGAGCATGTGGAGCTGGAGGGGCTTGGGACGTTAAGCGTCAGCATCGCCTGCAACAAGGACGACGATGGACGCACCCCAGTAATCACCTCACCCCGTCAGGTGAAACCACACCACCTGCACGTCAGTCGTGTGAACCTTGTTGCCAAGCCTTCTTTCATAAAGCAGCTTAAGGGGCCTTTTGTCCGTTCCAAGAACCGTTTCCCCTCCAATGCCGAGAGGGATGTCCCCATGCCTGCCGAGCGCCGCACTCTCCTTATGGAACACCTTGAGGCGCACGGTTGCATCAGCATCAGCACCTATATGCAGCTCACCCATCTGAGCCGTTACCATGCCTCCATCGAGCTGAAAGCCTTTGCCGCCGAGGGCATAATCAAACGCTATGGAACCTCAACCCATTCAGTATATATAAAAGCATAAGAAACTCGAAGATGAAAAAGATTATTATTATCGACGGAGGTCCGCGGAAGAATTTCAATACGGCCTCGATGCTGCAGAAGTTTGCCGAAGGCGCAAGGGCTGTAAGCAATCAGGTTGAATTGAAGACTGTACGCCTGTATGACCTTAACTATAAGGGCTGCATGTCGTGCATGGCGTGCAAGAATAAGGGCAAGGCCGCGAACGTATGCAAGTTCAAGGATGCCTTGACGCCCGTGCTGGAAGAGATAGCTGATGCCGACGGGCTGGTGCTGGGCTCGCCGATATATTTTGGCGACGTGACGGGTCAGATGCGCGCTTTCCTAGAGCGCTTGGCTTTCCCTTGGCTCTCGTACAACAACTATAGCCTGACTGCCCCCAAGCGTATGCCTGTGGTGCTGATGGAAACGATGAACGGCCTTCCTGAGCGGAACAACAGCCAGGGCTACGGCTCGATGGAATCCTGCATCGCTATTGCTCTCGGCAAACCGGAGCACATCGTTGCCTACAACACCTATCAGGTAAAGAACTACGACCGGTACGAACTCGCCAGCTTCTCCGAAGAAGCCAAGCGCCACTATCGCGACGAACATTGGGAGCAGGATCTTCAGAAAGCTTACGATGCAGGCAAACGCATGGCTGAAAGTTTGTTGCAGAATTGAAGAGGGTTGTCGAATCGTTATGTGTTAAACCATAATTAGAAAAAGGAGATGAACAAAAGGCAAAAATTTCAGGTGGGCTTAGCCGTTTTATTTCTGGTTCTCTTCGTTATTTGGCTGTTTATTCATGTCCCTGCATATTCAAGGGTTCTTGGATTACTCTCAAATGGCCTGGGTTTTTTGAGCATGGTTCTCTCCTATAAGGCAGAAGAGAAGAACAAAAAGGACACAGATTGACTAATACTGGAATTTGACAACTCTGAGTGAATATAGAGGATTATCGCGAGTTTTGCCTATCCATAGGTGCTGACGTAGAGGAGAAACTACCCTTCACGGCATTCAAGTATGCCAGTGGCGTGCTCGTCTTCTATGTTCATGGCCACATGTTCTCTTTCTTTAATTGCGACCATTTCACGGTCATCACGTTGAAATGCCAGCCTGAGCGCATCGAAGAGCTGCGGGCAAATAACGGCTGCATCACCAGGCCGTTCAATATGTCGCCCAAGTATTGGATTGGCATCAACCCTGACACAGCTCCTGATGATTTGCTGAAGGAATTGACACGGAACTCATACGAGATTGTAAAAGCGAAATATAAGAAAAACAAGTTATAACATGAAAAAAAGTCTATTTGCTTTTTTAGCATTGCTGGCCTTTGTTGCCTGCACGGGCAAGCCGAAAGAGGCTGCTCAGAATTGCGCGGAAGGCGGCGAAGTCGCTTTCGAGGTGGGGAAGAACTACTTCTTCAAGAACGGTTCGGCCGTTTTACCCATCAATCCGAAGATTATCTCTGAAGCCGAGTTCAGCAAACTCTTCGGTATGGCTACGACGATGGGGCAGGAGGGCAAACCGACTCCCATTGACTTCACAGGGCAGTTCGTGCTGGCCATAGTGCTACCTGTGACGGACGTAGAGACTGAAATCCATCCCCTGGAGGTCGAGGCAAGGGGCGATTCGCTCTTTTATTCCTACGAGGTAAGGACGGGCGAAAAGCAATCGTTCAGCATCCAGCCCGTTTCCATCATCATTCTTGACAAGCAGTATGAGAATAAGGAGGTTGCGCTTATAAACGCGCAGGAGACCGCTTGCCTGCTTGCCATTGACCGCTATCTGATACAGGAAATCGGATGCCGCTATGCTAAGGGCGAACATTGTGTCCCCATCCACAGCATCGTAGGCGTTGACAATCGGAATGCTGAGGACATCCTCGTGTGGGGCGATTTCTGGGTGTTCAACTACAATCAAGTGGGCGACACGCTGAAGTGTGTCTCAGGGGGCAGCCATCCTGGGCTGATGCACGTCAGGCAGACGGAGAAGGGCTTCGAGGTGGCGGGCTTCGACCAAGTGGAAGACGGCTCCAGCTTCTTGCCGACAGCTAGGAAGATTTTCGGCGATAAGTTTGACGCTTTCCAAGCTGTGAATAGCGATGATCAGCAACGCGAGAAGCTAAGGGCCAATGTGCTCGCCGACTATGTCAAGGCGCATTGTCTTGCCGTTACCATGTATCAGGACTTTGGCTGGCCGGCAAAGAGACTTTAAGTATTTAGACTGGCAGACTTCAGACTATCAGATAAATGTTCCGTGGAAGACTCAGCAACGACACAATTATCTGCAGTCTGAAGTCTGTGTGAATTGCCCGCTTGTTGACCCTATCTGGCTTCGAACTCTATTTGTTGTCCAGGCAGGATGTGGTCGCTTACGATTTGTATGTCGCTTCCGTCGGCACGCGGGGCGGCTGGAATCTCCACTACGATTTCATCACCAGGCAGCAGCCCACGCAGCGAGGTTGCCGAGCGAATGGTGCCAATGGCAAACCACGCATCGCGATAGAGCGGCGCGACACCCTCGTTGGCCACGCGCAGACGGGTAGTAGTTCCGTCAGTTTCACATTTTCGAACGACAAACCGATAGCCTGTAGCCATAGAGCCCTCACGGAACCTTTCGGGAGTAGCCACGTCTCCACGCGGCGCATCGTTAGAAATCATGAAGGTGATGTGGTATTTGGCGGCCTGCTCGGCCCAGGTATGCTCATAGAGACCATCGGGGTTAAGGAAATTCCGTTGGTCGTTGGACGAGTAATAGCTGATTTCGCCTCCGCAAACGCCATGCTGCCAACGGGTGCCTTGCCCGATGGCGTTCCAGCATCGCTCGTTGAATCCTCCGCCGCTGCTTAGCTCGTGGGACTTGTGCATGAATGAGTCGTCGAACGAGCCGAAATGCATGGCTTGCAGCGCCGGCCCATCGACGACGGGCGAATAGCGTCGGTCGCCCGCATTGATGGATACTGCCCATGGGATATCTTTCATCACGGTGTCCATGTGTTCGTAGAACTGTTTCTGGAAGGCTTTGGACGGGAAGTTCCGTCCCAGTTCCAGCTGGGTGCCGTAGATGTGATATTCCGACCAATGGCCGAAACCTACTTCAAGGAAAGCCAGCCGTGGGTCGTGGGCATAGCGACGGGCAAAATCGGTGTAGAACTGAAGCGTGAACCGTTGCAGTTCGGCGTTGCGCCAGTCGGCGTACCAGGTGGGGCCGTCGTTGTTGGGGTTCTCGGCAAAGGTCTCGGCGTAGCCTTGCTGTTGTTTGATGTAGGCCGGTACGGCCGTCGTCCCTCGCTGGCCGTCCACATCCCTGCTCGACGGGTATTCGTAGCGGAAGCGGGCGATGAGCTGATGCCCACGACTGGCGACATCGTCCAACACACGGTCGAACCAGCTCCAGTCGTACTCGATGGCGCCGTCCTCACGACAACCCGTGACGACTCTCGATGGCAGGCAGTAGGAGAATTCGAGCTGAATGGCCTGACCGTAGGCATCATGAAGACGCCGTGCTGTCTCGGGCCACAACACCAGTCCCGTCATGGGCTGGGGATGGGTGATTTCTCTCTTCAGCTCTACTGGCAGCCAAGTCTGTTCCTCATGCGCTGTAAACGCAGTCGGCATCCATAGGGTCACCCACAAAAGAAGCAAAACGGTCATCATTACGATTGGCCTTTAGGCTTTACAGCTTTTCCGCCAGCGCCACGACTTTCTGCTTGGTTTCCTCGGATTTCTGTTCGTCGTTCTTGGCTGTGACGACTCCCATGTTTTCGGCACTCCAGTAGTTGCAGATGTCGCGGAATTCGGCTGTGGCTCCGTCATAGACACCTGGGGAGTAAGACGACATCAGGAGGGCCATCTTCACTACCTTGGCGGGCTTGTTCACGCAGTACATGCGCTGGATGGGGGCTTGGATCTGGGCATTGAGCGCGAAGTAGTAGATGGGAGCAGCCAGCACCAGAGCCTCTGCTTCGGCCATCAGGGGATAGAGCTCCTGCATGTCGTCCTTCTGGATGCAGGCGCCATTGCCCCTTGTGTGGCAGTATTCACAAGCCAGACAGCCTGCAATCTTCTTTTTTGACACGTTCACCAATGTAGCCTCATGACCTGCTGCCTCGGCAGCCTTCTTGTACTCTTCCGCCATCCAGGCTGTGTTGCCGTTCGCACGTGGCGATGCTTGTAGAATCAGAACTTTCATGTTTGTATTCACTAAATGATTTTTAAATGTGTCTGCAAATATATGAAAAAAATCCCAAAGTGAAAATTTTTACCTTGGGATTTCTCTTTTTTTAAGAATTTGCCTATTTCAGCTTGTCGTAAATCTCATCTGTAACGGCTTCCAGCCATTCGTTTGATGCTCCTTCCTGCACGTCCTTGTGATAGGTCAGATGCTGGAACCATGAGTCTCGGGCGGCTCCATGCCAATGCTTTACCTCGGCAGGGATGGCGATGATGGTGCCTGGTGTCATCGGGACGGCCTCCTTGCCCCATTCCTGATACCAGCCGCGACCAGCCACACAAATCAGCACCTGCACCTGCTTGTGATGGATGTGCCAGTTGTTGCGACAGCGAGGCTCGAAGGTGACGTTAGCCATGCCGCCCTCCATCGAAGCCAGATAGCTGTTTCCGACGAAATACTGGGCGTAGGCGGTGTTCGGTTCTCCCTTTGGCCAGACAGAAAAATCGACCGTCTGCACAGGGCTATAGTTCTCACCCAAGACGGCTGCCAGCGCGCCACGAAGCCGTTCGGCCTCTGCGGCGCCAACCTTAGCTTCCAACTGGGCCGGTATCTCCCTGAGGGCTTCGTCGGAAACGCCCATGTTTCTTGCGCCCGACACATGGGCCTGCAATTGCGGCTCGCAGCCGGGTAGGGCAGAGATGGCCGAAACGGTCACTACCTCGCGGTCGGCAAACGAGAGGTTGTTGCGGGCGAAGATATCGCCAAAGAGGTGCGCCTTCAGGTAGTAATCGGTCTGAGGGGCGAAGGCGTAGGTGAACGGCTGTCCTCCGCAGAGTCGGGTTTGCACTTCAGTACCCTGAGAGAGTGCATCGTAGTCCTTCGGAAGCGGATCGGCCTCGCGACCAGCGTCCACACGCTGTCCTGCTTCTTTACGCTCGACAATAACTTGCTGTAAAGCGCCAAGGGCATTCAGCGAGCGGGGAAAGCCCGTGTAGGCGTAGAGTTGTGACAATGCCTCCTTGGCCTCGCTCGCGGTCAGTCCTGCGGCGAATCCTTCGTTCAGGGCTGCTTTCAGCCCTTCGATGTCTCCCTTTGCCTCGGTGGCGGCGATGGCCACGAGTGCCTGTTGTCTTGTTGTTAGTGCCATATCCTGTGCGTTTGTCTGCAGCGTCATCATCAGAAGTGACGCCAGCATGATTGTTTTTTGCATATTATCTTTGTTTGATGAATATCATTTTCATTGTCTCCGGGTCGAGGGGCTTCATGGCGGGCAGTTTCAGGCTCTTCACCATGTGGAGCGTGCCTTGCTTGTACGTCTGGAAGTGACGGGTCTGCAAATGGCTCTGATAGGCTTCCTCGGATGCATAGATCTCGAGGATGCGAATCTGTGTGGAATCCTCGGCACTCTGCATCGGGAACAGGCAGATGACGCCTGGCTCACGCTCAACGCTGAGGCGGTCAACCTCATTCGCAAATTCCAGGTATTCCTTCAGGTGCTGCGGATAGACTTCAATTTCTGCGATACGGACAAGCATATTTTCGTAGGTTATAGGATTTGTAAACTCTTCGTCGGTCACTTTGCGCAGTTGTACGGCATGCTGCTCGCCGGGGACGATGTCGCTGACAGTCAAACACTCGGCATCGCTCCAGGGGGTGGCGCCATTCCAATGACGCACATCCGGTGCCGTTGTCACCACGTCGCCTTTACGGAGCAGCTGCTTGGGCTTTCCCTCTTCCTGATAATAAGCCTCGCCGCGGAGTACCATCAGCACTTGTGTGGCGCCGGGATGGTAGTGCCACGAATTGCGGCTTCCCTTTTCAAAGAAGAAATTGGTGGTCATCTGCCGTTCGCTGCGGCTAAGCACAGCGATGTGGACGGTTCCCGTGTTGAACTCAGCGGGAGCCGCGAACTGTGTGGGAAAGATGGTCTGTGCTGGTAACGTGACCGACATCAGGGCAAAAGACAAAAGAAGTGACAGTTTTTTCATGGGTGCCTTAATTGAAAAGTTGATGCGCATTTTTGTAAAGGATCATTTTGCGGAACGGGGCGAGGTCAGGCTCCGTCGTCAGGTAGTGTTTCATCCTCTGGAGGCTCTGCGTGAGCACTTCGGGAGCTACGTAAGGATAGTCGGAGCCATAGAGCAGGTGTTCGGGAGTGGTGATGGTGAGCATCATGCGGATGACCTCGGGCGAGTGGGCCCCGGCAAGGTCGTAGTAGAGGGCACCAAGGTTAGCCTCCCAGTCGATGTCGCCTACAAGTTTGTTTGCCTGCATTACGGGCGTCAGCGATTTCATGCGAGGCACGGCCAAGGGCAGATAGGCCCCACAATGAGGCACCACCACCTTGACGTCCCGATAGCGTGCCAGCACGTTACGGCTGATCATATTCGCTACGGCACGTGTGGTCTCAGAGAGGTACTCCTGCATGGCGAGCGGGGTCTGGGCCATCACTTCGCGGTTGACGGGTTCGGGGCGATGGGGATGCAGGATGACGACAGCCTTCCGCTCATGTAATACGGCGAAAAGCGTATCCAGTTCAGGAGCGCCAAGGTACTGTCCGCCCACATTAGTGGCTAATTTGATGCCATCGGCGCCCAAGGTGTCGAGCGTATAGGTTGCCTCGCGGATGGCCGCATCGACATCGGGCAAGGGGAGGGCAGCGCAGAACAGGAACCGGCCGGGATGGCTCTTCTTGATCTGGGCTGCAGCTTCGTTGGCTTTTCTCACGACGTCGGCAGAGGTCGGCTGCGGAGCGGCCAATGTCAGCACAGAAGTCGCTATGCCGGCTTCGTCCATCCACTTCAGGTGTGTCTGTACGTCGTATCCTGGCAGGGGAAATCCCTCGTCCATCAGCCGTCCCTCCCGTTCGAGAGCCGACACATACTCAGGTGTGATGATGTGGCTATGCACATCTATTATGCCTTGTGCGGATGCCGCTCCGGCTAATAACAGGGAAAGAACCATTGCCCAGCGCCTTCGGCGCAATTGAAAAGTGATAATTGATAATTGAAAACTATCCATTGTACATTCTCTAACCTCTAACCCCTAACCTCTAACCCAATCATTTTAGATTCTCTTTGAAGAATTCGGCCAGCGTGTCCCAAGGGATCATGTTCTTCGGCTCGCCCTTGCCCTTCAGTTCGGTGTAGCCGCCGTCGTAGAGGTCGCAATGCGAGGCATCGGGGATGATGAGCAGCTGCTTGTTCTCGGGATGGGGATTAGGCTCGCCAACGAACTTGTAACCCTCGGCCTTACCCTCGACCATGTAGTGATAGGCTGCCTCGCCGAAATAGCGCGAGTGGGCTTCGGCACCATGCATCACGAGGACGGCCGAGCGGATCTCGTTGATATAGTAGAGGAAACGGCTGTTGGCGTAGCCTAAAGTGCCGATGACGCGCCAGCCGTCGTTCGAGTTGCCGCTACGCTTGTGGTAGCCGCGCGGGGTCTTGTAATAGTCGTGGTAGTCGTGAACGAACTGCGGAGCCTGAGGGGGCACGGTGTCCAGTACGCCTCCCGCCATGGCCATGGGGTCGGCGAGGCGCTGCCTGGAGAGCATGTCGCGGTTCCGGTGACGTGCCTCTTCGACGTCGAAAGCGTCGTTGTAGTCGTTGCCGCTGACACGCGTCATGTCGTACATCGTCGAGGCGACGGTGGCCTTGATGCGGGTGTCGGCAGCAGCGGCGTTCAGGGCGATGCCACCCCAGCCGCAGATGCCGATGATGCCAATCCGCCCAGCATCCACATTCTCTTGCTTCGACAGGAAATCAACAGCCGCCATGAAGTCCTCGGTGTTGATGTCGGGCGAAGCTGTACGGCGCGGCTCGCCGCTGCTCTCGCCTGTATAGGACGGGTCGAAGGCCAGCGCCACAAAGCCGCGCTCGGCCATCCGCATGGCATAGAGCCCGCTCGACTGCTCCTTGGTGGCTCCGAAGGGACCACTCACGGCAATGGCTGCCAGTCGGCCCTCGGCATGCTTGGGCGTATAGAGGTCTGCTGCAAGCGTCAGCCCATATTGGGTTTCAAACGTCACCTTGCGGTGGTTCACTTTCTCGCTCAGCGGGAACACCTTGTCCCACTCCTGCGTCAACGGGGGTGTCGTCATACTTTGCTTGGTTTTTATGGATTCGTGGTTTGTGCAGCTCACGAGCATTGCGCTCATCACGACTGCGGCTAAGAGTGTTCTTTTCATATTTTATATTGTTTTTCCTAATTCAAAGGCCTCTTGCAGTTTGGCGTTGCCCTCTATTTCACGCGCGTCATTCACGCCTCCGCAGAAAAGCGTTCCTGCCAGACGGCTCTTGGGATAGCAGTCTATCCAGCCCGTCAGACCCATCACGGCCCGTTTGGGCGTTTCCTCTTCATCTTCGGCAGCCGTCGTCAGCAGATAGACGTCGCGGAACTGATAGTCCAGCTCGTACATGGCGTTCATGCGGTCGATGAGTGTCTTCATCTGCCCGCTCATCTCATAATAGTAGATGGGCGTTGCCCAGCAGATGACGTCGGCCTGCAGCACCTTGGCCATGATGTTGTTCACATCGTCGTCGATGACACAGCGTCCCAGCTTCTGGCAGCCCAGACATCCTTTGCAGAACTGGATGTTCTTGCCCACAAGCGAAATTTTCTCTACCTCGTTTCCGGCAGCCTTTGCTCCTTTAACGAACTTGTCTGCTAACATGTCGCTGTTTGAGCCACGTCGCAGACTCGTCGAAATCACTACTACTCTCTTCATAATATCACTTTTTTACCTTTTTTGATAAATACTCCTTTCGTGGGGTTGTCGACATGGAGGCCGTTCAGCGTGTAATACTCCTCTTCGCCCGCTTTGTGCTGTGTCTGTCCGTCGATAGCGGTCGTGCCGGCTGTAAGCGACAACGTGACGCTTACGTGGCTTTCGCCTGCCTTCAGAAATGTGTGTAGTTCGCTTTCCGACAGGCCGTCAATCTTACCCAGGCGGGTATAGCTCCATGAGTTCGAGCCGTAGAAAAGGCAGATGTTGCTGCCGTTATAGAGTACGATGTCTCCAGGTAGGGCAGTCATCTGCTCATTTTTCGTTGTCAGCGATTTGCCCAAAGAGCCCCATATCTCGAAATCGTTGGCGTTAAGGGTGACTGTTATGGGCGCATCTTGCAGCGCAACAACTAACTCGCGTGTGGCGTCATTGTCAACAAGCGTCACGCTTTGAGTTTGTCCACCAATAGTGATATACATTTTATTCATATTAGTTTGTGCTATTACTTCGTTATCTGCAGAACAACAGCAGAATAACATGGATGATAAGAATAATAGAATCTGTTTCATGCTGCAAAGATACGGATATAATTTGATTTGGTGGTTACACAAATTGGCTGATTGTATACCAATTTCGCAGAAAGTTATAAATTTAAGTAAATAATATACCATTATTAGATTATTCTATGTATCTTTGCAAAAAAAATGATAGCATATATAATTAATAGAATTGATGGACGAGTTGAAGCGTACCCTCGAAGTAATGGAGATAGGCTATTACAAGCCCGACATAAAGTGTCTGCGCCAAAGGATTCTCAACGGGCGTTATCAATAATAATCTGACAACTTAAGATAACAAGTACATTCAATGAGTAACGTCAATATAGAAATTGAGCAACAACTGAGAAACGAGAATGTGGATATTATTCATTTCGTTGACATTTCCATGTTAGATATAAAGCAAAACCGAGGACTTCCTTTTGCCATACTGATAGGAATTGCCATTAATCCGCATTTTCTTGAGATGGTATGTAACACTCCGAATTATATACATACTATAGACGATGAATATGCACAGACTGAAAGTAGGGTTGGATTGATTGCTGACAAATTGGCAAATAATCTTATTTCAAGTGGTTATAAGGCATTATCTCAATCTGATAATGGATTAATGGCAGAGAATGCCTTCGATTTTGATACAAAAACATCTGCCCTTCCACACAAAACCATTGCAGTTCTTAGTGGTATCGGATATATTGGTAAAAGTAATCTTTTCATTACCGAAGAGTTTGGATCTGCACAATGTTTGGGTTCTGTTCTGACAAATGCACCATTAACGGTTACCAAAAATAATATCCTGCAGCCGAAATGCAATCGCTGCACTATTTGCCATAATATATGTCCACAAAAAGCGTTGAAAGGAGTGTGCTGGAACACAAACGTTTCACGGGATGAGATAGTAGATATTTATAACTGCATCACATGCTTGAAATGCTTGGCATGTTGCCCAAAATCGCGAGCATATTTGAAACAGGCTATATGAAAAAAACTTATAACAATAAAATGAAAATGGAGAAAGAGATGAAATTCTGTCAGAGCTGCGGCATGCCGCTCACAAACGATGTCCTCGGCACCAATGCCGACGGAAGCAAGAATGAAGATTACTGCATGTACTGCTATAAGGATGGAAAATTCTTGCAGGACTGTACGATGGACGAGATGATTGAGTATTGTGCGCAGTTTGTGAATACCGTTAATGAGGGGTTAGAAAAACCCATTACCAAAGAGGAGTACATCGGCCAGATGAAAACGTATTTCCCCCATCTGAAGCGCTGGCGCCGAACGTTGGATGTTAGTAACGATGAAGTCATGAATGCTAACCCCGCTTTGGCAGGCGTTAAAGAGCTTATTGCACAGATGGCCGACAAACTGCCCATCGCTTACATCTCATCCGTAGACCAAGATGGTTTTCCTTGGACCAAGGCCATGCTGGCACCTCGAAAGCGTGAGGGTATCAAAATCTTCTATTTCACCACCAACACCTTCTCCCTCCGCGTAGCCCATTACAAGGCTAATCCCAAGGCAAGCATCTATTTCTGCGATGCTGAAGGCTTCATGGGCATAATGCTACGGGGCGCGATGGAGGTTCTGACGGATGCCGCCTCGAAAGAAATGATTTGGCACGATGGCGATGAGCAGTATTACCCTGGCGGCGTGACCGATCCCAACTACTGCGTCTTGAAGTTCACCGCTACCGACGGTCGTTTCTACAGCGATTTCTATCCACGTAGTTTCGTAATTGAGTAAATGATGAATAACAAAGCACTTGTCATTATCGACATTCAGAACGACATCACCAAGCACTATAGGGACATCATCGACAACATTAATGCTGCCATTGAATGGGCTGTGGCTGAGGGAATGCACATTGTCTATATCAAGCATAATAACACAACAGCAGGCACGCGGACGTTCAAACCAGGTAGTAAAGGCGAAGAACTGGTGCCAGAAATGAAGGTCGTGTCAGACAATATCTTCGTGAAGACAAAAAGCAACGCCCTTACAAGCGAGGCACTTTCTGCTTTCATCGCGGCGAACGATATTAAAGAGTTCTACGTGGCTGGGGCTGATGCTACCGCTTGCGTGAAATCGACCTGCTTCAATATGACTAAAGCTGGATGCATGGTGCATGTCCTCTCCGACTGTGTCACCAGCTACGATCTGAAAAAGTTGCCAGAGATGCTAGCCTATTACGAAAGCAAAGGCTGTGAGGTCAAGACACTTGGTGAGTACCAATGAAACTACTCCATTATTAGATTATTTTACGTACCTTTACAATTGAAATGCGCAATATATTGAAGGTTGAAACTCCCAACGATTATGCTCGGTTTGTTGAAGCTCCTGTGCTTCATCCGCTGGTGAGCATCGTCCACTACGACGAGCTGGCGCCTTTCCGTCACAGCCTGAACAACTACGGCGTGTATGGACTGTTCATTCAGAGACAGTTCCCCAAGGACCTTTCCTATGGCATGAAGACGTTGCAGGCGAGCGACGGCTCCATCATTGCCGTAGCACCAGGGCAGATTGGCGGACTGGAAGACAACGGCGAGCGCATTTCGCTGAGCGGGTGGGCTCTGCTGTGGTCGCCCGAGCTGATGCACGGCACTCCGCTTGAACATCAGATTGACCAGTACCAGTTCTTCTCTTATTTCTTTGATGACTCGCTGCGAATGGAGCCTGACGAGTGGCTCAGCATCACGCAGCTTGTTGCCCAGATGAAGCAGGAACTGATGGGCCATGCCGACTCTCCCTCGCTCAGAATCATCCTGCTGGGCTACCTACACCTGATTCTGGACTACAGCAATCGCATTTACCTGCGTCAGATCTCAGCCGAGGACAAGATTGGCAACGACTTGCTGAAGCGCTTCATGAACCTGCTGCAGCAGTATTTCCGCGAGAACCGTCAGCTGACGTACGGCCTTCCCACCGTCGCCTACTGCGCCTCTGAGCTGGCCTATTCGCCACGCTACTTTGGCGACATCGTTGGTAAGGCGACGGGCGGCACGGCCATCGGCTTCATTCACAACTACGTCATCAACCAAGCCAAGAGCCTGCTGATGAACGGCCATAACATCAGCGAAACCTCGCGTCTGCTCGGCTTCGACTACCCCCACCACTTCACCCGTTTCTTCAAGCGTATGACCGGCCTCACTCCCAGCGAGTTCCTGGGAAAATAACCTGGCTATCTAAAGTGTTTTTTGAATGATAATGAATTTTGATACTACCAACATATCAGGCAGGGAGTGCTATCAGCTTCTTCAGCCTTCAGCCAAGCATCTGCTCATTCAGCCTGTAGATGAACATGACTTGCGTTTGTTGGAACAAGAGGTTGACATCATCTGGACATTGTCCTCTGAACCTTTCTCGCTGGTAGCCTTCAAGATTGAGGATTGGAATCGGGAGCTTACGCCCTGGGTTGCTCAACCTGTGTTCGGGACGGTTCCGTTTGGCGATGGGGCTGAAAGCACATTGGCGTACATCGCGGAACAACTGCTGCCTGTGATCCAGCAGAAGGGGACAGACACGTCGCATTGCCTGCTTGGCGGCTACTCCCTTGCAGGGTTGTTTGCGCTATGGGCTGGATATCAAACAGACAGATTCGAAGGAATCGCTGCCGTCTCACCATCCGTATGGTACCCCAGCTGGATAGCATACGCCACAGAGAGGAGGCCGTTTGCAAAGGCTGTCTATCTCAGTCTGGGCGACAGAGAGGAAAAGGCCAAAAACCCCATCATGGCGCAGGTGGGCAACGCCATTCGCTATCAGGAAGAGTTGCTCCAGCGTCAAGGGGTGAACACTATACTTGAATGGAACGCAGGCAATCACTTTGTCGATTCAGAGAAGCGGATGGCGAAGGGCTTTGCCTGGCTGATGAAATAATCAGCTTTTCCTGGAAAACGCAAATATGCAATAGCGGAGAGGCTTTAGCGGACAACAATTTTTATAGGGCAAAAGGGGCTGGCAGTTCAGCGCAAGGGAATAAAAAACTAACGCAGGGGAATGAGGAATTAGCGCAAGGGAATAAAAAAATAACGCAAGGGAATATGATTATCCGCAAGAATACCTCTAACGGCCTGAAGGGCAAATGTACGGAGCAGCGAGAGCAAGCGGGGAGACGCGGCATGTCGCGTCTCTATAGTTGGCCGAGTCGCGACGACATGATTAGACAACGTCAAAAGCCTTCAATAACAATGCTTTTTCCCTTCAAGGGTGAAAGTTGTTTTTGTCGTTTGCACCCAGGGTGTTGCCCTGGGCTACGTACTCGTTGCCCCCTTCGGGGCGCGCAGGGGGGGAAGGGGTATTATCTTTATGACGTGAAAAAGATTTTCGAGAAGCGTTTTTGTAAGAAAAAAAAATGTGTTAAATTTGCATCGTTAAACCATTCGTTCCGTCGTGCTATGAGAAAATATTCATCTTGGGTTTTAATGCTTATGCTGGCGATGCTGGCCGGGCGGGTGTATGCAACTAAGTTCGTGGAGCTGCGGGTGGTGGACCGGGAGTACCTGATGCTGCTGTTCCGCGACGGCGAGGTGCGCTACCGCGACGATGCCACGGGGGCGAGTGCCTATCTGGGCCATACGTTCATCGAGGGTGACGACACGCTCAAGGTGTTCCTGCCGCGCCTGGATGCCGAGGCTGCGGGCAGGGCGGGGGAGTGGATAGTCCGTTCGGCCGACGACAAGGGGTTCGGCACACAGCATGCCGTGGAGGCCTGGCGCAAGTCGAAGCCGATGCATACCGACCATACGCTGACCAGCGAGCTGGACCATTGGATATTCCTCCGTCTGCCCATACCGATGCGGCAGGGATGTAACTATACGGTTGACATCCCCGCCGGCGTGGGGGCAGACGTGGCTTCAGCCGACGTGCGGTTCGACATCTGGACGACGACTTCGGAGGCCGTGCACGTGAACATCCTCGGCTATACGCCCTCTGAGACGGTGAAGGCCGCCGACCTCTACCTATGGCTGGGCGAGGGTGGCCAGCGCGACTACACGTCATTCGAGGGCAAGAAGGTATGGCTTTATAACGTGGAAACAGGAAAACGGCGCAAGGTGGGTAATGTCAGCTTCTGGAAGCCTGCCTCGGATTTCGAGCAGGAGGCCAATAAGAAGAATATGACAGGCTCTGACGTCTGGAACATTGATTTTCAGGAAACCCGCGCAGGACGCTATCGCCTGGTGGTGGAGGACGTGGGTTGTAGCATGGACTTCACTATCGGAAAAGATGTCTATTTCCAGCCCTACCGCTACTCCGTAAGGGGCTACTACTACATGCGCCTGGGCGAACCGATTGACACTGAGCACGTCAACCCCGTTCCGCGTCAGCCTCAGTTTATCCCCGAGGTGGACCCCGTGGGGTTCACGGTCTATAAGACGGATCTGCATCCCTGGCATCCCGACTGGAGGAAGATGCGTGGCGACGTGTGGGACGAGCCGCACTTCAAGCCTGCCCTTGAGTCGTACTTCTGGCAGCACCGTCTGCCTGGGAATCCTGTTAATACCGAGGTGCGTGGCGGACATTCCGACGCCTTCGACTGGGACCGCCATCTGGCACATGTGAGCAACATTTACGACATGCTGTTGCCCTATCTGTTGACGGATGGACGCCTCGTAGAGGATAATCTCGGCATCCGCGAGAGCGGCAACGGCATCCCCGACCTCATGGACGAGGCACGCAACGAGGTAGACTTCTTCCTTAGCATCCGCGACGGCGAGGCTTATTCGCAAGGCGTCACGAATCCGTCGAAGGAGTGGACCATCATGTTCCAAGCGGGATGTACCACGATGGCCGCGTGGGCCAATGCCGCCAATTGCGCCATGATGGCAGAGGCCTTCCGCATCCTGTGCACGACGTCGGGGGATAAGGAGGAAAACAGGCAATGGCTTGACTACTATACGCAGGAGGCCATGAAAGCTTTTCGTTTTGCCAGCCGTCAGGAGGATTTGCAGTTGGACGATATGCAGGATATCGGCAGCGCCCGAATGCGGGGACGTGACTTCCGGCAGATGGCAGCAGCCTATCTTTACAATGTCACGGGCGACGTGGAGTGGGAGCGCATCATGGCTGAGGAAAGCGTCGTCAAGGATGCTTCGTCGAAAATCTTTAGTAAGGGACGTGACAACTATTATCAGATTTGGGGTACGGCAGCCTATCTCACTTGTCCCCGCGAGCGCCACTATCCTGAATTATACGAAAATATGAAGGCCTCCGTCTCTGCCCATGCCGATGAGAACAACGTCAGAAAGCTCGATCTTCGTCCTTCGCGTCGTACTGCCAACGACCCCCGCTGGCAGACATCCGAAAACCTCCAGTTGGTGATGATGGCTCATTACTTGGCTTCGGGCAAGGCTCGCCGCCTGGAATTGGAGCGTGCCATGTATAGCGAGGCTGGATGGGGCCTGGGGCGCAATCCTTCCAACACCGTTGAGATGACGGGGCTGGGTGAACGTCACATTACCGACTGCTACACCACAGGGCGTAACGACGGCGTGCCTGGCTCGCATCCTGGACAGACACCCTTCAATGGCACAGAAACGTGGAGCCAGGGCAATGGGGGCGATGCACGCATCATCCTCGGACGTTGCTATCCCGACTGGTACACAGGTGGCTGGCCTCAGCAGGAGAGCTTCTTCAACATCCGCTATATGTGGGTGAACGGCGAATTCACCCCCCGCGAGACCATGCGCGGCAAGATGGCCCTGCTGGGCTATCTGTATGGCATCAGGAATTAGTCGGTTTTGTGTTTCGTTCCCAGAACACGCCGTCGGTATAGCCCTGAATGGACTTGTCTTCGTCAGCATGTAGTAGGCGTTTTTCGGCCAGACAAGCGTAAGTCTCGTCAATCTCCACGCCACAATAGTGACGGCCCAGTTTTTTGGCTACAACAGACGTGGTGCCGCTACCGAGAAAGGGGTCGAACACGATGTCTCCTGGCTCGCTGCTTGCAAGGATGAGCTTGGCTATCAGCTTCTCGGGCTTTTGTGTGGGGTGGGCGGTATTCTCTGCCATAGACCAATAGGGGATGCTGATGTCGTCCCAGAAATTCGATGGACAGGTGTTGCGGAAGTTCCCTTCGTCCGTCTCTTCCCAGTCCTTCGGTTTGCCGTTCTGCCGGTAGGGGGCGATGACGCGCCGACGTTGCATGACGGTTTCGACGTGGAAACAGTAGTTCTTCGGGTTGGCAACGGCATACCAGATATCCTCCATCGCGTTTTTCCAGTTATGGGTAGAGCCCCGTCCCTTTTCGCGTTGCCAGGTGATGCGGTTCAGCACGTGCAGGAGTGGCTGCAGTTCATCGTAGAGTACCACGCTGCTGCGCCAGTCTCCACAGAGGTAGAGCGTTCCGTCGGGCTTCAGCTTGTCGATGACGCGTAGCAGCCACGAGCGGATGTAAGCCCTGTAATCGTCGTCCGAACCCGCTTTGAACTGAGCTGTGCCGAAGCGCTTGTTGAGATTGTAAGGCGGATCGATGATGATGAGGTCGGCAAAATGATTGGGAATCTTGTCGATGACCTTCAGTAAGTCAGCACGGATGGTGACATCGGAAAACCCCTGCGGCATACGGCGTACCGAGAAGAGCCGTTTCCTCAGTTCCTTCCGCTCAGCCTCGCTCAGCGTCATCGTTTTATTGCGTGGTGACTTCATGTCTGGCATTGACGGATGGACAGAAGAATTATGTCGTTTGTTGCTCGTATAGCGTGAGACGGGGAAGGTCGGGGATGATGATGCAGCTGTAGGAGATGGTGACGAGGCCGGCACGTTGCCACGAGACGATGATTTCAGACATCCGTCGACGGTTGCAACCAAGATACTCGGCAAGGTCAGCACGGGTAATCTTCAGTTGCTTTTCTCCTCGCGGATTTTCGCATAGGCTACGGACGAAGTGGCAGAAGTGCGCGTGGATGTCGTCGCCAAGAGGAGGGGAAACATGCCGCTCGTTCAGAGCCTGGGCACAGGCGCAATAGAGATTGAGGATGTTGAGTTGCACGATGCTGAACTGGCCGAAGACGTTGAACATGTAGCTTTTGTCGAAGGCTAACAGCGTGACCTCGCCTTGAGCACGATAGTTGGCGCGCAGGGCAGTGTCGCGTCCGAAAAGGCTGCTGATTTCGATAAATGTCTGCTCGTCAATAACCTCAGAGATGCTGTACCTCCCTTGTGGGGCAGACATTTCGCGCACGACGCATCCTCGCAGCACGTACAGCAGACGGGTGTGGGACTCCCCTTGACGCAGGATTGTGCTGTCCTTGAAATGGAGAAAGTCGGGACGTACTTGCGCCAGTACTTTCATCAGCTCGTCCATCGTCAGCCCCTGGAAAAGGGGCATGGAAAGCAGCGTGCTCATCATTGAAGTCTGCATAATATGGCTTGTTTTCTTCTTTTCGCTGCAAAAATACGAATTAGCCTGCGATAATGCAAAAAAAATTTGGTAATTCGCGCACGAAGTCTTATCTTCGCACTCTGAAAACAAAAAAGTCGTATAATTAAATAAGTAAAAACATATGATAGAAGCATGGAATGCCCTTGACGGGGCACAGAAAGTATTCTGGGGTGTGGCTATTGTGGCCAGTATCGTTTTTGTGATTCAGACGATAATGACGTTTGTCGGTTTGGACAACGATACGGATGTCGATACCGGAGGGCTGGATGCCGACGAAGGTATTTCGGGATTCTTCAGTTTGAAGAATTTGGTTAATTTCCTGTTAGGCTACGGATGGGCAGGTGTCGTATTCAAATCGTTGATTCCTTCATCGTTATGGATTCAACTGGCAGCCGTGGGCGTTGGCCTATTGTTTGTGCTGGTGTGGGTTGTCATCATCCGCCAGGTGATGAAACTGGGTGTCGATAAGACGTTCCACATTGAGGAAACCGTTGGCCAGATTGCCGATGTCTATCTCCGAATCCCTGCTTCGGGCGAAGGCTCGGGCAAGGTGATGGTGAGCGTGCGCGGCTCAGTACATGAGTTGGAGGCCGTTGCACAGAGTGCCGCTATACCGACGGGTGCGAAGGCAAAAGTTGTCTCGGTTATCAACTCCGATACCGTCAAGGTGGAAGGCATTTGAGAATGAGAGCAAGTATCAGATCTAAATAACTAATAACAAATATAGTAATGAGTATGACAAATCCATTCTTTTTGATTATGCTGCTCGTCGTGGTAGTATTCGTGATGGTAGCAGCCGTTATCCGTCGCTATCGGCGTTGCCCCAGCGACAAGATTCTTGTTGTCTATGGTAAGACGGGTGGCGGAAGTGCCAAGTGTATTCATGGCGGCGGTAAGTTCGTATGGCCTATCATTCAGGACTATGCTTATCTGAACCTTACGCCCATCAGCATCGATGCAAACCTGACGAATGCCCTTTCTAAACAGAACATCCGCGTGGACGTTCCCTGCCGCTTTACGGTGGGTATCAGCACGGAGAGCGACTCGATGAACAACGCTGCCGAGCGTTTGCTGGGACTCAGCGCTAATGAAATCCAGGAGCTGGCTCGTGATATTCTCTTCGGACAGCTTCGTCTGGTCATCGCTACCATGAGCATCGAGGAAATCAACAGTGACCGTGACAAGTTCCTTGAGGCCATCTCAAAGAACGTGGAGGTGGAACTGAAGAAGATAGGCTTGCGTCTTATCAACGTGAATGTCACCGACATCAAGGACGAGAGCGGCTACATCGAGGCACTTGGTAAGGAGGCTGCTGCCAAGGCCATCAACGAGGCCAAAGTGAGCGTAGCCGAACAGGACAAGTACGGTGAGATTGGTAAGGCTGAGGCTGTCCGTGATACCCGTATCCGTACGAGTGAGGCCAATGCCATAGCTGTCCAGGGTGAGAATGCGGCCCAGATTGAGATTGCTAACTCCAACGCCTCGCGTCGTCAGAAAGAGGCTGAGGCCCTGCGTGTGGCTGTGGCAGCTGAGAAGGTGCAGCAGGCTCATGCCCTCCAGGAAGCATACGCCGCAGAGCGTGAAGCCGAGCTTGCCCGTGCCGAGCGTGAGCGCAGTACCCAGCAGGCCAACGTCATCGTGCCGCAGGAGGTGGAGAAACAGCGTATCGTCATCGAGGCTGAGGCAGAGGCTGAGCGTGCCCGCGTAAAGGCAAAAGGTGAGGCCGATGCTCTGTTTGCCAAGATGGAGGCCCAGGGTAAGGGTTCGTATGAAATCCTTACCAAGCAGGCTCAAGGTTACGACAAGATGGTACAGGCGGCAGGCGGCGATGCCAACAAAGCATATATGTTGCTTTTGCTTGACAAACTGCCTGAGCTCGTCAGCACACAGGTGGAAGCGGTCAAGGGTATCAACATCGATCACGTCACCGTCTGGGACAATGGCACGAAGGGCGAGGACGGAAAGGGCTCGACAGCCAATTTCATCAGCGGCTTGATGAAGTCCGTTCCTCCTCTTGGGGACCTCTTTGACCTCGCAGGTATGAACTTGCCCCAGTATCTCGGCTCAAAGAAAGAGGCAACGCCTGCAGCCGAAGCGGTAGAAGAAACCCCTGAAGCATAAACTCATTGTTTTGTCTGTATTAACTCTCAAAAATGTTAATTAAGCTCCTTGCTGCCATAGCGCCTGTCCTGTACCTCTTGTTCTATATTTATATGAAGGACAAGAAAGCGCCAGAACCCACGGAACAGCTTTTCAAGGCCTTCCGCTATGGCGTGCTAAGTGCCATCAGCGTCATGGTGGTAATGTCGCCTTTCGGACCTTCGGGTCAGCCTGTCGGGTTGGCGCAATGTATGAAAGTCAGTTTCTTTGAGGCTGGCATACCTGAGGAATTCTTCAAGTGGCTCTTCCTTTATATCCTCATCTGGCGCAGTCCTCAGTTCGATGAATACATCGATGGCATCGTCTATGCTGTGTTCATTTCGATGGGCTTTGCCTGCTTGGAGAATATCATGTATGTCCTTCCAGGAACGATGGGGACTGCCGTCAGTCGAGCGCTACTTTCTGTGCCTGCCCACTTCCTCTTTGCCGTTATCATGGGCTATTATTTCTCGATGGGCAAATTCCATCCCGAGAACCGCACGCGCTACATGGTGCTCAGCCTTGTGCTTCCCGTTGTGGCACACGGGCTGTTCGATACGTTTGCCTTCTGGATGGAGACGTTGGGCGAGAGCCGCATTTACACAGCCGTATTTGTGGTCTTTATTGCCTGCGACATCTGGTTGTGGCGTCGTTGTACACGGCTCATCCGTAAGAGCGTGCTGATGTCCGACGAAGCTCGTGCCGAAGCGGAATCGCTGGCATTTGTGCAAGCTCAGGAGGCCGCCGAAGCGTTGCCTGCTGCTTTGCCTGTCAGCGGCGAATGGGCCGACACGCCCATTGCCATTTTCCGTGTAAAACAGGATGGCAATGAAAATGCCGAGGCAGAGGGATTGACGTACAAATTGCTGATAGAATGTAAAGACGACTCGAAAATTATCATTAACGAGCGCGATGCCTTCTTCGCCAAGGAGGGAACGAACTACCGGCTGACGTTACCTGCCGGAGAATACACCCTCCGTGCCGTTAACCTGGCGCGCTACGAACAGATGATATCGATGAAGGTCAACCTTACGCAGAATCGTCGCGTTACCGTTGCCTTCTCTGCGTGGGAGCGCGTTCCTGCTTGGGTCCGCACGGTGGCAGTTGTTTTTATTGCCATTGCGCTCTATCGCTGGTTTATGTTCGTGATGTGACGTTGCTGCTTTAAGCACTCCCTGAATGATAAAGAAAGCGCCCTTGCATTAGCGAGGGCGCTCTCTTTTGATTTTGACTTTATGGTCTTATGACCTTAATACTCTTTTTAGGCGGGACGGATGGCCTCGGAGGGGCAAGCGTCGGCGCAGGTGCCGCAATCGACACAAGCTTCGGGGTCGATGATGTACTTGGTGTCGCCTTCAGAGATAGCCTCGTTGGGGCATTCATCAATACAAGTTCCACACTTGATGCAATCGTCAGTAATAATGTAAGCCATTTTTTCTCGAATTAAATTGTTTATACTATTTTCAGCCGCGAAGGTACGGCGTTTTCAGCGAACTACCAACTTTTTTTTGATATTTTTAAAAACAAGGGAAGAAGGTTGAACTTCTTCCCTTAATAGACAATCTTGGAGAGAGAAGGTTTAATAGGTAATCAGCGGTTCGAGTTCCTTAGCCTGAGCAATCATTTTCTCCAGTTCGGAAACGGCGGGAACGCGGTTGCAGAGGTTCTTCTCCTCGTTAACGGCGACGAGTTTGGGTTGGAGATTAGCGGGAACGCGATGACGGAACTCCTTGACGGTGTCCACTCCAGCAGCTTCAAGCAGTTCGGCAAACTGACCGGCAATGCCCTTGATGCGGAACAGGTCGGCATGATTTGTCCATTTCAGAATGAGCTTCTCGCTGATGCCTGTAGCTTCTGCCATAGCCACGCGGCCTTTCTTGGCGGCGCATTTCTCAAGCAAGTCTTCAGTTGTGTTAACTCCGGCAGCTTGCAGCTTTTCAGCATACACGGGGCCGATACCTTCTACGTCAATGATTTTGTAACCCATAGTAATAATACGATTTTTAAGTTGATAAAAAGAAAACTACTTTTTCGGGGCGAAATTAGCGAATTGAAAACAATCATGCAAGAAAAATCGCACTTTTTTTTCGTTGCCGTTCAATTCTGTGTTATTAGCCCCTGTCTTTTCACTTGCCATCGGGCCAGGGGCATAGCTTTCCGGTAGCTTGGACGGTAGGGCGCTGTGCTTTCATGGCACGAAGTCGCTTGCCTAACTGACGGGAGAGACGGCGGACAAGGTCGGGACGTTCGGCTGCGAGGTTGTGTTCTTCGCCGATATCCTTACGGATATTGTAGAGTTCCTTCCGTCCAGTTTTGTAGTAGTAGATGAGCTTCCAGTCACCCTTGCGGATAGCGCAGTTCAGGTCGATGCCTGGGCCGCGATTCCCCCACACATGCGGATAGTTCCATATCAATGTACGTCTGCGGGAGGGGTTCCCGCTTCCCTTCAGTAGCGAAACGAAGCTGTGCCCATCGATGGTTTGTGGCACCCGATAACGTCGTATGCCAGCCATCTCAAGAATCGTGGGAAAGAAATCTTCAATAATCAGGTAACTATCGCAGCGCGTGTGGCCTCTGACAACACCGGGCCACCGTACAATCATCGGTTCGCGGATGCCCCCTTCAAGCAACGAACCCTTGCCGCTTCGCAGAGGGGCATTTTGTGTAAAGAGCGGTTCATCACGCCATTCCACGCCTGTCGCATAGCCACCGTTGTCACTCATGAAAAGGACAATGGTATTCTCCGTTAGTTCGTTTTGGTCGAGCCAGTCGAGGACGTCTCCCAGGCTCTTGTCCATCCCTTCAATGAGCGAGGCGTATGCTGCTTCTTTTTCCGATAACCCCTTTTTGCGGTATTTCTCGTAGAAGCGCATGTCACGGTCAATAGGGATGTGGACGGCATAGTGGGACAAATAAAGGAAGAAGGGGCAATGTTCCTTATCCGTTTTCCATTCTTGAAGTGCTGCAAGTGCTTCAAGCGTCAGCGCCTCTGTAAGGAAGGTACCAGTCCCCCAGTATTTCTGTAAGTCTGGGATGGCGAACTGCGCTATGGGGTTGCCATTGGCATCATGGCCGAAGTTGCGCTCACTCAGATAAGTGGCAGGACCTCCGGCAGCATGACCGGCAATGTTTATATCAAAGCCAAAGTGTATGGGCGATTCGCCGGGTGAATCCTGTGCGCCCCAATGCGCTTTGCCGCAATGGATAGTATGATAACCTGCCGAATGAAGGATATCTACAAAGGAACGAGCTACGAAGGTGTTGGGTGTTCCCTCCGTTTGGCTGACGCCGTTGTAGTTCCAGTCGGGCGGAGAAAGCAGTCCATCTGGTTCATCCGTCATTTGATTCTTTCGGAATGTCCAGTTTGTAATGCGATGGCGGGCCGCGTTGGCTCCCGTCAGCAGCGAGCATCGGCTGGGCGAACTGATGGGGCTGGCGTAGGCTTGTGTGAAGAGCATTCCCTGCTGTGCCAAACGTTCCATATTCGGCGTCTCGTAGGTGGTGTTGAGTGGCGTGCGTTGTGTCCAAAAGGGTACGGATGTATCCTGCCAACCCATATCATCGACCATGAAAAGGACGATGTTAGGCCTACTTTCCTGCATATTGCGAGCCTGAAGTGGAGCAACTGCAACAAAGGCTGTCGCCATCGCCACAGGAATCCGGAATTCTGTCTCTCTTAGTTTCATTATGTGGTTAGTCCCAGAGCCTTTCGATGGTGGTATTGGGATAGTAGTGATGGAGGATTTCGTCGCAGGTGTAACCTCGTGAGGCCATGACGGCTGCGCCTATCTGGCACATGCCGACGCCATGTCCCCAACCACGTCCGTTGAGCGTCCAAAAACCGTCTTTTAAAGTGGGGGTGAAGCAGCTGCTGTAGAGGTGGGTGGGGGAGAGAATGCGGCGTATTTCGAGTTCCTTGCCGATGATGAGCGTGCAATGGGTACCGATGATCTTGAGCTTGCTGATGCGGCCTGAGACACCACGTTCGATGGGGGTGAGGTCGGTAATGGTGCCAAAATCAATACCACTCTTTTCCTTGATGAGATTGCCGAGTTGTTCAGGCGTGTAGCGCACTTCCCATTGGAAGAAATCGTGGGTAGATGTGTCGTAGTTGTTGAGAATGGTGCGCAGGAGGGCATCATCGTGCGTGTCGCAGAAGGGATGGCCTTCGGCATCGCAGTCGCAGACGGAGGCAAGCTCGGGATGGGGTGTGTCGTCCCAACAGGTTTCGTAAACTTCCGTAGTGCCTCCGCAGCATTTGCTGAAGCGGGCATCAACGACGTGCCCTTCGTACGTCAGCACCTGTCCACGAGTTTCGGCTGTGGCTCGGATGGCAGCATCCGTAATGCGGGCAAGGCCTTGATAGCGTTGGCAATGGTCATCGGCACAAACGTCGAAGAGCGTATGGTCCTCACGGTCGTACCAACAGATCCTCTCCCCGATCTCTCGTAGGGGAGAGAGCTCCCCACCTTTGTGGGAGGGAATGGGGGTGGGTCTTTCCAGTTGTGCGAGGAGCCAGCTGCGCGAGACGATGGCATGCGCCTTCAAGAACTCAAGGGGAGCCTGAGGGTTCATTTCAGAAGAGATGACGCTCTTCAGGTATTTCTCCAGGGGAATATCGTTCACGGCCCACGTCTCGTCTTGCTCAGGGACAAGGCGCAGAGTACCTTCGAAGCGTTGTTCCTCCTGCTGCTCCCAATGGAATTGTTTGCCGATGGTGACGCCATGCAGGGTGAAGTCGTTGTCGTGCTGCTCGTAATGAATCTCCTTCGCGCGCATGATGCCGACGCTGATGGTGGGCTCCTTCTGCTGCCCGCATTGGAGGAGGATGTCGCGTGCTTCTTCAGGGGTGAGGTTGTCGTAGTCATCACGTCGAGGGGCTATCAACAGGCCGCACATATCCAGCGCGCCTGGGCTGATGAGACGCTGATGCTCATCGGAGCGGAAGAAACAAGCGGGGCGATGTTTCCTTCTGGGGATAATAATAAGAAGACCGTGAACCAGGATGAGGTTGACGTCGTCAGAATAAGATTGAAGGACGCCGTTTACGATGACCTTGAAGCCCAGGGGAGCTATTTCCGTAGGCGAAGAGAACTCCGTTGCATGGGAAATGACGTATTCAACGAGCGGCACGCCCTTCCAACGCCCGGCCTGCAGGTGCTGATGGTCGGGGGCAGAGGCTCCGCAATGAGGGCCGTTATAGAAGACCATGAAGTCTTCGCCCAGTTGCTTTTGCGCTTGCTGCATGACGGGCAGAACGCCTTGAAGTGTTTGTGGCTGATGATGGGTGGAGACGATGGTGTAATGCTCTTTTAAAATAGGAAAGGGGTTGACGAGCAATTCCCAACCCTCGCAGAGGGGGAGCGCCTCCTGTTCAGCAGGGCGGTTTTGCGGGCAGAGGAAGCAGGGGCGTTCGCTCAGGGTTGCTTTATCTACGTTTGCAGCTGTGTTGCGGATGCGCGCAGGATTGTGCTGGACAAGAACAGGGCAGTCGAAGCCGGGAATGACGAGCCTTCGCGTAAGCACATGATTCAACGCCTCGGCATTTGTGCGGGCAAGGGGCCATGCAGCCAGTTGGGATGAAAAGAAATCTGCCACTTCTACTTAACTCTTAATGCTTAACTCTTGACGACAGCTCAATTCTACGGTACGGATGAAATCCTTGTAGGTGTTGTTGCGGTTGACCTTATCGGGGCTGAGGGCGGCATCGCTGTTGCCCTCCCAGCGTCGACAGAGATAGAGGCTTTCGTAGATGCGTCCGATGCGGTAGGTTCTGCTGATGGCAAGCCCTACGGCATAGTCCTCGCCGTAGGAGACATTGGGGAATCCGATCTCGCGGATGACAGGGGTATAGAAGCAGCGTGGAGCACCCAGTCCGTTGATACGCAGGGCGTTGTTCATGCCGTTCTCATCGGTCCATTCCTTATGGTCGATGAGGCCCGGGGGAAGGGGACGGAGGCTGAAGTCGCACAGCTCGTAGCTGCCGATGAGCATGGCACAACGCTCGCGACGGAAGGCCTCGACGATGGTCTGCAGCACGTTGGGGGACGAGTAGAGGTCGTCTGAATCGAGCTGGATGGCATAGCGTCCACACAGCGGGTGACGTACAGCCAAATCCCAGCAGCCCCCGATGCCCAGGTCGGTCCGCTCGGGGATGAGCTCAACGACTTGTCCGTTTGCCAGCTTGCCTGCTTCAGCAATCTTCTTATGTGTGTCGTCGGTAGAGTGGTTGTTGACAACGATGATGTTGAAGGCAAAGTCGGTTTTCTGCTGCAAGGCCGAGCATATGGCGTCGGCAATGGTACGCTCGCGGTTTCTGACGGGAATGATGACGCTTGCCTCAACGGGGAAAACGCCTTCCGTCGGGTCGATGGTGCGGAGTGTGGAGGCATCAATCAGGGCGCCGATATGCCGCAAGTGCTCCGTGCAGGCACGCTCCATTTCTATCTGTATGGCTCGGTTGCGCGGATCCACGTAGTCGAACTGCTTCTGGCCCGAGGTGCGGTTGTCGGTCTCCACCTCAGCATAGAGGTATTCAGGGATATGCACGATGCACCCCTTGCGCGAAAGGAACAGACGCAGCTGATAGAATCCGGCAAACGTCAGCTCCTCAGGCCTTGAGGCCACGAAGTCGCATACGGTCTTTCGACGAAGCAAGACGAGCGGGCCGAAGTCGAAGTCGTCCCTCAGCGCCCCTTGCTGGTAGTCGATGGTAGGGACAGGGACAGCCTTGTTCCTGTCGGCATAGACCATCGCAGCACCTGTGGCATCGGCCACACTCACCATCCGCTCCAGAGCCCGATGTCCCAGCGTAATCGACGCAGATTGGGTGCAGAGCAGCAGGTAGTCCTGTTCCGACGTCTTCGCCATGCTGACCACGGCCTTCGTTGCCATAGCCTTATGCAGGGGGATGAAAGGTGTGCCCTCGGGCTCGTCGTCGTTTCTCAGGAACACCACGTCGCCCACCAAAGGCTCTTTTTCAAACACGTTGCTGAGGGCCGTAGCCTGTGCCTCGTCCACATAGGGGATAAAACAGTCTATTCTCGGTTTCATACATTCGTTTTTTCGACGGCAAAGATACCCATTTTTTCTGGAATATGAAATATCGGAGGGGGAAAAGTTGTCTTGTCATCGTAGGGATTTTTTTCATCCGGTTGAGCAAATGTTTTAAAACTCCAATTGAAGTTTCATTCTTCTTCAGCTGGAGTTTCATTCTCCACCAATTGGAGTGTTATTCTCTTCCAATTGGAGTTTTAAAAATAGCAAATAGGATAACCGGTTTTTTCCTTGCGTTTGGAAGTCCTTAATGCACGCGTTCTTTTAAAAATACTGAATAAATTTTGTCGTTCGGCCTTTTTCCACTATTTTTGCAAGCTAAAATGGATGCGTGTGCGCCTATGTGTGACGACGAGAAAGATAATAAACTGAGCCTTATTGGCTTGTCGCTGGCAGAACTGCAAGAGGTCTGTCGCGATGAGGGGCTGCCGTCGTATGCTGCCAAGCAGATGATGGAGTGGCTCTATGCGCGCCGTGTGGCTTCGATTGACGAAATGACGAATCTTTCGAAGGCTGCACGCGAAAGGCTTTCTGCACGTTTCGTCACAGGCATCAATCCTCCCGTAGAGGCAGTCAGCAGTTCCGACGGCACGGTGAAGTACCTCTTTGAGGTCAACAAAAGACCCACCCCCAACCCCTCCCGTGAAGGGAGGGGAGAGATTGTCTCGCAGCTTCCGAGCGATAGCGAGGTTCTCTCCCTCACGGGGGAGCGGAGAGGGGGTCTTTTCGTGGAGGCGGTGTATATTCCTGATGGCGAGAGGGCTACGCTCTGCATCTCGTCGCAGGTGGGCTGCAAGATGCATTGTGCCTTCTGCATGACAGGCCGTCAGGGCTGGCACGGAAACCTCAGCGCAGGCGATATCCTGAATCAGGTGCTTGCCGTTCCTCACAGCGAGTCGCTCACCAACGTGGTGCTGATGGGTATGGGCGAGCCAATGGACAACCTCGATGCTGTACTGAAGGCGCTCTCGTTAATGACCTCAACGCCCGGCATGGGCTGGAGCCCACGCCGCATAACGGTTTCTACCGTAGGCATCAAGAACACGCTGGAGCGTTTTATCCGCGAGACGGAGTGCCACCTTGCCATCAGCCTCCATGCCTCGTCGCCCGAGGTGCGCAGTTCGCTTATGCCTGCCGAACGCCTCTGGCCGATGACGGAAATGCTTGACACCCTGCGCCGTTACGACTGGAGCGGACAGCGACGCCTCTCCTTTGAGTACATCCTGTTCCGCGGGGTCAACGACAGCCCTGCCGATGCACGCCGTCTGGTTCGCCTGCTGGAGGGTCTGCAATGCCGCATCAACCTTATCCGCTTTCATCGGATACCCGATACCGACCTCGAAGGCACGGATATGGAGGGCATGATTCGCTTCCGCGACTACCTGACACAGCACGGTGTCTTCACCACCATCCGTGCATCGCGTGGCGAGGACGTGATGGCAGCCTGCGGAATGTTGAGCACAGCAAGAAACGGAAAAAAACTAAACACCTTATAAAGAGATGAAAAAGACGTTATTCTTCCTATTAGCGATAATGCTCGTGCTGGGCGGATGCCAGCCCAAGGGCAGCGCTTCAGATGCCGATTCCTCAGAGGGAAAGGGCAGGATAGTGAGAGTCAAGCATAAGGCCAAGAAGAAAAAGAAAACAGTTTCCCTCCAGCCCCAGGCCGGAGGCGCACCCTACGAGCTTCTTGTCCTGATGGACGATGCCCAATGGGAGCGTCCTGTGGGGCGCGCGCTATTCGAGGTGCTCGATACCGACCTCCCTGGCGTGGCTCAGCCTGAGCGGCAGTTCCGCATGACGCGTATCGCCCCCTCAAACTTCGGCAATATGTTCAAGGTGTTCCGCAACATCATCCAGACGGACATTCAGACCATCTATTCGTCAGCAAAATACAAGTTTACCCGCAACGTCTATGCACGCGGGCAGATGGTGATGACCCTGCAGGCACACGACGAGGACCAGCTTGCTGACTTCCTGAGGAAGAACGGGCAGCAATTGCTGGACTTCTTCAACCGCGCAGAGTTCAACCGTCAGGTGGAGTATCTTGAAGGGACCCATAATCCTACTGTGACGGAGAAGGTGGAGCAGATGTTCGGCTGCACGGTGTGGGTTCCTGTGGAACTCAACAAATTCAAAGAGGGCAAGGACTTCTTCTGGGCCTCGACCAATCGTGGAACGAAGGACATGAACTTCGTCATCTACACCTATCCCTACACCAGTCCCAAGACCTTTACGCTGGAATACTACATGCAGAAGCGCGACTCTGTTATGAAAGCCAACATTCCAGGCGGCCCTGAAGGCAGCTACATGTCCACGCAGCACAAGTTTGTGGATGTCGTCGACGGTACCGTGCATGGCGAATATGCTCAGATAGCCCGTGGGCTCTGGCGCGTGGAGGGTGACCACATGGGCGGACCGTTTGTCTCGCACAGCCGCGTGGATGTAGCCAATAACCGCGTGGTGGTTGTCGAGGGCTTTGTCTATGCCCCCGAGTCGCTGAAGCGCAACCTCATCCGCACGATGGAGGCAACGCTCTACACCCTTGCCCTGCCCAACGAGCAGAATGTGGAGGACTTCACCTTCGGCCTTGATGAAATCTCCGTTTCACCTGAGAAACCCAACAAATAAACAATTTGACAAATTACAATTATTTGAGATAAAAATGGAAAACCAGAGAATAAGAGTCGCCATTACGCAGGGTGACGTCAACGGAATCGGCTATGAAGTCATTCTGAAAACTTTTTCCGACCCGACTATGCTGGACATCTGTACGCCCATCATCTACGGTTCGCCGAAAATTATGACGTATCATCGCAAGGCGTTGGATTTGCCCGTGACGTTTACCATCATCAACAATCCTTCAGAAATCGTCGATGGACGCATTAACGTCATCAACTGCAACGAAGAGGAGGTGAAGGTAGAGCTTGGACGTCCTTCGGCAGAGGCTGGAAAGGCAGCTTTGGATGCCCTTGAGAAAGCGGTGGATGATTGGAAGAAGGGAGGGTACGATGTGCTCGTCACGGCTCCTATTGACAAGAGCACCATTCAGTCAGACTCGTTCCACTTTAATGGACATACCGAATACCTCGAAGAGCGAATCGGGGAGGGGAGTAAGGCGCTGATGATGTTTGTGAAGGACAATTTGCGTGTGGCACTTGTTACCGCCCATGAACCTGTGAGCAAAGTTCCCTCGCTGATAACCAAGGAGCTTGTGAAGGAAAAGATTACTCTCCTGTCTCGTTCCCTGAAAGAGGATTTCGCCCTCTCGTCACCCCGTATCGGAGTTTTGGCACTCAATCCCCATGCAGGCGACGAGGGTTTGCTGGGCAAGGAGGAGCAGGAGGTCATCAGTCCTGCCATAGCCGAAGCTCGTGCTGAGGGCGCTCTCTGCTTTGGTCCGTTCTCTCCCGACGGATTCTGGGGCTCCGGCGCTTACACTAAGTTCGACGCCATTATCGCCATGTATCATGATCAGGGACTTATTCCATTCAAGCTCTTGGCAATGGACGAAGGCGTCAACTATACGGCAGGGCTGCCCCTCGTCCGCACGTCGCCCGATCATGGAACAGCCTATGACATTACGGGCAAGAACGAGGCTTCTGAGGCTTCGTTCCGCAACGCCATTTATCAGGCTATCGATGTCTTCCGCTTGCGTCGTAACGAGAAGGCTGTGCATCGTAATCCTCTGCGCAAGACCTTCTTCGACAGACGTGACGATAGTGACAAACTGAAACTCGACTCCATCGAAGAGCAGCAATGAACAGTCAAAAGATACAGGAGACGAAACAACGCTTCGGCGTAATCGGAAATTCGCCTGAGTTGTTGCGTGCTATTGACGTGGCTTTGCTTGTCGCTTCAACCGACCTCTCAGTCCTTATCACGGGCGAGAGTGGTGTCGGTAAAGAACATTTTCCCAAAATCATTCATCAGAATAGTGCCCGCAAGCACAATAAGTATATTGCAGTCAACTGCGGAGCCATTCCCGAAGGAACGATTGACTCAGAACTTTTTGGCCATGAGAAGGGAGCCTTTACAGGTGCTATAAGCGAACGAAACGGCTACTTTGCCGAGGCAGATGGAGGAACGATTTTCCTGGATGAGATAGGTGAATTGCCGATGTCTACGCAGGCTCGTCTGTTGCGTGTGCTGGAATCAGGCGAATATATAAAGGTAGGCTCCTCGAAGGTGGAAAAGACAAATGTGCGTATTGTGGCAGCAACGAACGTCGATTTGTCGGATGCCATCGCCAAAGGGCGTTTTCGTCAGGATCTTTACTATCGCCTAAACACCATCCCCATTCGTGTTCCTGCCTTGCGTGAGCGCCCTAAAGATATCGAATTGCTGTTCCGGAAGTTTGCCTTCGAATTTGCAGAGAAGTACACTCTTCCTGGTATTCATCTTACGGAGGAGGCTAAGGAGAAGCTGCAGTCTTATCCGTGGCCGGGAAATGTCCGTCAGCTGAAGAATGTCACGGAGCAGATATCTCTGTTATCTGAACAGCGCGAGATTACTGCCGATATACTGGATGACTATTTGCCTCCTGTTGCAAAAAATCTTCCTGTGTCATTCGGCATGGATGAGAACCAGAAGGATAGTTCGTATGCCAACGAACGGCAGATTTTTATTCAGATTCTGTATGATACACGTCGTGAAGTGGCACAGTTGCGTGAGCAGTTGAACGAACTGATGAATAACAAGGCAGCCGACATGCCTAGATCTGAGTTCCCGCAAGAACCCAAAGCTACCACTATTGATATCTCTGGCTCTTTCGTGGGAGATACGGCTTATAGGGCTCCAATAAATGGTACGGGGGGGCTTCAGCATTCATCCATCGGAGGCGAAGAGGCTGAGACAGTAGAGGAGACGCTTTCCATCCAAGATGGTGAGCGTGAACTTATCCGTCGTGCACTTGAGCGTCATCGCGGGAGGCGCAAAGATGCAGCAAAGGATCTTGGCATCTCCGAGCGTACGCTCTATCGTAAAATCAAAGCATTGCAAATAAGTGATTTTTGATAGATGAAGTCCAAATGCTCCATACTCCTTAGCGTGCTCTTCATGCTGTTGATGCTTGCATCGTGTACTATCCAGTACAAATTCAACGGTGCATCCATTAATTATAATGAGGTGAAGTCCATTACCATTGAGAATTTTGCCAATCGTGCGCTTTTCCAATGGGGCCCGATGGAGAGTATGTTCAACTTGTCGCTTACCGATATCTATGCCCGGCAGACAAAACTCAAGCAGATTTCTCGCAATGGCGACTTGATGCTGAAGGGCGAGATAACGGGCTACGATCAGCTCAACAAGTCGGTTTCGTCGGATGGCTTCTCGGCAATGGTACAGCTGAAGATGACGGTTAAGGTAGCCTTTGAGAACACGAAAAATCATACGGAAGATTTTGAGAAGTCGTTCTCGGCAACGCGTGAGTTTGATGCTACCCAGCAACTCAACGATGTGCAGGAGGAACTCGTTCAGCAAATGATTAATGAGATTGTCGAACAGATTTTTAATGCCACTGTGGCAAACTGGTAATTCATTCTATGGGCAACGCTGATTATATCAATGGACTTATCATTCATCCTAAACGGATGAATGGCACTACTCTTTATCAGCTTCGCACCATCGTTGCGCGCTATCCTTATTTCCAGAAGGCGCGTCTGCTGTTGTTATGCAATCTTTATTTGCTTCACGACCCCGATTTTAATACAGAACTCCATCGTTCCGTCTTTTACGTGGCCGATCGTCGTGACTTGTGGTGTTTTGTAAACGGGCTGAATAGCGAGAGCCTGCAAACAGCGGAACAAGTCACAACGGATGAAGGTGAAGTAAAGGGGCTCTCAACTGATCATACGATGAGCCTGATAGACGATTTTCTTCAGACGATTTCTGTGGAATCCGATTCGCTCGCGTCGGGTGACTCTACGGCTACCGACTATTTGACGACAGTCGGATTGTCATCGGAAACCGAACAGTCTTCTCAAGAGATTGATGTGGCAGATGTCTCGGCAACGCTCGAAATACCCGAAAAGAAGGAGGTATCTGAAGGTTCCGAAGAGGAACTTGAACCCGAATTCTTGACCGAAACTTTAGCCCGTATTTACATCAAGCAAAAAAAATATGACCGTGCACTTGCAATTATTCGGTCACTTTATTTGAATTTTCCAGAAAAAAGCATTTACTTTGCAGACCAAATTCGATTTTTAGAGAAATTAGTTAGAAATAATCAATCAAAAAAGGTAAAATAAAATGTACTTAATCAGTGTAATTCTTATCGTTATCGTTTCGATACTGATGTGTGTGATTGTTCTTATCCAGAATTCAAAGGGTGGTGGTTTAGCTTCCGCATTTGCTTCTTCCAATCAGATAATGGGTGTCCGCAAGACGACGGACTTTCTGGAGAAGACTACATGGGTGCTCGGTGGCATTATGGTTGTCCTTAGCATTACGGCAGCCTACGGACTGAAGCATCATGTTTCTGAGGGTAGCGCCGTCATGGAGCGCGCCATCAACGAAAGTGCTACCAACGCTCAGACTGTCCCCGGTTTTGATGCTCCCGCTGCTGAAACCGAGGCTCCTGCTGCAGAAGTTCCTTCGGAGGATTAATCAACGATAATCCTAGTTCAGTATCTGCCGCTCACTATTGCGGCAAACGAAACAAAGAGGATGTGCTTTTCAGAGGCACATCCTTCTTTTCGTGGCATTGATGCGAGAGGAGAAAAATAAGAGAGGATGTATCGCGATACATCCTCTCTTGTGCTAAACGGTTCGTTCGGTAAGGTGGGGAAGGTGGGGGGATTAAAGTCCCATCAGCTTCTCGATTTCCTCGAATTCCTTGCCCATGTTAAGCATGTAGTAGCAGGTGTAGAGACCACTCTGCCATGCAACTTTCACATCGGGATCGCTGCCGTCGTCGAGGGCGCGTAACTTCTCGTAAAGAGGCAGGGCAAGACGATACCAGTCTTTGACTTCCTCCATGCCGGCCTTGTACTCCTTGCTCTTCATGTTGAGGTTGGAGATGGAGTCGCTCTTGTCCTGTGCCATCTGGCAGTAGCAGATAGCGAGGTTACGATAGGCACCGGTGTAGTTGGGGTCTTTCTCGATGACATCCTTGTAGTACTTGATGGCCTCTTCGTAGTTCTTGGCGTTCTGGGCTACAAAGCCTTTGACGAAGGAGAAGATGGGGAGGCCCGTTTTCTCGAGCATTTCATCAGCGAAGGCGATGAGTTCAGCGTCTTTGTTGTGGGTGCTGTAGTAGCTGATAAGATTGCTATAGAAATACTCCTTGCTGGGATAGCGCTGCACGCCGTCCTTGAGGCATTCAATCCACGTGAGGGTGTCGCCCATGTTGGCGTAGGACATACATTTGTACATCATGGCCTGTTCGCCGACTTCGGGGTCGTCAAGGGCGTTGTCGATGTACTTGAGGGCCTTGTTGTAGTCCTCCATCTTCATGCCTGCGAGTGATGCGTAGTAGCTGACAACGGTGAGGAACGAGTCGGTCTCTGCGATGTTGTACTTTGCGAGCATGGGATAGTTGGCGGACTCGATGTACTGCGAGAAGAGGTCATAGGCTTTCTGGTTATTGTCTTTGTTGAAGTAGGTGACGCCGCCGCTGACGAGGTTGGGACGGATGCCGAAGAGGCGCTCAGCGTTAGCATCGCGATACTTGCGGACGACCTTGCCCTTGGCATTGGGCTGGCTTTCGAGTTCGTCGCACTTGTTAAAGTAGGTGTACATCTTGCTGAGAGCATCGAAGAAGAGGTCTTCGTTGTACGGCTGCTTGAGGTACATCTTTTCATTTTCACGGTCGTAGAACTTGGCCTGGATTTGTCCAGCGGTGTTCCACGTGTCGGGATTGGAGACGGTGTGCTTGTTCTCCAATGCCTGATTGATGTAGGTCTGGGCTTCGTTGATGTCGCCTCCTTCAGAACTCAAGATCTGCATGGCTTTCTTGAGTGTCTTGTTGGCTTCCTTGATTTCAGCCTTCAGCGCCTTTGCTGCGGCCTTGTCTGCCTTGGCATCCTGTGCGTAGGCCGTGCCCAACGTGACGAGGGCGGCCATGATCGTTAATAATACCTTTTTCATGATGTAATACAATTTTTTTAATTGAGTTAATTATTCTGTTTCGTTCTCTTGTCTTTCATTAGACTCAGGGTTTTCGTTAGCGTTTAAAGATTCATCCGTTTCGGTGGGTTCCTCTTTTTCTGTATCGACCACACAGACGGAGCCGATGGTGTCGCCTCGTTTGTCGAGGTTGATGAGGCGGACGCCTTGAGTGGCTCGTCCGATGACACTGACGCCAGTCATCGAGAGGCGGATGGTGGTACCGCTCTTATTGATGATCATCAGGTCGTTGTCGTCGGTGACGAGCTTCATGGCGACAAGCTTGCCGGTCTTCTCGGTGATGTTGATGGTCTTGACACCCTTTCCTCCACGGTTGGTATAGCGGTATTCGCTGACGATGGAGCGTTTGCCGTAGCCGTTTTCGCTGACGACGAGCACAGTCTCGGCCTCAGGGTCGCTGACGGCTACCATGCCGATGGCTTCGTCGTCGGGTCCGGCAAGTCTGACGCCTCGTACACCGGTGGCGGTGCGACCCATGGGGCGGACGGTGTCCTCGGGGAAGCGGATGGCCTTGCCTTCGCGGGTGGCGATGATGATTTCCTGATGGCCGTCGGTAAGGGCGACGCTGATGACGCGGTCGCCTTCCTCGATGTTGATGGCGTTGACGCCCATCTGTCGCGGACGGCTATAGGCCTCGAGGCAGGTCTTCTTGACGGTGCCGAACTTCGTGAGGAAGATGAGGTAATGGCTGTTTACAAACTCGGCGTCGTTAAGGTTGCGCACGTTGATGAACGACGTAATCTTGTTGTCGGCCTCGAGGTTGAGGATGTTCTGGATGGCACGTCCCTTGCTCTGACGTGTGCCTTCGGGGATGTCGTACACCTTCAGCCAATAGCAGCGTCCCTTCTCGGTGAAGAAGAGCATGTAATTGTGGTTGGTGGTGTTGTAGATGTGCTCGATGAAGTCTTCGTCCTTGGTGTCGCTACCCTTGATGCCGATGCCTCCTCGGCCTTGTGCGCGGAACTCGGTGAGGGGCGTGCGCTTGATGTAGCCGCAATGGCTGATGGTGATGACCATCTCGTCGTCGGCATAGAAGTCCTCGGGGTTGAAGTCGCCCGCTGCGGGCACGACCACGGTGCGGCGTTCGTCGCCGTATTTTTCCTTTACTTCGATAAGTTCGTCCTTCATGATCTGCTTGCAGAGCTCGTCGTCTTCGAGGACGCGCTGGAGATACTCGATCTGGCGCATCAGCTCCTCGTACTCGGCGTGGAGCTGTTCCTGCATAAGGCCTGTCAGCTGGCGCAAGCGCATTTCGACGACGTACTTGGCCTGCACCTCGTCGAGTGTGAAGCGCTCCATGAGGCTAGCGATGGCATCCTGTGGTGTCTTGGCGCTCTTGATGATGTGGACGACCTCGTCGATGTTGTCAGAGGCAATGATGAGTGCTTCCACCAGATGGGCACGTTCCTGGGCTTTGCGCAGGTCGTACTTCGTGCGGCGGATGGTGACGTCATGGCGGTGTTCGACAAAGTAGCGGATGCAATCCTTGAGTGTCAATACCTTGGGGCGCCCATGGACGAGGGCGACGGCGTTGACGTTGAATGCGGCCTGCATCTGGGTCATCTTGAACAGCTTGTTCAGCACCACGCCTGAATTTGCGTCGCGTTTCAGGTCGATGACGATTCGCATGCCCTCCTTGTCGCTCTCGTCGTTGACATTGCTGATGCCTTCGATGCGTTTGTCGCTCACCAGGGCAGCGATGTATTCGATGAGTTCGCGTTTGTTGACGTTATAGGGAATTTCCGTGACGACGATTTTCTCGTGCGTGGGTGTGACTTCTATCTCTGTCTTGGCGCGCATAACAATGCGTCCGCGGCCTGTCTCATAGGCTTCGCGCACGCCACTGAGGCCATAGATATAGGCTCCGGTGGGGAAGTCGGGAGCTTTCACGAAGTGCATCAGCTCTTCGACGGTGATGTCGGGATTATCGATATAGGCGACGCATCCGTCGATAACTTCGCCCAGGTTGTGCGTGGGCATGTTGGTGGCCATGCCGACGGCGATGCCTGTGGCACCGTTGACGAGCAGGCCGGGGATGCGGGTGGAGAGTACGGTGGGCTCGGTGTCCTTGTCGTCGTAGTTGGGCTGGAAGTCGACGGTATCCTTGTAGAGATCCTGCATCATTTCCTCGCCCATTTTTTCCAGTCGGGCCTCGGTGTAACGCATGGCAGCAGGGGCGTCGCCGTCGATGCTGCCGAAGTTGCCCTGACCGTCCACCAGCGTATAGCGCATGGCCCAGTCCTGAGCCATACGCACCAATGCGCCGTAGATGGAACTGTCGCCGTGGGGGTGGTACTTACCCATCACGTCGCCCACCGTTCGGGCGCTCTTGCGGTAGCCCTTGTCGGAGGTGTTACCCTGCTCCAACATACTATATAGGATACGGCGATGCACCGGCTTCAGGCCGTCCCTGACGTCGGGTAGGGCACGGCTGACGATGACGGACATGGAGTAGTCGATGTACGACGAGCGCATCTCCTCCGCGATGTTGACTTTTACGATTCTGTCTTGTTCAAGTATCATATATCTTCAATCTTCAGCTATCAATTTATATTATCTGTTTAACTCTGCAAAGATACAACTTTTTTTTCAATCCTGCAACACTTTTTCCGAAAAAATCGATTTAACGCCATTTTTTTTCGATGCTGCGGTTTTTGCCGTACGGAGGCCGAGTTGAGATGTCCGTGCCGTCATACGCCAAATAACAGCCTTTTTCCCCAAAAAGCCCCTTTTGCGTGTTCGCACAGCCCCTTGGAATGGCTCTGTAGAATACTGGGATAAAATCGTAACGCATTGGAATAAAATCACAGCCCAGTGGAATAATTTTGCCGTCCATTGGGATGAAAAGGCGGCCCGATGGGGAATGAAAACACCCCTTTTGGGGGGAGGCTGTGGGCAATAAGACATGGGGAATTGAGTCACGAATGAGTTGCCGAAGATTCCGTCCTTCTTTTTTCGCCCCAATTTGGTGGATTGAAAAACTTTTGTTATCTTTGTAAAAAATTTGAATTAATACCAGTTGCTATGAAACACCAAACTCTTAAAAATCTTGTGCTTAGCTTCGTGGCTTTGACGATTGTCCTGCCCCCGCTTTCGGCACAGACCGACCGTGTGGATTCGCCCACACGCAGTTATGCTCCTGCCAAGGTGCTGAAGGCTCCTCAACGTATCATCTACACCGACGGCGACCTGCCTGATGAGTACTCCCGTCTGGGTACAACCAGCCTCTGGGTGAGGAACGACAGCGCTGTGTTTGATATCCTGGGCAAGTTCAATAGCAGCTATTACAGCTCCACTTATGACGGTGGCGGCTATATTACGGCCATCCGTGTGGATGACGAAGACGACGGCATCTGGGCAAGCGATATAAAAAGCTGGTACACAGACCGTATGGAAGATTGCATCCGGATGGGCGACAATGAGAATTACCAGTGGTACCGCAACGAATTTCTGACGGGCAGAGCCCACGGACTGGATGTGAAGGTAACCCTTGAGCCGCTGGGCGAATATGCCCACGTCGTCTACAACGTGACCAATACGGACGAAACCCCCCACACCTTTTCACTGGGCAGTCGTGCCGACCTGTCCCTTGGCGATTACGATCTGGCACCTATCACGCTGGTGCGCGACAAAAATGGCAATCCCTTCGGGCTGGAGATGGCCAGCAGCTTGAATCCTGAAGAGGCTGCTACCCTTCAGTTCCTGTTTAAGAACCGCTCGGGCGTAAGCGATGTGGATGGCTACTGGTTCGGCCAATATGGCCAGAACTCCAGTAGCAGGGCTGTTGCGGGCGATTATACCTGCCCACGATGGCATCCCAGTGACTTCACCCAGGCCATTATCGCTCCTGAGTCCGAGGATATCTCGGAAAGGTGGCGCTACACCTTCACGGAGCCTGCTGCAGGTTGGACGGCTCCGGACTTCAACGATAGTGGTTGGAGCGAGGGCGTTGCAGGCTTCGGCACATCGGGACGCAGTCATGTGCGCACCCCCTGGGAGGGCGACAACCGTAAAATCTGGCTTCGCCGTACCTTCGACCTCGACATCACCCCCGAGCAGGCCCGCTTTCTCCGCTTGAAGATTTTCCATAATGCTGAAGGCGCCAATCAGGTTTATATCAACGGTGTCCTTGCTTTCAGTAACCCCGAATACTACAGCGAATACTATGACTACGAAATCAGCGATGCCGCCCTTGCCGCCCTCAACCTCCACGGTACCAATACTATCGCCGCCTACTCCTACAACAGCTGGGGCGGACAGACGCTCGACATCGCCCTCGGCCTTCAGGAAGGGCTTTGGCATGGCGCAATTGAGGGAGAGGATGAGTACACCACGTTTATCAAGACTGACGAGCAGGGAGGCGACACATGGCGGTACACCATGGAGAAGCCTGCTGACGACTGGAACGCCGCCTCGTTCGACGACAGCAGCTGGAAGGTGGGGCGCTCGCCTTTCGCTCCCTATCACTCGACGGGAACGGACTGGCGAAGTGATTTCCTTTGGATGCGTAAGGAGGTGACGTTGAACGTCAGCCGCGACGACCTGAAGGACTTGCGCATGCGTATCGTCCATGACGGTGGATGCGACTTGTACTTCAACGGCGTGCTGGCCTACACGGGTGAGCCCTGGATGGACTGGCTTGAATTCCGCGACATCAATGAGCAGGCCGTCAATGCCCTCAACCCCAAGGGGAAGAACATCATCGCCATGTATGTCTGGCAGGATTATGGCGGACAGCAGGCCGACCTTGGCCTCGGTCTCTACCACGATAAATCTATTGTCGAGATTAACAATCTCTACATCGAGAATGGCTCGTATGACAGCGGCATGGGCTGGTGCTGGCGTGACCGTCTTATCGCTCCGGGCGAGACACAGCAGTTGAGTGTACTCGTCTGCATTGGCAATGTTCCCGACAGCCAATATGACCCCAATACTGGCCCTGATGTCTCTATCAGCGAGTTCTCCATTACGCCCACTGAGGTGCAGGCAAAGGACTCGGTGCAGGCAGTTATCGTCATTGCCAACAAGGGCAATCAACCTATGCCGTCAGGTCTGGATGTGACCGTTTCCGGGCCGTGGAAGGGGGGAAGTTGGGAGTACCGTACTCGTCAGGAAATTCCTGTGGGCCAGTCGCTACGACTGACACCCACGATTGCCGTCACCGACTATGTCACTGAGGTTACTGCCCAGGCATGGGTGAACAGCTCGCGTGCCTTCAAGGAAACCAACTACGACAACAATACGGCTTCCGCTTCCTATCTGATAAAGGTGGTCCCGCCCTATACAGCCACGCTTGCGACGGACAAAACGCTCTACGACGTGGGCGATGTGGTGCGCTTCACGGGGCAGATTGCCGGCGCGAAGAATGCCTTCAGCCAGCTGAAGCTTGTCGTCCGTAATGCCGAGGGAGGCGACCAGACCTTCAACGTCGTCACTGACGAGAACGGCGCCTTCAGCTATCCGTGGACGACTTACGAAGGGTGGACGGGCCATTTCCTGGCAGCAGCCGTCTATCCTGAAAGTTGGCCTGACGATGCCGCCTTCACGGCCTGTACGTTCGATGTCCGCGGATTCCAGACCGAGGGGCCGAGGTGGGATGCCGACGATGCATGGAGTGCCTGGCGAATCTTTGTTGTCGATTCGACCTATGTGGCCGACATCGCCGTTCGCAACCCGGGTGTCATTCCCCTCACAGACGTTACCTTCACACAAGTGTCGAAAAACGCCAATCTCGATGTGAAACTCACCGGTGTATCGACTTTCGAGGCCGACGGCAAGGCTGTGCTGCATCTCGCCGTCACTCCCAAGGCTGCCACCCGTGGCGACCAATACGAGGAGCTCCGTCTGCGCATCACCACTGCCGAAGGCCCGGCGAGGGAGTTGACCGTCTGGTACTACAACGTCAATCCCACCGCTCTGCTGACTGCCAACGTTAGCGAAATCACCACCACCATGCTCATGGGCGGTTGGACGGATTACGCCTTCACCATCACCAACGAAGGAGCGGCAGCGACGGGTGAAATTGCCCTCGTCTTGCCCGAGGTGGCTTGGATGAGTCCGCTGACGCCCCTCTTGATGGCCTCCCTCCAACCGGGCGAGAAGGCTACCGTCATGCTCCGCTTCATGCCCGACGAATCCATGAAGCTCAACGTGCCCCTCACAGGACGCCTCGCCCTGAATGTCGAGAACGGACAAGGCCTTTCGCTGCCCTACAGCGTGGAGCCCGTCAGCGATGCCCAGGGCAGGCTGGTGGTCGATGTCTGCGACGAGAACACCTATTATACGGCCGAGGCTCCTCACGTCAGTGGGGCAGAGGTCAGGGTTACGCATCCAGTTAGCGGCGCCGTCGTTGCCGAGGGCACTACGGGGCAGGACGGCCTTGCGGCCTTCGACCTCCCTGCCGGGTGGTACACCGTCACCGTCAAGGCCGACAGGCACGACGGCTATCAAAACAACATCAGTATCGACCCCTCCCGGACGACGGAGCTGACGGTCAACCTCAGTTTCCAGGCCATCACCATCGACTTTGAAGTGGTGGAGGTGAACGAGACAGACGAGTATAAGATTGTCACTACGATGACGTTCGAGACCTATGTCCCGCAGCCCGTTGTGGAGATGATTGTCGATGAGCAGCCCTTCGAGGCGATGGAACTTGGCCAGAGTCTGGTCTATAACACGGTGCTCATCAACCGCGGCCTTATCCGGGCGCAAGCTCTTGAGCTTACGTTCCCCGATAACGAATTCTTCAGCTTCACGCCGCTCTGCGAAGTTCCCGACAGCTTGGAGGCCCAGACGTCAGCGGTCATCCCCGTTCGTGTCACCCGTCTCTTCCCGGGCGAGAATTCCGAGGCCTCCATGCGCCATCGTCGCACAGGTACCTATCCCCACAAGGCTGGCCCCGTGCAGGCGGGTAGCAACATGCCCTGCCACATGGATCAGAATGTGAAGTACGAGTGGCCATGCGGCAAGGACACCAAGAGTGGCGGCTACAGCAAGGTGCTCTACCAGCAGTCCTGCTCTGCCGACAGCTACGGCTCGTTTGGCGGTTATTGGTCAGGCGGCGGTGGCGGAGGCTATGGCGCCTGGTCGGGCGGCGGAACCATCGCCTCCCGTTCCTATACGGGTTGCAACGACTGCCTGAATGAGTTCGGCGAAAAAGCCCTCCTCTGTGGCTTGGGCTATATTCCTGTGGTGGGGACGGTTACGGGTCTCATCACGGCAAGCGATGTCGTCGATTACGCCCTTGTTATCGGAAGCCTGTTCACGGGACCCTTTGGCGGAGCCGTCCTTAACACGGTGGGCTGTGTCAAGAGTTTCGCCACTATGGACTGTCTGACTGGCGGCGATGATGATGATGACGATGATGATGCCCCTGACCGTCGGGCATCTGCCATGCCCAGCTTCGTGAAGGCATTCCAGCAGAAGGCACTCCTCCTGTGCGATGAGATGGAAGCTGGCGATGCCCTCATCAAGGAGATTATCGGCAATCCTGACGTCTGGAACGATGTCGATTCGGAGCAGATACTGGCCATCCTGCGTGCCTTCCCTGCCGACCATCGTCAGACCACGGCCGACGCCCTGCGCCACCTGAAGCCCCAAACCGTGTCGGACGAAGCCTTCGATGCACTCATCGAGCGCCTGTTCGGCACGAATCCCGACAACTGCCCTGACGAAGCCATCATAGCCGCGCGCCGAGCCGTCATCGACGACTGCGAGGCTCGTTCGCGCCAGATGGGCTACGCCTCAACCTCTGAGATGTGGACCTTCGAACAGGCAAAGCTTGAGAAGCAGCTCGACCAAGCCAGCAGTGCCGTCTGCGCCACGGTGAAGATACAACTCAGCCAGACGATGACGTTCACCCGCCAAGCCTTCGAGGGCACGCTCACCGTCTATAACGGTAGTGCCGACGAGGCTATGCGTGACGTCCGCCTCAGCCTCACCGTCACCGCCTCTGACGGTACGATGGCCACCGCCCACGAGATGGAGGTGCACATGCAGTCGCTCGACGGCTTCGGCGGCCAGCTGGCCTTCGATGCCGGCTGGACGCTGGATGCCCTTCAGACCGGTGTGGCAAAGGTGAAGTTCATACCCACCCGCTATGCAGCGCCTGACGAGCCCGTCGTCTATACCATCGGCGGCAGCCTCACCTACATCGACCCCTTCAGCGGCTACGAGGTGACGCGCGAGCTGCTGCCCGTGACCATTACCGTCAGGCCCACCCCCGTGCTAGAGATGATATACTTTGTGCAGCGCGACATCATGAGCGACGACCCCTTCACCGACGAGGTCGAGCCCGCCGAGGATGCCGAGTTCTCGCTGATATTACTCAACAAGGGCGCGGGCACGGCGCGTGACCTCCGCATCGTCACCGACCAGCCCCGAATTGTCGAGAACGAGAAAGGCCTGCTCATCAACTACGAGATGGTCAGCTCGCAGCTCAACGGCGGCGACAAGGTGCTGGCGCTCGGCCAGAGCGTCGCTACCGAATTCGGCGACGTGCCCCCTCACTCGTCAGCCTATGCCCAGTGGTGGATGCGCAGCTCCATCTACGGACATTTCATCGACTACGATATCGAGGCCACCCACGTCACCAGCTACGACAACCCCGACCTCACGCTGCTCGATACCATCCACGTCCACGAGCTTATCCACAGCATTGCCGTGCGCGATGCCGACGGCACGGAGCAGGCCGCCTTCCTGGTCAATGATGTGGCTGATGCCGACGATGCCCCCGACGCTATCTACTTCGTCGATGGCACCACCACTCCCGTGACCACCGTCTCCGGGCTGCAAGCCGAACGTTCTGACGCCGGCACCGACGTCGCCTACTACATAGCCCTGCCCGCCACGGGCACCGACTGGGTCTATGGCTGGATGCCCGACCCAACCGACGGCCACGGCCGCGTCCGCTCCATTATCCGCCTGAGCGACGGTGCCGACATCCCCCTCCGCTGCTGCTGGCTGACGCAGTATGTCTTCAACGATGCCCGCAAGCCTGTGGCGGAGAACCGTTTGCACTTAGCCGGCTGCACCGGTGCCGAAGGTGACACCTATCGCATCGTCTTCCAGCCCATGCCCGCCGTTTGGCTGGCGGTCGACGATATCTTCACCGTCCCCGATGCCGGCAGCTGGCTCTCCACGCCCCTCTCCACGCTGTGTGTCCGCTTCAACAAGCCCATCATGGAGGCCACGTTCACCACCGACGACCTCCGCCTCAGCCACGAGGGCACGCGCCTCGATGTTTCCAGCGTAGGCATCGTCCCCGTGGGCACGCAGTCCGACGAGTACGAGCTACGCCTAGGCCATCTTACCGAACAAACGGGCTACTATTTGCTTACCGTCCAGACGGCCGACATCATCGACCACGAAGGCTACAATGGCGAGCGTGGGCGTTCCGTCAGTTGGATGCAGCTGCTAGGCGAAGGTATCGACCTTCCTTCATTGAAATCCCTTCAGGAGGATTCGCTCGTTTATGACCTGCAAGGTCGTCGCGTAATGAATCCTGTACGCGGCATCTACATCCAAAGCGGACGCAAGGTCGTGATTAAATGAGAACTTGCTTGCACTTCCGAACGTGAATGAGCTCGAGCGAAGCTCAAGGTGATTGTGAAGTAACGGGTTTAGCACTCCCAGCTAGAGCGGCACAATATCGGTAACGACGAGTGTGCCACTCTTTACATAAAAGCGGATATCAAACCCCGAAAAGGGAATTCCATAGATGCGTGTGGGGTCAGACTGATAGGCTGGGCGAGGGTCTTGCTCTAACAGGGCGACAGCCGCCTCGCGTTTGTCGTCAGGAAGAAATGACAGCAGATTCTCAGAGAATTGAACTTCAAGCGTGGGTTTCGGACAAGTATCGACAAAGCCGCTGCGGGCGTCGGGGTGGCTGTCGGTGAAGGTGACGTAAGGCTTGATGTCCAGCACAGGGGTACCATCCGTCATGTCGATGCCGCTGACGTGGATGACGGGGCCTTCGGGGGTGTCCCACTCGATGTGCTCGACCTTTAGGGAGGAGAGAGCAAGGCCGTTGGGGCGGAAGGACGAACGGGTGGCAAAGACGCCCATCCGCTCGTTCCCTCCCAGCCGCGGCGGACGGACGGTGAGGGCGTCGCAGGGCGTGGCGTTCTGGTGGAACTGCCAGATGACCCAGATGTAGTCGAACCCCTCGAGGCCGCGCAGGGCATTTGCGTCGCGGTAGGGCGGGGTGAGGACGATGCGCCCCTTTAGCTCGGGCACGAGCCCGCTCTGGCGGGGGACGCCGAACTTGGCGGGGAGGTCGGTGTGGATATGGGCAACGGGCTTCATCTGTTTCGTCTTAGAACTCGCACAGGATGCGGAAGTTGACGCGGCGGTCGGTCAGGTAGTTGGGGACGGCGTACTGGTGGTTGTCGATGTCGGTTATCCAGTAGTAGCTGTTGACGTTGCGGATGCCGAGCAGGTTGAAGGCGTCGATGCCCAGCCAGATGTTCTGCACGGGCGACTGCGGCGAGGCGAGGGCGGTGCCCCGGAGGAAGGGCAGTTCGGTGCGGATGCGCTCGCCGCCCACAAGGCGGTAACTCATGCCGATGTCGACACGGCGGTAGGAGGGGGCACGGAATATCTGCTTCTCGCGGCCGCTGTGGGGCGGCCCGAAGGGCAGCCCGTTGGCGTACGAGGCGCGAAGGCTCATCTTCCAGCGGTCGGTTCCAGGGAAGTAGTCGCTGAAGTTGAACGAGAGGTTGACGCGCTGGTCGGTGGGGCGGGGATACCAACGGCCGTAGATGTTCTCCTCGGTCCGCATGAACGAGCAGGTGAGCCACGAGTCAGTGCCCGGCACAAACTCGCCGAACAGCTTCATGTCTAGCCCCGTGGCGTAGCCGGTGGCGCAGTTCTCGCCGTAGTAGGTGATGCGGATGTTGTCGACGTTGTAGGGGATGAGGTTCGAGAGGGCCTTGTAGTAGAGCTCGGCACTGAACTTGAAGGGGCGGTCGAAGATGCGGAAGCTGTAGTCGGCGGCGGCCACGAAGTGGATGCTGCGCTGCGAACGGATGTGGTGGTTGAGCAGGACGTGATAGCTGCCGTCGATGATGGTGGTGTCGCGCAGCTCCTTGTAGAACGGGCTCTGGTGATAAACGCCCGAGGCGAGGCGGAAGGTGAAGCTCTCGTTGGCGGCGGGCACGAACCCCAGCGAGGCACGGGGGCTGACGATGACCTCGCGATTCCACGTCCAGTACGAGGCCCGCAGACCGGCATTCAGCACAAACAGCCCTGCGCCGTTGGTGAAGCGCCAGGTGTCCTGCACATAGGCCGAGAGGCGGCGGTTGTGGACGGCATTGACGGAGCGGAGGTTGTAGATGAGTTGGAGGTCGCGGCCAGTGTGGGGGACGCTGTAGCCGGCGGAGTCGCGGTACTCCCACTCGTTGACGCGCTCGCTGACGCGCTCGTCCTTCGCTTCAAGTCCCCAAAGGATATGGTGGGCGTCAATCTTGTGCTCTCCGTTAAGCCCAATACTCATCACGATGGCCTGCAGGTAGTTGCGAGCATGCTCCATGTAGGTGCCCACACCTAGGTTCACGGCAGAATCGACCTCGTTGAGCCAATACTGGCTGATGATGTCGTACGTCTCGCGCTCGTTGGTGTGATAGGCTGCGGCATTGAGGCTGAGGGTGTTGCCGTTGTCGATGGCATAGCTGAGGTTGTACGAGCCGAAGAACGTCTGGAAACGGTCCTGCTCCTTGCCGGCGAAATAGACGCCGAACGTCTTGACGTCCGCCAGTGTTCCGAAGGAGGTGTAGCGGTCGTGGGGGACGAAGTTATACTTATTCTGCGAGATGTTGCCAATGAAGCCCATACTCCAGCGCTCGGTGGGGCGCCAGTGGAGGAAGGTCTGGTAGTCGATGAAGGCGGGGCTGTACTCGCCGTGGGTATCGAGGGTGCCGAGCAGGTATTCGCTGGTCTTATAGCGGATGCTGTTGGTGAGGCTCAGACGTCCGTTGCCGTAGCCTACATAGGCATTGGTTCCGAGCAGGCTGGCGCTGAGGGTGGACTCGAACTGCTCGGGGCGGCGGTAGGTGATGTCGAGCACGCTGCTCATCTTGTCGCCGAAACGGGCTTCGTAGCCGCCCGACGAGAAACCGATGTTCTCCACCATGTCGGGGTTGATGAACGAGAGCCCCTCCTGCTGCCCGGCGCGAATGAGGAGAGGGCGATAGACCTCGATGCCGTTGACATAGACGCTGTTCTCGTCGAAGTTGCCGCCGCGGACGTTGTACTGCGTGCTCAGCTCGTTGGTGCTGCTGACACCCGCCTGAGTGGCAATGTACGACTCCACAGAGCCACCTGTGGCATCGGGCGTCAGCCGGGCTTCCTTCATGCTGATGTGCTGCATGGTGCCCGTCTGGCGACGTGTTTCCTTCACGGTGACGCCCTGCAGCTCCATGTTCAGCGAGGGCAGCACGATATCCATGGTGATGGTACCCGTGGGGCGGCGCAGAATGCGGCGACGCGTCTGATGGCCTATCATAGAGTAGATGATGACCACGCTGTCGGTACTCTCGAACGAAATGTTATATTCGCCGTTCAGATTGCTCGTGGCACCGATGAGCTGCTTCTCTACGAAGATGTTCGCCACCTCAACGGGGCTTCCGTGTTCGTCGCGAATGACACCCTTCACCGTCACGCGCTCTGCCAGACAGGGCACAACGGTCATCAGCATTGCAGCGAAAAACAGCAGCAGACGTATGGTCAGCGTTCGTTTCATCTAAAATATAACGCAAATATGCGCGAGATATTGTTTTTTATGCTAACTTTGCACGCGAAAATATGTTTCACCTTTTTCGGGGGCTGTTTTTCTTAATTTTTAATTCTTAATTCTTAACATGGAAAGTTTCAGCGAACTGATAAAGACTCGGCGCAGCATGCGCAAGTTCACAGATGAAGAACTCACACAGGAGCAGGTGGAGCTGTTGCTACAGGCAGCCCTCATGTCGCCCTCATCTCACCGCAGCACAGGGTGGCAGTTTATTGTGGTTGACGACAAGGCCATGCTGGCACGTCTGTCTGAGAGCAAGGCAAGCGGCGCTGCGTTTGTGGCCGAGGCTCCGCTGGCCATCGTCGTCCTGGGTGACCCCGGGGTGAGCGATGCCTGGGTGGAGGATGCCTCCATTGCCGCTATCATGATTCAGCTGCAGGCTGAGGACCTTGGCCTGGGTAGTTGCTGGGCACACATGAAAAACCGCAATGCTGCCGACGGCACTCCTGCCGACGACGTCATCCACGAGCTGCTGGGCATACCCGACAACCTGCGTGTGCTTTGTGTCATTGCCGTCGGCCATAAGGGAATGGAGCGTAAACCCTTCAACGAGGAACACCTCCAATGGGAGAAAGTCCACTTGAACAAATGGTAATATGATTGCCTACGACCTGACGAGGATACGGGCTTGCGTGTTTGACGTGGACGGAGTGCTGAGCTGCACCACGATGCCCCTGGGTGCCGACGGTATACCCCGCCGGACATCCAACGTCAAAGACGGCTATGCCATCCAGCATGCCGTCAAGACGGGGTTGCGGATAGCCATCATCACGGGTGCTAATGTTGATTACATCCGTGAGCGCTACGTCCAGCTGGGCATGGAGGACATCTATTTGGGTGCATCGCGGAAAATGGACGTGCTCCATACATTTCTCCAACAGTACGGGCTTTCGGCTGACGAAGCGCTTTATATGGGCGATGATATCCCTGATTATCACGTCCTTCGTGCCTGTGGCTTGCCCTGTTGTCCTGCCGATGCAGTGCCAGAGATTAAGGCTGTCTGTACCTACGTCTCGCCCTTCAGGGGGGGCGAAGGTTGTGTACGCGACGTGCTGGAGCAGGTGCTGAAGGTGCAGGGCCGTTGGATGCACAACGACGATGCCTTTGGCTGGTAGTCAACAAACTATTTCCCTATGAACTACAAGATTATTTTAGCTTCCAATTCTCCTCGCCGTCGTGAGCTGCTGGCGGGGTTGGATGTTCCCTTCGAGGTGAGGGTGCTCCCTTCTGTGGATGAGTCGTATCCTGCCAATCTGCGGGCAGGCGACATTCCGCTTTATATCTCTCGCGAGAAAGCTAATGCCTATCGCAATCTCATTCAGCCCGATGAGCTCATCATCACAGCCGACACCATTGTCTGGCTTGCAGATGTCGTTCTGGAGAAACCCCGCGATGACGCTGAAGCTGTTGCCATGCTGCACCGTCTGTCTGGGCAGACGCACGTAGTTTTCACTGGCGTTACCCTCACTACATGTGACCGCCAGCACAGCTTCGTCGCTGAGTCGAAGGTGAAATTTGCCTCCCTTACCGACGAGGAAATCAATTACTATGTCGCTCACTATCACCCCCTCGACAAGGCTGGAGCCTATGGTGTGCAGGAGTGGATAGGCTATGTCGGTGTTGAGCGTATCGAGGGCTCCTTCTACAACGTCATGGGACTTCCCGTCCGCCGCCTCTACGAAGCCCTCAAAACATTTTAGCCCTCAGCCCCCCGTCATTTCCCCCTCTCGTCCCCTGAGGGGATGCCACCCTCTGCCGATTCAGACGAGTGACAACCAGAAGAAGGTGGGGTAGCGGATAATCATAAAAAAAGTAGAAGAAGACTCGCTTTTCCTTCGATTATGACATTTTTTTTATACCTTTGTGCCGCATTAATAACGAAAATGGTCATGAAACATTTTTATCTATCTTTCTTCTTTTGCTTGATGATGGCACTTACGACGCTGTGCATGACAAGTGCAGCACAGGAACATCGCCCACGTGTCCGAGGTGAGGCGTTTCAGACGGAGACACCCATGGTGCACGACCCTGTCATGGCCCAGGAAGGTAATACCTATTATTTATACGCCACTGGAATGGGTATTCAGCAAATGACATCGACAGACCGAAAAATATGGACTGTGTCTCCTCGACCCTTGATGACCGTCATTCCTGGCTGGACCACTGACTCCGTGCCCGGATTTCGCAATCATGTCTGGGCACCCGACGTCATTTGGTGGCATGGAAACTGGTGGCTGGCATACAGCTGTTCAACATTCGGCAGGAATAGTTCAGCCATCGGACTGCTCAGTAGCCGCTCACTCGGCACAAATCTTTGGAAGGACGAAGGCTGCCTGGTGTGTTCCCGCGAAAAACGCGACAACTGGAACGCCATCGATCCGAATTTTGTTATTGACGATGCTACTGACACTCCGTGGTTGGTATGGGGGTCATTTTGGGACGGTATTCAAATAGTTCGCCTCGACACAACCATGCATATTGCCCAGGGCGAACGACCACGTACTATCGCCCGACGTTACGACCCCTTTCACACCCCCTCGGAACCTAATCCCACATCGCGCTATGCGGGTACGAATGCCATTGAAGCACCGTTCATCTTCAAACACGATGGCTACTACTACTTGTTTGTGTCGTGGGACTATTGTTGTCGTGGTTCCAAAAGCAATTACCGGGTAGCCGTTGGCCGTAGCCGTGCAGTCGATGGTCCCTATCTGGACTATAGTGGAAGGGATATGGCGAAGGGGGGGGCACACTCTTCTTGGAGGGTGATAAGCAGGAATGGGAAGCTACGGGACACTGCGCTGTTTATTCATTCGACGGTCAGGATATTTTCATCTGCCATGGTTACAGCACGAAGATGGACGGTGCAGCAATGCTTATCCAACGATCCATTACATGGACGCACGACGGATGGCCCGAACTCGTGCCATAAGCCCTTCCGTTTAAAGGACTCAACCTATTTATAATCACGCTTCAGTGGCTTTCCGTTAGCTTGTAAACTGTTTTTACCATCATGGGGCATGCCTGAAAAAGCGTGCCCCATGATGGTAAATGGAGAAGGGGATTTTAAGCTTACTGTTCGTCCTCGAGAGTCTCCTGCACGGCGGCTAAAAGATGTTGATAATCATCTGCTTATAGGTTTAGTGTAAAGTACTGGCACCTTAAATCCGACACATTCTGCATATTCTGTTTGTTTTCAGCAAACTGGCATTAGCCCATCATTACATTGAGCAGCGACCATACTGATGCCGCCACCATCACGCCCGATGCAAAGCCCAATAACGTCTTTTGTACTCGGGGCGACAAGCCATCCTTCATGAAAAAGACGAATGCCGCTCCGAGCATGGTTCCCAAGAGGGGAATAAGTAAGCCGAAGGCTAGGGTCATGTGCTTTATGCTTTATTGAACCTTGTCTTCGGTTGCTTGCAGCGTGGGCAGCGCCAGTCATCAGGTAGGTCTTCGAAAGCCACGCCATCGTGTTCGGTAGGATCGTACAGATAGCCACACACAGAGCAGACATATTTTCCGGAATCTTCCTTTTGAGAGAAATCTATCTCTGCCAATACGGTCGGTACGGGATTGTCAAGATCCATTACGCGCTTGGCCTCCAGGTTCTCATAGCCTTGGGGAGTATGGGTGCCGCAATATACGGTAGGTTGCTGGCGAATGAACTCACGTACGTGGTCCATCGTCTCGCGGGCGACTGCCAGGTCATCGAAGACCACTGAGAGCTTGTTCTCATACAGGGCCTCGTCCACGTAAGTGATATCGGCTTGGAACATGTAGAACAGACCCTCGTTTTCTGCAATCACAAGACTGTTGCCGTTAGTGTGGCCCTTGGCCTTGATAAACCAGATGCCGTCGGCAATCTTCTGGCTTTTGGGAAAGTTATAATAAGGGCCGTCGGTGAATTCAACAGGAACTATATTAGGGATATCCTTGAGCTCGTCTGCTCCAATTTCTTCAGCATTAACATAAATCTCTGCATTGGGGAAGGAACGCAACTCTCCCGAATGGTCGGCATGTTTGTGGGTGAGCAGAATCTTCGTCACCTGTTCGGGCTTATAGCCGAGGGCTGCAAAAGCCTCCATATAGGTGCAGATATCCTTACCTGTAAAAGCCATAGCCTTCTCGTCGGGCACCTCTTCTGGTGTGCCGGCTGGGATGCCGGTATCCACTAGGATAACCTCAGAGCCGGTGTCGATCAGATAGTTTTGGAGACTGCCGCGATAGCGAATGTTCTTGTCAAACCTCTCGATGCCTTCTTCTCCACCAAAGGCGAAAGGTTGGGTGTAGTACCCATCCTTTCGGAATTTTACTGCTTTTATTTCCATATTGCTGTCACTATTGTCGTGATTATTCTTCTACGGGTACAAATTTCTCCTTCTTGCGCTTGCAGCGGGGGCAACGCCACGTGTCGGGCAGGTCTTCAAACTGGGTGCCAGGGGGGATTCCCTGCTTGGGGTCACCCTTCTCTGGGTCGTAAGTGTACTTACAGGGGCATTTCATCTTTGCCATAATCGAAAATGATTTAAGTGATTTGAAAATGAAGGAACGGCTTTGCGTGGTGTCTGAATTGTAAAACAGTCACTTCGGCAACACCGTCCCAAAATAATAAAAAAGCGTTGAGGTGCTGAAGCACCATACGATGCCGCGAGAGATTATTGGGCTGGAGCCCATTTGCAGCGTACGGGCGACACGATGGCACCCTCTTTCTTCAACTCGGCAAAAGCCTTGTCCACTTCCTTACGGTCGGCACCCAATGCCTTCGTCACGTCACCTGCCGAGACGGGCTTGCCAGCCTCGCGCATGGCCTGTAATACTTTTTCTTTCATAATTCAATTTTTTTAAAATGTGATTGTTTCCACCAATTCCATCATCTTGAAGAAATCAGCCTTGGCATCTTTCAGGTAGTACATCACGCCGTTCTCGCCATTCTCGCCGAGAGCAGGTTTCAGTACGGGTATCTTATCGACAAGTGCCTTGCCTACTTCAGGACGATTGTCCTCCTCCAACTCGCACGCGATGCGGAGCGTCTGCCCCTTGAAAGCGCAGATCTCAGCCTTGGGGTTGGCTGCAATCTGAAGGGTGGCATTGGTCTTGCCAAATGCCATGATGTAGATTTTGTCCTCAAAGTATAACATAGCACCGTAGGGACGCACACGTGGCTGGTCGCCTTCCATTGTAGCCAAATAGAATGTTCCAGCCTTCTCTAAGAAATCATAAACTTTCTGTATTCCTTCCATAATTGTATAAAATTATAATTTGTAGTTACTTGCTTACATCATTGCCGTGAGGAAGTTCTCGTAGCCCAGTTTTTCGATGTAGTTCAGGTATTGTGCCTCCCAGGCCATGTGATCCTTCTCGCCGTCAATCAACTTCTGGATGAGCTTCTGCGTGGGATAGTCGTCGGCGAAAGCTGCTGCTAGATCACTCAGCTGCTTAACGGCATCAGGCTGGTAGTCCGACTCAATCTGCTGCTTGGGGTCATCGTAGAACGGGAACTCGATGGTCTTCATAGCTTCCTGCAGGTCAGCAGGCTTGCAGCCGAGTTCAACCAGACGGTTCAGTACTTCCTCTGCTTCGTCCCACTCTTCCTCTGCCTCTTCCTTCCACTTGTCGGCTAACTTGTTCCAACCTTGCAGACGGCAGTATGCCGAGAATGCAAAATGTTGCTTACTGTTGCCAAACCATACAGCGCCTAACTGGGCGAACTGCTTTAATGCTTCTTCTTTTGTCATAATCTGTTTTATTCTTAGGTGAATACTAATGTTTGATGATCATTTGAGGCCAAAGATACACATAATTACTCAATAATTGCAAACTTATACGGAAGAAAAATTGATTGAAACGGAAATGACTGGCATTTTCTTTGTATGTTTGCATCCTGAAACCATTATTTCTTACGATATGTTCAGATTAGAAGCCACCTGGATGTGGCAATACGGCCACGATACCATCCCTGACTGGGACGGAAAGCTGCTGATTGTCGATACCGATGAGCAAAAAACTTTGGTAGAAACCAATGCACTACCGGGAACCATTGCCGCTTACGGCTACACCATTGTGCTGCAAGGATGGATGACAATGCTATGCAACGGTCGCGAGGTTCACTACACCAATGATGACCTTATCGTATATACCCCAGGGATCGAGGTAAGCGTCATCGATATCTCCGATGACTATCGCGGAATCTGCCTCGTGGCCGACAGGGACTTTGCTTTCGAGTCGTCCACCATACGCGATGCCATCCGTGCCGCCTACCTGCCTGCAGTAGAACTGAGAGAGCCGCACTTGACCCTTGCAGAAGAGGATATCAGCCACCTCATGGAACTGATGCACATTATCCGCCGCTATCTCCTCTCGGCAGACCATCCCTTCCGTAACGAGTGCCTTCGCACCACATATGGCCTCTTTCTACTTGAACTGAACGCCATCCAGGAACGTGCCATCCGCGACCGCCGGTTTCCCAAACGCATAGAGGAACTGTTCTTCGATTTCCTTCGTATGTGCCTATCCACTTCGCTGAGCACCACGATGTGGGATTCTATGCCTCACAGCTTTGCATCACACCGCGCTATCTCTCGCAGATTGTCCGCGAGGTTTCAGGCCGTACCGTCGTTGACTATATCAACCAGATGCTCCTGACAGAGGCCTCCTACATGTTACTGCAGACCTTTCTCCCCATCGTTCAGATAGCCGAGCGCCTGCACTTTTCTGAGACTGCATCGTTCACTCGTTTCTTCACAAGGATGAAGGGTATAAATCCAAGGGAATATAGGAAAGGAAGATAGGTTATTCATCTTTATCTCTGGATACTAAAAAAGGGACCTGTCCGTTTGGACAGGCCCAATTACTTTTGTTAGAGTGTAATTACTCCTCTTCCACTGCTGACTGTGCGGCGGCTAATTCTAAGGCTAATATGCTGATTATAAGATATTTACGTTTGGACTGGTCAACTTTTGGGCTGCAATTTTCGTGCATTCTGCACGTTCTGCACGTTGATGTCTCGTATTATTTCGCAAGAATATTCGTTATTCTGCAAGATATTTGCTCTTTTTGCAAGAATATTCACCTATGTAATAAAACCAGTCTTCATCCAATCTTTAACTTTTAGGGTTATTACTCAATTTGGTCAACAATCTGGTCAACATTTTGCCAGACCATTTTCATTGTAGTTGCATCACATACTAAGGAAGGGAAATTATCCCCGAAAAGCACATTCTGCAAACTTTGTTTGCAAAGTTAATGATTTCTTCTGACTTTACGTTCATTCTGCACGTTTTTCTTGCAGAATGTGCTTGCTTTTTAACATATTTAGACGAATTGACATCTCTTCTTGCCACAATTTGTCTCAGTTAAAAGAAAAACGGATGGATTCTCTCAATGTAAGTTTAGGTTTAAGTTTAGATGTTCTTATATATATAATAAGGTAAAGTAAACCCTGAACATGATGATTGAGTTTAGTATTTTCAGTTTATAGGTTCATGTATATATACATGGGTAAACGTAAACCTAAACTTGTCCGGCATGAGCTTCTTGGATCTGTATTTCTCTTTTTACTGAGGAAGTAGCAATCACCATTGCTCCCTCCCCTCTCGTTCACCTTTTCCTTTGACTGATAAACTAGTCCTCGACGAAAAGAAAAGTATTATAACGTCTGCCGTTTCTGCTTTCGTGAGTCGATGAAATTAGGTTGCAAAGATTAGTATATAGTATAATTACGAAGAAATCCGCAATCTGGTTATACCCAAATTACGGATTTGATTGTCCTTTCTTAAAGAGTCTAACGTATTTTTGTCGTCTAATTTCTCAGTCCGTTGGATTGAACTGTGAGAACCACTTCACCTGGTCTTCATACGACATATTGAAGTAGCGTTTCTCTTTGTTCAACTGGTGAATGCGCTCCATCTCGTGGTTTGAAAGGGCGAAGTCGAAGGTCTCGATGTTCTCCTTGATGTAGTCAGGATTCGAGGCGCCGGGAATGACCGAGAAGCCCATCTGCATGTGCCAGCGGATGATGACCTGAGCGGGACTCTTGCCGTGGGCCTTGGCGATGTCGCAGATCACCGGGTCGCGCAGCAGTTCGCCCTTCGAGTCGCGTCCGCCCAGGGGGAACCAGCACTCTATCTGGATGTTGTGCTTGGCGGCCATCTTCTGCCAGTATTCACGCTGAGCGTAGGGGTGACACTCTATCTGCACAATCTGCGGCACGATGCGGCAGTTCTCCACGATGGAGTTCCAGATGCTGTCGTTCACGTCGAAGTTGGAGATGCCGATGGCACGCACCTTGCCGCTCTCCAGCGCCTTTTCCATTTCCTTCCAGCCGCCAACGAAGTCGCCCACGGGCTGGTGGAAATAGACCAGATCAATATAGTCAACACCCAAGCGTCCACACATGCGGTCGATGGCTTTCAGTGTCTTACCTTCACCGTACTCGTTGGGCCAGAGCTTGCTCGTGATCCAAATCTCCGAGCGGTCGATGCCGCTGTCCTTCACGGCACGTCCCACGCTGCGCTCGTTCTGGTAAGCATGTGCCGTGTCGATGTGGCGGTAGCCGCACTTCAAGGCGGTCATCACCGAGTTATAAGTTTCGTCACCGTCGGGAATGCTATACACTCCCAGCCCGAATTGTGGCATCTGTACGCCATTATTCAGCGTGAGATATGTCTGCTTCACTTGTCCGTTCATAACCATTGCTGTCATCAATGCGATTAAACTAAATATTACCTTTTTCATTGTTGTCTACGTTTTTTATCCTAATTGATATTCGCCCGTGCGGATGGCAGCGATGACACCACCGTCGATGAGCAGGTCGGTACCTGTAATAAACTTGGCATGCTCTCCCAGCAGGAAGGCTGCTGCCTCGGCAATCTCGTCGCTGGTTCCGGTACGCTGCGCTGCACTGGCATCGATCATGCGCTGGTAGCCCTCACCATTGGCATTGAACTCGTCGTAGGCCAGCGGGGTGACGATGACACCCGGCGAGATGGTGTTGATGCGGGCACGACGCTTGCGCCATGAGGTGGCTGCGGCACGCTGAGCCTGCAGGTGGTTCATGCGCTTGGCTATCATATAGGCGAAACCTGAGTTCTGCATGGCCACCTCCTGAATGAACTTCACATTCCTCAGTTCCTCTGTAGGAGTCTGCACCAGTTGCAGTTCAATGTCGTTGGGAATGGGATACATATAGGCGGCCTGACTGGAGATAATGAGTCCTGCGCCTCCCTCAGCCATTACTTCGCCGAAAGCATCCACAGCATAGCCTGTGCCTACCATGTCGAGGTCAACGATATGCTCAGGGCTCGCCTGATTGGGTGATGCGCCAGCCGTGTCGATGAAATACATCACGGGGCCCAGTTCTGCGGCTTTCTTTGCGAATACCTCCACGCTCTCCTTCTGCAAGGCATTCACCTGAATGGTCTCTACATCGTAACCACAGCGGCGGAAATCCTCACCCACGCGCTCCAGTGCCTTCTCGCTGATGTCGCCCAGCAGAATCTTCTTGCCGGCACCAATACGGCGCACAATGGCTGTTCCCATACTACCAGCACCTAAGAGTGCCACAACTGCTTTCTGTTCGTTTCTGTCGAAAATCATAATCTGTTCTCCTTTTATTATTTTAATCGTGAATTTTAGTTGTTCCTATCCAGCGGGTATTCTCCGGGTCCTGATCGTCGTAGGCAGCACTATGCCCGAGGTCGAGGGCTGAGATGCGGGCTATTTCCTCGTCAGTCAACGCGAAGTCAAAGACACTGATATTCTCTACCATGCGCTCCTTGTGGACGGTCTTAGGGATGACCACTACGCCACGCTGCAGGTGCCAGCGTAGGATGACCTGGCCGACGGTCTTGCCATATTTCTGTGCAATTTCAGCAATTACAGGATTGCTGAAGATGTCATTGTGTCCTTCGGCAAACGGAGCCCACGCCTCGTGCTGGATATTTTCCTTCTTCATGAACTGGTTGGCGGTCTCCTGCACGAAGAACGGATGCGTTTCAATCTGGTTGACGGCTGGGCGAACCTCATTATGGAGCACCAGGTCTATCAGACGGTCGTTTGAGAAACTCGTCACGCCGATGGCACGGATGCGTCCCTCCTTGTAGAGCCGTTCCATAGCCCGCCAAGCGGCGTAGTAGTTGCCGTAAGGCTTATGAATCAGCCAGAGGTCGAGATAGTCCAATCCTAACTTTGCCATCGATGTATCGAAGGCCCTGAGCGTGTCGTCATACTCATGGTCCTGCACCCACAGCTTTGTGGTCACAAATAGTTCCTCGCGTTTCACGCCACAGTTGCGGACAGCAGCCCCCACGGCCTCTTCGTTCATGTACGATGCTGCCGTGTCGATACTGCGGTAGCCCACCTCAATTGCATCCTCCACAGCCCGTTGGCACTGCTTCAGATCGTTCACCTGAAAAACGCCGAACCCAATCATCGGCATCTTTACTCCATTATTCAATGTTACGTATTCCATATCCGTTGCTTTTAAGTTTTCTGCTGCAAAGGTACGACGAAAAAGGCAGTCCGCCATTACACGAATTGCCTCATAACTTTCACATTTTGCAGAAAGTGACTCAAATCCCTATCTGAATACCATTTTGTAGGTTCTATCCTTCGCCTTTACGATATAGATACCTCGTTTCACCTGCCCCTTTGTAACTTGATGGCCTTGGAGGTCATAGATGGCAACCGAGTCATTGATTGTTGCTGTTTTGACAGATTCAATGCCCGTGGAACTTGACTCGTCAGAGGCCGAGAAATATACCTTCTTCAGATTTGAGATAGGGTATGACTCCGTGCCGATTATCAATGTTGTTCCGATGAATGTCAGTTTCAGCGATGCCATTTCTACGGAAGATTTGGCTCCATCCGTTGTCTCAAAAGTCAGATAGGTATATGACTTGTCGTTGGCCTGAACGGTCAACATTGCCATCATGGCCATGAGCGATAATAATAGCTTTCTCATTGTTATACCGTTTTTTTATTACTCAATCCTTATTGTCTCACCGGGCAGCACTATCATCTTGTTTGGAGCATCGAAACGCTCGGCTGCATCGCGGTCGAACATCTCGCCACGATTCGAAGTATCGTTGTGATAGGGAATGTTGTGACGGGCGTTGATCATACGGGCAGCTTCGGCTGCTTCCTCATTGCCCATATTAAACAGGCCATCTGTGCAAAGGAAGGCATAGTCGATGTGCATATCCGACATCCTTTCCATTTGTTTGGTGATGGAAGTATCGCCTGAGACATATACCTTTTGTCCATTATTGAAGGTCAGCACGTAGCCGGCACAACTGCGCACGTCGTGATAGCGGTTGTAGCCTGCCTCTACGGCTTCCACATTGACATAGCCAAGGTCAAAAGTCTGGTGAACGCCATCGATGACGGCATCGCGGGCACGTATAATCCGACATCCTTCCTTACGGTTTTGCACTTTTTCCACGGCATTGTGGTCAAAGTGCTCGTGGGTCACGAGGATGAGGTCTGCCGCCAAATCGTAGCTGTTGCCTGCATAAGGGTCGATATAGATAACACGTCCTTCCTCGGTTGTGATGCGGATGCTGGCCTGTCCCATATAGAGTAATATGGGGACATCTGCTGTGGTCGTTGTATCTGTTTCGGATGATGTTTGGGTATTGACGTTCAACGCCTCATTGTACTCCTCTCCCTTGCTGCACGATGCGCAGGCTGTGAGAAAGGAAAACGAAAGTATAGCCGAGATAAGCATATTGATTCTCATAGTCTGCCTGTCTTTATTCTACTCTTATCCAACGTCCGCTGCGCTTCACCAGCCGCATGTTGCCGCTAAGCGTCCATGTGCCATAGCTGCCCCAGATGGTGGCGGTAATGACCGAGGTGAACGACACACTGGCTGAACCGTCGCTGTATGAGGTCACCACGACATCGCGCTTCTCTATCTTATGATACTTCATCGAGCCGCTGGCCACCTCTTCCAGCCACTCGCGCTTGGTCTGTGTCATGCCTGTGATGTGGCGCAGGATGATGCTGTCGTCCATCATGGCTCCCAGCTTTACGGTATCTGCCGCAATCATCGCGGCGTTCCAGTCGTCCAGGAACTGCTCAATCTCCTTCTTCTGTTGTTCCATGCTTGTTTCCTCTTCGCTGAATGTCACACTCTCAATCTCGCTCACGGCAAACTGACGTTCCGAGCCGTCCTTCATCCACACACGCATGGTCTGGGCCTCGCAGGCACAGACCAGCAGTGTGCAGCATATCGTAGAAAGCAGTTTGTTCATGTCACTCTACACTTTTGATGAATTTCGCGGGATTGCCACCCACAATGGTATTCGGAGCGACATCCTTAGTCACCACAGCCGAGGCGGCAACAACGGCATTCTCGCCAATTGTTACACCGGGCAGAATTGTTGCACCGGCACCAATCCATGCATTGCGGCAGATGTGTACAGGTTTGCAGACGAGCAATTTGTGGTCGTGCAGGTCGTGATTGTTGGAAATCAACTGTACGTTGGCAGCGATCATTGCATCATCATCGATGGTGATGCCACCTCTTGACATCATCAGGCAACCGCCCATAATGAGTACGTTCTTACCAATCGTCACCTCACTGGCGCATACCAGGTTCAGCGGCGGCATCACACGACTGCCTTCACCAATCTTTCCCTTGAAGAGTTCCTTCACGAGATTGTCATATTCCTCGGTATAGGGCATGGTATGGTTAATGCCAAACACTAACTTCACGTCGCGCAATCCCCGTTCAAACTCCTCGGGGCCAGACTTTCTCGGGTCAACTACAAATCCTTCCATACTTATATTCTTAATGGGTTAATACGATGCAAAGCGGTGGTTACACTCCAAGTCATTGATGCGCTTCATCTCGTCGGGAGTCAGTTCAAAGTCGAAGATGTCGTAGTCCTCGGCGATATGAGCGGCATTGGATGAGCCGGGGATGGCAATGGTGCCGCATTGCAGATGCCAGCGGAGGATGACTTGATAGGCTGACTTGTTGTGAGCCTGGGCAATGTCGGTAATCGTCTCGTGCTCAGAGAGTGTCTTGATGCCCGTGCCGCGACCGCCCAGCGGGAACCATGCTTCGAGGATAGTACCCATCTTGGCAATGTGAGCCTTCACGCTGCGGCTCTGGTGGTAGGGATGTGTCTCGTTCTGCAGCACGGCGGGCTTGATGGTGGCAATCTTCATCATGCGGTCAATGTCTTCCTCGTAGAAGTTCGAGAGGCCGATGCTGCGAATCTTCCCAGCCTTCACGCCACGTTCCATCGCCTGATAGGCATCTTCATCGTGGGCCGCCGTGTGATGCAGCAGAAGCAGATCGATGTAGTCGAGTCCGAGCCGTTCCAGACGCTCGTCCACTTCATAATCGGCGTTGTTGAATGAGGAAGTCCATAGTTTCGAGGTGACGAATATCTCCTCACGCTTGATGCCGAAGTCCTGCATGGCGCGACGGATGCCACGGCCTACGCCCACCTCGTTGCCGTAGATGTCAGCCGTGTCGATAAGGCGCATGCCCACCTTCAGTGCATTATAGACAGACTCCTCTGCCTGGGAGGTGGATAGGTAGAATGTTCCGATGCCGATGATGGGCATCTCATAGCCGCTGTTCAGTTTTACTGTGCGGGTCTCGAAATCGAATGGGTTTGTCATACTGAATGTGATGCTGTCAATATCATCAGTTGGAATTTCAACGGTCGTACCGTCGTTCTTGTGAATCTCTGCTTTCTGGCACTGTGCATTCAGGCAGGCCAATGCAAATACTGCAAGTAATGTTAAATGTTTCATAAGTTTTCTCATATTCAATTCTTATTAAATCTTACATGCGGCTTCGTATGCGTCCTTTACACAGGTCAGCACATTGCCAACCTGACGACCGTCACCAATCTCTATGATTTCTGCATCGCAACCTGAAAGTTTCTCTTTTAGAGATGGAACCGGGCGATAGCCAATGGATAGGATGACAGTATCTGCATCCAGTTTCTTCTCTTTACCGTCAGGCAATACCACGATGGCTCCATCGTCAAGCACAGACTTCAACTTCGTACTCGTATAGATAGTGGTGCCATAGTATTCAAATCCGTCAAGCAGCATGGTCTTGTTCATAATGGGTACACTACCCAGGTTCAGAATCTGATCCAGTGCCTCGACGATGGTGACATCCCGACCTTCCTTAGCATAGCCGTATGCTATTTCACAGCCTACAAGCCCTCCACCTACGACGACAACTTTCCGACCTACTGGTTTCTTGCCGAGCAGAGCATCAACACCTGAAACGGCTTTTTCAATTCCCTCGATGCTTCTTGGCATTACCGGGACGGAACCTGTGGCGAGGATGATGGTGTCCGCGCCAGCTTGTCTGAGCATCTCTGGAGTTGCCTCCGCGTTCATCTGAATATCTATGCAAAGAAGTTCCATCTGTCTTTTGTAGTAGTTTGCCAACTGGTTTATTTCTATCTTGAAGTCATGTGCACCTGCAGGGATAAGATTACCCCCGAGGGTGCCAGACTTCTCAATGAGTGTCACGTTGTGACCCCGTTTCTTGACTATCCTTGCGGCTTCCATACCTGCTATTCCCCCTCCTACAACGATGACCTTCTTGGGGTTCTCGGCTTTCTTTAGCTGCGTATTTCCTTCAAATCCGACTTCTGGATTGACGGCACAACTTACCCGGCCATTGCAGAAGAATCCCCAGATACATCCTTGGTTGCAGCCTATACAGGTGCGGATTTCGTCGGTTCTGCCCTCTGTAACCAATTTTGCAAAGTCAGGATCGGCAATTGCCTGCCTGCCAATGACAGCAGCATCGATGATGCCTTCGGCAATGGCTTTCTCGCTGATATTAGGGTCTGCCATGCGACCGCCGCATAATACAGGGATGGAAACCGCCTCCTTGACCTTTCTCGTCAGGTCGAGCATGAATCCCGCTGGAATATAAGAAGGTGGCATGGCATAATAGAACGCATCAAGCGTACCTGCATCAACCGAAAGTGCATCGTAGCCGTATGACTCTAATAACTTACTGATCTCAATGGCCTCCTCCAATGTGCGTCCAACTTCATCACTCCCGTCGAAAGATGCCTTGTTGAAACCCTTCATGTAGCTTTTCAGTGCCAGACGCATGGTCACGGGGAAGTCCATGCCGCACTCTTGCCTGATGGCATCTATGATTTCCTTGGCAATGCGCAGACGATTTTCAAGGCTCCCGCCATATTCGTCTTCACGGTGGTTCATCACCGACAAGGCAAAAGAGTCTAAGAGGTGCCCCCAGTGCAGGGCATGAATGTCCACACCGGCAAAGCCTGCATCCTTCACAAGTTTGGCTGCTTTACCCATCTCCCTGACCTTGGTATGGATTTCCTCCACTGTCAGAGCCACTGTTGTCACGTCTGGATTACCGAGTGTCGGTAGGGGCGACGGTGTTTTCAGCCCTCCGTTCCTGCCTACATTCATGGAGAGCTGGATGAACATCTTTGTTCCAAACTTGGCAATCCTTTCGTTCAGTTGCTTTCCCTGTTCAATAAACTCATCAGGATGGTTCAGAATACCATCACAGCCGTCCACAATACAGTCGCCATTTGTTCCTCCTGAGAATAGAAGGCCGAAACCTCCTTCAGCGCGCCGTACAAAATAGTCGATGCCGGCCTGTGTAAAGCCACCATACTCATTGTTTCCAAAACCAGTGTCCATGGGAGCCATAAACATGCGGTTCTTGATGGTTACACTTCCGATGGTAATCGGACTTGCCAGATGTTGGTATTTTGAGTTCATATTTTTATTTATATTAGTTTGACGCTGCAAAGGTACATTGAAAAAGGCAATCCGTCGTTACACGAATTGCCTCCAAACTTTCATATTTTGCAGAAGGTTACTTCTTCCGATACTCTGAAGGTGATTTCCCAAGAGTTTTCTTCACATAACGCGAAAAATGTGATGCGTTCTCAAAGTGCATCAGGTCTGATACTTCGGTAAGCGTCTTCGTTGTGTCATTCAACAGCGACACCAGTTCGAATGAAGCATAGAACTGTATCCACTGTGATGCTGGCAGTCTCGTAACGGTGCGACTGACCTGCGAGAGATATTTAGGGGTGATGCAGAGCAGGTCGGCATAGAAGGCCACATCTCGCTCTGTCCTGGCGTTCTGCTGAGCCAAAGCAAGGAATCGCAGGAAAATCCGTGCTGTATTATCGGAAGAACCCATTTGAGACAGCCCGTGTTGGCAAACCGTCCAAAGGTCGTAGATAAAAATCTGCAGCACGCGGCCTAACACCTCGCGCTTGAACCCAGACTCCTGCATGGAGAGACGCTGACGGAACAGCTCAAAATCATTATCCATCAGCCTTAGCGCCTCTTCATCGAGATGGAACGTCGGATTGATGCGGATGAATATAAACCCCTTTGAGGCCCAAACCATTTCTGGATTAAACTGCTGAAGGAACTGGCCTGAAAGCAATAGTACGTCGGCTTCGAAATCATCCGAGCACTCGACGCACTTAATAGTGTTCGACATCTGCCAGATGGCGAGGTCGCCTTGTCGTGATGTGAATGAATTTTTGCCGTCAGAGAACGTCATCTCTCCCTGCCGCACAAGGACGTGTACATGATACCTGCCTACGAACTCCGCCACTTGCCGTCCATCGCGCTTCGTGTTAATCAGATTGCATCCATAAGTCTCTTCCATCACTCCTATTCCTTTATTAAAAGCCTAATCTATAGATTAGTAGTTCTTAATATCAAGCGAAACTCTTGAATTAGTAAGTTGAAGCACGTGCTGCCGTAAACCGCCACTTGCCGTCTTCTTTGACAAGATCGAAATGTAATTGCAGCCGCCAGGTGTGACGGCCACCGCCGAAGACGGCGGCATTGACTCGGCTACGACCTGTGAGGGTGGCTCGGTCTCCATCCACCTTGATGTCCATTTGCTCATGTTCGGCTGAATAGTAGTTCAGCGTGCCATTGGCTATAGATTGTATATACACCCGTTTCGACTGGTGCATCCCAGTCATATGGGTTAGCACGAAGTCGTCGGCATGCACACGGTTCAATGTTGCCGTGTCCTTCCTGACCATTGCCTCATACATCTCACAATACAAGGCTTCTATCTGCTCTTTATCCGTCATCTCTCTATCTGATAAAATTCGTTGCAATACGCTGGGGTTCCCGCTCTGGCAAGCCGCTACGCTCACGCTCAGCATGGATGGCACGGATAAGAAAAGCCATGTTGCGACCCAACACACGCATCGTCTGTAGTCCTTCTTCATCTCTTATTACTTCTTCTGGTGAATTGCCATGCACGGCATTCCAATAGCGACTTGCGGCTATGGGCATCTCGCCGTGCAGGAAAAACTTGTTCAGTTGGTCGAGTGTAGCAGTGGTACCCATTCTGCGGGCTGAGACAACGGCTGCACCAACCTTGAATCGCTTCTCGAACGAGACGGAGAAGAACAGCCGGTTGAGGAACGACACCAGCGTACCATTCGCCCCTGCATAATAGACTGGAGAGCCTATCACCAGTCCGTCGGCCTGCTCAAACTTCTTAGCCACCTCATTGACCATATCCTTGTCAAAGACACAGCGTCCCAACTCACGGCACTTATAGCATCCGATGCAACCTCGAATGTCCTTATGGCCTATGTGGATAATCTCACTCTCCACGCCAGCATTCTGCAATTCGTCAGCCACCACGCTCAGGGCCGTAAAGGTACAACCGTGAGCATGGGGGCTTCCGTTGATCAGTAGTACTTTCATAGAGCAGAAGCAGATTTATCATTTATCAATACTAATCAATTCATACTTCTTTGAGCCTAATCCAATCTGCTCAGCATAGTCCACGGTGTGTGTGCCATGCAGTTTCTTGATGCGCTCTGTCAATGGTTTCGCTGTATCACCTTCTTGGTTGGTGTGGTTGAATACCAAGTCGAGACAAGCCTGATCAAGTGCCACAGGGTCGGTACTGGCCAGGATGCCCATGTCCTTCAGTTGCGGCGCAGCAGGATGGGAATCACAATCGCAGTCAATCGACATGTTGTTCATCACATTGATATAAATGATACGCTGACCTCCCGCGAAATACTCATGAACACCTTGTGCTGCAGCAGCCATCGACTCAAGGAAGAAATCCTGCTCAGGCAGGTTCTGGAACAACTGGTTCGGTTCCGTCACCTTTCCGGCTGTATGAATATAGGTCTTTCCGGCAGACGAAGCAACACCGATAGAAGCATTTTTCAGCACGCCCCCGAAGCCTCCCATGGCATGGCCCTTGAAGTGGGCAAGATTGATCATAAAGTCGTAGTTGGGAAGATGTGACCCAACAATATCATACTTGATGTGCTTCTTGTCTTTTACAGGGATTCGGATTGTACCGAACTCATCCATCAGGTCAACGGCGAAGATACTGTCGAAGCCATGCTCATGGATGGTTTGCCAGTGAGCCTCCACCGTGTTGCGCTTGCCCGGATAGGCAGTATTACATTCAACGATGGTTCCATTTACCTCTTCCACCAGTTGACGGATGAGTGTAGGCTTCAGATAGTTGTTGCCTCCTGCCTCGCCTGTAGAAATCTTAACGGCCACACGTCCATTTGCTTCACGGCCAAGTGCCTTGTAGATTTTCACTAACGACTCCGGGGTAATCTCCTTAGTCATATATACTTTGCTTTGCCCGAAGGCCGTTGCCGTCATCATCAGCACCAAAACGGCAACCATGAATCTCAATTCTTTCATTGTGTATAATAGTTTTGTTTGTTATTTCACAATTTTCGACCCTCCAAACACTTCTGACATGGGAGTATTCCGCAGGGCACAGTCTAAAGCCGTAAACTCTTCTTCCGTTAGCATCACTTCAGAAGCTTCCGCATTCTCATGGAGGCGACTCTCATTGCGAGTGCCTGGGATGGGTACGATATAGGAACGCTGACGGAGCATCCATGCCAGGGAGATTTGTGCTGGCGTGGCATCCTTCTCTTCTGCGTAACGCCTGACAAGAGATAGTAATTCCGCATTGGCATCATAGTCCCGATACTGCGGCATAGCTGCACGATAGTCAGTCCGGGCATCAAACTTCGTTCCCTTTGTCACAGTATCGGCCAGAAAGCCGTTGGCTAAGGGCGAGAAAGCCACGAAGCCGATACCCAGTTCTTCGAGTACAGGAAAAAGTCGCTCATACCAACGGGCCATCATGGAATAGCGGTTCTCGATGGCTGTCAGTGGACATACGGCATGGGCGCGACGGATGTCCTGCTCGCTGGCCTCTGAGAGTCCCCAATGCAGGATTTTTCCTTCACGTATCAGGTCGGCAATGGTTCCTGCAACATCCTCAATGGGCACGTCCGGATCTACACGATGTTGATAATAGAGATCGATGTGGTCAGTCTGGAGCCTGCGGAGTGAGCCTTCCACGCTCTGGCGGATGGTTTCCGGACGGGAATCAGGAATCAGCGGATAAGGCATGGGCATCGATGTGTCGAACTTAAGTCCGAACTTCGTGGCCAGTACTATCTGGTTGCGATAAGGTTTCAAAGCCTCGCCCAGCAGCCGCTCATTATGATGGGGATCATCGCTGGTGCCATAGACCTCGGCAGTGTCAAAGAACGTATAGCCCATCGCCACGGCTCTCGACAATAGTTCCGTCATCTCTTGTTTGTCTGCTGCTGGTCCGTAGGCATGGCTCATGCCCATACATCCCAGACCAATGGACGACACTTCGAGATTGCCTATCTTCCGATATTTCATCTGTTGATATATTTGTTACCGTTTCTGATTTGGATTCCTCGCTGACCTGTAGAACGCATGCCGTTAAGTGAATAGGAAACACCTTTGTTGACTGCATTTGTCCGTACGTTCTGTATGGCTGTCGATTGCTTGTCCACGCCAAGCCGTTTCAGCCAGTTCTCAACCATAGTCTTTGACGAGGCATTGCGGATGCTGATGCCACTGATGCCGAGTGATTCCAGAACAGTGGCATTGGGATAATATTCCTTGATAAGCGTTGCATAGCTGCCTACGCCACTGCCTCCATGTGTACCGAAGGGGATGATGGTCTTGCCGTCCAACTCAGGATGTTGCTCAAAGAATGTACGGAAGAGCATTGGGGGACGTCCCCACCATATCGGGCCTCCTATGAAGATGGTCTCATAGTCAACGAGGTTGGCGATGTCATCCTTGTATGCAGGTCGGCGGTTCTCATTGATTTCCTCCGTGACGTAGGCAGTACATTCATCATAGTCAGCAGGATAAGCCACTACGGGTACGATTTCGAACACATCCACATCGGCCAACTCTTTAATATAGTCAACCATGATGGCCGTATTGCCACGCTCCACATAGCCCACCTACCAGTTCTCGTCAGCCCGAGAGAAATAGATGACAAGCATCTTCCCCTTGGCTGTTCCCTCGTCACCACCTGTCTGTTCGGTGGCACCAGTCATTCCGTCCACTTCCGGATCGTTGCTGCCACAAGCCATTGCAGCAATGAATGCACAGAAAGTAAGTGCAAAAGTCAATATCTTCTTCATACCTTATATTATTTAATGCGTAGCCTTCAAATACTGTAAGTCGCCATACCAGTAACTGGCTGTGCAACCGCCGTCAATGAGGAAGTCGGCACCGCTGATGAAACGTCCACGGCTCGACATCAGGAACTCTGCCAAGTCGCCCACTTCGTCGGGAGTCCCGGCACGACGGGCTGGCATACTCTCAATCATCTTCAGATAGCCGTCCTTACGAGGGCCGTGCAGTTCGTCGTTGGCCAGCGGGGTGATGATGATGCCTGGCGAAATGGAGTTAATGGTGGCTCCACGACGGCCCCAACGAGTAGCCTCATACATCACTCTCAACACGTTGCATCGCTTAGAGTACTGGTAGGCTTTCAGCGTGTCGTCGATAGCCTTCAAGAACGGCAACTCCAGCAGTTCATCTACAGGAGTCGTAGCCAGTGCCTCGTTCTGCTCTTGTGATAATGCAGGCAGACGATGGCCGCTCTGCGAGGAGATAATCACGCCAGAACCTCCCTCGGCTATCACCTTGCCGAACTCTTCTAATAATACGCTCGTGCCATAGAGGTCAACACGAAGAATTTCTGCTACGGGAGCCTGCGAGGGAGATACCCCAGCAGCATTCACCAAGTTCGTCACTTCACCCTTGGTGGTGGCAAAGTCCACCAACTTCAGTATATCCTCCTTTGAACCTAAGTCACACTTAATGGTGGAGCACTCGAATCCCGCATTCTCCAGCGTCTTTGCGGCCTGCTCGGCATGTTCCAGACTATAGTCGGCCAGCACGATGTGTTTGCCAGCCGACACGCGGCGGATGATTGCCTGTCCGATGCTGCCAGCACCAACCAATACTGCTACTTGTCTTTTCATAACTATCAAATCTTTGTTTACAAGCACATTCTGTATATCTTTTCCACATCTGCAGGAGTCAGGTCGGTGAAGCCGTGGAGAACTCCTTCGGGGCCACAGGCTTTCTTAGCCATCAGGGCGAAGTTCTTGTCGTCGATGCCGAGGTCAGAGAGTCGAGGCTTCAGTCCAAGAGTCTCGAAGAAGAAAGATTCGAGGGCCTTGATAGCGGCTTTGGCACCCTCCATCATGGTCAACGACATGTCAACGTCCATCACATTCATGCCGAAGCGGCAGATGAAGGGAGCGGTTTCCTCGTTGAGGATGTACGAGAGCCAGCGCGGGGTAAGGATGGCCAGACCATGACCGTGTGTTATGTCGTAGAAGGCAGACAACTCATGTTCCATCGAGTGGCAGACGGTAGCCTGGAAGAATCCGTCGTAGAGGAAGTTGTTGAGTGCCCACGACGATGCCCACATCAGGTTGGCACGAGCCTCATAGTCATCAGGCTTATTCACTGCCACTGGCGCATATTTCACGACCGTCTTCAGCACCTCTTCCTGAATGCGCAGCAGCATGTCCATCGACTGCTTCTTGCTGAAATAGGCCACGTCGAAGATGTGCGACATGATGTCTGCACTTCCGCTTGCTGTCTGGTAAGGGCTGACGGTGAAGGTGTTCGTGGGGTCGAGGAACGACACGTCGGGATTGTTGTCGGGAGCATAATAGCCATATTTCTCGTTGGTCTCTACATTGCTGATGACACAGCCGCCGTCCATTTCTGAACCTGTAGCCGAAAGCGTCAGGACGGTAATGATGGGGAGTGTCTCGGTGACAACGGCTTTACGAGTTACCAGATCCCATACATCTTCGCCCTCATACTTAGCAGCGGCAGCAATGCCCTTGGTGGCATCAATGGTAGAACCGCCACCAACAGCCAACAGTACATCGATACCTTCCTGCTTACAGATGGCAGCACCCTTATTAACTGTGGTATGATGGGGATTGGGTTCTACGCCAGGCAGTTCAAACACCGTCATGCCTGCCTGCTGGAGCTCAGCCATCACCTTGTCGTAAAGACCGATGCGCTTGATGCTGCCACCGCCATAGACAACGAGCACTTTCTTACCGAAACGTGCCACTTCCTCATGCAGGTGGCACAATTGATCCTTGCCAAAATATACCTTGGTCTTGTTCTCGAATACAAAGTTTCTCATATTTCTTGTTCTTTTCCTTATTTCATGATGTTCTACTTATTTTGCCAACTCTGCTATTTCTCTTGCCTCGCTGTCGGCATAGGCTGCCTCGGCTCCGTGAATGGGTGTACCATCCTCGACCGTTGCTCCAGGACAGAGCTTCTTGATGAAACGCACGCTACTGCCCATGCCCGAGCCCTCATTGGTGCAGAAGGGGATGATGCGTTTGCCCGTGAAGTCATACGACTCCAGGAACGTGTAGCACACCATCGGCATCGTGCCCCACCAGTTGGGATAGCCCAAAACGATGGTGTCGTACTCATCTATCGACTCCAGCGGATTCTTCACCTCAGGACGAGCCTAGTCGTGAAGTTCCTGCTTGGCCTCCTCGATGCAGGTCATGTAGGATTTGGAATACTCATAGGTTGTATCAATCTGAAACACATCGGCATCGGGCAGCAATGCCTTGATCTTCTGAGCCACCACTTCCGTATTACCCAGCTTCAGGTTCTTGATGCTTCCGTTCACATAGTTCTCTCCGCGACGAGAGTAGTACGCAATCAATACTTTCTTTGCCATGATCTTTCTTTTTTAAGTTTTCTGCTGCAAAGGTACGACAATCCCCCGAAACTGCTGTTACACAATTTTCGGGGGATTTTACCAAATTCGGAGAATCGGTTTACATAGCCTCGATTCTTACTGTTATTTCAGCTAGAGAACTCTTCAATAGGTCTGTAATGTCTTCCTCAAATTCACCAAGTTTCACCAGCTTATACGGAGCCACGTTTACATCCTCGAATAACAGCGACAGACAGTTCCAGCCGCCGAAGTACATTAGTTCATTCTTGTGGGCTTCTGAGGTCTGACTGCTTTTGCTGTCATTTGCTTTTTGCGGCAGTCGGCCATAATACTCAAGGTCTCCGCTACGGCTTACCTCCAGTGTCATCGGGCACATAGCCAGGATTTGGGCTACCATAGGGTCATTGTTGACCTTCACATGATATTCCTGACCGTTTATTGTCACCTTCATATAATTCTTCTTAAAAGTCTGTGCTGATGCCGTGGTGACAATCATCACCGACAGCATCAGCACCAGACTTGTTATCCTTGGCATCTTTTACCCCAGAACCTGATTGGTTGACCACTCGAAGTGCTGCTCACGCTCGGCAATCCACCAACGACCGTCAATCTTCACGTACTTGTCGTAGTAGCGTACGGCGTGGGTGGTCAGCACATCCTTTCCATCCTGCTCTGTAACCAATGTTGCCAGAGCGTAGCAAGTTCCAGTCGCGTGAGTCTCATCCACGAAGTCCACGTTCTGCTGTCCGTTCATGTGGAACGATACCTTGGCGGCACCGAATGCCTTGTACTGACGGATCATGTCCTGCACATCACGGGCCTGCATGCCCAGCTTGTCGCCGAAATACACGTCGAGCTTGATGTCCGGGCGGAAAATCTCCACGTAGCAGTCCTGGTTGTTCTTGTCACTCTCGGTTGCGTAGAAGTCTACTAATGCCTTCAACTCCATGCGGTCTTGCATTCTGAAATCCATTGTTGTTTATTTTTAAAGATTAGTAATCATTTTCTTTGCCCATTCAGAGACTTTCTTTTCTGACTGGCGAGCCTGTGAGCCACGGATGGCCAGTGCCTCTGTCACGGTAGCACCTTTGCAGACCTCACGCAGTTCTGCGACGGTGTTCAGAAGTCCACTGCCTTCACTCGTTGAGAACGGAATGATGGTCTTACCCGTCAGGTTATAGTGCTCCAAGAAGGTATTGATGATGGGGGGATAAGTGCCCCACCAGATGGGATAGCCTACGAATATCACATCATAACTCTCCAGATTGTCAAGCCACTTCTTGGGCTGTGCCTTCTCACCGCTCTGCATCTCCACCTTGGCCTCCTCGATCATCTTGAAGTGGTCTTTGGAGTAGGTCTTGGTGGTCTCTATCTCAAATAGGTCGCCACCGACGGATTTCTGTATAAACTCGGCACATACGTTAGTATTGCCTTTCTCCAGATTCTCGATGCGTCCGCCAGCCATATAGGTCTCGCCCTTCATCGAGAAAAACACGGTCAGAATCTTTTTCTCCATATTGCTGTCACTTTCTGTTTTGTTTCCAGTTTGCTTAGCCTGCCCGCAAGCCGTCGTTACAAGCGACAGCAGCATCAAGGCCATTGTGATTATTTTCTGCTTCATACTTTCTGTTCTTAGGTTTCACGGTGCAAAGGTACGACAATCCCCCGAAACTGCATTAACACAATTTTCGGGGGATTTTACCAAATTCTGACTTTCGTACTTTTGGGGTTTCTTTTGAGGGTGTTATTCTCTGAAATCTGATGGTTTAGCACCTAAGTTCGTCTGTACATAACGACTGAAATGTGAGAGTGATGAGAAGCCGAACATGTCGCTGATGTCAGTAAACGTGAGGTTACGGTCTCTCAACAGTCGGCTGATGTCAAGCGACGTATAGCGGGTAATCCAGAAAGCTGCTGGCAGACCGCTCACCTTCTTGCAGACCTCGCTCAGGTATTTCGATGTGACGCAGAGCTTGTCGGCATAGTAGCCGATGTCACGGTTCTGCCGGAAGTCACCACGTTCCAGCATCGCCATGAACTCCTCCATCAGCTGATGTTGCTGGGAGGTTATTCTGTCAGCAGGATATAGTTGGGCATGGAAATCGAAGAAGTCGATAATCATGCACTCAACGGCATTCATCAGCGCATCATGTCGGAAACGGTGTTCCGTCTGTTTCAGCCTTCGTTTCACGGCCTCAAAATTCAGACTGCATATCTCCTGCTGCTCAGGCTTCAGCTTCATGATAGGGTTCTGAAACAAAAAGAGCTGGCCGCGCATACCGTAGTTGCTCTGGGGCGTGGACATCTCTATGAACTTCTGTGTCACATAGATGACATCCACGTGGAAATCCTCGCTCTCTTTCAGGTTCATCACCAAATCCCCCCGGCGGGCTATAATCAGGCAGTCACCAGACTCGAAGCGGAACGCCTGTCCGTTGCGTTCAAACGTGCAATACCCATCGTAACAATAGGCATGGCAGAGATAGTCGGCGAACTGCGCCTCACCGATTCTCTTCAAGGTATTGTCTATGATAATATGCTGAATCGTTTCCATTGGATTTTATTAGGTTCACACTTGTATTTCAACCTGCTGTACTGATTTGTTTTTATCACAAGCTCCGCAATTGCTGCATCCGTTGCAGGTCATTCGACTGCCACAAGTGTTGCAATGTTCACGAAAGAATGGTTCCGGCGTGATTACATCTGTTCCAAACAGTGTACCGCCCGGCATTCGTAGAATCCTTGGAACTTTACGCCCTTGATAGCTCAATCCCGAAAGAAAAGCCTGTTGGCTCTGTGTCCGCTTGTCGGGAATGCGGTATGTCTTTTGATCTTTCACGAACACCGTTCCCGTTTCGATGAAGTCAAAGGTTACGTCATATTTCCGGCATTGGTCACTCAGTTGTTTTACCCATTCGTAATAACAGGGACGCGCGCCATCGTAGTTCTCGCCGCCGCATAGTACTTCTTCTATTAATCCTGTCCGCAGGTATTCTCCTGCATCGACAGGACCGATATAAGGAGCTGCCATAAATCCACGATGCTTAGCAGGCGTATTGATAAGAATGGGCAATCGCTCGTCGGCACGCTTCTGATTCTCAGTTGTTACATTGAGCATCACATTGTCATAGCCATCGCCCCAATCATCTGGCAGACACTTAGAAAAACGTTGTGGACGTTTCGTTAGCAGTCGAAAGAATATGTCTGGTCTCTGCCGTATGATATGCCATGCTTCATCGCGCCATGGGTCGGCTTCCTCTACAAAGAAATCGGTGGAAAGCCCGACATAGAGAGTCATCCCTGATGGCAGCTTAAATAGTCCGTTGCGCCTGCGCTGGATGGGCATGGCGAAATTCTCCGTACGGAAAACGTGCGAAGTGTCAAGGCCGCGCTTGCTGTCAAAGAAATACATATAGCAATGTGCACAGCCCTCGCTCACCTTGTGGCAACCATGCCAGGGATTCCAGATAACCATTCCGACAGTTTACTTACATTTCACTATTGTTTGTAACTATATACGAACAGTATTTACTTAGCAGATTAGCTAATGGCAAATCACCTTTATGGTAGCGTTCTGCATCGAGCCTGAGAATTCTCTCACAGATAGTTTTCTTACCTTTATATAAAGCATTGAGATATGGAATGCCATTTTCTTCAGTGATGTTTATATCTGTGAAGAACTGCGTCAAGTTCTCTGCATCGTAGACGATGGAGTAACTTGGACGCTTTGCTCCGGGAATGTCCTCTATCAGGATATTTTTATCCACGAGATCTTGTATGTCACGTATGGCCGTGTCCTTCGAACACTTTGCCAATGTTGCCCATGTCTTTGACGTTATCTTAGCCTCATAGCCGTCAAGAAAGAGATTGAGCATTTGGGTCTGACGCTCTGTCATCGGAACTGACGATGCCTTCTGCCAGAAGAAGCTCTTATTCAGGATTGTGGTGACGATGGTGTCTGCCTCGTCAAGTGCATCCACCAATTTCTGCATGTACCACACCAACCACTCCGTTATATCGCCATCGCCATGCTGCATACGCTCCAGAATCTCGTAGTAGTGATTCTTGTCCTTGTTAATCTGTGATGAAACATTGTAGAAACGGAACTCGCTCTTCTCACCACGAGCAAGCAGCATGTCTGAAAGAATGCGGGCCAACCGCCCATTACCGTCCTCGAAGGGATGTATGCTCACAAACCAGAAATGGGCAATGGCAGAACGGATGACGCTGCTTACAGGCTCGTCTCCATCAAACCAGGCAAGAAACTTTTCCATCTCCTCTTCAACACGGTCTGGAGAAGGAGCAATATAGTGAATCTTCTCACGTCCAAACATTCCGCTGACAATATGCTCCTCGTTTGTGCGGTACTGGCCAATTTCAATCTGACTTCCTTCACTGTAGCCTGTTGGAAAGAAAACTGCTTGCCAAGCACACAGCTTCTCTTTACTGAGGGTCATGTCATAGTGCTGTACCGCTTCAAGCATTACACCAACAACAGAATCGACATAATGCGATGGCGCGGTATATTTCACGTTCTCAATGCCAAGCTTTCGGGCAATGGAAGAACGAACCTGATCAACGTTCAGCCGTATGCCTTCTATCTCCGAAGAATATACCACATCGTATGTCAGGTTCTCTGCCATTGCACGCAGCTTGCTGTCAAATCC
>JAFXXQ010000016.1 GCA_017542145.1 Bacteroidaceae bacterium | reverse complement strand
TGACGAAATCCTCCAAAAATCCCTCTTCAAAAGCATTTATGGCTGCATCAATACCTTCTTTCTCCCAAATATCTACTAATTCAGAAGCGGGTACGTTACTCATATCAATATCCGTGACCGTGGGGTCATAATAGGTCATCATCCAAAAAGGAGCATGTCCGTTTCTGGCAGTCAAAACCACAAACAATCCAGGCTTGGATTTAGATGTAACACTATACTTTATTGGTTTAATACTGGACAATAGTGTCTCATCTGTAATGATTTTGCTTTTGGCAAGCTGATGCTTGGCGGCTCCTGTTATGCTAATAGCAATCTCTTTGCCGTTTAACATAGCCTGACCATATAAATTATTGTCTTTGGACAGGCGATAGTTTATCGGACTTCCAACGATTTCTTCAAACTCTGCAATCGTGAAAGAGCGCAAGTAGTCTAAACTCTGTTTTATTTCTGCATTCACAGGGCTTGTTAATTTATCGTATCTTGCCTGAAGAGCAGCATATACAGGATCATTTGACCCCTTCACCATTTTGAGATACTGCAATTTTCCATAGAGCACGTTTTCGAGCATCGGTTCCCCCTTCTTGATATGTCCCTTCTTGTCCTTATAATGGGAATAGAAATTTTTAAAGGCATCATTATACCCATATTTTTCCCAAATATGGAGAAGATTACGGATTTCAGCGACATACTCGCTGCTTGTGTTTACACGATTGCTCACAGTAAGCCCTGTAACCACCTGTCGTTCGCCCAGCTTCTGTAGCCTAGTCTTTCCAATATTCATACGAAAGCCTTGGCCTTCAATGATACGCTTAAGCTCTGTCTGAAACTCACCATTCTCCTGATAAACATTATGCATTGAGCTAAATGTTAAGTCATCAGCATAACGAGAATAGTGTAATCCAAAACGATGTGCCAAGCCACTAAGCCTACGGTCAAGATTATCGCAGATGGCATTAGTGATAAGGGGCGATGTTGGAGCCCCCTGGGGTAATATATATGTTAACTTACCATCCACATGTTTCTCTCTTATGCAGCATAGTCCAGCAAGAATGCTAGCTACTTGCTTGTTAAAATTAAATGGGGGCAATTGGAATCTCTTCCACACTCTTGGCTGTGCTATGCTGGGAAAGAAATTCTCCAGATCAGTATTAAAAACACAGTTCTGCCCAATGTGTCTGGAAGCATTATCCACAACATTACGTCCCTCTACGAAACCCATAGCATAATCTGAAGGTCGATATATAGCTTTCAGCATTATGTTCACATAATATAATAAATGCGAGAGGCCTCTTGACGGAGCGGCGATATTACGCTGTCCACCAGATTTCTTTGGTATAGAAAAATGGCGATAACGACCACGTACATTATTTGGATTACAATAATACGACAACTGCTTCAAGGAAAAAGAGAAAGCACGCTCATTGCTTAACTCATCCTTTACGATATCGTTAAGCAATTGCAGCAGATCTTCCTTGTTCTGCAGCTGCGATGCCCGATGTACTATTTCTCTTTTTTCCATTTCTTTTTCTTCTTAATTCCAATCTAGAGTGTCTAAAGACTCGCTGACTTTTCATTTCTTTATATATGCATAATATACATAATAACACAATAACAAAGTACAACACATGAATAATTCAGTGAAACAATTACAACTCTAACATTGTATATCCAAAAGCTTTCGCTCTGGACACCTGAACTAAACGTCAGGCGGAAGTCAAATTCATTAAGTCAGGTTGTCTTCAGACACTCAAAGATCGATTTTAAAATTCCGCTGCAAAGTTAATAGACTTTTGCGATTTCTATGTTCGTTCTATATTTTTTTATTACTCACAAGCCTTATAGGAAGCATCATGCCAGGATGTGTCTCTTTCAACTCTTTATCAATATTTTCACCTTCAACTTTTATCCAAGCAGAGTTTTTTTTCAAAGATTCGTTTTTTGATTCTATCCAAAAAGAGGAAAGAGTATACATGAAAACATGTTTCTCTTCTTCAGGATAGGGAATCTTATAACTAGCATTATCAAATGTAATGGATTTCCCATTTGGACCAATACATACATAGCAAGCATTGTAGTGGCCTTTACCTTGACGAAACCACATACAATTATCAAATAATTCTTGAACTTGTTCTTTTGTTGGCAATGCGAAATGTGACGCTTGCCCATAAGTAAGATGCCTAATGTCTTCTTTGTCCCTTTCAAAATCTGAGGCCCACATTGTTCCACTGGGTAATCCTAAATCTATAAAATGTGGATTACTAACACGAAAATCTATAGCAGTATGTTCTTCTCCATCTTTATATCCGTCACTATAACCATCAAAATAAGCCTGAGCAATAGCCTTAGCAATGACTTCTTGTGTTTTTTCAGCTGCATACTTTTCGGCTTTGATTTGTAATTCTTCCATAATCGTTTTTTGAGTAAATTTTTAATTCTGCTGCAAAGGTATTATACTCTGGCGAATCCTTTGTTCGTTTACTGATATTTTTTGTTCATTCTGGAAATCATTTCGGCATATTCCTTCCGTATTGAGAGCGGCTCGAGCAGCTCTATGCCGGAGAAGTAGGCGACAAGAGCCTGGAACAGTTCTCGGTTGGGGATGCACTCCAGACGATAGAACTGGCCGGGTGGCAGATGAGGATAGCGGGCTCGGAGGACTTGTACTTCTTCTCCTTTTACGGGAGTTTGCGAGCCGTGAAGAGGCTTGGAATCGATATAGCCTATCTCCTGCTCGTCTGCCCAAATAAGGATGTCATCGCAGGGGAGCGGTTCGCCTGTTTCCTTGTCGCGATTCAGGGTGACGCCGACAATATCCTCAAAACGGTCAACAAAGTTATATTCACATTCCCTGTAAGCTGTGGTAGGCAGGGGTTCGAAACGGGTTATCCTGTCAAGCGCAAAGTGGAGCAGAAAGTTGTCGCCATCGTCGGCACCAAACAGATACCAGCGGGTATTGAACTGCTTGAGCAGATAGGGATGGAGCACCACGCTCTTCTCCTTTACCTCGTCGAACTTATGATAATACAGTCGGATGACCTGCTTGTGGGCAATAGCCGTGAAAAGTCCTCCCAGCAGATTGGAGTCAATGGACTTGGGATTGGTTTCAAACTGGATGATAACTTCATCCTGTTTGTTCTCCAGATTGAGCCGTGCCTTCAGGTCGGCGAACCACGAAAGGCTGTCAAGCCCATCGAATTGTCCGAGGGTGTTGAGCAGCTCCTTCAGCAGATTCTTCTCGTCGTCCGTCAGCTTCTTATTAAAAATAGAAAAGGTAGGATCGGCGTAGCGAATGCATCGCTTGTGTCCCAAAGTGGGACGGGCGATATCAATGTAGAACGGATCACCTTCCAGAGCCTTGATGTCTTTCTGGATCATACGCTCACCGACTTCTTCTTTCTCTTCAGCACGCAAACAGCTATTCACGTGCTTCGTCAAATCATGGATGTCGTAATAGTGGTACTGGTCCGCCAACAGCGGATCAAGGTACACATAGCGTTGGAAAGCATTCTTGTTGGTTGGCATTTTCTGTTCTTTTTTCGGCAAAGGTACGCTGAGGAAGCGAACGCAATGTTCGTCATGGGAGTTTTTTTCGATTCTGCTTGCAAATATAGCACTTTTTTTCTTGAAAAACACCAGATAAAGACAAATAGTTTTATCCAAAGTACATTATTGGGTGCGACCATGTCAATTCGGGACGCAGTGTGTCCCGTTTTTGAAATGTCTTGTTTCTGCGATTCTATTTACAATGGCAATTTGGGGAGATGTTTTACGAAAAAACGCTAACACCTACCTTTTCGCGCAAAACTAACTATGATACAAGTTATTAAGGCAGGTAAGTGTTTGCAAAACACTTACCTAACACTTACCTAACACCTACCTCTCAACCTATCTGAATACCTGAATATCTGAAAATATAGAAATCAGAAGATTATAAATAAAGTTAACACAAATTTCCTCGAATTATCCATGAATGGCTAGCGCAACTACAGGTAGGTGTTAGGTAAGTGTTTTGCAAACACCTACCTGCATTTTCTTCTTTATTATCAACGCCTTACAAGGGAAAAGGTAAGTGATTGGGGTGTTTCGTGAAAAAACGAAAAAAATAGCAAGAAATGAGCCCTGTGGCCCCCTCATAGCCCTAACGCTACGAGCGTAGCCCAATGGGCTGTGCGCATAGTCCAAGCATCTGACAAAATAGAATCAGCATCTGCGGAAATAGAAGCTGATTCGTTCTTGCCAGCCCATGCGATGGGCTATATGAGGGATGTTTATATGCAGAGATAGACCACCGCAGCGGGAACGGCAAAGAGCATGCTGTCGATGCGGTCGAGTATGCCGCCGTGTCCCGGCAGCAGATTGCCGGAATCCTTTATCCCTAGCGAACGCTTGATGAGCGACTCCGTCAAGTCGCCCCAGGTGCCGAACACCACTACGACCATCGCCAGCCCAAGCCACCTCCAGAGGTTCATGAAGGGGAAGAGATAGGCCATCAGCACCGCTGCCAGCAAGGCTGAGACGGCACCTCCGATGGAGCCTTCCCACGTCTTGCCCGGCGAGATGCGCGGAAACAGCTTGTGGCGTCCGAGCCACGAGCCTATCAGGTAGGCGCCCGTATCGTTAAGCCAGATGAAGAAATACAACGCTAGCGGCAGCGCCCAGAACGAGCGTCCAGGAACGGAAAGCGGAGCGAAAGCAAGCACCGACAACAGCGAAAGCGGCAGAACGATATACACCTGCGCCAGCGCCAACAAACCCAGATGGGCGATGGGATTCGTACGTCGGGCGTACAACTCATTCACAAAAAAGAGCAAAACGACAAGCAAATAGGGGGCGAAGACGAGATGCAGGCTGATGTCGGTATACTGGCTCTTCAGCCACACCGCCACAGCAAACGTCACAACAGAAAGTGCCAGCAGCAGACGCGTCACCCACGGCTTGCCCTCCGACGAACAGATTCGTGCCAGCTCCCACACCGCCAATAGTGCCAGCAGTACGATGAGCGCCAGCAGCGCCCACGGATGGGATACCGTGCCGAACACCAACACAGCCACATAAGCTACGCCTGTCAACGTTCGTATCAGTAATTGCTTCATTTTCGTTTATTGTTTTATGGCTAAGGTTTCACGAACACGTCCTTTGACTTTCGTTAAATGATAGACATTTCCGTTAATCTTTATCATTCTCCAGTATCTCGTCGCTGCGGGAGCCCCAGGGACGCTTGCCGAAGATGCGCTCGGCGTCTTCGGCAAAGATAACTTCGCGCTCCATCAGCAGCTGCGCCAGCTTGGCATGACCGTCGCGGTGCTCAATCAGCAGACGCTTGGCACGCTCGTACTGCTCGGCTATCATCGCCTTACTCTCGTTATCAATCAGCTGCGCCGTAGCTTCGCTGTAGGGCTTCGTAAAACCATATTCCTCCTGATTGTAGTAACAGACGTTGGGCAGCTTCTCGCTCATGCCGGCGTAGGCTATCATGCCGTAGGCCTGCTTGGTAACGCGCTCAAGGTCGTTCATCGCCCCAGTAGAGATATGGCCAGTAAAGAGTTCCTCGGCAGCCCGTCCGCCCAGCAAGGCACACATCTCGTCGAGCATCTGCTCGCGAGTGGTAATCTGACGCTCCTCAGGCAGATACCATGCTGCGCCCAGGGCACGCCCACGGGGTACTATCGTCACCTTGATGAGGGGGTCGGCCCACTCAAGGAACCACGACAGCGTGGCATGGCCTGCTTCGTGAAGGGCAATGGTGCGCTTCTCCTCCTGAGTAAGAATCTTGGTCTTTTTCTCCAGACCGCCGATGATGCGGTCGACGGCCGACAGGAAATCCTGCTTCTCCACAGCCTTCTTGCCGCTGCGGGCAGCGATGAGCGCTGCCTCGTTGCAGACATTGGCGATGTCGGCACCACTGAAGCCCGGCGTCTGACGCGCAAGCAAATCGACATCCACGTCGGGGCTGAGCTTTAACGGACGCAGATGGACGCCGAACACTTCCTTACGCTCATTGAGGTCAGGCAAATCAACGTGTATCTGACGGTCGAAACGCCCAGCTCGGAGCAACGCCTTGTCAAGGATATCCACGCGGTTGGTAGCGGCAAGGATGATGACACCGCTGTTGGTGCCGAAGCCGTCCATCTCTGTCAGCAGTTGGTTAAGGGTACTCTCGCGCTCGTCGTTGCCGCCCATAGCAGGATTCTTGCCACGGGCACGGCCCACAGCGTCAATCTCGTCGATGAAGATGATGCAGGGGGCTTTCTCCTTCGCCTGACGGAAGAGGTCGCGGACGCGGCTGGCGCCAACACCGACGAACATCTCCACAAAGTCAGAGCCCGAGAGGGAGAAGAATGGCACGTCGGCTTCGCCGGCTACAGCCTTCGCCAGCAGCGTCTTACCCGTTCCCGGAGGGCCTACGAGCAGAGCGCCCTTGGGAATCTTGCCACCCAGCTCGGTGTATTTCTGCGGGTTCTTCAGGAACTCCACGATTTCCTCCACCTCTTGCTTGGCTTCAGCCTGCCCCGCCACGTCCTTGAAGGTGATACGGTCGCCTTTGCCCTTCTCGAAGAGCTGCGCCCTCGACTTGCCGACGGAGAACACGCCCCCGCCCCCGGGACCCGAGTTGGAGCCTCCGCTCATTCGACGCATGATGAATACCCAGAAGACAATGATGAGGATGAACGGCAGCACATTGACGAGGAAGCCCGTGAAGAGGTGGTCGGCCTTCTTATATATCAGCTCGCCCTTGAAGTTGCCCTCGGCACTCTGCGTGTTGAGGTATTCGTCAAGGCTCTCCAGCGAGCCCGCATCGGTTATCATCCTGACGGAGCGCTTTTCCTTCTGATACTCGTCGGCTACAGCCTGCCCCAGCACGGCTCCCACGCTGTCGGGGATGATGGTGAGCTCCACCTTGCGGTTGTCGTAGGCGATGACGGCCTCCACCCAACCCTTCTGGACATACTCGCGGAACTGGCTGTAGGTGATGCGCCGCGGCGCCTCGTTGTTGCCACTGAAAAAATACAACCCCAGCAACGCCAGCGCTATGGTACCATAGAGCCAGCTGAGGTTGAGGCCCGTTTTCTTATTATTGTTATTTGCCATTCTTTTTCTAATATTTTACTAATCCAAGTCGGGAACTTCCGTCAGCACGGCATCGGCCCAGAGGGTCTCCAGATTGTAGTAGCGACGCTCCTCAGGCAGGAAGATGTGCACCATCACGTCCACGTAGTCGATGGCAATCCACCGGGACTGTCGCAGTCCCTCCGCCGCAATGGGCTTCAGCCCCTCGTCGATGCGCAGTCTGTCGCCCACCGAGCGCGCGATAGCGTCCACCTGCGTGGGACTATTGCCTTGGCAGATGACAAAACACGGGCAGATAGCACCTGGAATCTCCGACAAATCGGCAATCACTATGCCGCGACCTTTTTTATCCTGTATGGCGTCAACAATTTTCCGCGCCAGATGTTCAGTTTCCTTGTTCATGCAATTCACTTTCAACGGCACAAAGGTAATAATAAGTATCGGGGTGGACGCAGGGAAACGTGTTTTTTTACGAGATTTTATGAAAAAAAAGCCGGATTTTGTTTGTGTGAACGAAAAAAGCAGTATCTTTGCAGCGCAAAAACGGAAATAGTTTGCACACTGGGCTATGGTGTAATGGTAACACTGCAGATTCTGGTCCTGCCTTTCCTGGTTCGAGTCCGGGTAGCCCAGCAAGGAAGAGGAAATGTCAAAACAGACACATCCTCTTCTTTTTTATTTCCCAGAGGCCAGACCTCTGCAGCTTATCTTCCTTTTGCAAACTGAAAAAATGGTCGGAATGAAATCAGGGCAGAGCCATAGCCCTGCCCTGACTGCTACAGAGGTGTATATGCCGTGCTTATCTCACCAGCACCTTTTTGCCGTTCACGATGTAGAGGCCCTTCCCGGGATTAGCGACGCGGCGTCCAGTGAGGTCGTACCACGCCGGGACACCCTCAAGAATGGTATCGGGGATAGGGGCATCAACCGAGGTGTCGATACCAGCAAAACCCAGGGACTTGATCTGGGCACTACTAAGGGCGACATCCCAGTAGCGGAGCTCGGCAACGTCGACCGTACCCTCCTCGCCGTTGTCATCGCAGAAGAGCCAGGCCACGTCGTGGAGGATCCACTTGTCGGCATTAGGTGTGAAGGTGGCTACGACCTTCACACCGTCGAGGAAGACAGACATGCAGTTTTCGTTAACGACGAAGACGATGCGATGCCATTTGCCTTCGACCAGACTGCCGCCATAGCCGAGGCCGCTGATGTTGATGCCTATCGTCTTGCCACTGGTGTAGAGCGAGCCGTCATCGTCGTTGTTCACATGGCTCTGGAAGATGGCGTTGAAGCCGCTTAGGCTCTTGGGACGGATGTCCATGAGAAAGGAGAATGTGTTGAGGTCGCTACCGCTGTTATGGGCAAACTGGAGATAGCAGTCAACGGGCACGGTGAGGGCGCCGTCGGTAGCGGAGAGACCGGCAATGGGGAGGAAACCGGCTCCCGTCAGGTCGTCAACAAGCTCAGGACCGTCACTTCCCTTGATGGCTCCGCGCAAGGTAGCGGAGCCTGTGCCTGCCAGAGGGTCGGAGGGATTGTCGAATGTCCAGATGCTGACGGGGTCAACGAAGGGCTCGTCCTCCCAATTCTGCTCGACGCCGCCCAGTTCAAGGGCATGGGCATCGTTGAGGGGGACGTCCCAGAAGCGGATTTCAGCCACGTCGTTGTCTTTTGTCTCGCCGTCGTTGTCCATCAGCAAAAGCACATCGGGCATCAGCGTCCAGCCGGAATAGGAGCCGGTGCTCTGCCCAATCTTCTCACCATCGAGATAGATGGTGGCAAAGCCGCCCTTGACGACCAAGAGGATTCGGTGCCACTTGCCCGGCACGACGTCGCCATGATAGCTGAGCCCCGCTTGACCTGAACCGACCAGGCCGTTCTTGATGAAGAGGCCGGCATCGGATTTATTTTCGACGTCGCGCTGATAGAGGGCATTCCAGCCCTTGAGGGCCGAGGGGCGGATGTCGTAGAGGATGGTGTAGTCGCGAAGCTGCTCGAGACCCAACTGGTTAGTGAGCCAGAGGCAGGCGTTGGCCGGGACGCTGATGGCGCCATTGCCAGCCAGAGGACCGTCGATGGCTTTCACTCCAGCCTCAGCAGGGTCGGAGACAAGCTCGATGCCATCGTCGGTGAGCATAGCGGCACGCAGCGTGGCCTCGCCCTCACCCGCCATCAGATTGGCTGGGTCGTCGAAAGTCCAGCAGCCCCAAGCCTCGGGCATGCTGTCGCCCAGCTTGATCTGCGTGACCTCAATCTCCTGCATATCGAAGAAATCGGCTTCCACGACGATGATGTCCGAACGACGCCCCTCTTCCTCCATTGGAAGGGCACGGAACTTATAGGCTTTTTCGCCTATAAACGGCTCGATGTCAACGGGTTCTATCCAGTCAGGAAGGTCGAAGGAGAAGGGGATATTGGCATTGACAGTAATGGTGAAGTCGGTCTCGTCGACGAGGCGGATGGGCGTGGTCTGGACCACGAAGAGTTCCTCGACATCGCTATAGACATCGCCGAGCTTCTGGGCATAAGTGTCGCTGAGGGGGAAGTCCCAGAGGCGCAACTCGGCTAACTCGACGGTGCCCTCCTCACCATCGTTGTCGGCAAACAGCAGGGCGTCGCCCAGCAGGTCCCAGTAGTCGTGGGGGTCGGGGCTCTCACGGATTTTCTCGCCATCGACATAGAGACGGGCGATGCTGTTCTGCACCACAAAGAGGAGGCGATACCAGCGCTCAGCATCGAATTCACCGACGTAGCCGAGGCTATTCGACGCGCTGCCGCGGCCTATCTGACTGTTCTTGAAGAAGAGGCCGGCATCGGCGCTGTTGGTGATATCGTTCTGAAAGATGGATTTATAGCCATTGGTGTCGGCAGGACGGATATCGAACATCAACGAGAAGCTGGAGAGGACTTCAGCATCGGTGTTAGCCGAGAGCCAGAGGTAGGCATCGGCAGGGACGCTGATGGCGCCGTTCTCCTCGGTGGGACCCGCAACGGACACTATGCCTGCACTGGCGGGGTCGTCGGTAGTCTCAGGGCCGAGCTCGCCTTTGAAAGCGGCGCAGATGGTCGAACGGCCTTCGCCGTGCATGAGGTCAAAAGGGTCGTTGAACGTCCAACGGCCTATGGGTTCGGGTATTTCGTCGCCGACATAAGTCTGCTCAATCACCACCTCGCAGGGCTCTAAACCCTCGGAGGGATCAACGCCCACGGCCTCAATGATGATGTAACCGGTACGCTTGCCGGGCCTGGTCATGGGCTTGGCGCGGAAGGTGTAAGCCCTTTCGCCGGCAAAGGGAACAATGTCAATGCCTTCTATCCAATCGGGCAGGGTGAAGGTAAAGGGGACATTCGTACGGACGGTTATGGTGAAGTCGAGGTTATCGACAATCTTAACGGCATCAGTCATCGCAGTCAAGAAGGGGACATTGGGATCCTCCATTTCTATCCCCGAAAGGTCCTCGACCTGCGCTGATGAAATGCCATATTCCCAATAGGCGACTTCGGACACGTATGTATTGGTCATCTCCCCGTTTTCGTCGCAGAAGAGGTAGAAGCCCCAGGGGTCTATTTCCCAGCAACCTTGGCTGGAGGCATGGCTGACAAGCTCGCCATCGACATAGACACAGAAGTCTCCGTCGCGGTTGAGGATGAAGATGCGATGCCACCTCTCGTCCTCAATTTCACCGTGATAGCCCAGTCCGGCCACGTTGATGCCTATCTGGTGCTTGTTGATGAAGAGGTCGCCGTCGTTGGTGTTGCCGGCGTTGGTCTGGTACAAGGCGTTATAAGGATAGGCGTCATCCACCTTCATGTATAGCATAAGGGTATAGTCCTTCGTCGTCTGGCTGCCGTCGGGGCGCACCACCTTGAAGCCTGCTTCCTTGGGGATGAAGACAGCGCCGTCCTCGCCAATCTCGTCCTTGGTGGATGTGATGCCCACCTCGTCAAGGCTGTTCACCACCTTCACAGACTTATTCCCCACGCTGATGGGCTGCAGGATGTAGTTTCCCTTCTCCACCTTTAGCAAGTCGTCGGGGTCGGAGAAGGTCCAATGGGCATCAGGCTCCGCATCTTTAATTCCCGAGCCAGCCGGCGTGGAGAAGGTAACGGTGAGGGGCGCCGACATATTATCGTAGGAGTCCATTGCCACCACCTCAACGGTGTATTTCGTCTTGTCCTCGAGGGGTTTGAGGGAGAGGTTCAGCGTCTTGGGCATATCGCTATTCAGGTAGAACTGGGAGAAGAGGAATCTCTCCATAACAACCAGCCCGCCCTTGCTGACGCGGACGCGATAGCGGAAGACACACTCGTCGTCTGTAGCCTGGGGAATGATGAGTTCAGCATTGAAGGGCGAAGCCTCAACGGTGAGCTTCGCGCTTTTCGTAAAGGCAGGAGCATTTCCTCCGCTGCGGAGGGGACGGCCGTCGGGGTTGTCGTCGGCATCGCGCTTGTCGGCATACTGGAACATGCTGCCGTCGAAGGGAGCCTTCAGCACCCAGCGGCTTTCGGCACCGATTTCCAGATTGCGATAGGTGTCGTAACGGCGGATTTCAATGTCGCCATTGGACAACTCCGTCAGAATCAAACCCTCGGTAACATAATCGTAACCCGTCGGATGGATGCCGGCATTGACGGCTCCTGGGTTGATTTCCGAATAGGTGGTGCTGGCGGTATTGATGACGGTGTAGTAGTTCTGGCGCGGAGAATTCGGGTTGGCGCCCTGATGGATGCTGCGCGGATCGCCCAGAGGATAGTGGCTATGTCCTGCAAACACTACAGCCTGAGGATATTTGTTGAGCACAGGATTCAGCACCTGCATGCCCCACGCTCCGCCGGTCTCTACCTCGGGCCACGAGCCATAGACCGTCCAACGGGGCGGCACATGGGTGAAGACGAAGATGGGCTTGCCAGGACACTCCTTGCTGGCACGCTCCAGATACGACTCCAGCAGCGCCACGTTGTCCGTCGGGTAGGCAGCACTGCCGGCAGAGGGGTCGCCCGTGTCGTTGCTGTCGCCGCTGAACTCGCTGAGGGTGATGAAGGGATAGCCCTTGATGACCGTGTAGATGTGGTAGGGATAGGGTTCGCCGTTGTTGAAGGCCTTGAGCCCCTCCTGATAGTTCGACTTGCCGTCGCTGCTGAAGTTGTCGTGGTTGCCCATCATAAAGAGGAACGAGCCCACAGGATTCGTGAAGTTCGCCTTGTCCTGAAAGACGCCCACCAGCTGCTCGTACTCTGAAGCGGAACCGCTGTTGGCCAAGTCGCCCACCACAGCCAGTACATCCAGACTTCCTTGCGAGGTCAGATTTTTCAGCGCCTGAGGCACTTTTACCATCGGGCCTTCGCCCACACTATTCCCAAAATGGATGTCGGAGATGACGCCAAACGTCAGCGGCTCATTCTCCTGCGCCATCACAACGCTCCCCAGCATCGCCAGGAACGCAAGGCAGAAACATAGTTTTCTTTTCATGATTCGTAATTCTAAAGTTATAGTCAGGTTAAACAAATATGCTTTTCATCTTTTTTTTGCAAATATAGCGCTTTTTTGCGCTCGTTGGGATATTTTAAACTTTTTAACATGTTTTTGTTTTCGTTGAGGAACGGATAGCGTATCTTTGCGTCCATTATGAAAAACCACATTCTCGCTCTTTTAGTTATCAGCACCTTTGTGCTGGCAAGTTGCACGAGGGACAACGACCCCCGCTTAGTGATTATCACCTTCGACGGACTGCGCTGGCAGGAAGTGTTTGAGGGAGCCGACTCGGCCCTCATCAACAACACCAGCTTCGTGAAGGACACGGCTGCCTTGAAGGAGGCCTTCTGGCGCAACACCCCCGAGGAACGGCGCATCGCCCTCATGCCCTTCACGTGGGATTACATCGCCCGCAACGGCTATCTCATCGGCAACCGCCACAAGCACAGCCAGATGCAGGTGGCTAATAGCAAGAATTTCTCCTACCCAGGCTACAGCGAAATGTTCTGTGGCTATGCCGACGACGAGCGTATCGACTCCAACGACCCCGTTGCCAACCCCAACTCCAACGTCCTTCAGGCAGCCAATGCCGACCCGCGCTATGCCGGCAGCGTCATGATCTACGGTTCGTGGGAGTCCATCCGCTATGCCGTCAGCAACGATAGCGCAGGCATCCCGGCCAGCGCCGCCTACGAGCCCAACGTCGCCCGCAAGCCCAACGCCGTCCTCCGTCTCATCGACGAGATGCAGGAGGGTATGCCCCATTACTGGGGCTCCGAGCGCTTCGACCCCTTCACCTACGCCTATGCCCTGGAGACGCTGAAGACCGATCATCCCAAAGTGATGTGGGTTTCCTTCGGCGATACCGACGAATGGGCACACGACAACCGCTACGACGACTACCTCAAGTCCACCCACGCTACGGACAACTATATCCGTCGCATCGTCGAAACCTGCGAGAGCGACCCCTTCTATCGCGGACGCACCACCTACCTCGTTACCGTAGACCACGGGCGCGGCAACCGACGGGGATTCTCCGATCATGGCGCAGGCACCAAGGGCTCCGAGCAAACCTGGTTCATGGCCTTCGGCAACGGCGTGGAACCGCTGGGCGAAACCTCCGACAACGGCCCCTTCTATACGCAGCAGTTTGCTGCCAACATCGCCGACGTGCTGGGCATCAGCTTCACACCCGACAACGGCGTCAGCCAATCCCCCATCAGCCCCGATTTCAAGGGCACACCCCTCGCAGAGCCCGAGGAAAATCTGGATAAGGGACAGTTCCCCGCCCTCGGCAAGCTCTCATCCCGTCGGAATGGCGTGCGCTACACCTATCACGAGGGCGAGGTGAAGAGTGTCGATGAACTTGACAGTCTCCCCGTCGTGGGACGCGGCATCCTGCCCAACTTCCAGTTCGACAACGCGAAGAAAGCGGAATACTTCGGCTTCCAGTACAAAGCCCTCCTGAAGGTAGAGAAAGCAGGGCGCTACCACATCATGTGCGCCTCCGACGACGGCACGAAGGTGTGGCTCGACGGCAAGCTGATTCTCGACAACGATGGCGCACACGGCACCTCGTGGGTTGAGTCCTATGCCACCCTCGGCTCCGGCTTCCACCGCCTCGAAGTCAAATACTTCCAAAAGACAGGCGGCAAGACCCTCGAGCTCACATGGGAAGGCCCCGACTTCAGCGAAACGCCCCTCCCCTCCTCCGCCCTGTTTGTGGAATAATCTCCACTACCTATTATTTGCCTGTTCTGGCAAATTATTCCCTTGGGCTGACAAATTATTCCCTTGGGCTGGCAAAACAGTTGCCTACTCTATTTTTTCTTTCCATTCTTTGCGAAAGAATCTTTCGGCAAAGAGTTTCTTAGAAGACACCATTTCTTTTTACGAATACAAAAATGGATGAAAAATTTGGGCATTCGGGGGGCTTTTCGTATTTTTGCCGTTTGAATTGAAGAATGTGTCGGAAACTATGACTTTCACCTACGACGTCGTTGTAATTGGAGCAGGCCATGCAGGCTGCGAAGCTGCTGTGGCTGCAGCAAGGCTGGGGTCGCGCACTTGCCTGATTACTATGGACATGAACAAAATCGGGCAAATGAGCTGCAATCCTGCTGTGGGTGGCATCGCCAAGGGACAAATCGTCAGGGAGGTGGATGCTATGGGCGGATACATGGGTATCGTCACAGACCGTACAGCCATACAATTCCGCATGCTCAACCGCTCCAAAGGCCCCGCCATGTGGAGCCCGAGAGCCCAATGCGACAGAGGAAAGTACATCTGGGCCTGGCGCGAAGTCCTTGACGGCATCGACAACCTGAATATCTGGCAGGATACGGTAACCGAACTTCTCGTATGCGAAGAAGGAGAGAGCCGCAGGGTGACAGGCGTCAAGACGCAGCTTGGGGTAACCATCCAAGCTGAAGCCGTCATCCTTACCGCAGGCACTTTCCTCAACGGACTGCTCCACTTCGGCCCTGTAAAGATTCCAGGAGGAAGAGTAGCCGAACCTGCTGCCTATCAGCTGACTGAATCCATCACAAAGCATGGGATTGCTACAGCAAGAATGAAGACGGGCACCCCTGTCCGTATCGACAAGCGAAGCGTTGACTTCAGCCAGATGGACGTTCAGGAAGGCGAAACGGACTTCCACACCTTCTCCTTCCTCAACTCCCCTCGCCCACTCCGTCAGCTCAGCTGCTGGACGTGCTACACCAACGAGCAATGCCACGACATCCTCCGTCGGGGGCTACCCGAATCTCCCCTGTACAACGGACAAATCCAGAGCATCGGCCCCCGCTACTGCCCCAGCATCGAGACAAAGATTGTCACCTTCCCCGACAAGGAGCAGCACCAGCTCTTTCTGGAGCCCGAGGGTGAAAGCACCAACGAGCTTTACCTGAACGGCTTCTCCTCCTCGCTCCCGATGGACATCCAAGTGGAGGCGCTGAAGCAGATTCCTGCCCTGAGGAACATCGCAATCTATCGCCCAGGCTATGCCATCGAGTACGACTTCTTCGACCCCACTCAGCTGCGCCACACGCTGGAGTCGAAAGTCATCCGCAACTTCTTCCTTGCCGGACAAGTCAACGGCACCACAGGCTACGAGGAAGCCGCAGGACAGGGACTCATCGCAGGCATCAACGCCCACATCAACTGTCACGGAGGCGAGCCCTTCACCCTGCGCAGGGACGAGGCCTACATCGGCGTGCTGATTGACGACCTTGTCACCAAGGGTGTCGATGAGCCCTACCGCATGTTCACCTCCCGCGCAGAATACCGCATCCTGCTCCGTCAGGACAATGCCGATGCCCGCCTCACGGAGAAAGCCTATCAGCTGGGCCTGGCCCAACGAGAGCGTTACGACATCTACTGCCATAAACGCGAGCAGATAGCCCGTATCCTTGATTTTGCCGGCAGCTACTCCATCAAGCCCGCGCTCATCAACGACTGCCTCGAACAACTGGGCACTACCCCACTCCAACGTGGCTGCAAACTGCTGGAACTTGTCGGACGCCCCCAGCTCACTTTAGAAAACCTCGCCCCCCACATCCCCGAGCTTGCACGCACGCTTGACAGCATCAACGAGCGGAAGGAAGAAGTCATCGAGGCTGCCGAAATCCAAATCAAGTACAGCGGCTACATTGAGCGCGAGCGCATCATTGCCGAGAAGATGCAACGTCTGGAGAACATCAAAATCCGAGGACATTTCGACTATGCCAGCCTCTCCTCCCTCTCCACCGAAGCACGACAGAAATTAGCAAAGATAGACCCCGAGACGCTTGCCCAGGCACAGCGCATTCCAGGCGTTTCTCCCAGCGACATCAACGTGCTGCTTGTGCTGATGGGAAGATGAAAAACACCCATTGTTCCACGTGAAACATTCAGCCCTTTAGTCCCATAAAAGATGTTTGAAAGTGTATTGAAAAGCAACGATTACCTCAGAGGGATTGTAGAGAATCTCCCTGAGAGCCCGGGCTGCTATCAATACCTCGACAAAAACGGCACCATCATCTACGTGGGAAAGGCAAAGGCGCTCAAACGCCGCGTGAACTCCTATTTTAATAAGGAACAAACGGGAAAGACTCGCGTGCTCGTCAACCAGATTGCCGATATCCGCTACATCGTGGTGGACACAGAAGCCGATGCCCTGCTGCTTGAAAACAACCTTATCAAGAACTACAAGCCGCGCTACAACGTCCTGCTGAAAGACGACAAAACCTACCCCTCCATCTGCATCAGCAACGAGCCCTACCCCAGAGTATTCAAGACCCGCACCATCATCCCCAAAGCCGGCACCTATTTCGGCCCCTATAGCCACATCGGCATGATGTACGAAATCCTCGGCTTCATCAAAGAAAACTACTCCATCCGCACGTGCCGCCTTGCCTTGAATGAAGAGAGCATCGCGAAAGGCGCCTTCAAGCCCTGCCTGGATTATCACATCCATCGCTGTCTGGCTCCCTGCATCGGCAAGCAGACTCACGATGACTACCTTCGAGATATTAGTGAAATCCGCGAAATACTCAAAGGAAATTCGCGTGACGTCAGGGAGGTGCTGCTCCGGCAGATGAAAGAGCTGAGCGAAAGCCTGCAATTCGAGAAGGCCGAAGCTATCAAGAAAAAATACATCGCGCTGGAAAAGCTGCGCGAAAAGAGCGAGGTTGTCAGCAGCACCATTCACAACGTTGATGTCTTCACCATCGAAGCCGAAGAAAAAAATGCCTACATCAACTACCTCCACGTCACCAACGGCGTCATCAACCAAGCTTTCACCTTCGAATACAAGAAAAAAATCAACGAAACCAAGGGAGAGCTGCTGTGTCTGGGAATCGCAGAAATGAGGGAACGCTACAACAGCCAATCGAAAGAAATCATCATCCCCTTCGACATAGAGCTTGACTTGGGCGAAGTGACCTTTACCATCCCCCAACGCGGCGATAAGAAGAAGCTGCTGGAACTGTCGCTGATGAACGTCAAGCAATATAAGCTGGACAAACTGAAACAGGCAGAAAAGCTCAATCCCGAGCAGAAAAACACCCGCATCCTGAAGGAGATTCAAGAGCATCTGAAGCTCGAGAAAATCCCCATGCACATCGAGTGCTTCGACAATTCCAACATCTCCGGCACGGATGCTGTGGCAGCCTGCATCGTCTTCCGGAACGGCAAGCCCGCCAAAGATGAATACAGGAAATACAACATTCGCACAGTTGTAGGCCCCGACGACTATGCCTCCATGAAAGAAGTGGTCCATCGGCGATACACCCGCCTGCTGGAAGAGGAACAGGAATTGCCCGACTTAATCATCGCCGACGGAGGAAAGGGACAAATGGAGGTTATCCGCGAAGTCATCGAGGATGAACTGCACCTCAGCATCCCCATCGCCGGCTTAGCCAAAAACGACAAGCATCGCACGAATGAACTTCTCTACGGCTTCCCTACCCTAAAAATCGGACTGAAACAAGACAGCTCCCTGTTCAGACTCTTGGTGAAGATACAGGACGAAGTACACCGCTTTGCCATCACTTTCCATCGCGACAAGCGCAGCAAGCACCAGGTGGCTTCTGCCCTCGACGACATTCCCGGCATCGGACCCAAAAGCAAGGAAGCTCTGCTGCGGAAATTCAAAAGCGTAAGGAGAATCAAGGAGGCAGAAATCGAAGAAATAGCCGAAATCATCGGGCAGAAAAAAGCAGAAATCCTAAAGGAAAAACTATAAAACCCATCCTCAAAAAACAGAATCATGAGAATCGTCATACAAAGAGTCACCCACGCATCTGTCACAATAGACGGAGCCATAAAGTCAGCCATCGGAGAAGGTATGCTGATTCTAATAGGCATTGAGGAGGCCGACACGCAGGAAGACATCCAATGGCTCTGCAAGAAAATCGTCAACCTGCGGATTTTCCCCGATGAAAACGGCGTAATGAACAAGAGCATACTGGAAAATGGAGGAGACATCCTCGTAGTAAGCCAGTTTACGCTTATGGCCTCCACCAAGAAGGGTAATCGTCCCTCGTATATCCGTGCAGCCAGGCCCGAGACAGCCATTCCGCTCTATGAAGAGTTCTGCGAGGAGCTGAGCATCGCCCTACTGAAACCTGTGCAGACAGGTACTTTTGGAGCAGACATGAAAGTGGAGCTCATCAACGACGGGCCTGTGACAATTCTCATTGATAGTAAAGTGAAAGAATAAAACAATAGAATATGGAAGACATCACGCTGGCAGCAGTACAAAGGCAAACCGACGACTGGATAAAGACCTATGGGGTGCGCTACTTCAACGAGCTCACCAACATGACCATCCTCATGGAGGAAGTCGGAGAACTGGCAAGAGTCATGGCAAGAGTGTATGGCGAGCAGTCCTTCAAGGAGGGCGAAACAGCCAATTTATCCGATGAAATGGCGGATATTCTGTGGATTCTGGCTTGTCTGGCTAACCAAACAGGCGTGAATCTGACGGAAGCCTGGCAAAAAACCATCGAAAAGAAAACCCAACGCGACAAAGAAAGACATATCAATAACCCTAAATTAAAATAAACGAGCCCATTATGGAAAGAGAAACCTCACAACTGTACGCCGAAAACGGAAAGTACGAAGAGATGCTCGCGCAGTACAACACCAGCCTCAACGACGAGGAGGTGAAGACAGCCGTAGCGAAACTGATTGCCGAGAAAGTGCCCCAGAACGACACGCTTGAAGTCAAGAAACTACTCTTCAACTGCATCGACCTGACGACGCTGAAAACTACCGACAGCGAGGAAAGCGTGCTGAAATTCACCGAGAAAGTCAACGAGTTTGAGGACAAGTACCCCGACCTGAAGCCTGTGGCAGCCATTTGCGTCTATCCCTGCTTTGCCCAGATTGTCAGCCAGTCGCTTGAAGTAGAAGAGGTGGGTATTGCCTGTGTATCAGCAGGATTCCCCTCCTCGCAGACCTTCCCTGAAATCAAAGTGGCTGAAACTGCCCTCGCCCTCAAGGATGGAGCCACAGAAATCGACATCGTCATCAGCGTAGGCAAATTCCTGAGCGGGGATTACGAAGGAATGTGCGATGAAATCGAGGAATTGAAGGAGACTTGTGGCGAACACCACATGAAAGTCATCCTTGAGACAGGTGCCCTGGGCAGCTGTGCCAACATCAAGAAAGCCTCGTTGCTGGCGATGTATAGCGGAGCCGATTTCATCAAGACCTCAACCGGCAAACAAGAGCCTGCAGCCACCCCCGAAGCCGCCTACGTGATGTGCCAGAGCATCAAGGAGTACTATGCCCAGACAGGCCGGAAGGTAGGCTTCAAGCCCGCAGGAGGCATCAACTGTGTGCGCGACGCCGTCATCTACTACACCATTGTGAAGGAAATCCTGGGCGAGGAATGGCTCAACAACCAGTCCTTCCGTTTGGGAACCAGCCGTCTGGCAAACCTCCTGCTGTCGGAAATCCTCGGTGAAAACGTCAAATTCTTCTGATAACGGAAGAGAGATAAGAGAACGGAGGGTAACGATACTCTCCGTTTTTTTATAGGCAACTTTTGCCCGATGAAAAGGTCCTTTTGACAAAATAAAAGGAGCATCTGCGAAAATAGAGCAGGCTTCTACGAAAATAGAATAAGCAACGGAGAAAATAGAATAAGCTTTTATTTCTCGCGCCCAATCACATAATCCAAGAAGGCGATGATGGCGTTGACAATCTCCTTATTATCAAACTGTGCCAATAGGGCGAGGACTTTTTCGCGATAGGTTTTCATGACGCCTTCGGCATAGGCAATACCCCCATGCGACTTGGCAAAATCAATAAGGCTATGAATCTCACTATCAGAGAGGGAGCCAGCCTTCAGCTGTTCAACCTTCTGGTGGATTTCATCCGTGCCGAAGTTGCGGATGGCATAGATGACGGGCAGGGTGAGCTTACCCTCACGCATATCGCTTCCTGTAGGTTTGCCTATGGCTGATGATTCGAAATAGTCGAAAATATCGTCGCGAATCTGGAAACAAATCCCGATGAATTCGCCTATTTTTGCCGCTTTCTCCACATCCTCGGGTGAAGCATCCACAGACAAGGCTCCCAGCTTGGCACAAGCCGAGAAGAGGGCTGCCGTCTTCTTCTTAATAATCAGGAAATAGACGTCCTCGGAAACCACGTTCTCCCTGCTCTCGAAAAGTTGGAAGAGCTCTCCATCAGACAGTAGCTGAGCCAGTTGGCCTACGACCTTCGCCATCTGCACATTGTTGGTACGAGCCATATACAGCATGCTGAGGGCCGAAAGGTAATCGCCCGAAAGGACAGCAATCTTATTCCCAAAAGACGCATTCACAGAAGGTTGCCCGCGCCTGATGGCACTCTCGTCAATCACATCGTCATGCACCAGGCTTGCTGTGTGAACAAGCTCAAGCGAAAGGGCAGAATGATAGGTGGAATCGCCGATTTCACCGAATAATTTGGCAAAAAGAAGCGTCAGAATGGGGCGCATCTGCTTGCCCTTCTTATGGATAATGTGGTTCAGCACCTCGCGAAGGAGGGGATTGTCGGCAACACCCAGTTCCTCATACAACGACTGGAAGTAGTGATACTCCCGCTCAACAGGTTTTATTATGGCGTCTAAAGGGCTCATAGATGAATTTCGGAGCGCAAAATTACAAATAAATTGGGAGAAATGATAATTATTTTGTAATTTTACCGCAAATTTCATGAATTATGGACAAACTGTTTCTCCTTGACGCCTACGCACTCATCTTCCGAGCCTACTATGCCATGATTCGCTCGCCGAGATATAACTCCAAGGGAATGAACACCTCAGCCGTCTTTGGCTTTGTCAATACGCTGGACGAGGTGCTGAAGAAAGAGAATCCCACGCACATCGGGATTGCCTTCGACCCTGCTGGTCCCACCTTCCGCCACGAGATCTTTCCCCAGTATAAAGCCCAGCGCGAGGAGACGCCTGAGGACATCCGCAAGGCTGTGCCCTACATCAAGGAAATCATCAGGGCCTATCGCATCCCCATCCTTGAAGTAAAGGGATTTGAGGCCGACGATGTCATCGGGACACTCTCCAAAAAGGCCGATGAAAAGGGCGTTTTCTGCTATATGATGACCCCCGACAAAGACTACGCCCAGCTGGTTTCGGACAGGGTGAGCATCTACCGCCCAAGACTGGGGGACAAGGCCGATGAAATCCTCACTCCCGAGAAGGTGTGCCAGAAATACGGCCTCTCCTACCCTACTCAGATGATTGACCTGCTGGGCCTGATGGGCGATGCTTCAGACAACATCCCCGGCTGCCCGGGTGTGGGGGAAAAGACGGCGCAGAAACTGATAGAGCAGTTCGGCTCCATAGAGGGACTGCTGGCAAGAACCGACGAGCTGAAGGGAGCCCTCAAAGTAAAGGTGACAGAAAATGTCGAGCAGATAAGGCTGAGCCGTTTCCTTGCCACCATCAAACGCGATGTTCCCATCGAACTGAACATGGAAGAACTGAAGCGCGAGGAGCCCGACTTCGACAAGCTGAAGGAGATTTACGCAGAGCTGGAGTTCCGGAGCCTACTTAGTAAAATGGAGGGGAGCCACACCGAAGAGAAAGTGCGAAGCGAAAAACAGGGCTCGCTCTTCGATGCTCCAGGCAACACTCCCCAGCAAGGAGATTTGTTCGGAAACCCTGTCAGCACCCCGCAAATGGCCTCTGAGGCTTCAAAAATCACGGGCAACGGGCCGAGTGATGGATTTTTTTCAAATCTCAGCGGGTTAGAATCGCGCAAGCACAGCTACCATCTTGCTGATACAAAGGAGAAAAGAACCGAGATTTTGCAATTATTCGGTAGTGTGGAATCCTTTGCCTTTGACACGGAAACAGACAATGTGAACGCCATCGACGCCCATTTGGTGGGCATGAGCTTCAGCAAGCAGGAAGACGAGGCCTGGTATGTTCCCGTACCCGCTGACGAGGCAGAAGCAAGGGCTGTGGTCGGAGAGTTTGCTCCCCTACTCCACAATCCGCACACCCTGAAGATCGGCCAGAACATCAAGTACGACTACATGGTCATGCAGAACTACGGGGTGGAAATCGGCGGCCCTCTCTTCGACACCATGATTGCCCACTATCTCCTGCAGCCCGAGCTGCGGCACAACATGGACTTCATGGCCGAGGTCTATCTGAACTACCGCACCATCCACATCGAGGAACTGATAGGCGAACGCGGAAAGGGGCAGCTGAACATGCGCGACCTCTCCCCTGCCCTCATCTGCGACTATGCCTGCGAGGATGCTGACGTCACCCTCAAGCTGAAGCACGTCCTTGAAAAAGAACTGAAGAAGCAGGGGGTGGAACAGCTGTTCTACACGGTTGAGATGCCCCTGGTGCGCGTGCTGGCCACCATGGAGAGGAATGGTGCCCGCGTGGATACGGAGGCCCTGAAGGAGACCTCACGCCACTTCACAGAACGTATGCTGCAGCTGGAGGATGAGATTCACTCGCTGGCAGGCATGGACTTCAATATAGCCTCTCCCAAGCAGGTGGGTGAGGTGTTGTTTGAGCGGATGAAGATTATGGAGAAGCCCAAGAAGACCAAGACGGGGCAGTACGTCACCACAGAGGAGGTGTTGGAGAGCCTCCGCAGCCGCAACCCCATAGTGGAGAAAATCCTTGCCCACCGCGGCCTGAAGAAGCTCATAGGCACCTACGTGGAGCCCCTGCCGGCACTTATCAATCCCCGCACTGGCCACATCCACACCTCGTTCAACCAAACGGTTACTGCCACAGGACGCCTCAGCTCCAGCAACCCCAACCTCCAGAACATCCCCGTGCGCGACGATGATGGCAAGGAAATACGCAAGGCCTTCATTCCTGACGAGGGCTGCCTGTTCTTCTCTGCCGACTACAGCCAGATTGAACTCCGCATCATGGCCCACCTGAGTGGCGACAAGAACCTCATCGAAGCCTTCCTGGAGGGCGAGGACATCCATGCAGCCACAGCCGCCAAAGTGTTCAAGAAACCCCTGGGAGAGGTCACCCGCGAGGAGCGTTCCAAGGCCAAGACAGCCAATTTCGGCATCATCTATGGCATCAGCGTGTTTGGGCTGGCTGAACGCATGGGGGTGAGTAGGGGAGAAGCCAAGGAGCTTATTGACAACTACTTCATCACCTACCCCAATGTGCGCCGCTATATGGATGAGAGCATCGCCCTGGCTCGCGAGAAGGGCTATGTGGAAACCCTCTTCCACCGCAAGCGCTACCTCCCCGACATCAACAGCCACAATGCCAATGTGCGCGGCTATGCTGAGCGGAATGCCATCAACGCCCCCATACAAGGCTCGGCAGCCGACATCATTAAGGTAGCCATGAACAGGATTTATGAGCGATTCCGCGCTGAGGGTATCCGCTCAAAGATGATTCTTCAGGTGCATGACGAATTGAACTTCAGCGTCTTCCCTGAGGAGAAGGAACGTGTGCAGCAGATTGTCATCGAAGCTATGGAGAATGCCGTCCACCTGACTGTGCCCCTCATTGCCGACTGCGGATGGGGGAAGAACTGGCTGGAGGCACACTAATCTCTACAGGGCCTCATCAGCACGTTTCAGGGCAGCGGAAGGTTTTTCCCGCTGGATCAAAGGCTATTCCTGATACGGTACCCACACGCGCATGGGTGAGGGCTGCCGGTTGTCCCAGGCATAGTAGGGAATGAAGGTGTAGTTGCCCTGCGGGGTAGAGGCAAGCACCAGCTGCACACCTCCCAGCAGATAGGGGTCCTTGGCCTTGCGGAACTCTGTGTCAGCCTTCAGCAAGGCATTGTCGTACTGGGCATTATTGTCAATCTTCTCCATGCAATAGACGATGGGTCCACACTGCACAGCACGCATGCCCTCATCCTCCTTTACACGGGGGTCGGCAGCTACGGCCACCACAGGCATTTCCACATCAAACACCAGTCTATCGCCCTTCTTCCAGCTGCCCCTTGCAGGACGCACCACCAGATAGCCATCCACCATTTTGCTCTTGAATGGACGCGAAGGCGATTCAATGGTGTAGCTGTACACACTCCCATGGCTCTCCCTGGCATTCATCTCCGACCAGTCGGGGATACGGATGCGGATTTCCCTCTTATCCAAAGCCCCAACAGTCAGTTCCATGTGCCCGTTCCAAGGATATTCTGTCTTGATAGTCATATACTTCGAGGTGTTGCCGATGAACAGGTTCACCCACAGGGCATCGTCCGAAAGGCCATAGATGTAGTTGCCGATGGAGGGGAGGAAGCGGCAAATCTGACTGGGGCAGCAGGCACAGCCATACCAAGCCTGACGATGATGCTCCCCATCGCTCTCCAGGGGATTGACGTAGAAAAACCTGTCGCCACTGAGCGAGATACCAGCCAGGGCACCATTGTAGAGGCTGCGCTCAAGCACATCCACATACCTTGAGTTGCCCGTAAACTGGTTCATCCTCCAGTTCCACAACACCATGCCCACCGAGGCACAGGTCTCGCAGTAGGCCGATTTGTTGGGAAGGCTGTAGTCGGTGGTAAAGCCCTCGTTGGAAGCCGACTGGCCAATGCCGCCTGTGATGTACATATTGCGGAGCACCACATCGTCCCACACACGGTCCAGAGCATCGCGATAGCCCCTGTTGCCCGTATAGGCAGCCACATCAGCCATGCCGCAGAACAGGTACATCGAGCGCACAGCATGCCCTGAAATCTTCTCCAGCTCACTCACCGGCACCTCGTCCTGGTAGTAGTGTGCAGGCCAGGGAGAGTTGTTTCCATAGCTGCCATGCCCATGTCCACGCTCCTCAAGAAGCCATGCCGCAAAGTCCAGATACTCCTTCTTATCGGTTATCTCATAGAGTTTCACCAGCGCCAGCTCAATCTCCTCATGCCCAGGCACCCAGTGGCGACCCTCAGGACCGAAGACACTCATCATGTGCTGCACAAAGCGTTCACACACGTCCACCAGCTTCCTCTTGCCCGTCACCTTATAGTAGGCCACGGCAGCCTCTATCATGTGGCCTGCGCAGTACATCTCATGGCGGTCCATGTTCTTCCAGCGCTGGTCAAGCCCCGTGAGGGTGTAGAAGGTGTTGAGGTAGCCGTCCTCCATCTGGGCAGCGGCAAACTTGTCAATCCACTCGTCGCACTTCGCCTCCAGCACAGGGTCAGGGTTGTTCTGCAGGCTGTAGGCCATGCCCTCAAGGGCCTTATAGACATCGCTGTCGTCGAAGAAGATGCCTGAGTGCTGACCTTCACGCAGGGCAGCATTCTCGAAGTTGTGCATGCGGCCCGTCTGGTTTTCAATTTGGTCGATGCAGACAGGGATGGTGGCCTCCTTGTGCTTCCTGAGGCGCGGGGCCCAGAAGCTGTCGTTGATGGTGACTTCCGAGAAACTGACGGGGGAATAGACTTTCGTGACCTGGCTGTCGTCCTTGCAGCTGACCACCACTGCCGCCACGGCAAGCAGGGTAGGGAAGAGGAATCGCTTCATTGTATTAAGAATTAAGAATTAAAAATGAAGAATCAGGCATTTGAGCATTGCCGTGGCAAAGATAGCGTTTTTCTTCCAAATAAGCACACAATCGTCCGGGGAAAACACCTGAAAACCCGAAAAAGAACCCCAGGGTCACGCCATCAACTCACTGGGCACACGCCTGAGCTCGCGATTGGCGCGGACATACTTCAGCAAATCAGCCTCTGGACGGAAGCGGATGCCCACCTTCTTGATGTATGTGCCGGGCTCGAAAGCCTCCAGCGGGATGATGCTCTGTGCGAAGCACTTGCTGGTGACATTTGCCTGCAACGAGCCCAGCTCGTCCAACACAATGCGCTGCCCCAAAAGCAGATGAGTCTTAATATACTCCTTCATAGCCGTGAGCACAGCCACCACGTCAGCCTTCGTCACGGTGGTGGAAAACTGGATATCCTCGGCCAGAGCCTTGAAGTCATAGTCACCCGTTTTCTTGGCGCGGTTGGTGGCATAGTCAACGCCCTGGGCACCGCGGGGGTTACTGCACCCCACAATCTGATAAGTTATTGCCATAATACTAAAAAGTTTAAGTTGTTAATAAATAAGTTGTTTCTCCTGAAAGCCCCCGAGTCAGTCCGTACGCCACTTCCCCTGAACTTTCAGATACAAAGATAAGAAAAAAATGGTTCATCCGACAAATGCGTAGTTGGCTAGCAATAAAAATGAACGAAGAGAGAGATAGCTAAGATTTTATCACTACCTTTGGTTACCCCTAACTAAAGTATAGTTATATGAATCCCAGCTATCTGTATCATGCATTTGG
>JAFXXQ010000015.1 GCA_017542145.1 Bacteroidaceae bacterium | reverse complement strand
ATAATATATTATATATATAATATATAATTAAGGCTACTCTGAAAAATCCAGCCCATGAGGTCATAGAAACGAAAATGACCTCATGACCTCTGAAAATCCGGCTGAAAAAAATCATCGTTCTGAATAACAGTCCTTTTCTCTTATTCTATTCCCCTGCTCTGCCGAGCCAGTTGCCTGCGCTGGAAAATTAATTGCCTGCGCTGCCGCGCCAGTCCCCTGCGTTATTTAGCATCCGCTCCCCCTGCGCATTGGGCGATTTCCACTCCATCGGGGCAAAATCCGATGAAATGGACAAAACGAGTTACAAATCGTAACTTGCCTTTTTCGCGGATAGTTTTGCAAAATTTAACAATTCCGAAGCATGAAACGTTTTTCTTCAGAGGAAGTTCCCCCCCCTTCTCCCCACCCGAAAAAGAAGCCCCTTAGCCAGCCGAAATGCGTCGCGGCATGCCGCGTCTCACCCTGTAGAGGTCATAGAGGTCATGAGGTCAAGAGGTCATTTTCGTTTCTATGACCTCAGTTCAGTCTGTTCAGGCGGATTTGCAATCCCTCTACTCAACTCGGCCGGATTGCAAATCCGCCCGAACAAAAAAAGGGATATGTTTGCGTGCGCGTCAGGAATCGAGGAACTCGTCTGTGCCGTAGAATTCGTCGGGGTCGTAGTACTCGCTTGTGTCGTAGAGGTCGTCCAGCTCCTGCTGATGGCGGGTGGCTGTGGCGTCGATGGCCTCGCTGTGGCCCGTGAGGGCGGCAAAGGGGGCGAACTGGGCAGCCCGGTTGGCAAGGGACATCTGGGGATGACGCTTGCTGACGGGGTGGGGGAGGTGGATGATGTCGTCGTAGTCCATAATCTTCAAATCTTCATTCATGCCTTGTGCCCTCCGATTTGGTTGTTGCGCTCGCGGGCGGTGGCGCCTTCCTCGAAGTTGAGGCCGCGCAGGATGGCGTTCTTGCCGAATTTCTCCTTAATGCGGAGCACGGCCTCCTGCATGCGATGCTCTTTCTCGAGGTCGAGGACGGGGCGTGCAGGCTTGGACGAGGCTGTGTCGAAAAGGCTGAGCTGTGCGGGTGGCGCGGCGTCGCGCACCATCAAGGGGCCTGTGGAGAGGTTGAGGTAGCGGATGAGCAGGGTGGGGTTGACAATCTTGTTGAAGAGGGCGGCAGCGGTGCTCATGATGGCACGGGCGCTGCTGGTGGGGAAGTCGAGGCGGGCGCTGCCGTGGGCGCGAGCGGGTACCTGACGTCCGTAGTGGTCGGTGGTAATCTTGCCCGTGTAGGCGGCGCGCCGGGCAGGGTCGGTGAGGTTGGTGACGTCGTAGCCGATGCTGAGCGTCAGATGGTCAGTGACGAGGCCTTTGCGGACGAGTTTCAGCGCCATGCCGTCGGCCATTTCGCGTACTACTACGAGGGCTTTCTCGGCATCGTAGGGCGTGGCAAGCACCTGTCCGCTGGAGAACGAGTGGGAGTCGGGGTGGTAGGCCTTGATGGCCTCCATCGTGCAGGGCTCCCAGCCCCAGACATGGTCGATGAGCAGTTCGGCATTGACGCCGAAGAGGTTGTAGAGCAGGTCCTCGTACTGGAGGGAGAAGCGTGCGAGCTTGCCCATGGTGTTGATGCCGTAGGGGGCGAGGCGCCGTGCGATGCCACGTCCCACGCGCCAAAAGTCGGTAAGAGGCTGGTGATCCCAAAGTTGCTGGCGGTAGGTCATTTCGTCGAGTTCGGCGATGCACACGCCATCGGCATCGGGGACGGTGTGCTTGGCAACGATGTCCATGGCTACCTTGCAGAGGTAGAGGTTGGTGCCGATACCTGCTGTGGCGGTGATGCCTGTCTCGCTGAAGATGTCCTGTATGATGCGGCTGGCGAGTTGGCGCGTTGTCATACGGTAGGTGGTGAGGTAGGGCGCAGTGTCGATGAAGACTTCGTCGATGGAGTAAATGTGGATGTCTTCAGGGGCGATATAGCGGAGGTAGATATTGTAGATGCGCGAGCTGAACTCGATGTAATGGGCCATGCGGGGCGGGGCTGCGATGTATTCGACCTTCCAGTCGGGGTGGACGGCAAGCTCATCGGGGAGGTACGAATGTCCTGTGAAACGCTGGACGGGGAGGCGACGCAGGCGCTCGTCGTTGATGCCGCAAAGGCGCTGGTTGACTTCGAACAAGCGCGCGCGTCCTCCGATGCCATAGGCCTTCAGCGAAGGCGAAACGGCAAGGCAGATGGTCTTGTCCGTGCGGCTGGCATCGGCAACGACAAGGTGGGTGCGGAGCGGGTCGAGCCTGCGCTCGACACACTCTACGGAAGCGTAGAACGACTTGAGGTCAATGGCGAGGAAAGGCAAGGGGGAAGGAAATTGAGGATTAAAGACGAAAAAAGAGTGCTGTTCGGGCAGAAGCAGACACTATTCCTCCTTGATTTTCACGAAGGCGGAAACGAGGAAGGTGATGGCGCAACAGACTGTGACCCAGATGAAGAAAGTGCGGTAGCCCATCCACTCCTGCAGATAGCCGGCAAACATGCCGGGCAGCATCATGCCCGCTGCCATGAAGGCTGTGGCAATAGCGTAGTGGGCGGTTTCATGGCTGCCCCGTGCGTAGTAGAGCAGGAACAGCATGTAGGCGGTGAAGCCGAAACCGTAGCCGAACTGCTCGGTGAACAGGCAGCCCCCGATGGCGTAGAGGTTTGTGGGCTGGGCGAAGCTGAGCCAAATATAGACGATGTCGGGCAGCGAGATAGCCCACACCATGGGCCACAGCCACTTCCTGAGGCCTCCCTTCGAGGCGACGATGCCGCCCAGGATGCCGCCTAGCGTGAGGCCGATGACGCCTACCGTGCCCTTGACGAGCCCTATCTGTGCCGTTGTCAGCCCCAGTCCGCCCTCGCTGACGGGGTCGAGCAGGAAGAGGGTGCTGATTTTGGTCAGCTGTGCCTCGGGGAAGCGGAACAGCAACATGAAGAGTAGCGCCGCCCACATATGGTCTTTCTTGAAGAACGTGGCAAACGTGGCGCCGAACTCGCGGAAGAACGTGCTCCAACGGCTGATGCCTGATACCTCATTCCTCGTTCCTATTTTTTCATTTTTCCTGTCGTCAGCAGGGCGGGGGAGCATCAGACGATGCCATAGGGCGAGGAGCACGAAGACGGCAGCGACGATGCAAAGGGCTGTCGTCCAGCCGTGCCGCGTGGCATCCATATCGGGTAGGCGCGTGGAGAAACGCCCCGTCAGCCACCCGATGAGCGCCAGCATGCCCCCTTCGGAGGCAATGGTTGCCAGTCGGTAGAAGGTGCTGCGGATGCCTACGAAGAACGACTGACGGCTGGTGTCGAGGCCCATCATGTAGAAACCGTCGGCAGCAATGTCGTGCGTGGCGCTGCTGAACGCCAGCAGCCAGAAGATGCCCATCGTCCATGCCAGCCAGCCCTTGAGTGGCAGCGTGAATGCAATGGCTGCCAGGCCCACGCCGATGAGCATTTCCATAGCGACAATCCACCAGCGGCGCGTCCTGAGCATGCCCACAAGGGGGCTCCACAGGGGCTTGACGAGCCATGGCAGGTAGAACCAGCCCGTGTAGAAGGCCACGTCACCGTTGCTCATGCCGAACTGCTTATACATGACGACGGATAGGGTGATGACGATTACGTAGGGTACGCCCTCTGCAAAATAGACGCTGGGCACCCATGCCCAAGGGGATGTCTTCTTCATTGTTCTGTTTTTTATCGTTTAACGTTTAAGGTTTAAGGTTTAACGAACAAGTCCTTTGGATTTCGTAAAACGTCAAACACTCTCCGTTAAACCAAAAATGCGCACAAAGATATAAAAATCCTTGCTTCCGATGGCTATTTCCCCAAGAAAAATGGCTATCTTTGCGCGAAAAAACAGAAAGAACGTATGACCGAGACGTTGGAAACCCTCTTCCGGCAGGTGGTTGGCAGCGCTGCCGACAGCATCCAAGCCTTGACTCCTGCCGGCTCAAACCGCCGCTACTACCGACTCCAGACGAGTGGGACGTCGCTGGTGGGTGTAGTCGGCACTTCCGTGGAGGAGAACGAAGCTTTCTTTCTGATAGCTGGGCAGCTGCATCGGGCGGGCGTCAGCGTTCCCGTGGTACGGGCTGTGAGCAACGACAGGCTCTGCTACGTGCAGGATGACCTGGGCGACACGTCGCTTTTCAGCCTTATCCAACAGGACGGAGTCGAGGCACCGTACGTTTGGGCGCTGCTCGAGGAGGCTCTGCACCAGCTGCCCCTCATCCAATTCCGCGGGGCGAAGGGAATGGACTTCACGAAGTGCTATCCCTCACCCGTTATGGACAGACGAGGCATCCTCTGGGACTTGAATTACTTCAAATACTGCTACTTGAAGGCTACAGGCTTAGACTTTCAGGAGGCAGCGCTTGAGGATGACTTCGAGCACTTCGCCGACGTGCTGCTCAGCGAGTCGTTTGATACATTCATGTACCGCGATTTCCAGTCGCGCAACGTCATGGTATACGACAAACGTCCTTGGTTCATCGATTTCCAGGGGGGACGACGAGGCCCCATTTACTACGATGTGGCATCTTTCCTTTGGCAGGCACGTGCAGGCTTTACCAACGCGGAGCGTAATCGCCTCATTGACGTCTATCTGGAGGCGTTACAGTACTTCCGTAAGGTGGACGGGGAGACGTTCCGCGCGAGGTTACGCTACTTCGTGCTCTTCCGTCTGCTGCAGGTGTTGGGTGCTTATGGTTTCAGGGGGTATTTCGAGCGCAAGGCACACTTCCTGCAGAGCATCCCGCAGGCTATCGGGAGCCTTGCCAACCAACTGCAGCACAGTTTTCCCGAGATTCCCTATCTGACGGAGGTGCTGTATAAAGTCGTCAGCCTGCCGCAGCAGACACTCCCGCTCGAAGCCAAGGGGCTGATGGTGGAAATCAATAGTTTTTCCTTCCGGCGAGGCATTCCCGACGACCTGAGCGGCAATGGTGGAGGCTTTGTCTTCGACTGCCGAGCCATACACAATCCTGGGCGCTACGAGCAATATAAGACCTTCACGGGGCGCGATAAGCCCGTCATCGACTTCCTGGATGCCACGGACGATATGGCCGTCTTCCTGAGTCATGTCTATGCCCTTGTAGACCAAGCCGTCGAGCGCTATCTGGCGCGCGGATTCAGCCACCTGATGGTGAGCTTCGGCTGCACGGGTGGACAGCATCGCTCGGTGTATGCAGCGGAGCATTTGGCACAGCATCTTAGAGGGAGATATCCCGTACATATTCTATTGAATCATAGGGCACAGAAATAGTGATTAGTGTTTAGTGAAATGAAAGAGGAGAAAGACATCCTGATAGCCGACAGCGGCTCAACGAAAACAGATTGGTGCGTCTGCCGCAACGGCGAAATCTTGCAAGCGCTGCAGACGCAGGGCCTCAACCCCTATCATCAGTCGGAGGAGGTAATTGCCGAGGTGCTGATGAACGAACTGAAAAGCGCCCTGCGTACTGAACTGAAACCCGATACGCAGGTCATCTTCTACGGCGCAGGGTGCGCAAACGAGGCTGCGTGTAGCCGCGTCAGACGCATGATTGAAACCGTCCTCGGACTGACGGACGTGCAGGTATACACCGACCTGCTGGGCGCCGCACGGGCGCTCTGCGGACACAAGGAAGGCATAGCCTGCGTACTGGGCACAGGCAGCAATTCGTGCCTTTACGACGGTAAGAAGATTGTTGCTAACGTGCCTCCGCTGGGCTATATTCTTGGCGACGAGGGCAGTAGTGCCGTTTTGGGACGTCGCCTGCTCTCCGATTGCTTCAAAAACCAGCTGCCTCCTGCTTTGCAAGAGGAGTTCCTGAAGCGGTACGACCTTAGTCAAGAGAAGGTGCTGGAGCGGGTCTATCGGCAGCCCCTCGTCAATCGGTTTCTTGCGAGCCTGACACCGTTCCTCTCGGAGCATCGCGATGTACCCGAGGTGCACAAACTACTGGTGGAGAGTTTTACGGAGTTCCTGCAGCGCAACGTCATCCAGTATCACCGTCCCTGGCTACCCATCAACTGTGTGGGCTCCATTGCCAACGTTTTCTCAGCAGAACTGAAAGAGGCAGCCGAAACCCTTGGTATGGAGATGGGCATCATTCTCCAAAGCCCCATGAAGGGTCTGATAGCGTACCACAAATGAATGCACTGATTCTTGCTGCTGGATTGGGCACACGTCTGCGCCCCTATACCGACACGCTGCCCAAAGCATTGGTGCCCATCGCGGGGCACCCTATGTTGGAACATCAGATACTGAAATTGAAGGCTGCAGGTTTCGACCATATTGTTGTCAACGTACACCATTTTGCTGAAAAAATCATCGATTTCATCGAGAAAAATAACTTTTTTGGCATCCACATTGACATTTCCGATGAGCGCGGAAAACTGCTTGATACAGGTGGTGCCGTACGTCAGGCGATGCGCTTCTTTCGTGATAGTAGTGCACCCATCCTTGTGCATAACGTTGATATATTCTCAAATGCCCCATTAGCCGACTTCTATGCTAGTCTCTGTGATAACCCCGACTTCGGTGCTTCGCTTATTGTCAGCAAACGCAACACCTCCCGTTACCTCGCCTTCGACAAGTACGGTCGGCTGGTTGGCTGGAAGAATGTAAAGACGGGCGAAGTCAAAACTCCCTTTCCCGAACTCCGTCCAGCGCTGGAGGTGTTAGTTTATGACCCTACACAGACTTTCGTTCAGACGGATTTGAACCTTTGGGCTTTTTCGGGCATTTATGTCATCTCGCCCCTGCTTGCTGCTGAATTGGAAGCCTATGGGGAAGCTTTCTCTATAATTGACTTTTACCTCTCTGTTGCAGAAGGAAACGACATCATGGCCTATACCCCTCCCGACTTCCGTCTTGTCGATGCCGGTAAGCCCGAAGCCCTCTCCTTCGCTGCCGAGTTACTCCCAACAGTCTAAGTCTTTTTCCAGTTCCGGCATCTGTTGACGGTGGAAGACGGGGTCTTTGATGCCTTGACGCTTCTGCTGCCGGTAGTCGTCGAGCAGGCGGAAGACATGACGTCCCAAAGCCGTGATGGCTATCAGGTTGCAGGCAGTAACTAGCGCCATGAAAAGGTCTCCGATGCTCCACACGAGTTCAAGCGTGGCAAGGGCACCGAATATCACCAGCACACCCGCTGAGAAGATACGATAGACCACCATGATGCCCTTGCTTGGGGTGAGGAAACGGATGTTGGCTTCGCCGTAGTAGTAGTTACCGATGATGCTGCTGAAGGCAAAAAGGAAGATGGCAACTGCTACGAAAACAGAGCCGAAGCTGCCTATCTCTGTCTGGAGGGCAGATTGCGTGAGGGCAATGCCGTTAAGCTCGGGCGTCTGGTACAGCCCGCTGATAAGGATGATAAATGCCGTGCACGAGCAGACCAACAGCGTGTCGGTAAAGACGCCGAGTGCCTGGATAAGTCCCTGCTTGACAGGATGTGACACATTGGCAGTCGCTGCCACATTGGGCGCGCTGCCTTCACCGGCCTCGTTAGAGAAAAGTCCGCGCTTGATACCCGTCATCATCGTAGCGCCCAGCCCTCCTCCGGCTATCTGCTTTACACCGAACGCATTGGAAACGATAACATGCAGGACGTGAGGAACATGCTCGATGTTAAGGATGATGATAACAAAAGCCAACAGGAAATACCCGATAGCCATCACTGGTACCAGCACGGAACTGACACGCGCTATGCGGTGGATGCCTCCGAAGACAATGATCAATCCCATGACTGCCAGCACAATGCCTACCCATAGCGGAGACCATCCGAAAGCCTGATGCATGGCTCCACAGATGGCGTTGGACTGGATGGAATTGTAGGTTAGTCCGAACGTGACAGTAAAAAGCGCGGCAAAGAGCACCGACATCCACCGACTATGCAGGCCGTGCCGGATGTAGTAAGCAGGGCCTCCGATAAACGAATCTTTGTGGTGTCGCTTGAAAAGCTGGCTCAGCGTCGATTCCACAAAGGCCGTTGCCGAGCCTATGAGGGCAGTAACCCACATCCAGAACACGGCTCCCGGCCCGCCTATAGCTATAGCTGTGGCTACGCCCGCCAAGTTGCCCGTGCCTACACGAGTGGCAACGGAAACGGCAAAGGCCTGAAACGAAGAGATGTGACGCTTGCCTTTTTCCGAAGGTGTGCCGGAGTCTGTCAGCAGCCGAATCATCTCGCCTACCATGCGAAATTGCACGAAGCGTGTCCGAATCGTAAACCATAGTCCGCAGCCTAGCAACGCCGCTATCAGCACATAGCCCCACAACGCATCGTTCACAGTGGAAATCAGTTCGGCGAATTTCATTCTTCGGTTTTGTTGGCAAAAATACAAAAAAAATCCGAGACAGATAGATTTTCGGCAATTAATCGCACATTTTTTTACCTTCTTCTCTTTTTCTGCTGCTTTCGGTATGGCATACCGTTACTTTGAAGTGTGATAAAACCTGCGTTTTCTTGCGGAAGTCTGAAAAATATCACTATCTTTGCCACGGAGAAAAAATATCCGAATAATCCATAATAACACCGCGAAAAAATGAATCGAAAAGTGATTTGTATTTTTATGCTGGCGGCATCGCTGCGGGGAGTGCCCGTCATGGGGCAGATTGAAGTCAATTATGACGAATCAAAGGTGCCGGAATATGTGTTGCCCGATGTACTGACGTGTGCAGACGGGACGGTTGTCTCCTCTGTGCGGGAGTGGGAGCTACACCGCAGGCCGGAGGTGATGGCGTTGCTCTCCAATCTGGAGTATGGCGTAACACCGAGGGGAATGAAAAAGGTGCGGGTGAAGTACTGTCTGCTGCAGGAGAATCCTCATGCGTTGGACGGACTGGCAACGATGCAACAGGTGCAGTTTACCTTCATGGGGCAGGGAAAAACGGTAGAGGCGCTGTTGCTCGTCTTTATCCCCAACGCACGTCAGGGACGTGTGCCAGTTTTCATCGGGTATAACTTCCGAGGCAACCATAGTGTCTTGGATGATGAGAATATTCTCTATTCTCCTTATTTTCAACAGCTTGAAAATCGTGAAGATCCTGTACTTCAGCGTGGCAACCAGTCAAGCCGCTGGGCTGTGCGCGATATCATCAGCCGGGGGTACGCCCTGGCGACCATGTGCTATCAGGACATCTTTCCTGACCATGCCGAAGGGGGACCAAAAAGCGTTACAGCACTCTGTGCCTCTGAAGGTGAATCTGATACGGCATGGCAGGCGCTGGGGGCATGGGCATGGGGCAGCAGCCGTATTGCCGACTGGGTGGTTCGGCAGCGTTGGGCCAATAAGCATCAGCTGGCAATCATGGGTCACTCACGCCAGGGTAAGGCGGCACTCTGGGCCGGAGCACAGGACAAACGTTTTGCCGTTGTCATCTCCAACGACTCAGGGTGCGGAGGAGCTGCGCTATCCAAAAGAGCCTTCGGCGAGCGCGTGGGAAGGATAACAAATAGCTTTCCCCATTGGTTCTGCCCGAACTTCAGCCTCTATGCCGGACGTGAGCAGGAATTGCCTTTTGATCAGCATGAGCTGTTGGCCTTAATAGCGCCACGCTATCTCTATGTAGCCAGTGCACAGGAAGACCATTGGGCCGATCCGCGAGGCGAATACCTTGCTGCCTATTATGCCTCGCCCGTCTATGCGCTTTACGGTTTCAGCGGGTTGCCTTCGTCCGACATGCCCGCCATCCACAAGCCCATCATGAACCACATAGGCTATCACATTCGGGCTGGAGTCCATGATGTTACAGACTACGATTGGGCTTGCTATTTGGATTTCTGCGATAAGGCCTTCGGCAGATAGTGCCTTTGCAATTTTTATGACGAAGATAATAAAAAAAGAAAAAAAGGATTTTTCTTTCAGAAAAAATGCGTATCTTCGCCCACGGAATATAATACTATAATTTATGAAATTATGAAACACTCTACACTGAAAATTATTACAGCCATTGTGGCGGTGTTTGCAGCAGGAGCCGTGCAGGCTCAGTCAGTAACCTTCTCGCAGGATCGTGATGCACGTGATGCCATCGGATGGCCTTCGCACCGTGCGGTGCCTGTCGTGGCAGACTGGAACGGCGATGGCATCATGGATGCCTACTACGGAGGCACCTCGTGTACCAACGGCTGGCAGGTACGCGGTGTGCTGGTGAAGGGCCTTGGAAATGGTGTCTTCGCGGGAGACGTGGAAACGCTTCTTGAAGACTACGAAACACAGGAGCGTGTACCAGAAACCGACGAAGAGGGCAATCCTCTACGCGACGACAATGGCGACATCATCTACAAGACCGACGAAACAGGCGAGTTCATCTGGGAAACCGTGACACGCCAGCGCGTGGCAGGCATGAAGAACGGACTGCCCTATTCGGCCTATGGCATGGCTAGCCAGACTCTCGACTTCGACCAGGACGGCTTCATCGACCTCCTCATCCAGAACATCGGAGGCAACGACACGGGCACTGCCCAAGCATTGATTCTCGTGAGGAACAATGGCGACTACACGTTCACTGTCGTGAATGACTCCGTTCTTGCTTCGTTGACAATGAATAATGCGGGCGATGGTTGGAACGAGAGCAACGAATGGGGCGCTGTAGCTGTAGGTGACTACGACAACGACGGCTATCCCGACATCCTATATCAGACGTGGGGCTGGAACCGCACAGATGATCAGTGGCGTCGCGACGTCGCCCTGCTTCATAACTGCGAGGGTAAGGCTTATGAGATGGCCAACGTCTTCCGTCCGCTATCCGCCGACGTGGAACCCAACCGCCTTGGCATCTACGTTAAAAAAGAGGACAGTATCACTATCGATGAGGATGGTGTGGAGGTCGTCGTTCCTGGTGAATGGACGGAACAGCCCACCTATGCCATCAAACGCATGTCAAACGGCAATGTCAACTTCATCGACCTCAATAATGATGGTTGGCAGGACATTGTCATCACAGGCTGGGCTGACGGAAACGACACCGAGCGGGGCGGATACGAGTTGCGCTACTACGAGAACACCTGCGACGGATGGTTCCAGGATGCTACCGATAAGCTGATAGCCTCTATCGAAGGGGCAGAGAAGGTGGCGGACGTCTGGGATACATGGGGTGGTACGGACAACATTATCACCGTTATTGACTATGATCAGGACGGCTGTCAGGATCTGCTCCTTATGGGTTCGGCTGTGAATCGTAGTGGCAAACAGGCTTACGTCCTCCTCAATACGGGCGAGGGTGCAGGACATGTATCTGTCGAGGAATTGACTACGGGCTTGGTTCCCCAAAGCGGCTTGGGCTGCCGCACTTTTATTTGGGCGGACTTCAACGGCGATGACATCTGCGACAACTTCACCCGGGGTTGGACTGACTATGAGGGACGCAATGACTGGGCGGAGGCTATCTGCCTTAGCGAGGGCAGCATTGACGGCTATAACGTCACTCTGCATGGCCATGAGAGCAACTGGAGCGGGGCCTACATCGGCGAACGCAGCACTTCGTTTGGTGATCTTAATGGTGACGGCAAGCTGGATGTCGTGGCAACCGGCTGGACAGACAAACAGGACGACTTCATCCCCTCGTACAACACGACGGAATACACTCCTTCCGTCCCTTCGGCACCAGAGGATATTAATGCCTTGTTAGACCCGAACGGTGCACTTGTTGTCAGTTGGAGCGATGTGCAGCTGAACTCCTATGGCGATGCGCTTTACAACGTATATGTGAAGAGCAATACCACGGGTGCTCTCCGTCAGGTGGTTCCTGCAAACCTTGCCACAGGTGCTCAGCTGGGCTACAGCCGCTTCGGAGCCTACGTGCCCAGCCTCGGTGGCAAAACGGCCTCGAAACGCTTCGTCGGACTCCCCGACGGCTCCTACACTATAGGTGTGCAGGCCGTAAATTACTCTTATGTTGCCAGTCCATTTACTACGGCAACGGTGGATATTAACAATGGAATTGCGCGGGTAATGGCCGACAAGATGCGTGTGTTCCGTCAGAATGATATGCTTATTGTGCAGGGCAAGGGCGTACAGCCTGTGCAGATTTACAACGCAGCCGGACAACGTGTCGCTGAAGGCGTGACAGGGAAACCCATTCCTGTTCCTGCGCAAGGTGTCTGCATTGTTCGCTGCGGTTCCGAAACGGTGAAAATGGCTTTGTAGCATGAAACGGCTTCTTTTGACGTTCGTTCTGCTTACCTTGTTGGCGTCGTCACTCACGTTCACGGAGTGTCGTGCCGACGAAGTTTTTACCTTTGGGCGTTGGAAGGTGACCTACGTCAGTGAAAAGGGTACTGTGAAGGTCAACCACGCTGACAGTGAGGGAGACTACCGTCCTGTTATCATCAGCTCCGTTCCTGAGGCTCACTACGATAATGCTTCTGGCGTCAGCCGTAGTGTACAGGCTTCCGACTTTGCGGATGTAAAGACGATGGAAGTTTCCACAGACGATGCCTTTGGTCCAGGTACCTGCTTTGACATTATCTTCAGCCGCCCCTCAAACGGTGATGACATCACTCTCACACAGCACTTTTACTTTTTCGAGCGCCATCCCTGGATGCTCTCCTCGTTGGAGATTTCGTCGTCTGACACCCTTCGCTCGAACTATCTCGCTCCTTTCAGCACCCAGCAGACGTACGCCCTCTTCAATGCCTCGCCCAACAACCGTATGCTACGTGTTCCCTTTGATAACGATAGTTTTGTGCGCTACGGACGCCATCCCCTCAGCACTATCATCACCTCTTACGAAGTTACGGCATTCTACGAGGGCGAAAGCCGACGTGGCGTGATTATCGGCTCTGTGGATCATGACCATTGGAAGAGCGCCATCCGCATTGATGCCGCATCGGACAGTCGCATTCGTGCGCTCTGTGCTTACTCCGGAGCCTCTGACCCTAAGGGCACTTGGGATGTACTCCCGCATGGTAAGCTCGTTGGTACAAGCATCATGTCTGCCCGTTTCTTCCTTGATTGTGACGATGATTGGCGTCAGGGCATGGAGGCCTTTACCGATGCCTGTAATCTGGTTGTCCCAAAGCGTAGCAATTGGCTCTATGGCACACCTGTAGGTTGGATGAGCTGGAACGTGATGGAAACGAAGAATAACTTCACGGATGACCATGAAATCATGGAATACATCAGCACCGTGCTACGTCCTCTAGGTTTTCACAACCGGCAGAGCGCTCCAAATGTCATGAGCATCGATGCGTGGTCGAACTTAAATCGTGGCCAGGAGCGTGAGCTGTGCGAAGATGCTGCTCCCTTGAGTGCCATTGTCGGTTGCTATGGAAATCCTTTCAGCCTTTGGTGGAACGAAAATGACCTCGACAATACTTATTACAAAAGTTCTCTCAGTTCCTACACAGGGCGCGACGTGGTGCTGAAGGCGAATGGTAAGCCTTTGAAGTTCGAAGGTGCTTTCTGTCTCGATCCTACTCATCCTGCTGTCAAAGCCAGCATGGCAAAGTGGATTACGGAACAGATACAGAAGGGCTTCCGCTACATGAAACTTGATTTTGTCACATGTGGCATCCTCCAAGCAGACAGTTACTATAACCCCGATGTCCATACTGCTGTTGAGGCTTACAACGAGGGTTTCAGCTATTTCTGCAAGAAAGTCGATGAGGTGAAAACTCCCATCTTCATCCTCAACTCCATTGCGCCTCTTTTCCCTTATCAGTACGCCAATGCACGCCGCGTTTCGTGCGATACATGGGGTAGCATCAACTGGACGGAGTACAGCATGAACGCCCTCACGGCTGGTTGGTGGACAGCAGGACTCTACCAGTTCAACGATCCCGACGGAGTACCTCTCATCGGGCGTGGTGACCAGTCCGCCCTCACGTTGGGGGAGAACCGCGCTCGCCTTACAAACGCCATCGCTACCGGCATGGTATTGTTGGCTGACAACCTCAGTCAGTCAAACGTCTCTGGGCAGGGAAATCCTATTGTTTCGCGCAAGCGGGCAGAGCATCTCCTGTCCAATGCCGATGTCACGTCTCTCCTTGGCACGGGCCAGACTTTTATACCCATTAATGGCTATGGCGAGCATGGCGGCAGGGCCGATGGCGCAGAAAATTTCGCTATGCTTCGCACGGGCGACACGCTCTACGTCGCCGTTATCAACTACTCCTCTACCTCCTCCTTAAAGGGTAGTTTGCCTCTCGTCCGCCTCGGCCTGCCTTCCGATGCTCTCCTTGTCATTCGCGAGCTTTGGCAAGGCGAGGACATCGATTGGGCGGAGAGTGCCTCACTCCCCTACGATGTACCAGCCAAGGATGCCCGCATCTACCGCATTACATTGAAAGATACATCACTATCCAGTCCGCAAGTAGACAAATCGTTAGGGTCTCAGGGTCGTGCAACGGCTATTTCCCATGTCAGCGTATATTCTCCTGCAGGAATTCCTTTGGTCGATATACCTGCTGATGGTTTTCACTTAGTGAAAGTCCTTTTTGCCGACGGAACCTCTACAACGCTGAAATACGTAAATAGGTAATCCATTCTTCATTCTGACTTTTGTTTCAGCACTTCATCAGCGAGTGCCATGAAAGCTTGGCCTGTAATCGTATTGGGGTAGAGGGCAACGGGCATACCGGCATCGCCGCCGTTGCAGATGCTCTGTACGAGAGGAATTTGACCCAATAAATGAACATTCAACTCTTCGGCAAGACGTTTACCGCCATCACGTCCGAAGATATAGTAGCGGTTCTCGGGCAGTTCGGCAGGGGTGAACCAAGCCATGTTTTCTACAAGACCGATGATGGGGACATTGATTTTGTCATTTTGGAACATATCAATGGCCTTGCGGGCATCAGCAAGCGCAACTTCTTGTGGTGTGGTGACGACGATGGCGCCAGTAATGGTTACGGTCTGGACGGTGGTAAGGTGGATGTCACTTGTACCTGGGGGAAGGTCAATGAGCAGATAATCGAGGTTGCCCCAAAGCGTTTCGCTCAGTAGCTGTTTGATAGCTCCGCTAGCCATGCCTCCACGCCAAATGGCTGCCTGACCTGGATTGATGAAAAAACCGATGGAAAGAATCTTCAGTCCGTAGCGTTCAATGGGTAGAATCCACGACTTGCCGTCAATCTCTTGAGCATAGGCGCGTTCGTCCTCTACAAGAAACATTTTGGGAATGCTGGGGCCGAAGATGTCGGCATCCAGCAGGCCAACCTTCAAGCCCTTTTGAGCGAGGGCCACGGCGAGATTGCTGGCAACAGTAGATTTACCCACACCACCCTTGCCGGAAGCAATGGCGATGATGTTCTTGACGCCTGAAAGTAGCGCCTCTCCAGTTGGATGAGGCTGTTGAAGGGCTTTTGTGGTAATAGTTACATCAACGTCCTTATCGACGTAAGTATGAATGGCGGCTTCGGCACTCTTGATGAGTGATTTCATGAAGGGGTCGGTGCTCTTCTCGAAAATGAGCGAGAAGCTGACTTTCATGCCATCGATGCGGATGTTGTCTTCCACCATGCCGGCTTCAACGATGTTCTTGCCCGTTCCCGGATAGCGCACATTGGTCAAGGCATCGGTAATAAGTTTAGGGTATAAAATCATTGATAAAGAAAGTTGAAGAAAAAAACTATAACCTCTAACCTATTTCGCGGCGGGACGTGAGGCGACGCCGCTGCGTGTCGTACGGCCATAGCTGCGATAGTCGTCAAGTGGTATTTCGATGTCGGGTTCCACAAGCGAAGGACTGGCTGGCAGACGGAAACGGATATACTTGATGGTCATTCCACGCGACAACCATTGACTCTCGTAGAAGGTCTGAATAGAAGCTGCCTCATTTTGGGGGGCGTCAAGCCTACAAGTCAACAAGCAGGCATTCTGGGCGCGGTCTGCATTGTCACTTGTCGACTCGTTGCCTTGTTGACTTGTTGTCCCATACAAGTCCGTTGTATTGACCTCCACAGGCAGATGGCTTTCTTTCAGCAGGGCATCGGTGTAGGTATAGAGGAAAGGGCTGTCGGTCTTCAGATGGATGATACCGTTAGGGACAAGAATATGGCTGTATCGAACGAGGAAGGGCGTGGATGTGAGCCGCTTGGTGTACTTCTTCATCTGTGGGTCAGGGAAAGTAATCCAGATTTGATTTACTTCTCCTTCGCTGAAGAACTGATCGATGAACTCAATGGAAGTGCGTAGGAAAGCCACATTTTTCAAGCCCTTGCTCAGCGCCTCTGTGGCACCGCTCCACATGCGCGCACCCTTGATGTCTACACCGATGAAGTTTTGATTGGGATTACGTTCTGCCAGTCCGATGGTGTATTCACCGCGTCCGCAGCCGAGTTCGATAACAATGGGGTGATCGTTGTGGAAGAAATCTTCTCTCCAACGGCCCTTCATCGGGAAGGGTGGTCGTTCTTGTTTATAATAGAACGGACATTCAAAGACATGAGGGAATTCCCTCATGTCTGCAAACTTACTCAGCTTGTTCTTGCCCATTTATACCGGCTTGCTGTAGTTGGGCGCCTCGCTGGTGATGGAGACATCATGCGGGTGGCTCTCCAGTATGCCGGCATTGGTGATGCGGACAAACTTGGCGTTGTGTAGGGCCTCGATGGTCTCTGCGCCGCAGTAGCCCATACCACTCTTTAGGCCTCCAGCCAACTGATAGACCACTTCGTAGAGGCTTCCCTTGTAGGGGACGCGGGCCGCGATGCCTTCAGGAACGAGTTTCTTCGTGTCCTTTTGGTCGGCTTGGAAATAACGGTCTTTGCTGCCGTTCTCCATTGCTTCCAAGGAGCCCATACCGCGATAGGACTTGAACTTACGTCCATTGAAAATGATAGTGTCGCCAGGGGATTCCTCGGTGCCAGCCACGAGTGAGCCTATCATCACGCAGTAGCCACCGGCAGCGAGAGCCTTGGTAACGTCGCCCGAGTAGCGGATGCCACCGTCGGCAATAACGGGGATATCTGACCCCTGTAATTCTTTCGCCACTTCGTAGATGGCAGAGAGCTGCGGAACACCCACACCAGCCACGACGCGCGTGGTACAAATGGATCCGGGTCCGATGCCCACCTTGATGGCATCGGCTCCAGCGTCAGCTAACATGCGGGCAGCAGCAGCAGTAGCCACGTTACCGACGACGATGTCGATTTGCGGGAAGATTTGTTTAGCTTCTTTCAACTTCTCAATGACCGATTTGGAGTGACCGTGTGCTGTGTCGATGACAATGGCATCCGCACCAGCATCCACAAGTGCCTGCATTCGTTGGAGGGTGTCCTTAGTGACGCCGACACCTGCAGCCACACGCAGACGTCCCTTGGCGTCCTTGCAGGCCATAGGCTTGTCCTGCGCCTTGGTGATGTCCTTGTAGGTGATGAGGCCGATGATGCGTCCTTCGTTGTCCACCACGGGCAGCTTCTCAATCTTGTGCAGTTGCAGGATGCGTGACGCTGCCTCCATATCCACCTGCTGATGGGTGGTGATGAGGTTGTCCTTCGTCATGACGCTACTGATGGGGGTGTTCAGGGCGCGTTCGAAACGGAGGTCGCGGTTAGTGACAATTCCCACCAGCTTCTGGTTTTCGTCAATGACGGGGATGCCGCCAATGTGATACTCCGTCATAATGGCAAGGGCATCACGCACGGTAGCGTGCTGGTTGATGGTGATGGGGTCGTAGATCATGCCGTTCTCGGCGCGCTTCACGATAGCCACCTGATGCGCCTGTTCCTCGATGGACATGTTTTTGTGGATAACGCCGATGCCGCCTTCGCGAGCAATGGCAATAGCCATCTTGGCTTCGGTGACCGTGTCCATTGCTGCGGTCACAAAGGGAATCTTCAACTCGATGTTACGTGAGAACCGAGTCGTTAGAGAGACATTGACTGGAAGAACCTCTGAATAGGCTGGGACGAGCAATACATCGTCGAAGGTGACGCCGTCCATGATGATTTTATCCGCAACAAAAGACATAATGATAAAGGTTTTTATGGTTTGGGAAACGGGTTGTCGTCGATGCTTGGATTGTATAGGCTGGTGGTCAGCTTGATAGCCGTACTATAGGTGGTACCCTTCTCGTTGGTAGCGTAGAACACGAAGTAGTAGGTGGTGTTTGTCTTCAGCGTGACTTCAGCCGTAAAGCTGCTGCCCTCCAGATTGCCTTTGACGATAGCGTCTTTTGAGGAAAGGTCTGGCGAGGTGTTCTTGGTGCTATAGATGAGGCCATATTCGTCGATTTCCTTTGACGTCATGGTGGCTTTGGCGCTGATGGTGCCTGGGGTGAGTTCCTCCACAATGGCATCGGTGATGGTAGGAACGGTCAGCTTTTCGCAGCCTACGAGGTGGAAGGCAATGGCGAAGAGGAGGGCGACTATATAAAGATGTCTGTCTTTCATAACGATTGAAGAGTTATAGGTTGTTGTTTCTTGTGGGTGTTATCGGACAAGGATTTTCTTTCCCTTGGTGATGTACGTTCCGTGTTGCAGGCCGTCAGTACTATTCCCTGAAGATTCCTGACGGATTAGTCGGCCGTCGGGCGTGAAGATGGCTGTGGAAGGAATCATGCTGTCGTCGATTTCTCCCTCGTTGTCGTCGAAGCGGATAGGTAGCTCGCGCGGAGCATTCGAGCCACCCTTGGGTTGCATATAGGCTCCAAAGGTACGCAGCGACATTTTATCGCTCTGGAAGGTGCTGCCGGCAGCGGCTGAACTGGAATTGTCGTAGGTGTTCAGCATGTAGTGATCGGGGGCTTTATAAATCTTTTTATAGATGGGGATAAAGTCAAATGCCGTTCCGCTGACTGCGGGGACGTTGGTCGTTGTGTGAACAATGGCATTGTCGGCGCTGAAAGTGATGAGGCCGCTGATGCAACGTGCAGGGTCATAGTCAGTACTGTTGGGGAAGGAAACGATGTAGGGCACGTGGGCATGCATGGTGGTAGCATGCTCAAAGGCATTCCCATTCCAGGTGCCGAGCCAGAAATGGTTGTCGGATCCGCTGACGCCGAAGGGGGTAATGACACCCTTCTCTTCGTGCGAAACCTTCTGCACGTCGAAGGGAAGGACAAGGGTTTCCCAGCCTGAGGTGGTGCCGATGATATTCTTCTGGCTGAAGTCTTTCGCGTACTCGATGTATCGTGCTTTGAACTCATAGGGGACGATGAACGGGCTGTTCAGGTTCAGGGTGATGCTGTCGGTCTGTCCGTCACGGACGATGATGGCGTCTTCGGTGATTGCCTCGGTATCGCCGTGGACATAGAGCAGGGTGTTGTAGCCGACGCCATTGAAGTAGGTGGTGTCGATGGGGGCTTGACTGTTCCAGTCAACGTATGCCAGCTGGCGGCAGCCTTTGAACATCGTGCTGCCGGCGTAGGCGATGGAGGAAGGAACGGTGACGGACGTCAGCTCGTTGCATCCGCGGAACACGCTGTCGCCTAAGGCGGTGACGGTATAGGTGACACCCTCGTGGGTGATGGTTTCAGGAACGACCAGGTCGCCTTTGTAGGTGCGTCCGTCGTTGAAGGGCACCATCTGCACCGTCAGTTTTTCTTCGGATGTCAGTTCGAAGAACATGCCATTGACGTTAAAGAAATCCTTACCAATCGTCACGCTCCGCATATCGGAATAGGGCGAATAGTCGTTGCCTTTTATGGCGCGGACACGGCAGGTATAGGTGCCGTCTTCCATTTCATTCAGTTGGAATGTCGTGTCGGCAGTCTCAACAAAGATTCTGTCGGAGGTGGGTACGCGTGCCGGCAGGGTGAAGCGGGGCGCTTCGGCACCAACCTCATCCTTGTCCTGAGGCTGGATGCGCTGGGCACCGCTGATTTTGAGCTCATCGCTCAAGTCACCCCAGAAGACCGACAAGTTGTCGAGGCTGACGCGCGGCGTGTCGTCAGAGTCGTCTCTCTTTTCGGAGATGAACGCGATGTAGGAACCTGTATCCAACGGGCCAAGGACGGTGTAGTAGTTCACGGCGTCAGTCGATTCGACGTAAAGGCCAATCATGTCTGTATAGTGGACTTTGTCAGCGTCGGTGGCCAGGCCGATAAAGAGGATAGGTTTTTCGTCCTTGCTGCTGTGTTTGCTGACGGTGAAGAAGATGGTTACCTTGCCGTTCGTCTGGGGCAGGAAGGGGGTGATGAGGTAGCCGCGTTCCTTTTCGTTGCCGATGTACACCTCACCCGCTTTTCCATGGACTTCGTCTCCGCGCCAGTCGGTGGTGTCGGTATACATATCCAGTACGCGGCTGATGTCACCGCTGTTACTTTTGACGGTCTTGAACTCTTCATTCAGCAGGAGTCTGCCGTCGGGGATGGCGTACGAGGCATCCTTGGGCACGGGACCGTATTCGAGGATGTACCTGTCTGCTCCTTCAACGGGGCTCCATGAGAATGTCGCATTGGTGTCCTCCTTTTTGGGGGCGTACATTACGGGCGCGGCTACTTTGCCTTCGTCGGTACTGGTCTTCACATAGATCAGGTTGGAGAAGGGCGACAGGTTGCCGTCCTTGAGGCAGCGGACACGATAGCAGTACAGATGGCCGGCTTCGAGGTTGCTGATGACTTTTTCCGCTTTGTTGGTCTGCACCGTGGCAATCAGTTCGCCCTGAGCATTTAACAGGGGTACACCCCATTCGTTCGGGTCCTCAGGGATTTCGCCTGTGATGTGGAACACCTCAAGGGTATAGTTTTCTGTGCCGATGCGGAATTTCCATCGGGCATTGAAAGAGTATTCGTTGACGTTCGTGGCCTGCAGGGCGGTAGTAGCCTCGCCGCTGTTTTTCAGGAATTCGAAGGTGACGATGCCGTCCTGCTCCGTGATTTCCGTGATTGGCTGGCTGAAGAAGTTTCCGTCGTTCGTCAGCGCTATCGGGTCAGAGTAATCCGTCAGTTCCCTGTTGCCTGATGTGCCAGGGTAGGGGTCGCCTGCAAGGCCTGATCGGCTCTTGGAATATGTTCCGTCGGCAGGGACGATGGTCATTCTCTGGGGGGTGTTGTTGTTGACGGTATTGCTAACCCACGCCGACTGCTTGTAGTCCACGTGGGTGACCAGCATGCCGTGTCCGTAGGCGCTGCGGTTCCAGCCCTTCTGCTGGATGTTCTCCACCACGAGGTATTCGTTCGTGTTGCTGCTGTTTTCGATGCGATACGCCTTGCCGCCGTCGGCGGTGGGGGTGAGGGTTACGGTCTGCTCTTCGTCGAGTATCTCAATGTCCATCCAGCCGAGGAACTCCTTTTCATAGGCTGTGTAGCCGCAGGGGGTGTAGCCGCCTTCGTTGTAGCAGCCATAGTCCATGATGCTCCAGGCATTCATGCCGAAGTTGCCCGCGTCGCCTGTGTCGTAGAAGTCGGGCAGGCCGAGGCAGTGGCCGAATTCGTGGCAGATGGTGCCGATTCCGTCGATCTTGCTGCCGGAATTGCCGTAGAGCTCGCAACTGCAGGCGTACTCGTCCACCTGAACGCCGTCGAGCTTCATAGCGGCGCCTGTGCCGCCGGAGAGCTTCCACTGATGGGGCCAGATGGTGTTTGCGTCAGCGTTATGGGCTTCGCCATAACCAGCATAGATAACGTAGCAGAAGTCCACTACGCCGTCATTGTCCGTGTCGTAGTCGCGGAAGTTGATATCGGGGTTGGCCAGCTTCAGCACATCGGCTATCAGCTGGGCGGCATTCTGGTCGCGGCCTCCTTCATCGTTACCGCCGTAGAACTTCATGGGGTTGGGTGCCTTATAGGGTCCCCAGACGTCGAACTGGGGGGTAAACTTGCCGTCTGACTGCGCAATGAAGTAATCGCGTGCGCTGCCAAAGCCGCCGCTTGCGGTATAGCCCTCCTCGTTCAGGTGGCGTTTGAAGGTCTCCTGCGGATTGTCGATGACAAACGGAAGGTCGCTGAATTCCGCCAATATCACCAGCACACGTTGTTCGCCCACGGGACGCTTTGACATGCCTGCACGCCGGTTCGGAGCATTTAAGCTACTTTGCTGGCTGGGCCAACGCTTGCGTTGAGCCTCCAGGCGACGCTGCTGGATGGCAGCCAGTTCAAAGGTACTACAGGGAACGAACATTCCGTTGGCGTTGCGCTTGACGGCACGGCCGTCGGGGGTGGTCCACCAATGGCCGAACTCGTCGCCCTGAAGCGTCAGCGTGATGATGCTCCCGTCGGGCTGGGTAAACTGCTTAGGCGTGCGGAAAGCCGGGACGGCATGTGCGCACGCCACGCCTATGACTGTTGCTACAAAAAGTAAGGCAATTTTTTTCATTGAATATCTCTTGTTAATCGTGTTCGTTGAATTTGAAGATGCAAAGATAGGCCTTTTCCCACAAAAAAAAAAGAAAAAAGAGAAAAAGTGGAGGAGGAAAGAAACTACATCTTCTGTTGGCCCAACACGTTGGTCCACGTTGCCCAACGCGTTGATCCACGTTGCCCAACGCGTTGGGCCAACAAAACACCGGGAAACATAAAAGAGGGGCGCACACGGTGCGCCCCTCGGGAATTAGCAGATAAGTGTTTTATCTTACTTGATGCGGATGTCGCTCATCTTACCCATGATGCGGGTAGCCTTGACGTTGAAGAACGAGCGGGCCTCCTCCAGCGACTGAGCAACAGTCTTGATGCTCTTAGCGGGAGCCTCAGACTGCTCAGCAGGCGTCAGCACGATGTTGCAGGGGATGTAGTCGGCACCAAGATAGGTATGCATCTGTTCGTCGTCTTCCATGGCTTCGAAGAGGTTGATGATACCATCGACAACATCTTCCCCGTTGTAGGAGTAGTTGACAAACTGGATGTCGCCATTTTCCTTGAAGCCGCCAACGAGCATAGCCTCATCGTAGTAGTAACCCGTTTCGCTGCTGTAGGTAAAGGCATAGACCTCATAGACCTCATCGGCATACTTGTTCTTGCCAATCACCTGGCCAGGCTGGACGTAAAGCAGTCCGCCGAAGATGTCAAGCACGAGACCCGCATCCTCGAATTCGTACTTGGAGCCGAACAAACCTGTCATGCTGACGGTATTGTCGTCCACCTTCGTGAGCGTGACTTCAGCAGAGCCTTCCTTCTTGCCGTCGTTCAGGAACGTGGCGGTGTAAGTGCCAGCATAGTCGTCAGCCGTACCACCAGCAACGATGGCGCCGAAGCCGTTACCGACCTCTTCTTCAGGTTCATCTTCTTTCTCTTCAGGAAGATCGCCTTTCCAGCCGTCTTTCCATTTGAACTCCAGATTGTAGTACCAACCAGGTGAAACCGACGGGCCATTGCTGTCGTAGCCAACGTAGCCAGCAAGGGTGTACACATTGTACTCGCGGGTGAAGGTGTGGCCAGAGGCGGGACTATAAATCCAATAGTAGTTTCCGTTGTCACCACTTTCACCCATGGCTTGGACAGTTGCTGCCGTGCCAACGGGATCATAGGTGTCCTTGGTAAGGAAGAACTGGAAGTGATAGCCAGGAACGGCGTAGTCGGGCTCAAGCATGTACTCCATGTTGGGGAAGCGGCAGAGAATGTTGTTACCATTCTCGTACTCAGGAGCATACTCGAGGTCGATGTCAACCGTTGCGCCCGACCAGTCATCAGATACCTCGCAGACACCTATCTTGGTCCATGAATAATCCACGGCAAAGGTAAGCGCTGTCTTGGCAATGCCTTTCGTTTCGCCAAGGGATGAAACCTTTGCGGAGTCAATGCCAAGGGTAAAGCTGTAGGACTTACCAGTCTCCATGCCTGCGATGCCGATGGTAACGTCAGCCAGGGTTTCGCCAGCCTTGAACTCAACAGAGGTGGGAACCGTGAACAGAGGATTGGCGCCTTCGCAAGTGAGGGCAAGAGTCTCAGCTTCGCCAGCGAAGTTACGGGCCATCTTGAAAGAATAGGTCTTTTCAGTATAGGCGGGGCCATAGCTGGCACCAGCGCTCTCAGTCAGGAAGGAGTATCCCTGTTCTTCTGCAGGCATGTTGTAGATGGCACCTTCGTTACCGTCGTCGCACGACACCAGGGTGAAGGCAGCCACGCCTGCCATAATAGCAAATAATTTCGTTATCTTTTTCATATTCGTGTACGTTTAAAGTGAATTACTGCTGCTGAGAATCGGATACGTAGATGTTCTTCAGCGCTTCGCCTTCAGGCTGGCCTTTCAGTCCGGCAAAGTTCTGATCGACAGCCAATTTCATGTTGTCGTTGCCATCGAACTCCTTCTGGGGGATGGTGAGCACCCAAGCCCAGGTGTTGGGGTCGTTGACGTCGCAGTTGTTCAGCAGGGCATTGGTGGGGTAACCCTGAGCTTCGGTACGCTTGAAGCCCTGTCCGAGACGACGGATGTCAATCAGACGGCCATACTCGCCCCAAAGCTCAATACGGCGCTGGACGAGGATTTCGTCGAGCAGCGAGCCGGTGAAGTCGGAGGTGAGGGCACCAAGGGCTTGACCCGACTTGGCGGAGCAGTCGTAAGCAGCATCACGCGTCTGGATAAGTTTGTTCAGCACGCTCTTGGCACCGGCCTCGTCGCCAAGGCGGCAGAGGCACTCAGCCTCGGTGAGGTACATTTCCTCTACGCGCATCCACATCTTGTCGCCAAGGCTCTGTGAAGCGTCGGAGAAACGGAACTTGTACTGCATGAGGTTGGCCGTGTAGTCCTCGAATTCTATTTCGAAACGGCTCTTCAGTTCTTCGGTTGTGAGCCACCAGCCGCGACGAACGTCGCCTGCACCCAGTTTGGCGTAGAGCTCGGCGTTCAGGCACTTGGGAGCAGCATAGCCGTAGTTCTGTGTACCATCAAGGACGTACATGGAGATACCGTCCATGTGGTAGAGGATGGGACCCCATCCTTGAGTCTGGTCGGTGATGACCTCGGCACCCCACATGACGTCGCCCTGCTTTACGTTGTTGAAACCGGCGAGGCACTCGCTGGCGGTAGCGATGGTGTAACCCGTCTGGGCAGCACGGGCAGCCTCAAGAGCGCCCTGATAGTCCTGCATGGAGAGGTAGATACGCGACTTGATGCCGTTAGCAACGCGGTAGTCGATGTGCGTCTTGTGGCTCTGGTTGGGAGCGTCCTTCAGCAGCTCGACAGCCTTGTCGATATCGCTCTTGATCTGTGCATAGACGGCGGCAATGCTGGCGCGGGGCTGACCCTCGGTGCCGGCGGCGCTGGGCTTCGTGTAGATGGGAACGCACTTCTCGCGCATACGGTCGGCATCGCCCTTCACGTAGGGACGTGAGAAGAAGTTGGCCAACATATAGTAGCTGTAGGCGCGGATGGCATAGGCCTGGCCGATGACGTAGTTGACTTCGGAGGGCGTGCCACCCATTGTCTCCTCAGCATCGATGATGTAGTTGGCGTTGGCAATGATGGTGTAGTAGCCGTTCCAGAGGTCGTAGGAACGCCAGCCTCCACTGTCGTAGCGGCTCTTGACGCCATAAATGCAGTCGTACCAGTACCAGCCGTTACCGGTGTTGGCCATGACGCAGTCGTCGCCCATGACTTCGGCGCAGAGGTTCCAGGCGGTGAGGCCGTCGCACTGCTGCGTGTTAGCTGTAGTGGACCAGCCCTGGGTGTACATCAGGCGGTAGATACCGTTCAGGGGTACGAGGGCGGCCGTAGCGTTATCGAACAGACCGGCGCCGGACACCTGGTCGGTCGGATTGGTTTCAAGCAATTCGTCGCTGCAAGAGGCAAAACCCATGGCCATAGCAGCGGTCAGGATATAAACTAAATGCTTTTTCATATTCGTAGGTTATTTTCTGTTTTAGAAATTGATGTCCACACCGAAGGCAACGGTCTTGTTGGGCGAATAGGTGTAGTCCGTACCACCAGAGAAGTTGTACTGGGGATCCATACCGTCGAGGTGAGAGAACAGATAGAGGTTGTCGGCCGTAGCGAAAATGCGGGCTGACTGCATGCCGGCCTTGCGGGCGAGGCGTACGGGAAGCGTGTAGCCGAAGGTGATGTTCTTGATGGACAGGTAGGAAGCATCAATCAGGTAACGGTCGTTGTTGGCGTAAGTACCGTTGAGTTCCACGCGGGGGACATCGGTGATGTCGCCAGGCTTCTGCCAACGACGGAGGACATCCTTGCTGAAGTTGTTACCTGCATATTGAATCTCCATGAGGCCGCGGTAGTTGCTCTCGTAGATCTTGCCACCGAGGGAGTAGGCGGTGTTGATGCTGAGGTCGAAGCTCTTGAAGAACTCAAAGTCGAAGTTGATAGCGCCGTTGAGCTTAGGAATACGGCTGCCCATGTACCAGCGGTGAGCCTGAGCGTAGCTGTAGTCGTCGGTGATATACACCTTGGCTTCGCGGGTATTGAACTTCGGTTTGCCGTTCTCGTCCACTTCCTGTTTGCCGTCTGCATCAAGCACGGGATCGTCGATCATAGGAGTAGTCTGGTTGTCGGCGGTGAAGTAGCCACCGTCCTCATAAACGGTGTAGAGCTGCTTACCAGTAGCGGGATCAACGCCGGCGGACTTAGCCAAATAGAACGTGTTGATTTCGAAGCCCGGACGGATGGTGCGGATGCCGCTGAGGATCTCTTCCTTGTCTTTTCCTTCGCCAGTCTTGGTCAGCTGAATCACCTTGTTCTTCAGCACGGAGCCGAGGATGGTGGCACGCCACTTGAAGTTGCTGGCATCGACAATCTGTGCGCCGAGGGTGAATTCAACACCCTTGTTCTCCACCTGACCGATGTTGGCGTTGTAGCCCGTGAAACCGGTGGACATAGCCATCGGGAACTCAAGGAGCAGGTCAGTGGTCTGCTTGTTGTAGTACTCAACACTGAGGTCTAAGCGGTTGAAGAGGCGGGCGTCGAAGCCAATGTTGAGGTTGGCGTTCTTTTCCCAAGTAACCTCCTTGTTCTCCAGTGAGGAGACAATAGCGCCGGAGTTGCTGGCGTTGGGATAGGTCATGTCGTAGAAGCTCTGCCATGCATAGTAGCTGCCCAGGTCGTCGTTACCCTGGCTACCATAGCTGGCACGGAGGGCGAGGTTGTTCACCCAGTCGACATCCTTCAGGAAAGCTTCCTGAGAAATACGCCAGTTAAGACCGACTGACCAGAACTGACCCCAACGGTTGTCCTTGTGGAAACGTGAGGAACCATCGGTACGATAGCTGAAGGAAGCGTAGTACTTCTCCTGGTAGTTATAGTTGAAACGTGACAGCCACGATTCGATGCGATAGTTGTGTTCATAAGAACCGGTGCCCTGCACGGTGGTGGCGGGCTCGAGTTCATAGATACCATCGACAAGACCGCTCTTCTCGCCGTAGAGGACATTGTACTTCATGTTGTAGAACTCATGACCGGCCAGGATATCGAAGTTGTGGCCGTTGAAGGTGCGGTTGTAGGTAAGCAACTGGTTGAAGGTGTAGCTGAACGTGCGGTAGTTCAGTTTCTCAAGGATACCGCCGTAGCTGCTGAAGTTGCCGTGGTACATGTTGTAGTAGTACATCTGGTTGCGGTTGAGATAGTCCACACCGAAGTTGACGGTGAACTTCAGGCCCTGAGCCCATCCTGCGGAAGCCTTGTCGGAACCGAGGGTGATGTAGGAACGGCCGCTGAAGTTGTCGCGCTTGTTGTAGAACTTATCGTCAATCAGCGTACCGATACAGTTGAAGTTGCCCATCTGAGGACGGCTCTTACCGTAGTCGAGCTGCTTCTCACCCATTTCGTCCAGCACATCCTTACCGTCAGCGTCCTTGACATAGACGGGATAGATGGGGGCGAGGAACTGAGCGGTGTACCAAACGTTGCTCAAGGACGAGCCGTCGTAGTCGCTGTAGTTCTGGTTGGTGTGGCTGAAAGAGGCGTTGAGGCCGGTCTTGAACCAATCCTTGGCCTGGTTGTCCACATTCAGACGGCCGCTGTAGCGCTGGAAACCTGTGGTGAGCAGGACACCGTTTTCATCGAGATAGCCGAGGGAGAGCAGGGACTTGGTGTTCTTGCTACCGCCAGTGACGGTCATCTGATATTCCTGACGGAGAGCATTCTTCTGCTCAAGGGCATCCATCCAGTTCTCGTCGTAGGCCGAGACGGCATCGTCGCGAACCTTGCCCGTAGCGGGGTCAATGACGGTTGCCCAAGTATAGTTCTTGAAGGGGTTGTAGATGGCACCACCGAGCTGGCCGGAAAGGGCGTTCATGGACATGGTGCTGGCTTCGTCCCAACCATAGCCGCCGTCGAAGACGTAACCATTACGCAGAGCCTCGTACATCAGCTCGACGTATTCCTTCTGATCGACGGTGTTGTAGCGCTTGAGGGCGCGGTTGGACATACCCCATGATGCCTTGAAGTTGACGTTCGACTTCTCGGTACCTTTCTTGGTGGTGATGATGATGACACCGTTGGCACCGCGGGCACCGTAGAGGGCACCGGCAGAAGCGTCCTTCAGGACGGTCATGTTCTCAATGTCGTTGGGGTTGATAGCAGCGAGGTTGCCGTCGTAGGGGATGCCATCGACAACATACAGCGGTGAGCTGCTGGCGTTGATGGAGCCGAAACCACGGACGCGGACAGCGGCACCTTCACCAGGCTGGCCACCACCAGAGGTGGTCTGGATACCAGCAACCTGGCTGTCAAGAGCCTTGGACACGTTCGACACAGGACGGCTGGCAAGCTTCTTCGTGCTAACCGTAGCGGCAGAACCCGTGAAGGATTCCTTCTTTGCCGTACCGTAGGCGATAACCAAAACGTCCTCGAGAACTTCAGCGTCCTCAACAAGAGTGACTTTCACGTAGGGACGGATGGTCACTTCGGTAGTGGCCATACCCACATAGGAAACCACCAGCGTACGAGCAGAAGCAGGAATGCCGGAGATTTCAAACTTACCGTCGATATCGGTGATTGCGCCGAGGGTTGCGACACCTCTAACGGCCACCGATGCACCGACTACTGGCTCTTCGTCCGAGCCACTGACAACAACGCCAGTGACTTTCTGGGTCTGAGCCGTCATCACACCTGCCACCATAAGGAAGCAGGCCAGTAACGTCATCAATTTTCCTTTCATAAAAACTTGATTTGAGTTAAACATTAATAATTATCTGTTACTATCCTTTTTACCGAAAATCAAATTGTGCGCAAAGATACGACGATTTCTTTTGAAAAACAAAAAAAAGCTTAAAATTTTTCTTTACCTTGTTATAAAACCCTTCAAAAAGCCAAAAATTAACAATTGCATGACGGGTAAAGAAATAGCAAGGCCCCCAAAAAGAGTCTTTTCACCGAAAAAAGGCATAGTTTGTCGGTGAAAAGACCGGGCGGAGTAAATAAATAATGTTTAGGCGCGCGTGCGTAGGAAAGTGAGGCTATCCCTCTTTCTTTCCTTTGAAGAAGCGGTTGACAACGGGAATGCTGCTAAGGGGGAGGTCACGGCGTACAATGTAGGCCATGAAGAGCAGAAGCAGGAATGTGCCGACAATAATCTGTAGGACAACCGGTAGCCGCGCCGTCAGGAACGAGCAGCCATAGAGGGCAGCAGCCAGCAGGACGTAGAGGGCGATGTCCTTCATCGGATAGGCGATGGGGTACTTCTTTTGCCCGACAAAGTAGCTAAGTAGCATCGACGTGCCATAGCCGCAGAAGATTCCCCAGGCACAGGCCATGTAGCCGTGAGTGGGAACAAACAGAATGTTGATGGCAATCATCACAATGGCTCCTGCGGCGCTGAGGATAGCGCCCCACCACGTTTGGTCGGTCAGCTTGTACCAGAATGAGAGGTTGAAGTAGATGCCCATGAAAATTTCGCCTGCCATGACGATGGGCACCACGCGCAGGCCGACCCAGTAGTCGTGGTTCGCCACAAGGTACTTGACGAGAGGCATGTAGAACACCACGGCAAGGAAGGCCAGCAGGGTGAAGATGACGAAGTATTTCATGCCCGCGGCGAGCATCTCCGGCGAATCCTTATCCTTGGCGCCCCCAAAGACAAAGGGCTCGTAGGCATAGCGGAACGCCTGTGTCAGCAAGCTCATGATCATGGCAATCTTGACGCAAGCGCCGTAGATGCCGAGCTGCACAAAACCTTCTTCTCCAGGCATCAGACGGGGGTAGGCCATCTTGTCGAAGGTTTGGCCGAGATTGCCCACAATACCAAGCAGCAGGATGGGCCAGGCATAATGCAGCATACGCCCGGCCAACTTCCGGCTGAAACCGTAGGCGATGCCCTTTATCTCGTTCCAGAAGCCGAACATGACGATGAGCGTGCACAGCAAGTTGGCAAAGAAGATGAGGCCCACGCCGTAGTTGTACCGCTCGTAGAACGCCTGCACGGCAGGGAATCGGTTGAAGAGCAGGGGAAGGACAAGGAAGATGACGAGGTTAAGGATGACGTTGACGACGATAAACAACAGCTTGAGTGCCATGAACTTTATGGGACGATGCTGCTGGCGCAGATAGCCGAAGAGGATAGCCTGAAAGGCATCCATCGCGCCGATAATGGCAAAGCAGGCGACATACTCAGGGTGTGCAGCATAGCCCATCGCCCCGCTGATGGGGTGCAACAGGCAAAAGACAAGTACCAAAAACAATATCCCAATACCGCCCACCAGCCGCAGGGCGGTGCTGAACACCATGCGCGGGTCCTCGACCTCCTTGTTTGCAAAGCGGAAGTAGGTGGTTTCCATGCCGAAGGTAAGCAGCACGAACAACAGGGCCGCCCAGGCGTAGAGGTTGCTGACGATGCCGTAGCCTCCGCTTTCAGCTGCGATTTTAGCTGTGTGAAGGGGTACGAGCAGGTAGTTGAGAAAGCGGCCGACGATGCTGCTGAGGCCGTAGATGGCCGTGTCCTTAGCGAGAGTTTTCAGATTTGCCATAAAAAGACTTTTTATGAAGAATGAAAAAAGAAGAATGAAGAATAAATACCATGCCTTGGAGAGCGCCGCAAATAGAACTTTCTATTCTTCATTTTTCATTATGAGGAGATTCGGTTGTGAGAAGGTCGCACGGAATTCGGGGGCATAGAGGCATTGGAGCGTGACGGTTCCTGAAAGGAATGAGCCGGCCTGCGAAGCCCAGCAATCAAATTCTACGGTATAGTCGCCTTTGTTGAGGTAGTCGATGTAGAGCGAAGTGGCTGCATCTTCGACAGCCAGGTAGTAGCTCAGCCCGCCGTTCCAGACACCGCCGGAGCGGGTGCTGACAGGTTCAAGGCCAGCAGGACGCAGCGCCTTCACCTGAACGTATTCCAAATTACGATCGACAGTGAAGCGCAAGCGGACGCGGATTTTGTCGCCGATGCTGACGGGGCCGTCGATGTTGGCCAGCGTGCCCTCGTCCGTTACCTTGTAGTAAAAGGCGCTGACAGAGAAGCCCTGTTCGCTGTGTTCCACCTTATCAAGATTCTCGAAATACTGCCAATAGAGTGCTCCCCAAGAACAAGAGGGGTTCTTAGAGTTGTCGATGGTGACGTTAGCCATGGAACGGGAAATCTCTGGAGACGACCAATTTTTGCGGAAGTAGCCTGTGCCTGCTTCTTGTTTTTCAGGGACAATCTTCTTGCCGCCGACGGTAAGGGTGGCTGTCTGGTTGTTGTCCAGTGCTTGGCTGCCTCCACCAATGAGTAGGGCATAGACGGCATGGGCTGAGGATACGCTGTTGGCCCAACGGGTGGTCTGCTTCTGCTTGAGCAGCCACTGTTGCATGAGGCCAATATCTTGCTTGCCTCCGCTGCATTCGTCGTAGGCACGGATAATCATAGATTGCGTTTCAATGGGGGCATTGTACCAGAACCACCCTGCCATGTTGTCGCGCCAGTACTGGCCCATCTCGTCGCTGAAGAGGGCGGACTCATCAAAGAGCTTCAAGATACCGTCGGACAACTTCTTGTCACCATTTCGGTAGAAGGTGAGGGCCGTGAGAGCTTTCGTCATCAGCCCGTCGTGGACATGGCTGACACGTTTCAGGGCGGCGTAGAAGTAGTCGTAGGATGTTCTCGTCTTGGCTTTGAAACTATAGTCTCTCCAGAAGCTGCGGGTGAAGAGGTAGTTGGTGCAGATGGGGCTGAAGGTTCGTTTGTCCCAGAACGTGCTGCTCTCTTTCTCCCATTTCAGCCAGTCGAGGTACTGTTTGTAGTACTCGGCATCGATGAAGCCGATGGCTTTCGTCAGGGCGGCCTTCAGCTCGGCGTCGTCGTCGGGGTCGATGCAGCCCTGCTCGCGCAGCTCGCCTAATCCGCGCAGCATGAGCATGGTGATGTAGGCGTTGCTGTCGAAACCGGGCATCCAGCTCCAGCCTCCGTCGGCGTTCTGGAGCTTGAGCAGCTGCTCGCGCAGCTCGGCCAGGGTGGCCTCGGCACGCTCGGTCTGGAAGAAATCGGCGATGCGCCGACGGTCGGCGGTCTCGCTTTCGGCCTGCAGGAGCCACGGCGTCTCGCTAAGGACAATCTGTTTGAGGTCGTTGTTCTTCTCCAGTTGGCTGAGGAAAGCATCGGGCGTCTCGTCGGCCCAGCGCTGGAAGACAGACTCAATCTGTGGATGGCGGCGCAGGATGCCCAGCGAGAGGCTGTTGGCGTAGTAGCGGTGGAAGAGTTGTTCGATGCTGGGGTTGGTGGTTTCGTCAAGGGCAGGAAGCGCCTGGATGGCATACCAAATGGGGTTGGAGGTGTATTCCAACGAGAGCTTGTGGTGAGCGAGCGTCTTGGAGTTGTTCTTCTTCAGCGATTCCAATGTGTATGTCTTCTTTTCGCCGGCATTGGCGTACATGGAGAGGGATTCGGTGACGAGGGTGCGGTTGGTAAGCACGGCCACGACACCCTGCTCGCCGTCGGAGTGCTGGTTGCCTGCGGCGGTGATGAGGTAGGTGATGGCAAAGACATCTTCGGGCACGCTGACGGCAAACGAGACGGCCTTCACCTCGCCCTTCGCCAGTTGAACTTTCTGCGTCTTGGCTTTCGTCCAGCCCTTCAGCGGCTTTCCCGTGCGAGAGTCTGTGAGTTGCAAGCGCACCTTCGCCTCCATGTCTGCTTCGGAGATGTTGGACACTTTGGCCGTGAACTCGAACTCATCTCCTTGACGGAGGAAACGGGGTAAGTTAGGTTGCACCATTAGTTCCTTGCGGGTGATGACTTTCTCGAGGAACTTGCCTACCTTGATGTCCTTTGTGAAGGCAACACCGCGGAAGTTCCACTCCGTCAGCAGGTCAGGGGCGTTGAAGGAGACCTCGGCGTTGCCGTCGGCATCCGTGCGGATGCAGGGCTCAAAAAAGGCGGTGTGGGTGAGGTCCTGACGGATATAGACGTTCTCGGGAGTACCCTCGTCAAGGTCTTCCTCAGCTTCTACACTTCCGCCGGAGGTCTCTCCGTCATCATGGTTAAAGACGGCCTTCTGTGAGGCTGTGGGAACGACCTCCGCCAGGTCATAGGCGACGGCCTCGTCCGCCGCCATGGCAGCTTCCTCTACGACGGCTGAATTTTTTGCCATTGCCATCGTGGGGATGCCTCGGGCGCGTCGGGCGCCGTAGCCAACGACGATACGGCCCATCTCGCTGCCGTTCAGATAAAGCAGCGTGGGGTAGTTGACCACGGGAAGCTGCGTCCACGCTGCCTTGGGACTGACGCCGCACGACCATTCTGTTCCCGTTGTCCGTCCGAGTGAGTTCCACATATAGAATGTATGCCACGGGGCAAGACTCCAATGGTTCTCACCATAGACGTCGAGTGCGGCGTCGTAGAGCGCAGCTACCAGATTGGCTTCAACAGTCTGGTGTTCGTTGTTCTCTATGTGGAGCGTCCACTTCTCCGGCTCGCCCGGGGTGAGGCGGTCGCGGAAGGTGGTGAGTGTGATGTCGAGTTCACGTTCGCGATGAGGGACGTCGAAGGTGTAGTGGAGCTCCTTCATCTCGTTCTCCTTGTAAGTGACGAGGCGTAGGGTAAAGCCGCCCCGCCACGTTTCGTCGGTCTGGAACGTCCAGTCACGCACCTCGTTGGATAGCATCATCGTGCCGTAATCGACAACGTCGTAGCCCTTCTCTAAGAACCAGACGACGCAGACGTCCTGCTTGGTAGTGCCGATTTTGAGGGCGGCAGTCTCGCCGGCCTCGACTTTGTCCTTGGCCTGATAGCCCCAGAGGAGGGCGCCGGTGGGCATCACGTCAGCAGGCGTGTCGTCCTTGGGCAGCTCGTAGGGCTTGCCGATGCGGACGTGGGTTTCGCCAGCCTGTGTTTCGCCATCGACGGCGGTAATCTCCACGCGGATGTCGTAGCGGTAGCAGCGGTCCTTCAGCTTGGGGTTGTCTTTACTGAACATGGGCGCGATGTCAAAGTGGAACGTGCCGTCGGCAGTCGTCTGCGTCGTACCACGGGCAACCGTTTTGCTGCGGCCTATGCAACGCCACCAGTAGATGGAGGGCTGTTCGGTACGGGTGATGACGTAGCTGACGGTAGCCTGCTGCACAGGTACCGCAGTATAGGAGACGGCCGAGCCCTTGACGGGGACGGTGGCTGTGAGGGGGATGTCCTTTTCAAACTCCTCGAACGTGATGGCGAAGGTGGGCTGCTTGTAGGCCTCCACGTTGAGGTATCGCTGGCGTCGGGCATCGCCGGTGCGGGCCTGGATGGTGACGCGGCCAGGGAGCAGGGTGGGTCCTAACTTGAACGTGCCGCGAAGGCAGCCGAACTCGTCCGTCGTGCCCTCCATGGTGCTGACGACCTTACCGTTTACGTCGTGCAGCTCGACGGTAACCTCCCTCTCGGGACATACGACGAAGTGGTTGACGTCCGTCTCGTTATAGACCACGAGGCTGAACTGCACCTCGTCGCCTGGGCGATAGCTGTAACGGTCTGAGAAGAGTGTGATCTTCTCTTGTTCGTGGAAAACGTAAGGCGTGTTGTCGCTGAACGTCCGTTCGGTGGTAGAAGCTCCGTCGGTGGCGATGATGACGCGCGATGTGTTGCTTTCTACATTGGGGACATGGAAGAAGCCCTTTTCGTTTGTGTCGCAGTCGAAGAGCTTCTCTTCCCGTGTCTTGCCTGTGCGCCATTCGCGGCGATAGACGGCCACAGAACAGTCTGTGCGGATGCGGCCCGTCTTACGGTCGACGACGGCACCAAGGTGCTGGCCGTTCTGCTTGATGGTTTCCAGATAAATCGTCAGGGCCGAGCAATCCACATCGACGGCGCAGACGTTCTGCTTCTTGTCGAACTTGGCTGTGGATGAGGCCAGCAGGACGTACTGCCCGGGAGCCAGCGAAAGAATCTCCAACGGATTCTCGTGGCTCTCATAGTCTTTCGGGTCATCCACGCTGACATTCCAGCTCTTTAGAACGGGCTGCTTCAGGTAGTAGTCAAGCTCGCAATGGCTCTTTTCTTTCGAAGCCTTGACGAGGCGCAGCCACACTCTGCTTAGGTTGGTTGTCTTCAGGATGGCTGTGTTTGTCTGACTGGGCAGGATTGGTGTGGGCACGGTCATTGAGAGTTCTGGATGCTCCAGACGGGCGATGAGGTTCTTGCTCTGGATGGCCCCTTGGCTCTTGGGGGCTATCTCGACGGCCTTGCGGGCGAGGCCAAAGGCTTTCACCTTCGGTTTGTCGACGCCGATGCGGTCTTCATCGTTCTCTTCGAGGTCGCTCCAGTATTCAGCCAGGCGATAGTACCACGTGGCACGTTCGTTCGCCGAAAGCTTGTACGCCTCCACCTGCCGCTCCAGCCCCTCGCGGTAGCGCACTTTCTCGAAGAAGGCATGATGGCGGATGAGGTCGAGCCGCTGCTCGTCCAACGCCTGGCGCAGGGTGGCATCCTTATCGTTCAGGTGAAAGCGGGTGAGCTCCTGTAAAAGCATCAGGTTCCGCACCAGAGGCACGTCTTTTTTTACCTCTAATTCCTCATTCCCGATTTTTAATGTCACGAATTCCTCCGCCGTACCATAGAGGGCATCTTCCTCGAAGAGTGCCTGTACGGCCTCGTCGTCGTTGTCTTTATTGTTGTAATTGACAATACTCTGCACCACCACGTCGTAGAGCGTGGGGCGGAGCGTCTGCCCTGTCTTGTTGCCCATTTCCAGCATCTCGGCATACTCGGCGATGGGGGTACGTTTCAGCACGTCGGCAGCTGCCAGCGCCTTGTCCTGCAGGCTGCGGATGGTGGTCAGGAAGGTCTGCTCGTCCCATTGGGCGATGTCGTCCGTCGGCTCTTCCAAGGGCAGGTTGCGGCGTATGTTCCAGTCGTTCCAGTCAAAGTAATGCTGGTAGGTTTCAGCCAGATAGAGGCATCGTAGCGCCTCGTCGGTGTCGCCCAGGCTGCCTTCGATGGAGCGGTAGCGGTCGATGGCCTTCTGAATGGCATCCTCCTCGTATGCCTGCTCGGCCTGTGTCAGAATGACGGCACCTTGCAGCGTGCGGAAACTGTTCTGCTCCGTCCGTGCCGTGTCGAAAAGCTTTTGTGCTTTCTCGTGGGCTGTGCGGTAGTTGCCCTTCTTGATGAGCTCACGCACCTCAGCCCACCCCTTGGTGTAGTTTGTTGCGCCGAATCCAGTCGTCATACTTAATGCTAATAGGATAAAGGTAATGGTGCGCTTCAATGTCGCACGCTTTATGCCGTAGAACACTTTATTTTTCATTTTTCATTAACTATGTTGAATCTTGTCACGACTCGGCAAAATGAGCAAGCTCTTTTGCTTTTGCTGTTCCAAGATTTGCTTCATTTTTCATTGCTTTAGCCAAATAAGTCGTCCATGTCGGCAGCTCCTGTGGCAAAACGGCTCTTGCCGAGGTGGCGGTAGGCGAGGTCGGTGACCTCGCGCCCGCGTGGGGTACGTTTCAGGAAGCCCTCCATGATGAGGAACGGCTCGTAGACCTCCTCCAGCGTGCCTGGGTCTTCGCCGAGGGCTGTGGCGATGGTGCCGACGCCCACGGGGCCGCCCTTGAACTTGTCGATGATGGTGTTGAGAATCTTATTGTCGATTTCGTCCAGTCCGTAGCGGTCGATGTTGAGTGCCTCGAGGGCGTAGCGGGCGATGTCGAGGTCGATAGTGCCACTACCCTTCACTTGGGCAAAGTCGCGCACACGGCGCAGCAGGGCATTCGCCACACGGGGGGTGCCGCGGCTGCGACGGGCTATCTCGTTCAGCGCCTCCTCCTGACAGGGGACACCCAGCAGGCGTGCCGAGCGGCGAACGATGCGCGCCAGCGTCGTAGCATCGTAGTATTCCAAGTGCATATTGATGCCGAATCGGGCACGCAACGGAGCCGTCAGCAGGCCACTTCGCGTGGTGGCGCCCACAAGCGTGAAGGGGTTGAGGTCAATCTGGATGCTGCGTGCCGAGGGACCTTTATCAATCATGATGTCAATGCGATAGTCCTCCATGGCGCTATAGAGATACTCCTCCACAACGGGGCTGAGGCGATGGATTTCATCGATGAAGAGCACGTCGTGCGGCTCCAGCGAGGTGAGCAGACCAGCCAGGTCGCCCGGCTTGTCGAGCACAGGGCCTGACGTCACCTTGAAGCCCACGCCCAGCTCGTTGGCGATGATGTTGCTGAGCGTCGTCTTGCCCAGTCCGGGAGGGCCGTGCAACAGCGTGTGGTCCAGACTCTCGCCACGCAGCCGAGCTGCCTGCACGAACACCCGCAGGTTGTCGACCACCTTCTCCTGCCCGCTGAAGTCGTCGAAGCACAAGGGTCTGAGGGCATTCTCGTAGTCCTTGTCCTTTCCGCCCAGCTGCTGGCTTCTGATATCAAACGTCTCGTCCATGATGCTTTCCGTTCGGTTGTTTAGTGGTGACAAAGGTACGGTTAAGCAAGCGAAAAAGCAAGAAAATAACTTTTTTTTTGTTTTCCTGAGACGAAGCCAATCTTAAACATTTTGTGGTTTCAACTATTAATCTTTAATCTTCATTTTTCAATCTTCAATCTATTGTGACGGGTTGCAAAGTTCCCATTCCTATAACAAAGTGCCCTCTGCTGAGCGGTTTCCTTTTCAACCCGTCACCACTTTGGTACGTTTTTCTTTTGTTTTACGTTATTCCCATAACGTTAAACTCTACGCGCTCAGAGTTAAACTCTGGCAAAATAAAATCAAACTCTGTCAGCACGCCGTCAAACACTATTTTTTTTCTCTTTTTCTCTTCACACAAATAACCACAAATATCCACTAATTTTTCATGAATTAATTTTTGGATTATTCGTGTTTATTCATGGTTATTCGTGTTTCAAAAACTCCCTCCCCATTCGGCGTGCGAAGCCCACGCCGAAACGCCATTCGTTCAATTCGTTCAATTAGCCGTTCTTAAGATTTATGTCGGCCAATTATCCGAATTATGCGAATTATCTTTTTCGTAGTATTTTATCAAAAACCCCTAACACTTACCTTTTGCGGTTTAACCCGCTATGATAAAGCGGGTTAAAGCAGGTAAGTGTTGTTCAAACACCTACCTAACACTTACCTGACACTTACCTCTACACTTACCGAATGAGCGAACAAGATAACCGATTAGGTAGGAAATAGTTAGGAGATGGAAAAAGGGAGGCAGAAAATAGGAAAAGACAGGAGATGAATGTTAGGAGTCAGGTAAGTGTGTGGTAAGTGTGTGGTAAGTGTTCAACAAACACTTACCACATCTAACACATTCTATGATAATTCGTTAAAAAGAAAAAGGTAAGTGTTGGCATTTTTTTCGCAAAAACTAAAAAAATGCAGATAGCTTTTGCCCTTGTCCCTATTGAGCAGAACGACCTCTCCAACAGACAAACTGAAAATGTTTTTTTGCATGTCGAACAAAAAATCCCCCTTTTTTGTTTGAAGTCTGCGAAATAACCCCTACATTTGCATCGTGTTCTTGGAACACAAACATTTGTTGCTCTTTTTCTCTGCTGAATTGGAACCTCGAAAGGGATATAAACGAGCAAACCCTATATCAAGGAGTGTACGCATTTTAGCGTAGGCTTCACCATAGGATATAGGAGGCGGTTCCAAGCCTAGCAGAGAATATGGAGGGTCTGCGCTTTTTGTTTGTAAAGCGAGCACATTCTCTGAAAAAAAACGAAACAAAAAATAGTAACTAAAAACATAAAACCAATGAAAAAGAACGTTCTTCTCCTTTCTTTGCTGAGCCTGCTTGGCATAGTAACGTCGTGCTACGACGATTCAGAACTGCGCGAGCGTATCGAAAAGCTCGAAAATACTACTATCCCGTCTATTAACGAACAGATTTCTTCTATCCGTTCGTCCATTACGGAACTGCAAATCGTGGACAATGCCATTAAGAACAGCATAACGGAACTGCAAAACGCCGATGCAGGACTGAGACAGAACATCGCTGACCTTCAGAAAGCCGATGAAGGATTAGGAACGGAGATAGAAAACCTAAAAGGCATAGATGCCCAGCATCAGAGAAGCATTGATCTGCTTACCGAACAGGAAGACGCACTAAGTACGCAGATTGCGAACTTGCAGACGTATGTGGACAGCTCTTTAGTGAGTCAAAAAGAATGGGCGCAAAACTCCCTTACCAATCAGGCAGAATGGGTAAGTGCCACATTTGCCACGTTGGAACAATATGCGTCTGTGGTGGGCAATGTGGCAACCTTGCAAGTGACATTGGATTCTTTGCAGGCCAAGTTGCAGGCCGACTTGCAGGCAATGGACGAACAGAATGCCGCCCTGTTTGCTGGGGTAAACGTACGGATTGATTCATTGGCAAAAGTCTTGACGCAGACAGAGTCTTCCTTAAAGACTTGGGTAGGCGAGCAGTTCGCCAACTATTATGACATTGCTGCCGTCGATGCACGCATAGCCGTTATCAACGATTCCATTGTCAAGGGTGACGAACGCCTGGCAACCGAAGTCGCTTCCGTCCGCACGGCTTTGGCAGAAGCCCAAAAGGAACTGACTACAGCCTATCAGACAGCTATCCGTACGGCTATTGAAGATTACAACGGCACCATTACCAAGCAGATTGCCTCTGATATTGCTACGGTAAACGGTCATATTGACGACGAGGTTAAACGTCTGGATGACCGTATTGATGCTGTTGAGAAACGTGTATCGGAACTGGAAGGAAAGGTTGCGGAACTCCTTAAGACGCTTGATATCACTTTCGATGTCGAAGGAAGCGTTGCTTACTCCCCAGGGACGACGGTCAACGTGAACTATACGCTCACAAATGCCGATGCCACAACGGTTGTGGAGTGCCTTGCCGATGCCGGCTGGAAAGCTACCGTTAAGCAAACTTCATCCACCCAAGGAAGTATCTCTGTGGAAACTCCTTCAGCAGGCGGCGAAGGCAAGGTGCTAGTATTTGCCAATAAGGGCGACCGTACCGTGATGAAAGTATTGCGTTTCGAGCAAGGAATCCTGCAGGTATTGACTGATGTAACGGCTCTTGAACCTGGCGACACCCTGCTCACTATAGATGTCCGTACTAACGAAGATTACAAAGTGGTTATACCCCCCGAAGCCCAGTCTTGGATTGAACTTCTTGGCGTTTACACCCGTGCAACCATGCGAACGGACGTTATTACCCTATCCGTGAAGGCAAATGCCACTAACCAAAGCCGCTCAGCTGTTATCACTATTGTAGATACACAGGACAAAGAATTATCCTCTTTTACCATCTTTCAGCAAGCTGACGTTCAGATGAACAATGAAATTTGGTACACTAGTACAGGCGATTTTGATGGAAGTATTCAATGGGAAGTTACGCCATATAATCCTCGCGCTTTTGGTGGATTAAATATCGTTAGAAATACATACGTTAAAGGTAAGGGGGTTATATTATTCGATGGAGATGTAATAACAATAGGAGAGAATGCTTTTGGAGGGGAAGAGTGGGGATGCGATAATTTGGAATCTATTTCTCTTCCACAGACGGTCAAGACTATTGGAAATGGAGCATTTTTTGGCTGTAGGAATCTTAGAGATATCACAATTCCCAATTCAATCATCAGCATTGGTAACTATGCCTTTTCTGACTGCAATCTGTTTTCTTTTTCCATTCCAAATACAATTGATAGAATTCCAGATGATTGCTTTCATGACTGCGCTAACTTGACCTCCGTGAACATCCCTAACTCAATTAAAAGTGTTGGATCTTGTGCATTTGCTAATTGCTACAGCCTCATCTCCGTCTCCATCCCCAATTCGGTCACCAGCATTGGTAACTCTGCCTTTTCTGGTTGCTCCAGCTTGACTTCTATAATCATGCCTAATTCAGTCACCTATATTGGCAGTGGAGCCTTTTCAAGTTGCAAAAGTTTGACTTCTGTCACCATCCCCAATTCTGTCACTAGCATTGGCTCGAGTACCTTTTCTAATTGTAGTAACCTGATTTCTGTCACCATTCCTGAGCCAATTGCCAGCATAAACAATCGAGCATTCTCTGGCTGCAGTAGTCTTACCTCCATCACCATCCCATCGAGTGTTAACACTATAAGTGATTTTTCTTTTGAGTTGTGCTATGGATTAAAGTCTGTTATTTGTCTTGGAACCATACCCCCAAATGCTAATATGGCTTTTCCTAATGATGTGGCCAACTACTGCACACTCTACGTTCCAACTGGGTGCGTAGACGCATACAGAACTTCTGAGGGATGGAAGAACTTCAAGGAGATAAAGGAAATAGAATAGTTTCAGATAGTAGGTATTTGCTCGACACCTTTTTAACAAATGAAGGCCCTTCTGCGCTGATAGAAGGGCCTTCTAATTTGGCAGAAGGGGGGAATAAAAAAGCGAAAGAAGCATCTGGCAAAAGAGGGTTTGTGAAGGTTGGCGCTTTTCATGCTTTTACTCAAAAACACCCGATGAAATCGCTAAAAATCGTCCGATGAGAAAGAACTGAAAAGGAGGAACGTCGTTTATTGCGTCCCTCCTTTTGGGTATAATCTATTTTCTTTTCCTTAGTACTCCAGCACGGGAACCCAGTCGGAGCGGAAGGGAGCAACGGGGAAGCCGCTGCGGGTGTGGAGGGTGCAGGTGGGGTTGTCGGCCCAGCCGTAGCGCACATGGATGGGATGGGGAACAGCGGGGCTGCTGACGACGACGGTTGCACCATCGGTATGGGCATTGGCTACGTACCACTTGCCGTCAGCATCCTGAATGCTGAAGCCGGAGAGGGCCTTGTCGGCAAGGAAGGGCTCGCTGCCCGAGGGCATGGAGAAACGGATGCGGACGCTGTTGCCCTCGATGGCATATCCTTCATAGACGGGTGCGCTGCACGGCGTCTTAACCTTGCCGTAAGTGCGGTTGAGGGCAAGGGCGGCAAGGCGACTGCCAACCTCCTGCTTGTTCTTGGGATGGATGTCGGCGGCTTCGCCTATGTCGATGATGCAGGCCATGCCGACGTTGGGCAGGCGCTGGGCGCGGGCTTGTGCCTCGCGGATGGAAGCCCAGCCGGACTCGGGCTGCAGGTCGAGGTGCTGCAGGTAGTTGGCAATCTGCACGAAGTAGAAAGGCATGTCGGGGCGGCGGAAGAGCTCACGCCAATTGCGGATGAGTGCCTGGAAGAGCGGCTCGTACTGCCCTGAACGGCCCACGTTGGCACAGCCCTGATACCAGATGACACCCTGGATGGGGAAGTCGCGGAAGGGCCATATCATGGCGTTGTAGAGGTTGGAGGGATAGGCTGAGCTGCCTGGGGTGACGGGCACGGCGGGAAGGTCGGCGGCATCGATGCTGACGGCATAGCGCCACTTGCCTGCCAGAGAGAGCGAGTGTTGCGCGTCGAGGGCGACGGCCATGTCGGAGGGCTGACCCGCGAAGCCGCCTTCACCATTGTTGTCGCAGGCGCGGATGGTGATGGTGTTCGTGCCGGCATTCACCAGCTTGCCTGGGATGGTGTACGTACGGGAGACAGACCAGTTGGCTGTGGTGCCTACGTTCGTGCCGTTCCAATAGGTGATGTCTTCGTCGTCGATGGCTCCGAGGGTGAGCGTAAGGTCCTTGCCCGCCCAGTCGGCAGGGATGTCGATGGTGCGGGTGAACCAGACGACGCCGTCGAAGTTGCCCAGCCACGTCTCGAACTTACGGGGCAACTCGATGTAGGTGGGGTTGGCATCCGTAGAAGAGAGGATGCTCATTCCCTTGTCGGCGGTGGCAACGGTAGCCTCCCAGACGGCACGGTCGCGGTCGTAGAGGGCGCGGACGCCCTTATCGGTATAGCCTACGGCAGCGAGGTCGGCCATCTGCTGCTCGTAGCCGGGGACATCGGCAAGCCATTCGGCCGAGGTCCACGACTCGGCGGGGGTGCCGCCCCACGAGCTGTTGATGACGCCGACGGGCACCTTCAGCTCCTTCCATAGCCGGCGGGCAAAGAAATAGGCGGTGGCGGAGAATTCTGGCACGTTCTCCGGCGCGCAGACGAGCCAGCCGCCTCCCATGGCGGTGACACCATCGGTGGGGCGGAAGGCCTGGCGCTTCTCTACTTGGAAGAGGCGGATGTTGGGATAGTCGGCAGCGGCAATCTCTTTCTCGTAGTCCTTCACACGTCCCCAGCCTGCGATGGGCATCTCCATGTTCGACTGGCCTGAGCAAAGCCAGACCTCGCCAATGAGGACGTTCTGGAAAGTGACAGGGGTGCCGTCGTCGAAGGTAAGGGTGTAGGGGCCTCCAGCTGCGGGGGTGGGGAAGGTGGCGGCGAAAAATCCATGGGCATCGGCTTTCACCTGTACGGGGATGGATGCCCATGAGGGGGTGACGACCACAGTACTGCCGGCAGTAGCCTCGCCAGAGACGGTGACTTGGGAATTCTGCTGGAGAATCATGTTGTCCGAGTAGAACGTGGGCAGCACCACACGGGCTGACAGGGCAAACGGAAGCAGAAGGGAGAGGAGAGGGAGAAGGATTCGTTTCATAAAAATGTTAAATCGAAGATAATGATTAGTCTTTTATCAGGTTCATGAATTCCTGACGGGTCTTAGCCTGCTGGAAGGCCCCCGTAAAGTCGGAGGTGGTGGTGATGGCATGGGGCTTCTCGACGCCGCGCATCTGCATGCACATGTGCTGGGCTTCTACAACCACCATCACACCGAGGGGACTGAGCGTCTGCTGGATGCACTCCTTGATTTGCAGCGTCATGCGCTCCTGCACCTGCAGCCGGTGGCTGAAGATATCCACCACGCGGGCTATCTTGCTGAGGCCGGTGATGTAGCCGTTGGGGATGTAGGCCACGTGCACCTTGCCGAAGAAGGGTAGCATGTGGTGTTCGCAGAGGCTGTAGAAATCGATGTCACGCACGATAACCATTTGGCGATAATCTTCACGGAACATGGCCGAGCGCAATACCTCGGCAGGGTCTTCGCGATAGCCGCGTGTGAGTACCTGCAAGGCTTTGGCAACCCGTTCGGGGGTTTTAAGGAGTCCTTCGCGACTGGGGTCTTCACCAATAAGACGTAGCACCGAGGTGGTGTTTTCCTTCAACAACTCAGTAACCTTCTCATCGTAAATCGGTTCGTTCATCTCAGAGCTGGATGTTTATGACTTGGTTGGGAAGAATAGTGAGTTCCTTGAAAGTGCCGAGAGCGCGGATGTCGCGCAGCAGATGGTCGGCCTCCTCATAGGTGCGGCAGTCGCCCACACGGCACACCCATCGGGGCGAGATGAACTCGGTGTAAATGGAGACGTCGGGGAAGGCTGAGCGAATTGAGGAAGCGGCGCGGAGGGCAGCCTCGCGGGCGGCGCGGGTGTTGCCTCCGGCATAGACCTGCACACGATAGCCTCTGGCCTGAATACGGGTGCCAGTAAGGGACGGCGAGGAGATGTTACCCAAGAGGCGGTAGAGTGCCGCATCCTGATGGATGATAACGGTGCCCTTGCCTGGCACAGGACGCTGCAGGCGGTCGGTAATCTTCTCCTGAGCTGCCACAGACAGCGTGGCAGCGAGGAGAAGCAGAGATAAGGCGATACGTTTCAAAATGTGCTATTGTTTTAGTTAAGCAAAAGCATCGATGATACCCTTGAAGTCGGCAGCCTTGAGTGAGGCGCCACCGATGAGGCCACCATCGACATCGGGATTAGCAAAGAGTTCCTTCGCATTGGAGGGCTTGCAGCTGCCCCCGTAGAGGATGGATGTATTGTCGGCCACTTCCTTGCCCCATTTGCCTGCGAGGACGCTGCGGATAAAGGCGTGCATCTCCTGAGCCTGCTCGGGAGTGGCGGTAAGGCCAGTACCGATAGCCCAAACGGGTTCGTAAGCGAGGACAATCTTTGAGAATTCCTCGGCCGTGAGGTCGAACAGCGAGCCCTCGATCTGGACGCGGACGACCTCGTTCTGGCGGTTCTCCAGACGCTCTTCCTTCACTTCGCCGATGCAGAAGATGGGGGTAAGGCCGTTGGCAAGGGCAAGGCATACCTTCTCCTTTAGGATTTCGGGCGTCTCGTGGTAGTAGGCGCGGCGCTCGCTGTGTCCGAGGATGACATATTGGGCACCCGTAGAGGCTACCATAGCGGCGCTGACTTCGCCCGTGAAAGCTCCAGACTCCTTGTCGGCGCAGTTCTCGGCACCTACACCGATGACAGCCTTATCAACGATAGGCGTCACAGAAGCCAGATGTATGAACGGCGTGCAGATGACGACGTCGCACTTCGGCTTATCGGCTGCCAATGTGGTGTTCAACTCCTTTGCTAACTCAATGCCCTCCTGGAGGGTCTTGTTCATTTTCCAGTTTCCTGCAACAATGTTTTTTCTCATGTTCTTTGTTTTTTATTGATTAAACGAATATGTTTCTAATCTCTAATCTTTAACCTTTTCTTTCCTTCTGACCAGAAAGTCCAGCAAACCGACAAAAAGGTAGGGGAAGAACATCAGCACGAGGGCACGAGTCCTGCGTTGCTGTAGCATGGCGGGTGTTTGTATGGCCCATGGTTGTTCTTCTAACGGCCCGCCATCGAAAAGGTTCTCTCGCGGCAAGTCGCGTCGGCTCCACTTGGCCGTGATGGTGCCGTCGTGGACGACGACAAGGCCAGGATTGGAGCGTACGATGGTCTTTAGGGTGATGTCGTCCATCCGGCAGAAAGGGTAGCTGGCGCCGGTGTGGTCTATCCATCGCTCGATGTCGTCCGTTGTGGCGGAGGTAAGAGCATAGAAGGGATAGTCGTGGATGACGGCATAGTCGTAGAGGTCGTTGATGATGTCGAGCATTTCCTCCCGGCGCAATTCGTTCATGACAAGCAGCATCGTCCAGCCTGGCTCAAAGAGATTGTTGGTAATGTCCTCGCCTTCTTCGTTGATAAGGGCAAAGTCGTGGATGGGTGGTACATACCCCTTGTCAACCATTGTGGTGCGCGAGGTAACGAATGTCCAGGTGCTGTCGGGATAGTCATCGAGGGCGAACTCGCGCTGTTCGCCGTCCTTGCTGAGGATGAACGTGGTTTCAAAACGGGGCTGTGGGGCATCGCCGGGCACAGCCATTGCAGCCTCGATGTTCGTGCCAACGCGGTAGGGGCGGAAGTCATAGAGTGGCAAATGGCGCAGGTTCGTCCACATGAAAATCAGTAAGCTGACGAAGGCAAAGCCCGAGATAACCCATTGCACGTTTTCGTGGATGAGGCGGAATAGCAACCGGTTATAGATGAGCAAAGGAACGAGCATTGCCAGCAGCACCACATTTTTCCAGAATGTCTGCCAGTTGGTGAGGTGGATGGCATCGCCGAAACATCCGCAGTCGGCAATGGGATTGGTAAGGGCGAGGTAGAACGTCAGGGGGGTCATCAGCGCGACAAACACCAGCGCTGCCGTCAGCGTCGTACGCCGACGGACGGCGAAAAACAGGCAGATACCCACCGTGAACTCGAAGATGCAGAGCAACATCGTGGCAATCACCAGCAGCCCACGGGGAAGAACAGCCGTGAGGCTAAAAGCCTCCATGTAATCCCCCAGTTTATAAATGGTACCCATCGGGTCGATGGCCTTGACGAAGCCGGAGAAGATGAAGACAGCTGCCACGATGAAGCGTATCGTGTTTATCAGCACGTTGAGAATTAAGTGCCAACGGTTCGTTCTCTCTCTTCCTTTCTCCATGTTAGCCTTTAATCTCTCAACCCTCAAAATCTATCTTTATCAAGCCGAAAACGGCATAGTTTATCATGTCCATGTAGTTGGCGTCAATGCCCTCCGAGACAAGCGTCTGTCCTCCGTTGCCTTCAATCTCCTTCGTGCGGTTCAGCTTCATGAGGATAAGGTCGGTGTAAGAGCTGATGCGCATCTCGCGCCAAGCCTCGCCGTAGTCGTGGTTCTTGGCTTTCATCAGCTCTAGGGCCTTGCGGGCGTTGGTGTCGTATTCTGTCAAGGCCTCTTCGGGCGTCATGTCACATTGGTCGGCAGCGCCGCGAGCTAGTTGGATGAGGCCGATGATACCGTAATTGACGATGCCGATGAATTCAGGACGGATGCCCTCGTCCACAAGGGCTATCCCCGTGGTTTCCAGCGTGCGGATGCGCTTTGCTTTGATGTAAATCTGATCTGTCACCGAGGGGATGCGCAGGATGCGCCATGCGGCACCATAGTCCTTCAGTTTCTTGGCAAACAGATCCCGGCACTTCGCTATCGTCTGCTCAAACTGCTCGTTCGTATTATTCTTCATTCCAAATTCCTGTTTTACTTGTTTTTCTCACCTCACCCTTAGACGTTGTCCTGGGCGGATGATGGATTTCTGCGTGATACCGTTGAGTTTGCAGATGGTCTTCACCGATGAGCCTGAGCGTTTTGCTATGGCTGAGAGCGTGTCGCCCTGGCGCACTTTCACGTAGGCTGCGCTGCTTTGCACCTCCTTGGTGGCTGTCTTGCGGGAGAAGATGTACTGCTTCCCAGTCGATTGTCCGTTTTGAAAATCGAACATCAAAGCCGGATTCAGCGCCGTACCCAAAAGTCGGGTCTCGAAATGGAGGTGATTGCCCGTGCTGCGTCCCGTGCTGCCGCCCAGTCCGATGGGGTCACCTGCATGCACCAGCTGGTTCTCGCGCACCAGCGATTCCGAAAGATGCCCGTAGAGTGTCTCCAGCCCGTTTTCGTGGCGGATGATGACGTAGTTGCCGTAGCCTCGTTTGTTAAATGTGCGCGTGCGCACCTTGCCGTCGAATGCCGCACGGATGGTGTCACCCTTCTCTACTTTGATATCAAGCCCGTAGTGTACGCGGCGCCGGCGCGGGCGGAAGCCGAACACGTCGTTGATGCGCGACGAGGGGGTAGGCATGCAGTATCCGCGCAGGTCGATGGCAAGCGTGTCGGGCAGCTGGAGGTTCGGATAGCTGAATGTGGCACCCTGATTCCAGATGCCGTGATAGAGCTCGTTGGCGGGATTGTCCGTCAAGGGTAGTGGGCCGTCAAGATTATACACCAGGAAATCAAATCGATCAACCTCCGCCATAGGCGTGTCGGGCTGCATTTCAGACGGCAGGGCATCCTGTGCCCTGACACTTCCTGAGCCTATTATCCACAAAGCTGTGGTAAAAGCCAAAAACTGTATTTTGTGAAGCATCTTTTCTCCTTATTATCTCCTTATTTAAAAGAAACGGACAAAGTTAGGGCGAACCGAGCGAAAAAGCAAGAAAATTGATGTTTTTTTAGATTTTTCTGAGGTGAGCCCTAACTAAAAAGGGGTAAAAAACCATTAAAGGTAGTGTAATCCGAGCGGAAGACAAAAACATATTTTTTATTCTAATTCCGAGGCGCATGCAAGTTTTTTCCTAGCGTAGGCAAATAAATTTTTAACGCAGGCAAATAAAAAATCAGAATAAGCAAATAAAAAACTAGCGCAGGCTATTTTTTTATGAGTTGCTTGGTGTGAATGCCTCTAGAACCTTCGGACTTCTTTTCCCTTTTGAAGGCGGATGGGGTCGGAGTCAAGAAAAAACGAATTATTTTCGCTCGGCTCACCCTATCCTTGACCTTCGGTTTTAGTTACTCTCGCTCGGAAAAACTCAAATAAATTTGGTATTTCTCTCGCTTACTTGTAACTTTGCGACAAAATTTAAAATAAACGGATGGTAAGGCTGACGCAGAAGGACTTGGTGAGGGCACTCGACAAGCAGGTGTTCCACCTGATAGGCGAGACAGCCGACGAACTCGGCATGCCCTGCTATGTGGTAGGCGGATGGGTGCGCGACCTGTTTCTCGAGCGTCCCTCGACGGATATTGATGTAGTGGTAGTGGGCAGCGGGATAGCCTTGGCGGAGGCGTTGCGGAAACGTTGTGGGCGAGGCGCTCATGTGAGCGTGTTCCGTAACTTCGGTACCGCCCAGCTGAAGTGGCACGGACTGGAGATTGAGTTCGTAGGGGCCCGCAAGGAGTCGTACAGCCACGACAGCCGCAAGCCTGTAGTGGAGGATGGCACGCTGGAGGACGACCAGAACCGGCGCGACTTTACCATCAACGCTATGGCCCTCTGCCTGAACAAGATGCATTTCGGTGAACTCGTCGATCCCTTCGAGGGCGTCTATGACCTGGAGGACAGGCTCATCCGCACCCCCCTCGACCCCGATGTCACCTTCAGCGACGACCCCCTGCGCATGATGCGTTGCATACGTTTTGCCACACAACTGAATTTCTACATCGACGATGAAACATTCGATGCGCTGGAACGCAACAAGGAACGCATCAACATCATCTCGAAGGAGCGCATCAGCGAGGAACTGAATAAGATAATCGCCTCGCGCGTACCCTCGAAGGGGTTCGTGGAATTGGAGCGTTGTGGGCTGCTGCCGCTGGTCTTTCCGGAATTGGCTGCGCTTTGTGGCGTGGAGCAGGTGAACGGGCGCAAGCACAAGGATAACTTCTACCACACGCTGGAGGTGCTTGACAACGTGGCCCGTTCGTCCGACAACCTCTGGCTGCGCTGGGCAGCGCTGCTGCACGATATCGGTAAGCCCAAGTCAAAGCGCTGGGACGCAAAGCTGGGGTGGACATTCCATAATCATGACTTTGTGGGGGAGAAAATGGTGCCGGGCATCTTCCGCACCATGAAGCTGCCCCTGAACGAGAAGATGAAGTACGTGCAGAAACTCGTCGGCCTGCACATGCGCCCTATTGCCATAGCCGACGAAGTGGTGACGGACAGCGCCGTCAGACGCCTGCTGTTTGAGGCGGGCAACGACATCGACGACCTGATGGTGCTGTGCGAGGCAGACATCACGTCGAAGAACGCCGAAAAGAAGCAACGCTTCCTCGACAACTTCCGCTTGGTGCGCCAGAAACTGAAGGATCTGGAGGAGCGGGATCGTATCCGCAACTTCCAGCCGCCTGTAGATGGCACGGAGATCATGGAGGTGTTCGGGCTGGAGCCCTGTGCCGAAGTGGGCACCCTGAAGGCAGCTATCAAGGATGCCATTCTCGATGGCGTCATCCCCAACGACCACGATGCCGCTTACGCCTACCTCCTCACCAAGGCCGCAGAAGTGGGACTAAAGCCTGTAGAGAAGAGATGAGAAACCGAAAAATGTCAAATAGTAAATAAATTCAGCATTATGCAGACAAAGATCCGTCTTATTATCATGAACTTCCTGGTGTTTGCCGTGTGGGGTTCGTATCTGACCAGCATGGGTTCGTACCTTGCCAGCGTGGGCATGGGGCCGCAGATTGGCTGGTTCTATAGTGTGCAGGGCTTCGTGTCGCTCTTCATGCCGGCTCTCATCGGCATCCTTGCCGACAAGTTCATTCCGGCACAGAAAATGCTCAGTCTCTGCCATTTCCTGGCAGCTGTCTTTATGGGCATTGCCGGTTGGCAGGGAATGCGTTATGGCAGCGACGTCACTTTCGGACAGCTGTTTCCTTGGTATGCGTTGAGTGTGGCATTCTTCATGCCGACTATCGCGCTGGACAACTCTGTCTCATATAATGCGCTGACTAAGGCGGGTTTGGACACCGTGAAGGACTTCCCGCCCATCCGCGTATTCGGCACCATCGGCTTCATCTGCTCGATGTGGCTGGTTGACCTGATGGGCTTCCAGCATGACTATCGCCAGTTCCTCGTCTGCGCCGCATGGAGCATCGTTCTCGGCTTCTACGCCCTGACGCTGCCCAACTGTCCCACGAACAAGGGCACGGGCGAGAAACAGTCGTTGGTGGATGCGCTGGGACTGAGGGCTTTCTCGCTGTTCAAGGATAAGAAGATGTGCGTGTTCTTCATCTTCTCCATGTTCCTCGGCGTATCGTTGCAGATTACTAACGGTTATGCCAACACGTTTATTTCGGCCTTTGCTGACATCCCCGCTTACGCCAATACGTTTGCCGTCAAGCATGCTAATATCCTCATTTCGCTCAGTCAGATCAGCGAGACGCTCTGCATCTTGCTCATCCCCTTCTTCCTACGTCGTTTAGGTATCAAGAAGGTAGTGCTCATCGCCATGTTGGCATGGGTGCTCCGCTTCGGTTTCTTCGCCTTGGGTAATCCGGGCAGCGGCGTCTGGCTGTTTGTGCTCTCAATGATTGTCTATGGCGTGGCCTTCGACTTCTTCAACATCAGCGGCTCGCTCTTTGTGGAGCAGAACACTACGGAGAGCATCCGCTCCAGCGCGCAAGGTCTCTTTATGATGATGACTAACGGTTTCGGCGCTACAATAGGCACGCTGTCGGCTCAGGCTGTCGTTAATGCGCTGGTTTATACCAAGCCTGCTGGTGAGGCACAGATGCAGGCTTGGTCAACCTCATGGTACGTCTTTGCTGCATATGCCCTTGTGGTTGGTGTGCTTTTCGCCGTTATCTTCAAGTATAAGCACGAACGCAAATAAAACGAAAAAGTGTCCCTTTTTTATTGCCCCGATATCGCCACGCGGCATGAACTGCCCGAAGAGGAAGCCGCTCATGCCTTGCGTGTGCTACGTCTCGGAGTAGGCGAGAGGGTACAGTTGACCGACGGCAAGGGCCATTTCTACGAGGCGGTTATTGCCGATGTGTCGGGTAAGAGCTGCCGTGTGGACGTCCTCAGCCAGACGACGCCAGCTCCATTGTGGCAGGGGCGTATTCATTTGGCTGTCGCGCCGACGAAGAACATGGACCGCATGGAATGGCTGGCAGAGAAGGCAACAGAGATTGGTTTCGACGAGTTGAGCCTGTTGGACTGCCGTTTCTCTGAGCGCCGCGTGGTGAAGACGGAGCGTCTCGACAAAATCCTGACAGCAGCCATGAAGCAGAGCCTCAAGGCTACGAAGCCCGTGCTCAACGAGATGATGTCGTTTGACAAGTTTGTCCGTCGGCCCTTCACTGGGCAGAAGTTCATTGCTCATTGCTACAGCGAAGAGGAAGTTGAGGATCAGGTTAACGGTGAGGGGCTGGGCCAGTCCTACGGTACTTCCGCTTTCCGTCTTTCGTTGTTAGATGCCTTGAACCCTGATGAAGATGCCCTTGTCCTTATTGGCCCTGAAGGAGATTTCAGCGTGGATGAGGTACGCCTTGCCCTTTCGCTTGGATTTCAATCCGTCAGTCTCTCCAGCTCTCGCCTGCGTACAGAGACAGCAGCCCTCGTTGCCGTTCATTTGATGAACTTGGCGCACACCCTAACTTCTAATCCCTAACCTCAAAAAAGTGCGTTTCTTCCTCACCCTATCCTACGATGGCACCAACTACAGCGGTTGGCAGACTCAGCCCAATGCCCCGACGGTGCAGCAAACCCTCGAGAAGGCGTTGGCTACGTTACTGCGTGTACCTGCTCCTGTAGTGGGGGCGGGGCGGACGGATGCTGGTGTGCATGCCCGCATGATGGTGGCGCATCTGGATGTGGACGATGTGTGTGTGGCTGCGCAGCCCCAGCCTTTCACGGATTGGCTTTGCGAGAAACTTAATCGCCTGCTCCCGTCCGACATCGCCATCCACAGCGTACAACGGGTGAGGGACGCTGCACATGCGCGGTTTGATGCCCTTGCGCGTACCTATATATATTATGTCCATACAGCCAAGTCTCCTTTTGGACGCGACTACTCCATGCGTCTGTTCACGGCTCCTGACTTCGAGGCTATGAACAAAGCTGCTTCCCGTCTCTTTGACTACACGGACTTCACTTCTTTCAGCAAACTTCATACCGATGTGAAAACCAACAACTGCCGTATCATGCAGGCATGTTGGGAGCAGGAGAGCGAGGGCGTGTGGACATTTACCATTCAGGCAGATCGCTTCCTGCGCAATATGGTACGGGCCATCGTCGGAACCCTGCTTGAGGTGGGACGAGGTCGAATGACAATCGAAGAGTTCTGCCGCGTCATCGAGCAGAAGGACCGTTGCAGCGCAGGCACCTCCGTCCCGGGGCGCGGCCTGTTCCTCACTCGCATTGACTACCCCCAAGAATTGTTCATTTCTAATTCCTAATTTTATTAGTATTATGTGGTTAATCCTGGCCTTTCTGTCAGCCTTTCTGTTGGGCTTCTATGACGTGTTCAAGAAACAGTCGTTGCGCGGCAATGCTGTCATTCCCGTGCTGTTCTTCAGTACGTTGATTTCGTCGTGTATCTTCTTGCCGCTCATTCTACTGTCTGCCTATACTCCTGTACTCGACGGCACGCTGGTACACGTCCCCGTCGCTTCGTGGGACACCCATAAATACATTCTTCTGAAAGCCTGCATCGTCTCTGCCTCATGGACCTTCGGCTATTTCGGCATGAAGAACCTGCCCATCACCATCGTCGGCACCATCAACGCCACGCGTCCCGTTATGGTGTTGCTGGGCGCCCTGCTCATCTTCAGCGAGCGGCTTAATGCCTGGCAATGGATAGGTGTGGCCTTTGCCATCATCTCCTTCTATATGCTCAGCCTGGGTGGAAAGAAGGAGGGCATTGACTTCAAGCATAACCGTTGGATATGGTTTGCTGTGACGGCTTCGCTGCTGGGAGCTGTCAGCGCGCTCTACGACAAAGCACTCATGCGGCAGCTCGACAATATGTTGGTGCAGGCATGGTGCAATGTTTATATCATGCTCATTATGTGCGGCGTGATGCTTGTCCTCTGGTTTCCGAAGCGCAAGGAGCAGCCCTTCCAATGGCGCTGGACCATCCTGCTCATCTCGCTCTTCCTGACGGTTGCCGACTTTGCCTACTTCAAGGCGTTGAGCCAGGAGGGTTCCATGATTTCCATCGTCTCTATGGTACGACGCGGCAATGTCATCATCTCCTTCCTCTGCGGCGCCCTCTTCCTGCACGAGAAGAACATCAAGAGCAAGCTCATCGCTCTCGCTATGGTGCTCATCGGCCTGCTCTTCCTCTATTTCGGCACACGATAATCTGACAATGAAAAATGAAGAATAAAATGTTTCGTAAACTGAATTTTCTATCCGTAGGTGCTCTCACTTGCAGGGCTATCTGGTTTTTGTTTTTCATTTTTCATTTTTCATTATTCAATGCCCAGGTGCGGATGCGCGACTGCATTGTCCGTATGCCCGACTCCCTGATGACGCTGCTGACGTCGGTGAATCGTGCCGACTGCGTCGATTTCCGCGAGGCTGGCATGGAGGCAAAGGTTACCAACCGACTTGGCGGCACAACCGAGCTCACCCAGCTTACGGCCGATTACGCCCTTTGGCAATACACCCCCTCGTCGCAGGTGGAGATGAAGCTGCTTCCTCTGACGGACTCCACCAGCGTCATCTGCTTGGTTCGCACCGTACAGCTTCCCGTGCCCGACTCCCGTATCGCTTTCTACGACGAGGCCTGGGCACCCCTTCCCCTCTCCCGTTTTCTCCCTGTATCCCTGCGTCCCGTTTCCCAGGAGTTGCTATCCACCGTCCGTTGTACATTGTCTGTTGAGCATCCAACCCTGCAGACGGAGCTTCGCACGGAAACCTACGAGCCAAAGGACGAGGATGCCGAGCTTATCCCCTCCACTACCGTCACCTACTACGATTGGTCCGAAGGCCGCTTTGTCTCCCGCTGATACAGAAAAAACATGAAAGCACCTGCCCGTTAAAAAAAGGCAAATAGATTTGCATTTCCTCTCGGCTCGCGCTATCTTTAAAAGGCTCTTGCATCTTTTAGGTACTCCCGCTCGGAAATCCTCAAATAAATTTGGTATTTCTCTCACTTATTCGTACCTTTGTACTCAAAGTCTTTTTATCATGGAAAGAGAGCCGAACTATATCTGCATTGAGAGCCGCGAGGAGACCATCCGACTGCTTGAGGAGAGCAGAGAGCGCATCGTTCATTATGCCTTCCTGAGCATCAACTTCGAAAAGATTGAGCATCTGGACCGTATGCTAGGCGAATGTGCGTTTGAGGACTGCCTGTTCCTGGGCTGTGTGACCTCCGTCGGGCTGATGCACCGCATGGGCGAGGGCTGCCTGATCTACCCCCGCATTCCCGACCTTGACTACAACGTCTTCCCACGCCGGCTTTATACACCTGAGAAACTCTATGCGGGCTATGTGCCTGGACAGCCGGAGACATTCGCTACGTGCTACGATACGATGGTCTACGATCGTTATCGTTTCCGTGGGGTGATGAGTTCGAACGTGAAGATTACGCTGGCTCGCTCGCTGCATGATCACTTCATTACCAAGGCTATGCATACGTTCCTTGAGGGCTGGGACGAGCGTTGTGTGGTGGGCGTAATGGGCGGGCACAGCCTGCTGCGTACCGACCCGATGTTCCGCCAGATTGCCCACGTCAGCAAACGGCTCACGGAGGAGGGCACGCTGATGGTGACGGGCGGCGGGCCTGGAGCCATGGAGGCTACCCATCTGGGCGCGTGGATGGCTGGGCGATGGATGGAGCAGCTGGACGAGGCTGTCGATACGCTGGCAACTGCGGCCCCCTCGTATCGTGATGAAGGATGGCTCGACAGCGCCTTCGCCATTCGCGAACGCTATCCACAGGAGCGGTACGTCAGCCTGGGCGTCCCCACTTGGCTCTATGGCCATGAGCCCTCTACACCCTTTGCCACCCACATTGCCAAGTACTTCACCAACGCCATCCGCGAGGACGAGATCCTCACCATCCCCATGGGTGGTATTGTCTATACGCCAGGTAGCGCAGGCACGATGCAGGAAATCTTCCAGGATGCCGTGCAGAACCACTACCTCAGCTTGGGCTACGGCAGCCCGATGGTGTTCCTCGGACGCGAGTTTTGGACGGACGAGATGCCCGTCTATCCCCTTTTGACCCGCCTGATGGAGACGGGGCGCTATAAGAACCTCCGCCTCACCCTCACCGACTTTTCCGACGAGGTGATCCGCACTCTCCGCGCCTTCAGAAGCGAGAAATTGGAGGGGTAGCCAAGAAAAAACTCCCGACTCGGGGATGTAGTCGGGAGAATTGTCAAACACTTGCACGTTCAACCGTGCTTCTGTTAAAAAAGAAGGCCGTCATCGCGACGACCAATCTTTCAACTTTAAAAAATCTAATACCATGAAAAACACGGTGCAAAGGTAAGGGTATTTTTTGAATCGGCAAACAAATCCGAAGAAAATCCTCTGAATTTAATACTAATTAACGGTTTTTGGCGCGGGATAGTTTGTTTTTTGGTTCATCCGACAAATGCGTAGTTATTGTGATGTAACGACAGAATCTTGAGTTCGAAGAACTTTTCATCTCTATATCCGTATGCTTGTCGCTTCATTGTTTTGATTTTATTGTTTATGCCTTCGATTTTTCCTGT
>JAFXXQ010000054.1 GCA_017542145.1 Bacteroidaceae bacterium | reverse complement strand
GATGGCTTCGCCGTAGGCGATGGTCTGGTTGTTGGCTGTGATGGTGATAGCCTTCTGGTTCACGGTGAGCGTGGCGGGGTCGCCATAGGTGATGTCGTAGTTGGCTGTCACGTCCGTTGTGCCGTCAGAGATGGTAGCAGCGGAAGGCGTGATGGTGTAAGTGCCCACGGTGGCAACGCCTTCGGATGGCGTGGAGGGCGTCAGGGTGACGGCAGCCAGCGAGTGTCCCTCAATGAGACCCTCCACGGCAACAGTCTCCTCGGTTACTTCGGTGTTGATGGTTTCGCCGTAGGTGACGGTCTGGGGGTTGGCTGCGATGGTGACAGGCTTCTGAGCGATGGTGAACGCCACCGTAGTGGAACCGATGTATTTACTGTCGCCTGCTTTGGCGGAGATGATAACTCTGGCCGTGTTTGTGCCGGCATTGACATTATTCGAGTACGAGACGATGCATCTTTCTGTGATGTCTGAAGTGCCGTCCTTAATGGTAACCGTCGTCGGCTCAATGGCAGAGCCTGTGTAGGTCGGGGTTTCGTCGTCGGCGAAGCTGACGGTAACGGTGATGCCGTCGGACGTCAACGGCTTCTTGCCCGTTGTGTTCCAGAGAACTTGTTTGTTGGTGCCGTCGACATAGGCCTTCGTCTTCGCATTTTTGTCGTTCTGGAAGATGCCGGGGAAGGTGCTCTCGTCGGCTGCTTCCTCTAAATCCGCGAACGAGGCGATGATGTTGTCCGTTCCTCCTTCAACACCGATGGCAGACCCTGTCATTGAACCCGTGATGGAAATTACGGAGGTGCCGTCGAGATAGACGTTATGCGGAGTCTTTTTCTGCTCGGGATTATAATAGGTATAGGTGTTTCCGTTGATCAACACCTCTCCCTTTACGCTGAAGGTGCTGCTTGCGGCGACATAGACGCCGATGCCCAGACAATCCTCGTTCTTGCCTTGGTTGTCGGTGATGGTGGCACCGTCAATTGTCAGCGTGCCGGCATTGTAGATGCCGCCTCCGTGGCCTGCCGTAAAATTACCTGTGATGGTGGTGCCGATGATGTTGAGCGTGCCGGCGTTGTAGATGCCTCCACCGTTGCCGGTGTTGTTGCCACCGGTGATGGTACCTCCTTTGATGGTCAGGGTGGCGCCTTCTTCGACCTTGATGACGAAGCCGTCTTCCTGAGCTTGTCCAAGGGCAAGTGCGCGATCGAGGGTGCCGTTTAAGGTAAGGGTAACATCAACACCCGTAGGAATTACAGCAGAAATCACAATGGATTCGTCTTCTGTACCAGCCTCGATGTTTCCTGTCAATTCAAAGTCGGTGCCAGCTTCGAGGGCGTCTTTTACGTCGTTCCACGTAGGATTGTGTTTGACAATGTAATAGGTCTTGCCATCGGGAACTTCATCCAGTGTAATGACGTAATAGCTTAAGTTTGTTTGTCCGCTGATTTCCTCCGAAAGCTGAGCGACCACCTTCTGGCCCTGGGCATTCTCGGGCTCGCCGAAATGTGTGACCCAATAGCAATCTGAAAGCGTAGATTTACCGTTATTCAGATTGTGGACGAACTCGCACGAGCCGGTTGTGTCGAGACTGCCCAGCGACTGGGGGTTGAACAGACAGTTGGAGAGACTTGTCTGGTCGCCCTTGTTGATACCAATGAATCCTGCAGAATACTTGTAGTTCCTGCCACTGAACTTTCCATCGAACCACGAATTAGTGATCGTGGCGCTTGCTTCAGAGATGCCGATGATGCCGCCATGGTTGGCATATCTGTTCGTGTTGCCTTCGTCGTAATTGCTGATAAGTTCAATGCTGACATGACAATTGGTGATGGAGCCTCTGCCATTGCTTGAGCCAACCAGGCCTGCGGCAAACTGTCCCGTAGCCGTGATGGTGCCGGTTACGTGGAGGTTGTTGATTTTGACATTGTTTGTATAAGCAAAAGGTGCGCAGTAGTTGGGGCTTGTTTCGATCGATGTTAAGGAGACGGTGAGCGTCTTGCCGTTGCCGTCGAACGTGCCGGCAAATCTATGGCTCTTGTCGCTACCCATCATGGTTGTGACAGGGGCATCGGTTGTGCCGAGGTCGGTCGTTAACATAAAGGTCAGGCCCTGACAGGTTTTGCCTGAGGCAACGTAAGCGGCGAGAGCGTTCCAGTCATCGACGCTCGAAACATAGTATGATTTGTTCGCATAGGCTTCAAGCGTATGGCCATCCAACAGTTGCAAGTTGTCGAGTGCCCACGCTGTGTTGGGGGTGAGCGTTGCAAGCAACAGCATCGCGGCTGTCCTTGCACAAGTGAGTAAACTTCTTCTCATAGGTTTTTTTGATTTAGTTAATCCTAAAAATGTTAATACGAATATCTTTCCTCTTTTTTTCGTTCTGCCGAGGCAGATGTTCTTTTTTTCGGGCTGCAAAGGTACTTCGTTTTGCAGAATCAAACAAGAAAAAACGTTGAAAAAGTCGTTTTATGACGTAGTCATAGGTTCGAAAAGCGCCTGCGGCAGCGCAGATCGTCTGACTGCCAACACAAAGGTAAAGCTTTGCGTAGATAGACAGGCTATCCCTCGCGGCGGATGACGAAGAGCTTGTCGGAGGGGCGGACTTTGCAGGGGACCTTGAAGGAGACGGCTGTGCCCTGCGGGACGACGTCGACGGGCTGGAGGTCCACACGCAGTTCGTCGGGCGTCAGATAGACGGCGCCTGTCGTTGGGCCTGTGATGAGCAGCTTGTCGCCCAGGCGCAGGGGGGTGGCCTCGATGAAGAATTCGGCGACGCCCAGGCGGCTGTAGTGCTTCACGCCGTGTCCGGCATAGACCTTGCGCTCGGTGGCGTTGGAGCCGTAACGGGGGTTCCATTCGCCCAGGCGCTGGCCCAGGTAGTAGCCGTTCCAGAAGCCGCGGTTGAAGACGGTGGCGAGGCGCTCGTCCCAGAGATCCTTCTTCGCCTCGGCGAAGGTGCCGTCGATGACGCTACGGATGGCCTCGCGGTAGCACTCGACGACGGTACGCACGTACTCGGGCCCTCGCGCGCGCCCTTCTATTTTAAATACGCGCACGCCTGCGTTCATCATTTCATCGATGAAGCGGATGGTCTTGAGGTCCTTGGGCGACATGACGTACTTGTTGTCCACCTCAAGCTCTATCTCGCTCTCCTTGTCGCGGAGGAGGTAGGAAACGTTGGCGTTGGCGTTGGCGTTAGCGGGGGAGGGGGAAGGAGAGGGGGTGCAGCGGGTGACGTCGTAGCCTCGGCGGCAAACCTGCATGCAGGCGCCGCGGTTGGCGCTGGCGCCCAGCTCGTGGAGGCTGAGGTAGCACTTGCCGCTGACGGCCATGCAGAGGGCGCCGTGGCAGAACATCTCTATCCGTATGAGCTCGCCCCGCGGGCCGCGGATCTGTTCGCGCTGGATGACGTCGTAGATGGCGCGCACCTGGGTGAGGTTGAGCTCGCGGGCGAGCACGACGACGTCGGCAAAGCGGGCGTAGAAGCGCAGGGCCTCGGCGTTGCTGATGTTGAGCTGGGTGCTGAGGTGTACCTCCTGTCCGATGGCGTTGCAGTAGCTCATGACGGCGACGTCGCTGGCGATGACGGCCGAGATGCCGGCGTCGTGGGCGGCATCGACAATCTGGCGCATGAGCGTCATGTCCTCATCGTAGATGATGGTGTTGACGGTGAGGTAGCTCTTGATGCCGTAGGCGGCGGTGGTGGCGGCAATCTCGCGGAGGTCGGCGATGGTGAAGGTGCTGGCGGAGCGGGCACGCATGTTCAGATGGCCGATGCCGAAGTAGATGCTGTCGGCACCAGCCTGAATGGCAGCCGCCAGCGACTCGCGCGAGCCCACCGGCGCCATAATCTCGAAGTCCTTGATGGAGTAGTTCATGCTGCAAAGATACAATAAAAATGAAAAATGAAGAATGAAAAATGAAAAATAAACGGTCCTGCTATCGGCAAGGGGCATGCTAGGCAATAAAAAATGAAAAATGAAGAATGAAAAATGAAAAATAAACGGTC
>JAFXXQ010000053.1 GCA_017542145.1 Bacteroidaceae bacterium | reverse complement strand
ATTCCTCATTCCTAATTCCTAATTTCCCCCGCAAGGGGGAGGCTGCCGATTACGCCTGGCTGCGGACTCAGATTGACTACAAATGTCTCGATACCCTCTGTTCCGACAGCCTCGCCCTCGTTGCCACATGCTACTACGGCACACCCCGCCGCCCTGACTACCATGCCGCCATGGCTTGGTACACACTGGGCTGCGTCTATACCGATATGCACCAGACAGAAGACGCCTTTGCTGCCTATTTGAAAGCCCAGAGGATATTCCCTACCGCGGCTAACCGCTACTATTCTCTATGCGAGCAGAACATCGGCAAGTGTTATCTTGACCGTAACATGAACGATGAAGCCATCCTCGCCTTCCGACGCTGCCGTGAGTCCGCCGTCAGCATTGGCGATAGTGCCGAGATAGCCTGGAGCGATTTCTTTTTAGGTCGCTGCTACTTATATGAAGAGGAATATGATAAGGCCGACAGCCTGTTTCGCGGGGCAAATGAAAATTCCCATGCCGCCACAGCAATTAGGAAAAGGGTTTTGTTTGAACGGTCGAAAATCAGCCATTACCGCGACGGCGACTACGCAGAAGCCCTCCGCCTCCTGCGCAGCTTTGTCAGGCAGGTGAACAACCCCGCCTACTTCGGTGCCGCGTGGACGCAAATGGCAAATTCAATTATTTAAACGTTCAAATATGATAAAACATTATCTGTCCTTAGCTTTTCGGAACATGCAGAAGTTCCGTTCACAAAGCATCTTTTTCGTCATCAGCCTTTCCGTAAGCTTCGTATTCGTGGTGTTCTCGACGCTGTGGATGCGGTACGAAAACACGTACGACACGTTCCACGCCGACGCGAAAAACCTGTATATGATGCGCCCGAACGATATGCAGGTGCTGTATGAAATGCTGGGTACTAAGATAGGCATTTCCCCTTTGGCCACATTGGGTGGATTTGTACAAGAGAGCGAGTCCATGCCCGAGGTGGAGTCAAGCACACTTGCTGGCATCGCGGACGCCACCGTGCTCATAAACGGGGTGAAGAAGAATGCCCGCTACCTGCAGACGGACACCTGTTTTCAGGGCATCTTCTCACTCCGGCTGGTTCAGGGCAGCCCCTCCTTCCTGTCGCAGGCAGACAGGGATGCCATTGCACTGTCTGAGTCGTCGGCACGCGAGTGGTTCGGCCAGACGGACCCCATAGGGCAAAAGGTCTCGTTCTTCAGTACGCGGAGTAATTTCGAACGTACCGTCGTGGCTATCTTTGCAGACATGCCGAAACACTCTGTGCTTGCTGCGGATATGATAACCATCCAGCAGCGTCCGCAGATGAACATGGCGGGCAATTACGTCTTCAAGCTGGTGCCGGGGAAGGATGTGTTCGACTCCTTCGCCTACAAGGCCGCCCACTATTCGGAGGAGGGCATCGAGGATGACATGTCCATGACACCTGTGCCGCTTTCGAAAGCCCACCGGCTTGGGTCGGGCAGCAATTCTCCCCTCAGCTACGACCATATCCAGACCTTCTTCCTCGTAAGTCTGATGCTCGTCATCAGCGCGCTGGCCAACCTGCTCTCCTTCTACTTGAACCGCATCCGCTACCGCCGACAGGAGATGACGCTGAGAAAGATGTGTGGAGCCAAGGGGAGAGACCTGACGTCTATGTTCTCCCTGGAGCTGTTCGTCCTGCTCCTGATAGCGGCGGGTGGAGGATTCCTGGGCGTACTGGCTGTTTACGAAAGGTTTGCGCTCTATGCAAACATCAATCCGAAAAGTTATATTCTTTCAAACGCCGTCTGGGTGCTGCTTGCCGTGCTGGCCGTGTCGTTCTTCTTCAGCGTAATCGCTGTCTCCATCATGAGGCGGAAGGCGCTGACCCTCACTGCCAAGGGCACCTACACCTCCAACCGGAAGTACAATGCCGTCAACTCGGGCGTACTGATTTGCATCGGCATCTTCCTCATCTTCTGTACGGCAGTCAACCTGAAACAGCTTCGCTATCTCAGGCAGACCGACTGGGGCGTTGCCTATAAGAACACGGCGCTGCTCACGGTGAGGGGGCTGGACCCACAGAGCGTGAAGATGGACTATTACTATCAGCTGACGGCTGCCATCCGCGACGCAGACTTGGCCCGTGAGCTGAAGGCCATTCCCGGCATCGAGGACGTGCAGACCGAAGGCGAGTTCTTCCTTCAGGGCTACCAGGCAAACCTTCCGCAGAAAATCCGGCGCACGGAGGCCGACGAATGGACGGACTGCGTATGGGGCTGGGTGCCTGACCCCAGCAGTAGCGTATGTGGGTTCACGACGCTGGAGGGGCAACTGCCCGACAGGGAAAACTGGACCCCCGGCCAGATAGTCATTACCGAAAGCGTTCGCGACCTGCTCGGACTGAAGCAAGCGGTAGGGCAGACTATGAGAATACAGTTGAACGACGGCGAGCACACGGTCACCATTGCCAGCGTCATCAAGGACATACGGTGGGAGAATGCCAACTTCGACGGCAACAACCACTATGTGTTGACGCCCCGCCCCGATTACATCCGTTCCGCCGTCACCAACGCCATAGCCTTCTCCTTTGCCGGAACGCAGAGGGACGACGTCCGAGGTCAAATCGACGCCATGATGAAGCGCCATCCCGAGATGGTTTGGGAACTGGAGTTCGGCGAGGACCTGCTGGCCGAGATGCTGGCGTCCGAGCGCAACCTGTCGCGTCTGCTGAGTGCCATCACGCTGGCCAGCATCCTCATAGCCGTGTTCAGCGTCTATAACATCGTTACCCTTGCCTGCCGCCAGAGACGCAGGGAGATTGCCGTCCGCAAGGTCTATGGTGCAAAAGTGAAAGATATCCTTAAAATGTTTGCTAAAGAATATGGTCAGATTTATGTCGTTAGTGCTGTCGTTGCATTTATTATCGGTTTTATAGCCATGCACAATTGGTTAGAAAAATACGTAAACCGTACCACCATAACTCCAAGTCTATACTTCCTTATATTTGTTGGCCTGCTTCTGATTGTAGGCACGACCATCGGCTTCCGTGTTATAAGGACAGCCAAAGAGCGTCCTGCAGATGTCATCAAAAGTGGTACATAATAAAAACACAAATTTGCCTGAGCAGGGGAGATTCCAAAAATATTTGCATTTGTGCACGCTGTGTAGTATCTTTGCGGCAAAAATCCACCGCGAACTGTGAGAAGTGTGCGCCGATACGTCCTCATCCTTGCCCTGCTGCTGGGATTCTCTTCCTGCGGACTGCCCCCCGCGCCTGCCGAAAGGGCAAAGGAGCGTCAGATGAAGCAGCCTGTGCCCGAGGCTTCCCCGAAGGCGCGGATAGAGACGGCGTGGACGGACAGCGTGTGGCTCTGGCCGTTGGCAGGGTATCAGGCGGGCGAGGGCATCCTCAGACGGCCTAACGAGAAAATCGGGAAGTGGAAGAATCCCTACGGCCTGTTCCTCACGGCACCCGAGGGCACGCCCGTCCTCTGCCCCGAGGATGCTACTGTAATGATTATGGGGCTCTTCTATCACTATCCCTGGTCGCGGCCCATCGTGCGGGCAGCGGGCACTCCGTTCAGGGGAGATATGACCTTCGACGAAGCCCTTCACGAACTTGATTCTTATGTTGCCTCGGGCGAAATCGACCCCAAGTATATCTCCGGCTATGTCGCGCTGAGCATCGACAGCCGCGAGGTGCGCTTCACCGGCTTTATGCGTGAACGGGGCTTGCCACAAGGAACGCGGCTCCATCGCGGCGACACCATCGGCACGCTCCACTACGGCTACTGCGCCTTCGACGAGCCGAGCCTCTTTATCTCTGTTGAGCAATTCAATAGTTCTGCCGACCCGATGTCGCCCTTCGGGATACCTTCCACATACGTGCCTCTAAAGCGACAGACGGCCGAACAGATTATCCTGCGTCGTGCCATCTGGATAGCGGTGCCTGTGCTGATCATCGCTCTTGTGCTGCTCGTCATCTTCCGCCTGCGTGACCGCCGCCGCATCGCCTACTTCCGCCGGCTGAAGGAGGAAATGATGGCCTCACAGGTCGAAGCCTCTCCCCAGCCCTCCCCTGAAGGGAAGGGGGGCGTGAGCGGAAGTAATCAGTCACCCCTCCTTCAGGAGGGGACGGGGGAGGCTTCGGAGGACGCTTCTTGGACCGATGCCTACCGTCGGCGCATCGCGGCGTGTGCTGGGCAATTCTGGGCTATGCCGTCAGCAAAGTACCTGCAAGCGGCTATGGACGACGATGCCTTCATGCTCACTGCCGAGCAGGGTGCCGCCATCGCCAAAGATATCCGTACCGCCTTCAGCGACATCGCGCACGACATCAAGAGTTCATCCACA
>JAFXXQ010000052.1 GCA_017542145.1 Bacteroidaceae bacterium | reverse complement strand
TCGCCAGATATCAATAATTACTTGAAAAAAAACGTATCTTTAATCCCTTGCAGGGCTTTTAGATAGGCGGCGGCTCGGATAATTGCAAATTAATTTGCATTATCGCTCGCCTTGCACTATCTTTGCACACTCGATAGAAAGTATCGACTGCAATTATGGAAAAATTCGACAAACGCTACATGCTCATGGCCTCCATCTGGGCTGGCAACAGTTACTGCCAGCGACGCAAGGTGGGTGCTCTCATCGTCAAGAACAAAATGATCATCTCGGACGGCTACAACGGCACACCCACGGGATTTGAAAATATCTGTGAGGACGAAAACAACGTCTCGAAGCCCTACGTGCTTCATGCCGAGGCCAATGCCATCACCAAGATAGCCCGCTCGCACAACAGCAGCGACGGCGCCACGCTCTACGTGACCGCCTCGCCCTGTATCGAATGTGCCAAGCTCATCATCCAGTCGGGCATCCGCCGCGTTGTCTATGGCGAGCAGTACCGCCTCACCGACGGCATCGACCTTCTGAAACGGGCCGGCATCGAGATAGTCCACCTGCCCCTCGAAGAGTGTCAATAATCCATCTGACGATTTACCACACACCATCACTATGAAATCATTCTGGCCTAAGGCGCTGGCCATTGTCTTCAGCGCATTGTGTATTTATATCGCCGTCATACTCGCCCGCAACTTCACGCCACGCATAATCAATCTGCAGCGCACCGGCAAAATCGAAGGCCTGCTGAAGCTTGTGGAGAAGAACTACGTGGACACCGTCGACATCGAGGCGCTCATCGAAAAGGCCATGCCGCGGGTGCTGGCTGAACTGGACCCCCACTCCGTCTACATCCCCGCCAAGGACCTTGAGCAGACAAACAGCGAGCTGGCAGGCAGTTTCAGCGGCATCGGCATACAGTTCATGATACAGAGCGATACCATCTACGTGAGCAACATCATCCACGGGGGCCCAGCCGAAAAGGTCGGCATCTTCCCCGGCGACCGCATCGTCACCATCGACGACAGCCTCTTCGTGGGCAAGAAACTGACCAACGAGAGCGCCATGAAACACCTCAAGGGCCCCAGCGGCACCACGGTGAACGTCGGCGTCAAGCGCGGCAGCGAGACAGAGCTCATCCCCTTCTCCATCGTCCGCGGCAACATCCCCGTCAAAAGCGTTGAGGCTGCCTACCTTATCAACGAAAAATGGGGGCTGCTCTATATCACCAAGTTCGGCGAAACCACCTACGCTGAGACACTCCTCGCCATCGTCACCCTGCTCCAAAAGGGCATGAAGGGCATCATCATCGACCTCCGCGACAACACGGGGGGCTACATGGGTGCCACCATGCAGATGCTGAACGAGTTCCTCCCCAAGGGACAGACCATCGTCTATACGGAAGGCGAGCACTCGCCACGTCACGACTACAAAGCCGACGGCTCGGGTTCGTGCAAGGAACTTCCCATCGTCGTCCTCACCAACGAGAGGAGCGCCTCTGCCAGCGAGATTTTTGCCGGAGGCATTCAGGACAACGACCGCGGCACCATCGTCGGACGCCGCACCTTCGGCAAGGGGCTTGTCCAGCAGCCGTTTGAATTCTCCGACGGCTCTGCCGTACGCCTCACCGTGGCACGCTATCACACCCCCAGCGGACGCTGCATCCAAAAGCCCTATAGCAGCGGCGACGACGAGGACTACCTGCTCGACATCCTCACCCGCTACGAGCACGGCGAGTTCTTCTCCTCCGACAGCATCCGTCAGGACACCACAGAAACCTTCCGCACCCTCGGAGGACGCACCGTCTATGGCGGCGGAGGCATCATGCCAGACATCTTCGTGCCGCAGGACACCACGGGTTTCAACAACTACTACACCGCCCTCTCCCGCAGCGGACTGTTCCGTTCCTACACGTTCGACTATACTGACAAGAACCGCTCCACCCTCTCGAAATACGCTGACTATCCCTCGCTGCTCGGCTACCTGAAGTCATCCTCCGTCCTCGAGGGATTCTACAGCGCCGCCACCGGCAAGGGCGTCCGTACCCCCACAGCGGCCGAACGTGCAGAGGCTGAAAAGAACGTCGAGACCGTCGTCTATGGCAACATCATCTACAACATGCTCGGCATGGACGCATACATCCAGTTCCTCAACAGCACCGACCCCGTTGTGCTCCGCGCGGTGGAAGTCCTTGAACGCGGCGAAAGCAAACCGGTGGTGAATTTCAGTAATTAGGAAGCAGGCAGTAGAGTGCATTTCCCATTATCCATTTCAGTATATGAAGATTCAATTCCAATGCGACTATAACGAGGGAGCACACCCCCTCATCCTTCAGCGTCTTGCTGAAACCAACTATGTCCAGACGCCCGGCTATGGCGAGGACGAATTCTGTGCTCATGCCCGCGAGCTCATTCGTAGTGCCTGCAAAGCCCCCGAGGCCGATGTCCACTTCCTCGTGGGGGGCACGCAGACCAACGCCACCGTCATTGCCTCGGCTCTCCGTCCCCATCAGGGCGTAGTCTGCGCCGAAACGGGGCATATCAACGTCCACGAGACGGGAGCCGTGGAGCATACGGGCCACAAAGTGCTTGCCCTGCCCGCCACCGACGGGAAAATCACGGCTGCCCAAGTGGCAAATGCCTTGCAGGGGCATCACGACGACGTGAACTTCGAGCACATGGTTCAGCCGGGCATGGTCTACATCTCCCTCCCTACGGAATTTGGCACTATCTACTCGCTGGCAGAGCTCGCTGCCATCAGCGATGTTTGCAGGAAGTGGGCTGTCCCCCTGTTTGTGGATGGGGCCAGACTCGGCTACGGCCTGACGTCGCCCCGTTGCGATGTCACCCTCCCCGACCTTGCGCGTTTGGCTGACGTCTTCTACATTGGCGGCACCAAGCAGGGGGCACTTTTCGGCGAAGCCGTTGTCATTACTTCCGACACGCTCAAGAAAGACTTCCGCTACCACATCAAGCAAAACGGCGGCATGCTCGCCAAGGGACGTCTGCTGGGCATTCAGTTCGAAACGCTCTTTACCGACAACCTCTACTTCGACATGGCTGCCCACGCCATCCGTCTGGCACAGCGCATCCACGATGCCTTTGCCGCAAAGGGTATCCCCTTCCATGTCGACAGCCCCACGAACCAGCAATTCCCCATCCTTACGGAAAGCCAGCGCGCCGCCCTCGACCGCGATTTCGTGTCCGACTTCTGGTGCCGTCTCGATGAAGACCATTGCTGTGTCCGCTACTGCACCAGCTGGGCAACGAAGGACGAGGCCGTTGACCGCCTTGTTGCCGCCATCCAAAGTCTCTGACCGTAGCCCATACTCCATTTTTCCTCGCATGCCCTCTGCCGACGAAATCTTTAGCCGTCTCTCAGCCCGCTGCTCTACCGCCGAGCTATGCCTGTCCGACATCCATAGGAAGCTGGATGCCACAGAACTCACGGACGAAGAGAAGGAGCGCATCATCCGTCGTCTGCTCGACGAGGGTTATGTAGACGAGGCACGTTATGCCCGTGCTTTCGTCCGCGACAAGTTCCGCTTCAGCGGCTGGGGAAGGGTGAAGATTGCCCAAGGCTTGCACGCCAAGCAGATTTCCTCGGCCGATATCCAGGAAGCCCTGAAGGAGATTGACGACGACGATTATCGCCGTGCCCTGCGCGATGCCATCGTGGCGAAACGCCGCACGCTACGGGGGGCATCGGACTACGAGACAAACGCCAAGCTCATCCGCTTTGCCCAAAGCCGAGGCTACGAGATGGCTGTCATCCTGAAGGAAATAAAGGGCGATGGCATCGATTTGGACTGACATCGGGATGCTGCTGTCTCCCCGTTTCTGCAAAGTGTGCGGAAACAAACTTGGCAAAGGCGAACCACACATCTGCACCGCATGCCTGCGGCAGCTGCCGGCAACGCACTACGACCCCATGGCGCTGAATCCCGTCATGCAGCACTTTGTGGGGTTTCCCGCTGTGCAGCATGCCTCGGCTTTCTGTTTCTATGCCCACGGCAACGACTTCGCCCAACTGATTACCCGATCCAAGTATTCCGACAAGCCCGAAGTCGGGCAGTATTTGGGACGCCTGGCTGCCCCGGAACTGGTCATAAGCGGCTTCTTCGAGGGTATTGACTGTCTGATACCCGTCCCCCTGTCACGTTGGAGGCGGTGGAAGCGGGGTTACAACCAGAGCGAATGGATAGCGCGTGGACTTGCCGAGGTTGCCCGACTACCCCTGAGGACAGGTGTTCTCGTACGCATCAAGCACAACGAAACGCAGACACACATGACTCGCGACGAGCGTTGGACGAATGTTCAGGGCATCTTTGCCGTCCGTCGTCCCGAGTGTCTTGCAGGACGGCATGTGCTAATCGTTGACGACGTCATCACGACCGGTGCCACCCTGATGTCGTGCGCCGAGACGCTTTCAAGCGCTGTCCCCGACATCCGCATCAGCATCTTCGCCCTGGCCGCTGCGCAAACCGCTTAATCCTCGTTTTCTGCCGATCACGATTCGGGGCTTGCCGTACATATCCTCCTTCAGCGCGACATCCCGGTATCCCCAAAGACGGAACAACGTGGCTGTCTCCCGGCCAAAGGCGCTGTTGATTTCCACAGCTATCCACCCCCCGTCGGCCAGCACCTCCGTCTGCCCCAGGCGTGCCAGCGCGCGGTAGAAGACGAGCGGGTCGTCGTCGGGCACGAACAGGGCTTTCTGCGGCTCCCATGCCGTCACGCGCTCGTCCATCGCCATCCGCTCACACTCCCTGACGTAGGGAGGGTTAGAGACGATGCACGCACACCCCTTCGGCAGTACCTCCAAGAGCAAGCTCTCCCCTTGCCCGCTTGCTGACAACACATCTGCACGGACGAACTGCACCCTCGCTCCTGCCCGCTCGGCATTGTCACGCGCCACGTCCAGCGCATCCTCCGAGACGTCGAGAGCCGTCACCTCGGCCTCCTTCAATGCCTTCGCCAGCGCAATCGCAATGCAGCCGCTCCCCGTACCCACGTCCAGGATGCGAACAGGCGACCTGTTGGCTTGCCGGGCCTTGCTCATCGTCTCCGCCACCAGTTCAGCCGTCTCGGGACGGGGAATCAGCACCCGCCTGTCGACCTTCAGCTCCAGCCCCGCAAACGGCGCCGTGCCCAGCACATACTGCAGCGGCTCGCCCGCCTGCAAGCGTCGCACAGCCTGCGTGAGCCACGCCTGCTGCGGCTCGCTCAGCGTCACGGGCTCATCCAGATACACCGCCGCCGTGCCCAGCCCCAGCCCCTCGAGGCAGAGCGCCCTCACCACCGCGGGCAGCTCATCGCCGGCATATCGCCCACCCAGCGCCGCGCGCAACGATTCCTTCAGACGTTTCATCCCCGCGAAGGTACGGCAAACTTTCCACATTCGCAACACCGCAGCCCCTCTTTCTGCGATTTTTTCGCGAAGATGTCGGAAAAAGTCCTGCACCCTGCCGGCTATCGAACGGGCATGTTTCAACGTAATCGGATAGGTATTCATTGCTTGATTTTTTAGATAGTCTGCTACTGTTCGGGGTCAGAAAGCCACGAGCGATGGGCGGCGGTGTGGGCCTTCGCGCTTGCCTCCCGTACTTCCTTAATCCGATGCAAAGATAGTGATTTTTACAACAATAGCCAAATGTTTTCGCGGTTTTTTTGTTAAAAATGCCACGGAAATTCAACTTTTTTCACAATAGTTAATGCGTATCCTTGTATCCTGTATCCTTTG
>JAFXXQ010000051.1 GCA_017542145.1 Bacteroidaceae bacterium | reverse complement strand
GGTTCGTTCTCTCTTCTCTCTCTACCCGACCCCCGGACGTCTCTGACAACGGGGGCCGCTCTCGTACTACTTCGTCTGTATGGAAATCTCTTTCAAAGATCGCTCTGGCGCCTCTCCCAAGGGGGTTCCTATGGCGTCCCTTTCGAAAAGCGGGTGCAAAGGTACTGCTTGTTTTTTTATCCACCAAACAATTTAGCATTTTTTTTCAAAAAACCGCAAAAAAAGAGTTTTTCAAGGAAAAAAGGATGCTTTTATAGGGGTATTTTCTATTCCATAGTGGCGTTTGGCGTTATTCGTCAGGGCCGAGATCGGGGGTGACTTTTCTTACAATATGGACCTTGTAGGTAAGGACGGCTTCTTTCTCACCATGTACAAACTTTTGCCGGATGATGGTTGACATTCCCGCTTCGATGCCGGCTGTTGCTTGTCCGATGTTGAAAAAGATGGGATTGGAGGCGCCATCCCACTCGCTATAGCAGAACCAACCTGTATCGCGCCAGCCACAGACGTTGCCCATCATGTTAAACCAATGTCCCTTGTTATTCGCCGTATAGCCTGCCTGCGAGCCTGAGCCGTCCTTAGCAGCAATAAGATACTCCGAGCAATCGGCATTAAGGCCGTAGAATTCCACCGTAGGTTTTGTTGCGTTCATGCCAGAAATGAGTTTGGCAAAAGATGCCAGTCCGAGAGCGCTGCAGACAGCCTCTTCGTTGATATAGACCGAAAGGGGTGTGTAGTCCGTCTTCACCGTCTCGTAGACGGAATAAGTCAAGCCGTCTGAGTGCATGAAATAAACGGCCCATTCGCCTGGGCTAACCAACGAAAGGGTAGCCTCGACAGGGCAATACGTGGAAGCATTTGCCAGACCCATGTGGAGTGTAAATGTGTCACCTTCCTTGCAAGCCTCAGGCACCTGCCCCACGGCAAAGCGAAGCGCGCTCAACGTGAAATCGACAAACACGCGGGCATCGGCACTACTTGGTGAACAGACATACCCTTCCTTATTAAAATAAAAGCCCGCGACGGAATTGTAGCCTGTCGGGCCAAAATGTTTCGTGCCTTTGGAATCCTCGCCATAGAAGACGATATCGTCAGGCAGCTTCTTCACACCAAAAGCCTGCAGCACGTCGTTTTTGGAAACGGAGAAAGCCGTTGTCTCAAAGGCATTCTTTATCTCCATTTCCTCTACGACAGTTATCTCGCCTCCCTTTTGGGCATTGGAGTAGTCAACAGGTTCCGTGCCAAAGGGCGTGTAGCCCTCTTCCTTCATGCAGCTGAAAGTAAACAAGGCGCAGAGAGCCAATAAGGAATAGATGGACTTCTTCATGGCTGTATTCTTTACTGTTTCACATCCCAGTTAAACCAGTTTCCATAAACGTTTGCCGGAGTGGCATTTTTGCTGAGCTTCAGGCGATAGTCGTAGTGATTCTTGCGGATATTCACGTTGCCCGTATAGATGTAGTCGAGGTTGCAGACAACGGCAAACACCACGTTGTTGGCCGGCTTATACTTGTCGAAATCCAGCCGGTAGCTCCCTTCGCTGAAAGGCTTTCCATAGACAGTCTTGCCATCCTCGGTACGAAAGCATAGCTGGCACGACATATTGTCTGCCGTCGATAGTTTGCCGCTTGGCTTGAAGGAGACAGTAAGCGGGCTGCTCTCCACGCGGATGGGAATGATGTTTGCTCCCGTCCAGCCAGGCGTTGTAGCCTGATCGGGCACCAGCCAGCCCTCCTCGTCTTCCTCCGTAGGAGCGTAGGGCGTGCAGCGCCAAGGCTTGCTATAGACGCTCCAGCTTTCCGACTCGATGACGGTACCCATATAGGTGTTGTACATGTGCTTGACAGCCTGTGAATATTTGCCGAAGTCGCAGAGTGCCAGTCGGGCACGGTATTCCTGAATCATTCGGCGCATCTGCTCTTCGCCGATCTGCTCGGCTATGCCTTCGAGGACATAGCCCGTTGCGTTCATCCACACCCAGGGGACTGCCATATAATCGACAATCTCGCCCAGGAACGTGGGGAAGACCTCGCTATACTGCGAGCCTCCTATCACCTTGCGCACGTTGCCTGTAGGAGCTGAACCGTTAACGCCCTGTGCACCAGGGCCTCCGAAGGTTCCGTCGGTAAGCCAGCCTGAGTAGCACTCAATAGGTTGGAACGGAGCCATGATGCTGCCCATGCTGAGCCATCCGAAGTCGTTGGCTATGTAGTCTTTACCATATTGTCGCTCATAGGTGAGCGTAGCCTGCAGCCAACAGTTAGCTCCCTCGTGGAACCAGCTGGCCTTACGACAGCCGGGCATGGAGGCGAAGATGGCATGGATGCCCTCGTGTACCATAGCGCTACATTGCGACTCGGCATCGGAATAGGTGCAGGCTGGGTCGAAACAATAGACGGGGTAGTATGAGGCCAGGATGATGGGCCACGATGTACCTCCCAATGTGACAGCGCTTTGCCAGCCGCCCAAGTCGGTATTCGAGGCGTTATCCGTAGGCAGGCCGGAGCCGTAGAGGAATACGGCGCTACGGTAGCCCTTCTGGGGCGCGAGGTCTCGAGGCCATCCCATGACGTCTGTCATATAGCTGAAATCCTCGTTCAAGCGCGCCAGCATATTCTTGGCTGCCACTTCGTTGTCCTTCACAAGCGGATTGGCGTTCTTGCCCACGAAGAATGACCACCAGCTCTCCGTATCCGTATCGTCTGCAGCGGGATAGACCTTGTAGTACCGATTTCCTGCAAGGGGGAGGTTCTTCGTCGGAAGGGGGAGCCGCCCGTTCTCCTTATTGAAATCATAATGGATGGTAGGGCTGTAGGCAGGCCACTCGAGAAAGTACTTGCCCGACTCTGCCACAGGCTCCAGCATCCCCTCCTCCTCGAATGCCTTGGTGCAAGAAGAGAGCGACAACAAAGGCAGCAGAAGGAATGGAAGGGAGGATAACGGGATTAGAAAACGACGTTTCATTTTTCCTTGATTCTACGAAATTATTTGCCTGCGCTAAATTTTTATTTGCCTGCGCTAAATTTTTATTTGCCTGCGCTAAAATTTTATTTGCTTGCGCTGAGAATTTTATTTGCTTGCGCTGAGAATTTATTCGCCTGCGTTGAACGGGCGGCACACTATTTCCCGCTGGGACGGGTGCCTGAGAACGAAACCTTCCAGGGCCACTTGTTGTCGTCTACATCTGTATCGGACTTGCTTGCCTCCGTAGGCCAGGCGTGGCGCTCATAGGTTTGAGGCGCTCCTGTCACGACAAACCAGAGCTTCGAGGAGTTGGAGGGTACGTCAAAGGATGCCTTCGCACCACTTTCGCGGAAGATTTCGCTGTATGTTGTGCTGCCGTCAGAGTTATACGAGACAAAGCCATAGCGCCAGCCCGCGTTGCTCTCCGGACCGCATTTGTAGGTAGAGCCCTGCATCTCCAGCAGCCCTTCGAAGGATGCCGTAACGGTCTTACCTGCTGCGTTGTTCAGCAAAATGGCATTGGAGCCCGTGCTCTCGGGTGCCTTGCTGTCGCTGATGCGCCACCAGCCTCCGCCCGCATCCGAGAAGCTTGTCGTTGCGACTGCGCCGACGTAGTTCTTGCCATAGCTGCGCACTTCGTTGAAGTCGAAGGTGACACAATGGGCCGCATAGCGCCAGATGTCGTCGTTAAAGGCTGCGTTATCCATACCAGCTAGGCGCATATAGGTCTCGCAGGGGTCCTCAGGGTACTTCGACTCGCGCCATAGCTTACCGATGAAGTCGATGCCGTACTTGTCCACCCAATACCATTGGATGAAATAGTTGGCATAGCGGGGACGCTCGTGCAGAACGTGGAGCGAGGTGGAAGACATGAACTCGCCTGCCCAGCCTTGGAAGGCCTGCGGCTTATAGTTCTCCTTCGCCGAGAATTCCTGAAGGCTTTGCCATTGAGCACATTGTTCCCACCAACAGCAGCCTCCGCTGCCGTTAGGGCCAAAGCCGTAGCGCCAGCCCGGGCCCTGCGTGGTGTTGGCGTTAGGGCGCTGGTTCTCGGGCATGCCCTGCTGCTCCAGATAGTCGCAGAACACCATGTACTGGAACGAATGCCCGATTTCGTGCGCAATAGTGCTGCCCACGGGCTTGCATGTGCTGGGGTTCACCCACAGGGCGCCAATGACGTTATCGTATCCGCTGCCCGTAGCCAGCCATTCGCTCTGATAGATAAGATATATTTCCATCTTGTAACGGTCCAGCACAGACTTTCCCTTGCCCGTGTCGGCAAACTTCAGCGTGTTGATATTCATTTTGTAGAAAAGCTCTGCCTTCATCAGCAAGTCATCGATATCAACAGCCATATTGGCAACCTTGCACGTTGAGGGTGAGGTATTAGCAGCACCCTTACGTTCTCCGTAGAGGCCATACTCGCCATACTGCTTGTCCCAGAAAACCACGAAATGCTCGCTCTGCTTGCTGCGGCACCAGCTCCATTTGCTGTCGCTGCGCAACATGTCGAAGGTAAACTCGCGAGGCTTGTAGTATTTGTTGAAATCGGGCACATCGGCTTCCGTCAATATCAGCGGAAGTACGCCCTGGGTGACAGAGACGCGCTTCTTCGACTTGCCTGAGCGAATGGTAACGATAGCCGAACGGACATCAGGCGTGTTGTTTGCCGCAGCGTAGAGGTAGATTTTGTACGATTGGATAGAGTCGCCCCACGCCTGACTGACTGAGAGCCAGTCCTTTGCCTCATCGGGGATATCGACGTACCAGAGGTAAGAGGACTTGATTTTCAGTACTACACGTGAGGAGTCAGCCGGAGCCTCCCAACTATTGCGATTAATTGTAAGCTCGACGCCAGCACGGTTGCTGTCGTAGTCAGCCAAAGGGTCGGGTTCCTCGGGCGTGCAGGAGGTTAGACACACGCCTGCCCAGAGAGGCAGGATAAAAAGGAATAGGATGTACTTTTTCATCGTCAGATTTAGATTTATCTCTATATTAAAAGGACTGGCTTGCACCTATCTGTTTATTGAAAGGATTGGCTTGCGCCTATCTGTGCAGCCCGCAACGGATTCGAACCGTCAACTATGCGTCAGACCTCTGCGGGCTATTAAATAAATAGGCTGGAGGAGGGGCGCTCCCCCAGCCTATTCGGATTACAGCTGATGCTTAGATCGACTCAACGATTGTCACATTATAGGTGACATCAACGCTCTTGTCGCCAGCCATGTAGCGCTGCTTGCAGACAAAGGAGTCACCCACTTCCACATTCTCGGGGAACTGGCAGGAGTAGACGCAGACAACACCATCCTCAACCTTTACGTTGAAGCACATGGCGCAGTTCTCCGCATTCCATCCGCAGACATCACCACTCTTGTTGAACCAATGTCCGAATGGATCCTCACCCGTGTTAGCCAGCGTTGTGCCGTCTTCTCCATAGGCTACGCTACCATCGGCATTCAGACCGGCAACCTTGACGCTGCCATCCGTAACAGCAAGGCCCAGATTCTCCACGCCAAGTGCACTTGCCATGTCCTCATTGGAGAAGTCGAGACGTAAAGCCTTGTAGCTTTGGTCACGCATCATCTTGATGTTAAAGACATTGCCCTCAGCAGCCTCATAGGAAGCCCAAGGTACTGCACTCTCTACAGCCACATTGACACGGACATAAGCAGTCTTATCACCATAGGTGAACTGGAGGAGGAAGGTCAAGGTCTTTTTGACATAATCCTCTGTCAATTCGGTAAACGGAGTGACGTCGATGTTAGCATGGCCATCGCCTTCATTATCACCGTAGAAATCGAAATAGTAGGCATCCTCGCCTGAGTTCCAATTGACAACATTGCCCGCTACACTATAGAATGAACCAAGGATAAAGACACCATTATCATTGGGAGTGTAGTTCTGCGAATAGGGGCCTACAGAGCCGTCGGCATTCAGCGGAGACATCACTAAGTCACCACTGAGGACTGCCTCGACAAAGGCTTTCAGGTTATCGAAGCCAAAGTAAGCTACCAGCGGAGCGAAGTCGAAGTTGGTATCGACAGCATCGCCCTGCACCTTGACGGTAGCAGCAGCCGTCCATGTATCCTGGCCTGCAACCTCAACCTCAACCGTCTGGAAGAAGGCGTTGTTGCCGTTAGCGACAGCCACGGTGAGGCTGTGGGTCTTGCCAATCAGTTCCTCGTCAGGATAGAGGCAGGTGGTGAACACGCCATTGTCGGCATCGTAGCCGAAGTGGATGGTGCAGCCTGCGCCCCAGCTTGCGGGACCATCGGCATTGTACCAGATATCCGTGCCCTTGAAGAGAGCATTGGGTTTGCCGGCAGCATCCACGCCGTAGAATGTGGCAGCACCGACCTCGCAACCGATAGCCTGAGCAATAGCGGCATAATCGATGCCCGTAACCTCGTAAGTCGTATAGTCGCTGTCGAAGCCAATCTTCATCTTTGTCTTAGCCTCACCGACTTTGTTCAGTTTCACTTCGGGAACCTCGTCGGTAACGGTAATATTGAATTGAACGGCAACCGTAGTCTCATCGTCAGCAAAGGCCTCGATGATGGTGTATTTCTCGCCGGCATTGATACGTCCAGGGAAGTTGCCGAGGGTAATGGCAAGATTCTCGCTGCTGACAAAGTAGCCTTCGGTGAAGAAATAGGCATTGTCGCCCCAGCTGCAGACGTCACCCTGAGCCGTGAACCAGTGTCCCCAGCCATGCGTTGTGGAGACGCTCTCGTTCAGATAGCCCGTAGAACCATCGATAGCGCAGAAATTGATGCTTTGGTCTGTCTGTGCTCCACCGTCTGCCACATCAGCCGTACCGAGAGCCTTGATGAAGTCAGCTTCGCTGTTCAAGCCGAACTGCTCCCAGATGTGCTTGCCATCCTTCACAAAGT
>JAFXXQ010000050.1 GCA_017542145.1 Bacteroidaceae bacterium | reverse complement strand
GCCCTTCGGCGATGAGCTGGTAGGCCAGCCGTTCGCTAAAGGCTGCGATACCGCCACGAAAAGGCCACGCAGGACCGACGATAATATAATTCATATCACTCCTTTTTTCGGCAAAGATAGTGCAAGCCGAGAGAAAATGCAAATTTATTTGCAATTTAACTACGTTTTCGTCCGTCGCGACTCAGCAGAGTAAACAAGTTTGTTTTGCCTTCGCTGCTCCGTCCGTTCCCGAGGCGCCGCCTATCTAAAAGCCCCCGAAGGGGGATTAAAGATAGTGACAAAAATGCGATTTAGCGAGAGCAAACGAAAGATTATTTTGATTTGCCAAGCGGGAGCATTTTAGGCCGAAGGTCAAGCCGAGAGGAAATGCAAAATTGTATTTGGATTTTCTTGCTTTTCTGCCTGCTGTGTTGTATCTTCGCAGCAGGTGGAAAATAAAAGGGTTTTCAGGCGTTTTTTAACATTTGTGACAATTGTGACAATTAGGACAGTGTTTTTTACGCACTTCGGACGCTGAAAATGGGGGCGAGGAAAATATAAGTATAAGAAAATGAATAAGATAAAGAATTGTTATATATATATTATCCTATAATTTTATCTCTATTTTCATCTATTTCTACTCGTTTTTCATCATTTTTTAGTAAAAACTGCTACTCTTACCCATAAAACCGCTTCCAAACCGCCCCGCATGAACATCTCAAATCGCCCGATGGGGTCGCCGTTCCCGCAGAAAGCGTGCGCAAAATGGCTGTCTAATTGTCACAATTGTCACGAAAAGGGTCGAGAAGTGCGTTTGAATGGGACTTGACGAAAAAGAATGCGTAAATCGGTTTCTTTCTAACGCTGTGTGGCCATCGTTTAACGCTGGGAGATTAGCGTTTGATTCTGGCAGCGCAGCGTTTGATTCTGGCAGCACAGCGTTTGATTCTGGCGGCGCAGCGTTTGATTCTGGCGGCGCAGCGTTTGACGCTGGGTCAATTGCACTTGAGGGTACACACCTCAAAATGATAATATAATTTCCTTTTGCTTTCGCTTAATCGCATTTTTGTCATTATCTATAATCCCTCTTCGGGGGCTTTTAGATAGGGGTCACCTCGGAAAAATCGAATAAAATTTGACTATCGTCTAAATTTGTCGCGACTCAACAAAGAAAACATAAGCTTTTTTTGTTTTCGCTGCTCCAAAATTTGGTTTTTTTCTCGGCTCACCCTATCTTTGCAAACCAATAACCCCAAAAACGACATTGCTATGAAGTTTCTGAACCGATTCGGCGCCTACATCGCGGCCCTTGTCATTTTCGCAGCCATCGCCTGCATCTATTGTTCCCCCTCGCTGGACGGGAAGGTCGTCAATGCAGGCGACACCAGCCACTACAAGGGGGCCGTGCAGGAGGTGAAGAAGTACCACGACGAGACGGGCGACTACAGCTTCTGGACGGGCAGCATGTTCAGCGGCATGCCCAACTACCAGATTGGCGGCGGACACTACAAGTCGTCCACCCTGCTTGCTCCCCTGAAGAAAATCGCCCTCGCCGGACACAGACAGGGCGCCACGCCAGCCATCCTCATCGTCTATTTCATCAGTTTCTTCATCCTGCTCAGGGCGTTCAAGGTGAATCCCTGGCTCAGCATCGTGGGGGCGTTGGCCATCGGCTTCTCTTCTTATTTCCTTATCATTATTCCAGCAGGCCATATCACCAAGACGTCCACCATCGCTTTGATGGCTATTGCGATAGGCGGCTTTCACTTGATTTATCAGAAGCGCTATGGGCTGGGTGCCCTGCTGACAGCCTTCCCTGTCGCCATTGCCTTTGTCAACCATCCGCAGATGGGCTACTACATCTGCATGCTCATCGGCATCCTGTTCTGTGCCGAGCTGTACATCCACATCAAAGAGCGGCGGATGAAGGACTTTGGCTTCGCCACGCTCATCTTCGCCTTTGCCATGTTGATAGGTTTCGGCGCCCAGAGCGCCAACGTGTTTGCCAACAAGGAGTATGCCGAGCAGACCATGCGCGGCGGACACTCTGACCTCGAGAAGGCCGACGATGTCACGAACAAGACACGCGGCCTCGACCTCGACTACGCTACGCAATGGAGCTACGGCATCGACGAGAGCCTCTCGTTCCTTGTGCCTGGCATCAAGGGCGGCGCATCGGGCTATAATGTGGGCAAGGATTCGAAGCTTTACAAAGAACTTGTCCGTCAGGGCATCGACCGTCGTGCTGCGGCCCAGTTCTGCGAGAGCGTACCCCTCTACTGGGGTGAGCAGCCCTTCACGTCAGGCAACGTCTATATGGGCGCCATCGTCTGCTTCCTCTTCGTGCTGGGCATCATCCTTGTCAAAGGTTCCTACAAATGGGCGTTGGTCGTCGCAACGGCGTTCTCCATCGTGTTAGCGTGGGGCAGCAACTTCATGCCACTGACGGAGTTCTTCTTCAAGCACTTCCCTTTATACAATAAGTTCCGCACCGTCTCGTCCATCCTTATTGTGGCCGAAATCACTATGCCCCTGTTGGGTTTCCTCGCCCTGCGCGACATTATGGGTCAACAAGACAACAAGTCAACAAGACAACAAGACAACAAGCGAGCCGGGCGCAGCGTACTCATTGCCGCCGGCATCACAGGCGGTCTCTGCCTCATCCTTGCCCTCTTCGGCGGAAGCCTGTTCAGTTTCCGCTCCAGCTACGATGCCTCGTGGGCGGGCAGTATGCCCGACTTCATCTACAAGGGCATCATCGACGAACGCAAAGCCCTGCTCGCTGCCGACGCCTGGCGCTCGTTGCTCTTCATCGCTGGTGCTGCTCTCGTCGTGTGGCTCACCACGCAGGGCAAGCTCAAGAGCGGCTGGATGATAGGCATCCTCGGCCTGCTCATCGTCGTCGATATGTGGCAGGTGGATAAGCGCTATTTCAACGACAGCAATTTCATTCCGGCTAAACAGGAGAAGGCCTACTTCGCCATGCAGCCCTACGAGAAGGAAATTCTCGCCGACCCTGATCCCAACTTCCGCGTCATGAACCTCACCACCAGCACGTTCAACGACGCGCGCACCAGCTACTACCTGAAGTCCGTCGGCGGCTACAGCGCTGCCAAGCTGCGCCGCTATCAGGACCTCATCGACCAGCACATTTCGAAGATGAACTGGCGTGTGCTGAACATGCTCAACACGAAGTACATCATCACCAAGGGCTCCGACGGTCAGCCGCAGCCCATGCGCAACCCCGATGCCATGGGCAACGCCTGGTTTGTCGATACGCTGATGGTGGTCGATGGTGCCAATGCCGAGAGCGATGCTCTGAATCGCCTCGACCTCCACACTACGGCCGTCCTTGACAGGGAGTTTGCTGCCTTTGCTCCCCAGCCCATGCTGGCAGCCGACAGCACGCGCTCTGTGCGCCTGACGAAATACACGCCGCGCTATCTCGATTACGAGAGCACCTCCGCCCAACCTGGCACCATCGTCTTCAGCGAGATCTACTACCCCTACGGCTGGCGTGCCACCATTGACGGCCAGCCCGCCGACCACTTCCGCGTCGACTACATGCTGCGTGCGCTCAACGTGCCTGCCGGACGGCACCAGATTCACTTTGAGTTTGCCCCTGACAGCGTCCGTCGTGGCGACACCCTCTCGCTCATATGCATCCTCATTCTCTATGCCTTCACGCTTTGTCTCATAGGCCGCGAAGTCAGCCGATGCGTAAAAAACCGCAAAAAAGTTGCAATTAAAGAATAGATAGCCTACCTTTGCCCCGATTTTTCAACTTAAAACTAAAAAAACAACTGCGTATGAAAAAGTATTTTCTGACCTTGAGTGTGCTTTTTGCCACACTTCCCTTATTGGCTCAGGCGCCCTACACCTGCGTCACGAAAGGAGCCGTGCTTGAGTATGCCACCTACAACGAAGAAGATAAAGTGGAGAGCTACAGCCGTCAGGTTATCCAGGACGTTACCGACCTGGGCGGCGGCAACTACGATTTCCGCATTTCCAACAGCACCATCAGCGAGCCCGGCGAGAAGGGCGAGGGCGACAATGCTTTCGTAGCCCTTGGCGAAGTCCGCGAGGGCGCTGCCAAGATTGCCATCTCCGGCGTCGACGGCTCCATCGACGTCAGCGCCTCCGACCCAGGCATCACCATGCTGCCTAACAAGCTGGCCGTAGGCTATCAGCTCCCCATCGGCGACGTGCGCGTCTCCATGGAAGGCTTTGCCGTCGTTGCCACCATCACCGACAACGAAGTCATCGACCGCGAGGAGGTCACCGTTCCCGCCGGCAAGTTCAAGTGTTACGTCGTCAAGCAAGTCACAGAGATGACCATGATGGGCGTCTCTGCCGTCACTACCACCAAGACGTGGTACAGCCGCGGTGTGGGCGTCGTCAAGAGTGAGACCACCATGGGCAACCGCCTCGTCTCGCGCAACGAACTTGTCACCTTCAAGAAGTAAAACCACTAAAAAACTACAGAAGAATATGAAAAAGCTCATTGCCTTACTATTTATGTTCACCCTGTGCATGGCTCCTGCTGAGGCTCAGATATTGAAAAGCCTGGGTGAAAAGGCCCTCAAGTCGGCCACCGAAGGTGCCAAGAACGCCGTCGGCAAGCAAATCACCAAGCGCGCCGAGAAGAAGGCTGAGAGTGCCGTCAACGATGCCCTCAACAAAGCCTTTGGCGAAGTGAAGGAAGACACCCTTGAAGCCGCTGCCGCCCAGAACATGAGCGCCCTTGGCAAAGCTCTCGGCGAAGCCACCGCTGCCTATGGTAATGCTGTCTCAGGTGCCATGTCCGCTGGTGCTGCCAACGTCACCCTGCGTGACTTCTCCGAGCAGAATGCCGCCCGAAAGGAACACAACAAGACACTTAAGTTCGACAACTGGGACTAACCCCCTCCCAGTTGTCATATCAGGCTCATTCGTCCCAACTGACCCATGGGCCCCATTTCCTTTAATCATTAAATATGAAAACAATGAAGAAGTTTTTTTCCGCCCTGCTGGCGATGACCTGCATAGGTCTGATGACCGCCTGTATCCCTGCTGACACCCCTGAGAATGGCGGCGATGACAATGGTGATGGCAAGAACGAAAACGTCACCCCCGAGGTAATGAAAGAGAAGGGCTTTGCCCTTAAATACGACTACTTTACCGAATACGGGAAAGACAAAATAGTCGTCTATACCCGCAAAGGCTCCAGCACCCGCCTTGATGTCTTCTATACCGACGACGACGGCAAACCCATCGAGGACCACAACGTCTATATCGAGACAAAGGGCTCCGACGGCTACTACACCGGCTATGGCTACTATCCTAACGATGATGACGAGAGCGCCTGGACTGACGAAGATTATCGTGCCCGTCAGACGGCCAACAACGCCTTTGCTATGATTTCTGACATGAGTGCGCACTTCCTTGAGCACGGTTACGAGGCAAAGGGTACCACCACCATCTGCGGTCGTAAGTGCAACGTCTATGAGGGTACCTACAGCCGCGGCTCCTCCATTCTTGCCGTCTATGACGAGCTAGGGCGCGATGGCAAGCACGGCTCATTCGCCACGTGGAATGGCTTTGCCCTACGTGCGAAGTGCGACAAGTGGGGCTATGACGAAGAAACCGACCAGCGCATCGTTACTGGCGAGTACACCACGTTCGAGTGTACCGCCATCCAGATTGGTGTTTCAGACGAAGCCTTTACCAAGACTGTCAACGTTACTTGGATCAAGTAAGGCGAACTGCGCTTTCTTAGACAACAAATAGGGGAGAGAGTGCCAATAATGGCGCCCTCTCTCGCTTTCTATATAAACGGATGCGACTTCCACGATATAGTTGGTGAATGACCCTGTCATTTAGTTAAGCGACGGCGTCATTTATATAAATGACTGGGTCGTTTAACGAGAGCGCAAGTTTTCAATAAGATAAGATTAGAAAAACGCCCGAATGAATGTATCACTCGGGCATTGGTTTTTTGTGCAGTAAGAAGGACAAACTCTTTTACATCGGCAGAGGGGATGGGGGAAGACGTGTCACTCTGTGTATTGCTCAATCAAGCGGATGATGAGAGAGTTGAGCTGTTCTACCTCATAGGGGCCGACACTGGCCTTGATGTGGGGGTTGCCCACGCCGCTGTCGTCAGTAAGGAAGACGTAGGTGCCGCCGGTGGCAATAGCAAAGAAACGCAGCATGAACTCGGTGTTCTTATCGACGCCGCTTGCCGCTACGGGAATGAGGCGGATGCCCATCTGGGCACAGAGCTGGACGGACTTCTGCAACGACTGAATGACCTTGTCCTCGTGATGTGCAGGGGCGTCGAGAAGCATAAAGGCCAGGCGCGCGTGGGGAGCGTTCCACGAGAGCTGCTGCAGCATCTGCTCCAGCGCCGTATGGACGGCCTCGGGATAGTCGCCGCCGCCGTCGGCCTTCTGTTTGTCCACGAAATCGGCAGTCTTCTTTAGTTTCTCCGTGAAGTCGCTGTGGCGCGTGACGTATTCGTCGCCCTCGTCGCGATAGAACAGGGCTGCCGTGCGTATCTTCAGCGACGGACGGACAGACGAAGCTTTGTTAATGATATCGACAAGGTCGCTCTTCAGGAAGTTGATTTCGTCCATCATAGAGCCTGTGGCATCGACGATGAAGGCCACGTCGGCATGCACCTCAGCTGGGGCATCGAGGTAGCCTGGCAGGGCATAGGTGTTGATGGTCGTCTGCAGGGCGGTGGAGTCCCACGAGCTGATGAGCGGATGGCCATCCATAAGGAATCCGTCGACGGACACGCGGAGTGTCGAGGCGTCGGCCGTCTCCTTCTGAAAGAGCCCTACCCAGCACTCGGCAAAGCCGTGGTTGTCCGTCACGGCCCTCCACAGCGTAGCCTGCGATTCGCTCGTGCTGCGCAGCAGTTCCACCTGTGTGCCCACCATGGGGTAGCCGCCCTCATCGGTGACGCGTACTGCCACGCGGTTGTTCGTATAGAATTGCCAGTAGTCGTTCTTGTCGGCATAGCCGGTAGAGTCGGTGTCCTGCATCAGTTTCGACCAGAATGACCAATGGGTGAGGTCGCACCATTCACCCGCCGTCACGATACCCGCCTGGGTGTTGCCCGATGGGTTGCCTTCATCGCCTGGCATAGCGCCTAACGCGCCGTCGTCTAAACCGCTTTTGTCAAGCGCCGATAGCTCGCCGTAGTAGAAGCCGCCGTCAAGAGAACTGGGTCCTACGCCTTCTTCGGAGCAGGAAGTCATGTTACAGGTGAGTGCCAGTATCAGCAGGCTGGCGGTAAGGAAAAAGGAACAGTTACTTTTCTTCATTGTTTGAATGCATTTATGGGGTTGTCTCTATCCGTAGAACGCGCAAAAGCGGGAAATACTGCGTAGGGAACAGAAGGATTTAACTTCCTTTAACCAATCCGCGGGTGACGTTGCGGCGGAAGCGGATGAGCTTGGCTCCGCACGAGGGACGCAGCGTCAGCAAATAGTAGAGCCAGAGGACTAGTGTACCCCCCCACTTTTTCGCTTCTGCTAGAAGGCGACGGCGGTAGGCCCCGGCACCGTGGGTTTTTGTGCGTACCCGTTCGCTGGCGCCGATGCTATGGGTGAGACGGTCGAAATAGGGCTTCTCCAACTTATAGGGAGGTATGCTATGATAGAGGATGGCATCAGGCAGATACCAGAACGTCATTCCTGCGGCTGTCATCTTGCTGAAGATGTCCTTCTCTTCGCCTCCAGCGAGGCTGTCGCCGTTGCGCCCCAGACTGACGTTGTATAGTCCGATGCGTTCAAAGACCGTGCGGCGATAGGCGGCATTGCCCCCGCCTGGATAGTTTTCGCCTGGGAAGGGTTTAGCCTTGTTGCCGAAATAGAGGTAGCCGGTGAGAAGGCGGCGGACGAAGTGGGTCATCCAACGAGGCTCGTCGCCTTGTTCATACGAGGGGATGATGGGGCCTCCAGCGGCATCTACTTCAGGACGGGCGGCGAAGAAACGGGCGTAGGTGCTCAGGTAGCAGGCGTTTACGGTGGCATCGTCATCCACATAGACCAGAATATCGCCCTTTGCCTCAGCAATGCCGCGATTGCGGGCGTACGAAAGGCCTTGGTTCTTCTCCACGAAGGTACGCAGACGGACATCGGGGTAGTCGGCGGCGAAACGCCCGACCTCGGCGGCAGAGGCATCGGTGCTGTTGTTGTCCACCCAGATGATTTCGTAGTCACAGTGGGGATAATCACCCTCAGCAAGGCTGCGCAGGACATTATACATGTACCGCTCACGATTATAAGTGCAGATGATGACGGAGAGCATAGGGGGATAAGGGTATAAAGGTTAGCGTTTGAAGATATGGACAAAGAGCCACTTCATCACCTTGTCAACCATGTGGCTGAAGGCTTCGAACCAGCGAGGCCAGCGGCGATGTTGACGATGCCAATAGCGGAGGGCGTCGGCACGGATAATCTTGTTCTCAGGGTAAAGGCGGACGGGGCCGAAGCCGTACTGACGGCAGGCAGCCGACAACTCTTCATCAAGCTCAGCAAAGTGGCTGGCATCGAACTGACGACGAGGGATGTCCAACAGATGGCACTTGTACATCAAGCGGATGCGGTTGGTGTAGTACTGGCTAAGGAACGCCCGGCGTGTGGCGGAGAGGCGGCTGAGGTCCTGCGAGCCGTAGAAACGGAGCAGCTGGCGTGTCATCAGCTCCATCTGCCCGAGGCTGCGGGCGATGACCTTGGGGTCCATCGTTTGTCCCTCGCGCGCTAGATTATATTGGTAGAGGTTGATATCGAAGAAGACGATATCCTGGGCGTAGAACACAGGGTAGCATGCCCACTCCGTATCGGTATAGGAGATTCCCTCCGTCTGACGATAGCCGAACTGGCGCAGCAGCGCCGTGCGATAAGTGAGGGCGTGCATGAGGAAAAAGCGGATGTAGCCGTCCTTCAGCACGTCGTCCAGCGCATAGATGCGGCCGTAGTCGTAGGGCTCGCGGCCATAGACGTTGTATTTCGTCACTTCGCGACTGCCGTCGTCGTGCAGGATGGAGAAATGGGTGATGACCATATCGGCTTCCACCACTTCCAATTTGTCGAGAAATTCCACCAGCGCAGCGGTGTCGAACCAGTCGTCTGAGTCGAGGACCTTGACGTACTTTCCCTGTGCGATGGGCAGGGCTGCGTTGATGGTCGACCCGTAATTGCCGTTGGGCTTGTCGATGACTGTGATGGCCTGGGGAAAGCGCTCCTTGTAACCGTTGGCTACGGCAAGCGAGCCGTCGCGGCTGCCATCGTTCACTACCATCACCTCCAGTCGCTCCAGCGTGGCAGGCACCAGCAACGAATCAAGACATCGCGGCAGCAGCGCCTCCATGTTATAGGTCGGGATGATAAGGGACAAAAGTTTCATAAAAAGGTTAGAGATAAAGGGTTAGGGGCAATGCAAGGACCTTTTCCACAATCTGGTGCATATCGTAGTATTTGTATTCAGCCAGACGACCGCCGAAGAGGACGTGGTCCTCGTGGGCCGCCAGCTCGGCATAGCGGGCGTAGAGACGGTTGTTGCGCTCGTTGTTGATGGGGTAGTAGGGCGCAGCGCCAGTCTCCCAACGCTGGGGGTATTCGTAAGTGACGACGGTATTGGGTTGCTGGCCGAACTCGAAGTGTTTGTGCTCGATGCAGCGCGTATAGGGGACTTCGGCTTCCGTGTAGTTGACGACGGCATTGCCCTGAAAGTCGCGTATGCCTTCCAGCTGTTTGTGTTCAAAGCGGAGCGAACGGAAGTCCAGCTCACCGAAGCGGCAGTCGTAGAAGCTGTCCATACGGCCTGTATAGACCATCGTATCAGCGAGACTGTCGAAAAAGGCGCGTGCTTCAAAATAGTCTGTTTTCAGCCTCACCTCGCAGCCATCTAAAAGTTTCTCGAACAGCCGCGTGTAGCCACCGATAGGAATACCCTGATAGGTGTCGTTGAAATAGTTGTTGTTGTATTCGAATCGGAACGGCAGGCGGCGGATGACAAAGGCCGGGATTTCTGTTGCCTTCATGCCCCACTGCTTTTCAGAGTAGCCCTTGATGAGTGTCTCGTAGATGTCGCGTCCGGCAAGTTTCAGCGCCTGCTCCTCCAGGTTGGCAGGCTCAGCGATATGGGCGAACTCAGCCCGCTGCTGCTCAATGATGGCGCGAGCCTCGTCCGCTGTCTTTACACCCCAAAGCTGGTAGAAGGTGTTCATATTGAACGGCAGGTTATAGCGCTTTCCCCGAAAGCAGGCAATAGGCATATTAACAAAATTATTGAAGGGCACGAGGCTGTTCACGAAGTCCCACACCTCGTTGTTGGATGTGTGGAAGATGTGCGGTCCATAGCGGTGCACCTGAATGCCATCGACCTCCTCCGTGTAGCATCCGCCGCCGACGTGAGGATTTTTGTCGATGACGAGTACGCGCATACCCCTCTGCCTTGCACGATAGGCAAACATGGCGCCGTATAGTCCTGCTCCGACAATCAGAAAATCGAAATCCTTTTTCCTCATTCCTTATTTTCGACTCTTTAATTCTTGAATGACCTCTCGATAGTCGCGCTCAGCATCGAGGATGACCTCACCGTGCCCCGATGAATCCTGACGGGGCGTCATGTAGTTCGCTCCATAAAGCGTTGTCAATACTTTGTCGTAACCAATGGGGGCGGGAATTTCCAAGTCCTCGAAGGGCAGCATTACCGTCTCGTCGTACCACGCCCGCTCCTTCGCCTCGCGCTCCACCTGTCGCCAGTCGAACGTCGGACAGGCTATCCGTTTTGTCTCTTTTTCATTCCACTTCGTAAACTGGCGCTCAAACAGGCGGTATAGTCTCTTGTTGCCCAGTGTGCCACAGAGCATCCGGGCTATCATTCGTTTCATCCCTTTACCATATTGAGCCGTCTGCAAACACTTCTGCGCCGTTCGTGCCATACGTAGCGAGCGCCGCCACCCGGCACAGTTCAGGTCGTCAGGGATGTGGTCATAGACAAAGAGATCAATGAAGATGCCCTGATGGAACGGCTGACAAATGTCGGCCGGCAGGATGGCGGCTGTGCCGTCGTAGCGCACCTGCGTATGACCACGATAGTAGCCTCGTTCCGTGTGGACACATTGCAGGAAAAAGGGTGATTGGAACTCCGTGTCAGCCAACAGGATTAGCCGCTCGTAGTCCTCGCGTAGCATCATCAGGTCGATGTCATCGTCCCAAGGAATCATCCCCTTTTCGCGCACAGCACCCAGCAGGGTGCCCCAATCGGCCCAAACCCGGAGTCCGTGTCTTTGGCACACGTCCAGCACATGGGCACATATCTTTAGCTGTATCTCCTTGACCGTCATCGCAGCACCTCGTTGTTCGTATAACACTCAGCTGTATCGGCACACATGAATACGGCGTGCATTTTGCGTTGTCGCTCAGGCGGTAACGTCATGTAGTTCTTTCCATAGATAGACGTCAGTCGCGCCTCTATGTTATGAGGAACACAGAATGTATGTCCCTCGAACGCCAACTCTTCTGTTGGATAAAGGTCTTTCGTCAATGTAGGAACCTTCGTGTCATTGCGTTCCAGCGTCCCAGCCTCGCGGTCCTTTGGACGAAGTGTACAAACTATTGCCCAAAGCCCTTTCAACAATCCATACTCCACAGGGAATACTATACTGCGCACCACGTTCAGGAAACTCATAGGCTTGGGGTAGGCGAAAAAGCCGAACGACTTGCCCACTCGGCGGTTCATCCAATGGAAGAACGATGGACTCACGGCTGGCGTCGTCACGCTCTCGAAGATGTCAATAGAGATGCCCCTGTGATAGGTTACATGAAAATCCGAAGCACGATTGATGGAGAGCGTGCCATTGCGACGTATTTTCATCAGTCCATGCCCCATGCGTGCCTCCTTGTCTGATTGTTTTGTCTGGAGGAAAAACCGTTCGTCAAGCATCGCAGGCGCCACCTGTTGAAAACGCCGATAGTCCTTCGAAGGCATCGAGACATCCACATCGTCGTCCCACGGAATGAAGCCTCCGTGGCGATAAGCACCCAACAACGTGCCATAATCCAAGAAATACGTCAGACCCTCAGCGCGGCAGATACGGTCAAACTCCACAAGAATCTCCACAAGACAATGCTGCACCTCGCGCTTGGGTGCCCCTTCCGGATTATACTGCTCGCGCAGTTGCCGTTGTAATGCTTCGTCTATCATAGGTAATGTCGTAACGTGTTTGCCTCTCAGCCTGCAAAGGTAGTGCAAGGCAAGATAAATACCAAATTTATTTGCAAAATCTCTCGCCTTGCACTACCTATAAGGGCTTCAGCCCTTTTAGATAGGCTTCGCTTCGGAAAAGCCAAAATAAATTTTGCTTTTCGCTCGGCTTGCACTATCTTTGCAGAAAATTTTGGGTATGATGGATAACAAGCTGTTTGTTTATAATACGCTGACGCGTTCGAAAGAATTGTTCAAACCGCTCCATGAGGGACATGTGGGCATGTATGTGTGTGGCCCGACAGTCTATGGCGACGCCCATCTTGGACACGCTCGTCCTGCCATCACGTTCGACGTGTTGTTCCGCTACTTGCAGCATTTGGGCTACAAGGTGCGCTATGTGCGCAATATTACCGATGTGGGCCATCTGGAGCACGATGCCGACGAGGGCGAGGACAAGATAGCCAAGAAGGCGCGGCTGGAGCAGCTGGAGCCGATGGAGGTGGTGCAGCACTATGAGAACCGCTACCACAAGGCTATGGAAGCACTTAATGTGCTGCCGCCCAGCATCGAGCCCCACGCTTCTGGCCATATCATCGAGCAGATACAGTTGGTCAAGGAGATATTGAACAACGGCTTTGCCTACGAGAGCGAGGGCAGCGTCTATTTTGATGTGCCTAAGTATAACAATGTGCATCACTATGGCCGCCTCTCGGGCCGTAATCTCGAGGACGTCATCAATACCTCGCGTGACAATCTCGACGGACAGCAGGAGAAGCACAACCCCGTTGACTTTGCCCTCTGGAAAAAGGCTCAGCCCGAGCACATCATGCGCTGGCCCAGCCCCTGGAGCGACGGATTCCCTGGCTGGCATTGCGAATGTACGGCCATGGGGCGCAAATACCTTGGTGCGCAGTTCGATATTCATGGCGGCGGCATGGACCTCGTCTTCCCCCACCACGAGTGCGAGATAGCACAGGCCGTCGCCAGCCAGGGCAGCGACATGGTGCACTACTGGATGCACAACAATATGATTACCATCAACGGGCAGAAGATGGGCAAGAGCCTCGGCAATTTCATCACGTTGGATGAGTTCTTCACGGGCCGCCACGAGAAGCTGGCACAGCCCTATAGCGCCATGACCATCCGCTTCTTCATCCTTATGGCGCACTACCGCAGCACGGTTGACTTCAGCAACGAAGCCCTGCAGGCAGCCGAGAAGGGACTTGACCGTCTGATGGAGGGTTGGAAGAACCTAGGACGTATTGCGCCGTCGGCCACCTCCACCATTGATGTGAAAAACCTTGGCGACGCATGCTACGAGGCCATGAACGACGACCTCAACACCCCCATTGTCATCAGTCACCTCTTCGACGCCTGCCGTCATATCAACCAGGTGGCCGACGGCCGGGCAACCGTCTCGGCCGACGACCTGAAGACGTTGAAGGAGACCTTCCACCTATTCCTCTTCGACATCCTCGGCATGAAGGAAGAAACGGGTGCTGGCAACGCAGCCCGCGAGGAGGCCTTCAGCAAGGTGGTTGATATGCTGCTCGAGCAGCGTGCCGTGGCAAAAGCCAACAAGGATTGGGCCACCAGCGACAAAATCCGTAATGAACTTGCTGCGCTCGGCTTTGAAATCAAGGATACGAAAGAAGGTGCGACATGGAAACTGAATCTCTGAGTATGAAAAGGACAACGCTTTATTTTTCATTCTTCATTTTTCATTTTTCATTATTGACCCTCTCGTGCTGTACGCCCAAGAAGAGCGCAGTCGTTGTGGAGCAGTCAGGCGTGACGGTTCCGGCATTCAACGCCGATAGCGCCTATAGCTTTGTGTCGTCGCAGGTGGCTTTCGGGCCCCGCGTCACAGGCTCTGAGGCACACAAAGCCTGTGGCGACTGGCTTGTGGCCAAACTGCGCGCGTTTGGCGCGGAAGTCACAGAGCAGACTGCCGACCTGAAAGCCTACAACGGCGACCCGTTGCCCATGCGCAATATCATCGGCAGCTACAATACCGCTACCAACAAGCGCGTCATCCTCTGCTCTCATTGGGATAGTCGCCCCTGGGCCGACAACGACCCCGACGTGAAAAACCATCGTACCCCCATCGCTGGCGCCAACGATGGTGCCAGCGGCGTGGGTGTCCTGTTGGAGATTGCCCGTCAATTGCAGCACCAGCAACCTACAATAGGCGTGGATATCATCTTCTTCGATGCGGAGGACTATGGTATGCACAGCGACGAGTACGACTCTTCCGACAATACATGGTGTCTCGGCTCGCAGTACTGGGCGCGGCACCCACATAAAGCCAATTATATCGCCCGTTTTGGTATCCTGCTGGATATGGTGGGAGCGCCAAACTCCCGCTTTTGCCAGGAACGCTACTCTCGTCGCTATG
>JAFXXQ010000014.1 GCA_017542145.1 Bacteroidaceae bacterium | reverse complement strand
ATAATAATAATATATATGAAAAAAGACGAGTGAGGGGGTAGCTTAAAAAACAACTGAGACTCTGAGACTGAAAACAGACTTTTCATCCTTTATCAATCCAACTAATTCGCTAAAAGGCAACCCATTACGCATTCCATATCAACTTCACCACGTTCTCCTCCTATCTCCGCCGCCATTTTTATTAACACAAATTAACGTAAAAACGGATCTTGAGACTGGGTTTTATCGGCAAAGAGTGCGATTTCACAAATTGAGACTGCAGCCCCCCAAAAAATCAGTTTCCGACAATCATCGACTTTTTTTCAGAAATGACATCGGCTTTACGTGAAGGTGTGCTTCTCTATCAGTCTCACAGAGGGTTTCTCAGTCTCACAGAAGGGTCGTTAATCTCGTAGAAATCGGCCCTTCTGAGACATCACTCCCCTAGAGGCCCGTGCCGTCAGTTGCTTGGGCTATTCCGTCAGATGCTTGGGCTGTGCGCACAGCCCAAGGGGCTACGGGCGTAGCGTTTGATGAGAATAAGAATAACGCTAGTATAACAGCAAAGGCATCCCCAAAAGGAGATGCCTTCGTTGCTTCCGTGAAGCACCCTGCAGGATTACTTCTTGAAATAGCGGTTGAAGAGACCTTCGAAGCCCTTTCCGTGACGGGCCTCGTCCTTGGCCATCTCGTGGACGGTGTCGTGGATGGCGTCGAGGTTCTGAGCCTTGGCGTTCTTGGCGATGCGATACTTGTCCTCGCAGGCGCCGGCCTCAGCCATCATGCGCTTCTCAAGGTTGGTCTTGGTGTCCCAGACCACCTCGCCCAGCAGCTCGGCGAACTTGGCGGCATGCTCGGCCTCTTCCCAGGCGTAGCGCTTGAATGCCTCGGCAATCTCGGGATAACCCTCGCGGTCGGCCTGACGGCTCATGGCCAGATATTGGCCCACCTCGCTGCACTCGCCCGTGAAGTGGTGGCGCAGGTCTTTCAGCATCTCCTCGTCGCAGCCCTTGGCCACGCCGATGACGTGCTCCTGGACGAACTGAAGACCTTCAGTCTCCTCTACTTTCTTGAACTTCGATGCCGGCACGCCGCATTGGGGGCACTTGGCAGGGGCTTCGTCGCCTTCATAGACGTAGCCGCAGACGGTACAAATGAATTTTGCCATAATGTTTTTTTGTTTTTTGGGGTTAATGATGTTTTTTCTGTGTATTCTGAATATTCCGAGTTTCTCTGAGTATTCCGATTTTCAGCGACTGCAAAGATAGTTCTTTCCCCATAACCGCCAAAGCCTTTTTTCACTTTTTACGTTTTTTTTATGATTATCTCCCATTCGTGCTTTTTTTTACGAAAAAAGCATTACCTTTACGGCCGAAAAAAAACAAAGACAAACCCTTTTAAACTATAATAATGAAAAGAGACACCGAAATCTTCAACCTCATCGAAGAGGAACATCAGCGTCAGCTGAAGGGCATCGAACTGATTGCCTCAGAGAACTTTGTCAGCGACCAAGTCATGGAAGCCATGGGCTCGTACATGACCAACAAATATGCCGAGGGCTACCCAGCCAAGCGCTACTATGGCGGCTGCGAGGTCGTCGACAAGAGCGAGAACCTCGCCATCGAACGTGTCTGCCGTCTGTTTGGCGCAGAATATGCCAATGTGCAGCCCCACAGCGGGGCGCAGGCGAATGCCGCCGTCTTCCTTGCCTGCCTCAATCCGGGCGACAAGTTCATGGGCCTCAACCTGAGCCATGGAGGACACCTCTCACATGGTTCACCCGTCAACACCAGCGGCATCCTCTATCAAGCTTGCGAATATAACCTGAATAAGGAAACAGGCCGCGTCGATTACGACCAGATGGAGGAGACTGCTCTGCGCGAGCGTCCCAAGATGATCATCGGCGGAGGTTCGGCCTACAGCCGCGAATGGGACTATGCCCGTATGCGCCACATTGCCGACGAAGTGGGCGCCATCCTGATGATCGACATGGCCCACCCTGCCGGACTCATCGCTGCCGGACTGCTGGACAACCCGCTCAAATATGCCCATATCGTCACCAGCACCACCCACAAGACCCTGCGTGGTCCGCGCGGAGGCATCATCCTGATGGGCAAGGACTTCCCCAACCCCTGGGGCAAGACCACCCCGAAGGGTGAGGTGAAGATGATGTCGGCCCTGCTGAACAGCGCCGTCTTCCCAGGCATCCAGGGCGGCCCGCTGGAGCACGTCATCGCCTCTAAGGCCGTTGCCTTCGGCGAAGCCCTGCAGCCTGAGTTCAAGACCTACCAGATGCAGGTGAAGAAGAATGCTGCCCGCCTGGCCGAGGAGCTGATGGGCAGAGGCTTCCACATCGTCAGCGGCGGTACGGACAACCACTCGATGCTCGTTGACCTGCGTCCCAAGTACCCCGACCTAACGGGTAAAGTGGCCGAGAAAGCCCTTGTGGCAGCCGACATCACGGCCAACAAGAACATGGTGCCCTTCGACACCCGTAGCGCTTTCCAGACCAGCGGCATCCGCCTAGGCACCCCTGCCATCACCACCCGTGGTGCCAAGGAAGACCTCATGGTGGAGATTGCTGCCCTCATCGAGACAGTCCTCAACGCCCCAGAAGACGAGGCCGTCATCACCCGCGTCCGCGCCCACGTCAACGACATCATGAAGGGCTATCCCCTGTTTGCCTGGTAAAAAGAATGAGTTAAGAGTTAAGAATTAAGAGTTAAGAAAAAAGCTTTGATATTCGATTCCCTGCATACAGGACAATCTTTCTTAATTCTTAATTCTTAACGCTTAACTGAAAAAATCTTGCCATGTTTAACAAACAACTGCTTCAGCCGGAGAGCATTGTCGTGGTGGGTGGGTCGAACAACACCCACAAGCCCGGGGGTGCCGTAGTCCGCAACCTCATCAGCGGCAACTACAGCGGCACCCTGCGCATCATCAACCCCAAGGAGGACGAGGTGCAGGGCATCAAGGTGTTCCACGATGCTAAGGAGCTGCCGCCTACCGACCTCGCCATCCTTGTCGTCCCAGCCGTAGCCTGTCCAGGCTATGTGGAACAGCTGGCTGCCGAGAAAGGTGTCCGCGCCTTCATCATCATCTCAGCGGGCTTTGGCGAGGAGACAGCAGCCGGAGCAGCCCTTGAGCAGCAGATTCTCGATACCTGCGAGCGCTATGGTGCAGCCCTTATTGGGCCGAACTGCATCGGCCTGCTGAATGCCCATCACCATAGCGTCTTCACCAAGCCCATCCCCCGCCTTACCCCAGAGGGTGCCGACTTCATCAGCGGAAGCGGAGCCACAGCTGTCTTCATCCTCGAGTCGGCTGTCACCAAAGGGCTGGCGTTCAACTCCGTCTGGAGCGTGGGCAACGGCAAGCAGATTGGAATCGAGGACGTCCTGCAGTACATGGACGAGCACTTCAACCCAAAGACCGACTCGCACGTCAAGCTGCTCTACATCGAGAATATTGCCAACCCCGACAAGCTGCTCTTCCACGCCAGTTCGCTCATCCGCAAGGGCTGTCGCATAGCCGCCATCAAGGCGGGGTCGAGCGAGAGCGGCAGCCGTGCAGCCTCCAGCCACACGGGTGCCATCGCCACCAGCGACAGCGCCGTCGAAGCCCTCTTCCGCAAGGCAGGCATCGTCCGCTGCTTCTCGCGCGAGGAACTCACCACGGTGGGTTCCATCTTCATGCTGCCCGAGCTGAAGGGCAAGAACTTCGCCATTGTCACCCATGCCGGTGGTCCTGGTGTCATGCTTACTGATGCCCTCTCGAAGGGCGGCCTCTGCGTGCCCAAGCTTGAAGGGCCCGACGTCGATGAGCTGAAGTCGAAACTCTACCCTGGCGCCGCTGTCAGCAACCCCATCGACATCCTTGCCACGGGTACCCCCCAGCACCTTGCCCTGGCCATCGACTACTGCGAAAACCGCTTCAAGAATATCGACGCCATCTTCGTCATCTTCGGCACCCCAGGACTTGTCACCCTCTATGAGGCCTACGACGTCCTCCATCAGAAGATTCTCGAATGCAAAAAGCCCATCTTCCCCATCCTTCCCTGCCTCCACACGGCTGGGCCCGAGGTGGAAGAGTTCCTGAAGAAGGGGCACGTGAATTTCAGCGATGAGGTAACGCTTGCTACAGCCCTCACGCAGATCATGAAGACGCCCTCCCCTGCCCCTCCTGAGGTTGAGCTCTATGGAGTGGATATCATGCGCATACGCTCCATTATCGACTCTGTAAAGACCGACGGCTACCTGCCCCCCGACCAAGTGCGCGAGCTGCTTACCTCGGCAGGCATACCCATGGTAGCCGAACGGGTGTCGGACGACAAGGACGATTTGCTCAGCTTTGCCGATCAGGTGGGATTCCCTGTGGTTGCGAAGGTCGTCGGCCCCATCCACAAGAGCGACGTGGGCGGTGTGGTGCTGGGCATCGGCAGCAAGGAACACCTCTCCTTCGAGTTCGACCGTCTGATGAGGATTCAGGACGCACGCGCCGTCATGGTACAGCCCATGCTGAACGGCACAGAGCTCTTCATCGGCGCCAAGTACGAGCCACGTTTCGGACACGTGGTACTCTGCGGACTGGGAGGCATCTTCGTCGAGGTGCTGAAGGACGTCAGCAGCGGCCTCGCTCCCCTCTCCTACGCCGAAGCCTACTCTATGATTCGCTCCCTCAAGGGGTACAAAATCATCAGCGGCACACGCGGACAACAGGGCGTCAACGAGCAGAAGTATGCCGAAATCATCGTCCGCCTCTCCACCCTCCTCCGCTTCGCGACAGAAATCAAAGAGATAGACATCAATCCGTTGCTGGCATCAGCTGACAACATCACAGCCGTTGATGCCCGCATCCTCATTGTGAAACCCATCAAATAAAAAGATTCTATTATGAAAAAAACCACCCGACGCGCTTCTCTTCTCCTTTTGCTCCTCTGCCTTGTCCCCAAAGTGACTTGGGCGCAGGAAACGTTCCGCAATCCCGTCATCCCCCACAATTGCCCCGACCCTACGGTACTTGACGACCGTGCCCGGACAGGGTGGTTCTATGCCTACAGCACAGCTGCAAATATGGCTGAATGTACGGGCGACCGCTCGGCGCGCGGCTCTGTCACCCTCCCCATCTATCGCTCCAAGGATATGATTAACTGGGAGTTTATCGGCGACGGATTCGAAGGCGTCGGTATGCCCTCGTGGCGCAGAGGTTCACGTCTTTGGGCACCCGACATCAACTATGTCGATGGACACTATGTGCTCTACTATGCCCTGGGTGTGTGGGGCAACCTTGTGGCCTCTGCCAGCGGCGTAGCTGTCAGCGACAGCCCCACGGGACCGTTCAAGGACTGCGGCAGGCTGGTGGACTTCGAAGCCATCGGCGTTATGAACAGCATCGACCCTAACCTCTTCGTGGACCGCGGCAAGAAATACCTCATCTGGGGCAGCCTCGGCAAGGGCTCGGGCGTGTGGGGCATCCGTCTCAGCAAAGACGGCCTCGCGCTGAAGAAGGGCGCCAAGCCCGTGCAGCTTGGTGCAGACAATATGGAGGGTGCCTATATGGTGCGACGAGGGAAATGGTGCTACCTCTTCACCTCGCGCGGCAGTTGTTGCGAGGGTGCACGCAGCACCTATCACGTCCTCGTGGCCCGTTCACGCAAGCCCCTCGGCCCGTTTGTGGGACGCGAAGGCGAATCGCTCCTCGCCCACGACTTCCCCAACGTCATCCTCAGCGGCACAGCCGACAGCCTTTTCGTAGGCACGGGCCACAACTCGCAAATCATCAAGGACGATGCCGGACAGGACTGGATGTACTACCACACCTTCTGGCGTCAGAACGGCTACAGGGGCCGCGCCATGAACCTCGACCGCATCGTTTGGAGCGACGACGGCTGGCCCTCCTTCTCAGGCGGACATCCCACGCTCGAACAGCAGAAACCCGTTATCAAATGACAACAAGGATTACACATAATTCCTGATTCTTTTTATTAACTTTTAATTATCAAAACCATGGCTTTCAACATTCAAGACTTCATCACGAAGCAAGTAGCATCGGCAGTAGGTGGCGTAGAAGTCCCCACAAATGCCAAGAACACAGTCCTCAACGGCCTCTCCGACTCTATTCTGGGCAGCCTCACGCAGACCGCCACCAAACCAGGCGGCATCGACATGCTGAAAGGCCTCCTCACAGGCACCTCATCGGCAGCTGCCAGCCCCGTCACGGCCCTGGCAACCAACCTCTTCACGAAGAACATCCTCTCTTCGCTGAACCTCGGCAGCTCCATCAACGGTGCTCTCACAGGCCTCATTCCCAGCATTGTAGGCAAGCTGGGCGGCATCCTCAAAGACCAGGATGGCGATGGTGACGTCGATTTCAACGACATCCTCATCACCCTCGGCGTAGGCGGCAAGAAGTCAGGCGGTGGTGGCATCTTCGGCTCCATCCTCGGCTCCATCCTTGGCAAGAAGTAAGCCACACGTCAGAAAACCCATTCTTTATAGGGGCGCGGAGTTTCGCGTCCCTTTCCCTTGCGCTAATCTGCCAGCGTTTAACGTTAATTTGCCAGCGTTTAACGTTAATTACATCGTTTCCTGCGCTGATGTCCGAAAGTTTATCCTACCTTTGCCGCACGATATGAAACGATTGGCATTGGTTTGTATGATGATGATGTTCTGCGCGTCGGCTGCATGGTCGCAGGAGACGGCAGAACCAGCTTTCGTCTCTGACGAGGACAGTCTCGCCTTGCCCCCTATGCAACTTGTGCCGTCGGACATGGGACTAAGCAGAGCCGTATTCCCAGAGTTCAAGCTACGGCAGCCGTTATCCAGCACATCCACATCGCAGCTACCCACCACCTACGAACTGAATCAGAAATTCAACTTCCGGCAATACAATCAGAAAAACTATCTGCTCCGCTGGGACGGGGGAAGGCTGACGGGCTACAACAGCATCCAGCCCATGCCTGGCATCGGAGGCATTGCCACAGCGGGCGTCACAGGCATTCACCACTTCAGCGACAGACTGACGCTTACAGGAGGCGCCATGCTGCAAAAGACAGGCATCCTCTACAATACGGCCACACTCCACGCACAACTGACCTACGAACTGTCGGACTACGCCAGCGTCAGCACCTTCGGCATCTACCAGGCGCCCAGTTTCTTCAGCATGTACCAGACACCTGCTCAGGGCTTGTTCGGAGCCTATCTGACATTCCATACAGAAGACAAGAAATGGGGCATCGACCTGGGCGAAAAGACGGAGATGAACCCCTATAACGGCAGGCTGGAAGCCACGCCCATCGTCATGCCCTACTACAATCTGCAGGGGCAGAAGCTGGGCTTCGACTTCGGCGGGCTGCTGAAAGGCCTCTTCATGAACTACCGCATGAACCAGATGATGAAAAAGGGCACATTCCCTCCCATGGGGCCCATGGGACCGATGGGGCCTATGCCGCCCAATTAGCCCTTAACAATCCCCTCAAAGAGAATCGACAAAAAAGGTTCATCCGACAAATGCGTAGTTATTGTGATGTAACGACAGAATCTTGAGTTCGAAGAACTTTTCATCTCTATATCCGTATGCTTGTCGCTTCATTGTTTTGATTTTATTGTTTATGCCTTCGATTTTTCCTGT
>JAFXXQ010000013.1 GCA_017542145.1 Bacteroidaceae bacterium | reverse complement strand
TCTCTACAGGAAAAATCGAAGGCATAAACAATAAAATCAAAACAATGAAGCGACAAGCATACGGATATAGAGATGAAAAGTTCTTCGAACTCAAGATTCTGTCGTTACATCACAACAACTACGCATTTGTCGGATGAACCTAAAATACTTTGTTTTCATAGTTCCTTTTTTTATGGGTTAATTATACTCTAACAAATTAAAACAATTCTTTCATTTTTCTTTAATCAGGCTAGGGATTGTAAATCCCCTTCTCATCGCAGCCGGATTGCAAATCCGCCTGAACAGGCCCGCCACTCGTCGCGAGCAGCGGGGCTGAGGATGCATCGTATCAGAAAAGTAAGCTAATAAAACTGGTTTATATCATTGTCTGTTGTGTATGTCACTTCACCAGCACCTTTTTTTCCGTTACGGATGTAGAGGCCCTTCTGCGTGCCATCCACGGGACGGCCCTGGAGGTCGTAGAACTGTCCATCGGATGCGGCATCGTCGTTCACAACAGGAGCGACACCCGTTTCATCGCCATACACCGGATTACCGCTTTCTTCTTTATCCATCTCCTCGATATATGCGAAGTCGCACCAGTTATCGGCACTCAAATACTTATCCAAACTTCCATAGGGAACATGTAAGGTACAATTGTAGTTGAAAGCATTTTTACTGATTTTACAAGGAACTTTCGAATGGCAGTAGATGTGGGCAGAATTAGGCATGCCTGTAAATGCGTTATCCTCAATCCGGGTTATTTTCTCAGGAAGGGTGACGGATAGCAAATTTGTGCAACCGAAGAATGCATACTCTCCGATGGACGTAACACCGTCGGGAATATCTATAAAGGGTAAAGAAGAACAACTATGGAAAGCCCATCGCTCGATTTTCGTAAGGCTGCTCGGAAGCGTGACAGAACAAAGATTCTTACATCCAACAAACATTTGTTCTTTTAGGGTCTCTATACCCTCAGGAAATACGATTGAAAATAATTTTGCGCATCCCATGAATACACCAAATCCTATACTAGTAACACTTTCAGGGATGTTGACACGCAAAAGATTATCACAATCCTTGAAAAGCACAATCACCAATAGAAGTAATTGTATTCGGGAGAGAAACCGTCAACAAAAAATGGCAATACTTGAAGGAGCCACCTTCAACACCAATCACTTGAAATGTTTCTCCCTCGTAAGTAATTTCTGAAGGAATAACGACATGGAGCGGATAGTCCCGTTCAAAAGCATTCCAAAACATCCTGTGACTGGGAGTCCTGCCATTAATATCTGGCTTTACGGTGGTAGCATATTCTCCATTCATGCGATAGTACGTGCTGTCAATGTACACATCCAGTCCTTTAGGCTTATGCGATACGAACTCGAAATCTCCTTTCCACCAGAAACCTTCATAGAAAACGTTCAGCCAGTATTTCCCATCGGGTATTCCAGTATATTTCATCTGTACCCTAGCATCATCCGTATAAAAGAAATCCTTCACAAAAAGGGAATCGTTATTCTCCGTCGTTATAGCTACCCTTACGCTATCAGTACGTGCAAACAAAATATTAATATCATCTGATACCGTATAGTTCACCAAATAGGCCGTGGGAGCGTCGATGTTTACAGATTCGGGATCATCATTCACTAAAGTAATGTAGGTTCGGTCTGGCTGCTGAGCGTGAACAGCTCCGACAAAAAGCAGCAGGGCAAGAAGCAAAATGTAATTCTTTTTCATAATACTTGATTTTGGAGGTTAATACTTATTTTTTCGGGGACAAAAATAGAAAGAAGAAAAAGAAATACCATGAAAAAAACCTTACAAAAACCTTACATTTTACATCAGAGGGGCAAATGAAAGGTTTTTGTAAGATATTTAAGAGAAAAATGGGATGTTGCTTAGGGTTCTTTGCCGAAAACGAACTGATACCACTCTGCCGTCATGCGAGGTTTCATTCGGCTGCGGCGGGTGTAGCAGGAGGATAGGGACAAACGGCAACAATAGGCTATTTGTGCCGGTTTGAGTCCGAGCAACGTCATGGCACAATATTCCGCATCCTGGTCGGTGAGGCCGGGGTTGTCCTTCACCATGTCCAACAGCATATCGACAAAGAGGTTGTTCAGATAGCGTTCGAACGACTCGGCATCGGCAGCAGGCATAAATCCCTGTGCCTTGATGTCGGGCAGATGCTTCTTGAAATAGCGTGCCCATTCGCTGGACTCATACTGCCGTTGGTAGAGGGCCTTGCGTTCCTCTTGTAAAGAAACGGAGGGGGTTGGGGGCATACTGTCCTCGGGAGCGGAGTCCTCCCGTTTCACATTCTGTGCGAAATATTGTTGTCTGATGGCATTCAGGGCCTTTTCGTATTTCAGTTTTTCGGTTTTGTGCCGGCGGTCGTAAAGAAGAATGATAATAGAGGCAACAAACACCAAGAAAACAAACAGAACACCCCACGTCCAGTAAAGACGCGAACGCTGCACAGCCAGCTCGCGGTCGTGGAGTTCCACGACGTGGTTGTTTTCAATGTCGCTTATCTCCTTGTCCCTGCGGATTTTGCTGACGGAATCAGCGAAAGCCAGGTAACGTTGGAAATAAACATCCGTCGAATCTGTCTGGTTTAGAACCAACGAGAGTTCAGTCAATCTTTTGTAGGTTCCGCAGTAAGTGCGGGTGTCTTGCTTGCATGTCAATACCTTTTTATAATAGTAGAAGGCGGAGTCCAGTTCACCTTCATGCCAAAGGATGTCGGCCTTGACATGATAGGCTGCGCCGATGCTCTCCTTGTCTTTGTAACCCGCAATAGATTTCTCTACATAAGGCTTTGCTTTAGCGTAGTCTTCATTTAGATAAGCATATAGTTTGGCTAACTGAAAATTGGTGTTGTCTTTATACATTTTACTCACGAAGGGATTATCGATGACCTTTAGGAAGTACGGTTCAGCCTGTTCGGCCTTATTCATGTAAAGGTAACTCATACCTAAATACCTGTCTCCATAACCGATATTGAGGGAGTCAGACTGACAGGCATCCGAGCAGCGGTAATGCTGGAATGCCACAAGGGCTTCCTTTACCTTTTCGTGTGTAAGGTATTGCTGTCCCAATTCAAAAAAGCTATACGCATAATACTTGTTTGTCGTATCGGGGAAAAGTGTGATGGCACGAAGAAAGGCGTCGATAGCATCCAAGTCGCGACCCATGTCGCTGTAGGTACAACCGAGGTAGTATTGCGCGAGGGCGGCACGCTGCGTCTTACGACGGGTGCCATAGTAGTCCGTGGCGATAAGGGGCAGCGAGTCGGACGTCAGACGGACGCGACACTTGTAGTCGGCCTGCGTGCGCAGGAGGGCGTAGAGGGCAACGTCTTTGGATGGTAGATTAAAAATTGAAGACTGAAGATTGAGGCTGTCCAGCACGGCGCGGGCGGCACGGGGGTCGGACTCCATGAGGGCCTCGGCACGGGTGAGGGCGGCGTGAAACGAGGCATCCCTGCGGCAGGAGGTAACAGCAACAGCCAGTAAAAACAGGATGAGCAACAAGGGAACGGGGGTCGCGGGGCGTTTCATGGGCCGGAGAAATTAAGTGCAGGCAAAAGTAATAGTTTTTCCTGAAATATCCAAACGATGGGGAATATTTGTTGGGGCACTAAAACGGTCCAGAAAATAGCGCGGAGGACGATGATTCGTCCTCCGCGCTTCGCACATAGGCTTACTGCGGGCAATCTCGATCTCTGGGCCTCAACATTAGTTCGGAAGGATAGGCTCGCCCATCGTGCTGGCCTCTTTGTCGTTGGCATCGAGCTTGAAGAGCATGAACTGCGGATTGTCGTTCGTGCAGGGCTTCCAGCCTAAACCTTCACCCTCGCCATTGGGATCGCTATACTTCGCAAAGTTCGTCCAGGCCGTGAGCATCTTCTCTGCCAAATCCCAGTCGCCCTGTGTCCAAGGACGCCAGCAATGCTTCAGGCTCTTGAACACAAACCAAAGGTCTGAGGAGTGGAAGGCACCCTTCAGACGGCTGGTGACCTCGGGATGCTTGCCATCGTCGGGCAGCGGACGAGCGAACTCGTAGGCCCAAGCCTTTTTGCCCTGCGCATCGCGCACCTTGCAGAACTCGGCTATGCCAGCGCCCATCATGCCCATGTCGTTCAGCGTGTAGCCAATCATGTAGGGCACATCGGCGATGGTGCCGGCACGAGCGGCATCGTCGAAAGTATTCGTGCAGACATAGCCATCGACGATGGGACGCTGCATGAGGAAGAGGTCGCTCTTGTTTACCATATTATACAGGGTGCCGACGGTGTACATAATCTCCGTAGAGGCGGAGCGCAACTTCTGAAGGTCGGTCAACCCTGCCCAGTCCATCACCTGCTTCGTCTCAGCCTCGCTCTCGGCGAGCGTGGGGTTATAGAAAAAGAAGCGGTTCATCGGCGTGGCAGGCTTGGCCTCCTCGCCCTCGCGGGCAGGGATATTCAGACCGCCACCACTCATGATGATGGCCTTATGGAACAGGCCACGGGCAAGCGGGCTCTCGCAAAGGGTACGCACGCTACCAGCACCGGCACTTTGGCCGAAAATGGTGACGTTATCCGGGTCGCCACCAAACTGGGCAATGTTCTCCTTCACCCAACGCAACGACTGAATCTGGTCGAGTATGCCGTAGTTGCCACTCACATGATGAGGACTTTCGGCAGAGAGCTCAGGATAGGTCATGAAGCCGAAGATGCCCAGACGGTAGTTGATGGTGACGAGCACCACATCCTTCGATGCCCACTCCTGTCCATCGAACTCGGGCTCCGTACCCCAGCCCTCGCGATAGCCGCCACCGTGTATCCAAAGAGCCACAGGCAGTTTCTTGTTCACCTGACCAGGGGCTTTCGTATAGACATTCAGGTAGAGGCAGTCTTCGCTGTAGGGCGCTTCGTCGCCATAACCCCACTCCGAAGCGTAGAAGCCCGGATAGTGGACAGCCTGATAGCCCGGATGGCCGAACCTGTCGCACAGGCGAACGCCGTCCCACGCCACAACGGGCTGAGGCTCTTTCCAACGCAGGCCACCGATGGGAGGTGCTGCGTAGGGGATGCCTTTATAGACATACACGCCGGGATTCTCGGCCATGACGCCTTGTATCTGGCCTCCTTCGACAGTCAGCACAGGCACTTCGGCTTTCTTCTCGATGGGATTGCATCCCAGAAGTACCAGCAAGGGCAACAACAATAACTTCTTCATATGAAGGGATTCTGCCGGTTATGTACTATTGGCCAGAGTCGTCAACGACGGATGTCGGGGACGGGCTCCATATCATCGAAATCGGTAATGGTCTGACGGTTGGCCATCATGCGCTCGTAGTCCTCGCGGCTGCCTACGACAATCTTGCCAAACTCGCGCTGGCCGGTACCGGCAGGCATGAGGTGACCGCAGATGACGTTCTCTTTCATTCCTTCGAGGGTGTCGGTCTTGCCGTTGATAGCGGCATCGTTGAGCACCTTGGTAGTCTCCTGGAAGGAGGCGGCACTCATGAAGCTGCTGGTAGCAAGGGCGGCACGGGTGATACCCTGGAGAATCTGGGTGGAGGTAGCGGGCACGGCATCGCGCGTCTGCACAATACGCAGGTCGCGACGACGCAGGGCGCTATTCTCGTCACGCAGACGGCGTGCGGTAACAATCTGTCCCGGAGAGAGGACTTCGCTATCGCCCGCATCGGTAACCACTTTCTTGCCCCAGATACGATCGTTCTCGTCCATGAACTCAAGTTTGTCGACAATCTGCTGCTCGAGGAAGCGGGTGTCGCCGGGTTCGTTGATCTGTACCTTGCGCATCATCTGGCGGACGATAATCTCGAAGTGCTTATCGTTAATCTTCACACCCTGGAGACGATAGACGTCCTGAACCTCGTTGACGATGTACTCCTGCACAGCCGTCGGACCCTGAATAGCAAGGATGTCGGCGGGAGTGATGGCTCCGTCGCTGAGCGGCGTACCCGCACGGACGAAATCGTTCTCCTGCACCAAAATCTGCTTGCTGGTGGGGATGAGGTAACGCTTGATGTCGCCGGAACGGGAGGTGACGACAATCTCGCGGTTACCACGCTTGAGCTTGCCCATGGTGACCTCGCCGTCGATTTCGCTGACCACAGCAGGATTGGACGGGTTGCGAGCCTCAAAGAGCTCGGTGACACGGGGCAGACCGCCCGTGATGTCGCCAGCCTTACCCTGAGCACGCGGAATCTTCACCATGACGTCGCCGGCCTTGACCATCTGGCCTGCCTCGACCACAACGTGACCGCCTACGGGGAGGTTGTAAGTGCGGATGACCATATCGTTCTCGTCGAGAATCTCGGCCGAAGGCATCTTGCTGCGGTCCTTGGACTCGGTGATGATGATTTCGCGGAGACCGGTGGATTCATCGGACTCGACCTTGTAGGTACTGCCTTCAATAACATCTTGGAAACGAATCTTACCCGCATTTTCCGTAACGATGACTGCGTTGAAGGGATCCCACTTGGCAATGAGCGTACCCTTGTCCACCTCAGACTTGTCGGCCACGTAGAGCGTGGAGCCATAAGGCAGGGCATGGACGGAAAGGGTGATGCCGGTAGCGACGTCGATGAAGCGAACTTCACCCAGACGGCCAACGACGATGCGGACAGCCTCGCCAGTCTCGTCAACGGCATCGACGGTACGGAGTTCTTCGAACTCGACACGGCAGGAATGCTTAGCAACGATGCTGGCATTAGCGGCAATATTCGATGCCGTACCACCAGCATGGAACGTACGGAGGGTAAGCTGCGTACCCGGCTCACCAATGGACTGGGCAGCGATGACGCCGACTGCCTCGCCCTTCTCAACCATACGGGCTGTAGCAAGGTTACGGCCGTAGCACTTGGCGCAGACGCCCTTCTTGGCCTCGCAGGTGAGCACCGAACGGATTTCGACACTCTCAATATTGGCAGCCTCGATGCGGGCGGCAATAGGCTCGGTAATTTCCTCACCCTGAGCCACGATAAGCTCGCCTGTAGCAGGGTCGTTGATGTCGTGGACAGAAACACGGCCAAGAATGCGCTCGGCCAGAGAGGCAACCACTTCGTCGTCGTTCTTGAGGGCGGAGCAGACGAGACCACGCAGGGTTCCGCAGTCCTCCTCGTTGACGATCACGTCGTGGCTGACATCGACAAGACGACGGGTCAGATAACCGGCATCAGCCGTCTTCAGAGCCGTATCGGCCAAACCCTTACGGGCACCATGCGTAGAGATAAAGTACTCCAACACGGAAAGGCCTTCCTTAAAGTTGGAGAGGATGGGGTTCTCGATAATCTGACCTCCTTCGGCACCTGCCTTCTGCGGCTTCGCCATCAGACCACGCATGCCGGAGAGCTGACGAATCTGCTCCTTCGAGCCACGGGCGCCAGAGTCAAGCATCATGAAGACGCTGTTGAAGCCCTGATTGTCGGCGCTGATGGTCTTCATCAGGATACGCGAGAGGTCGTCGTTGACATGGGTCCACACGTCGATAACCTTGTTGTAACGCTCGTTGTCGGTGATGAAACCCATGTTGTACTCGTTGGTGATTTCCTCGACCTCCTCGTTGCCCTTGGCGACGAGAGCGTCCTTCTCAGCAGGGATGATGATGTCACCCAAGTTGAACGAAAGGCCACCACGGAATGCCATGGCATAGCCGAGGTTTTTAATACCATCGAGGAAGTCGCAAGCACGAGCCATACCAGCACGTTTGATAACGTCGGTAATGATATCGCGGAGGGACTTCTTGGAAATGATGGTGTTGATGAATCCCACCTCGGGGGGCACAAGCTCGTTGACAATGACGCGGCCGACAGAGGTCTCGCGAAGGACGTTGACGCGGTTGCCGTTTTCGTCGTAGTCCCAGACCTTCACCTTGATGGGGGCATGGACATCGACTTTACCTTCGTTGTAGGCGATGAGGGCTTCCTCAGGACCGTAGAAGATAAGTCCCTGGCCCTTGGCACCTTCACGCAGCTTGGTGATGTAGTAGAGACCAAGCACCATATCCTGCGCCGGCACGGTAATGGGGGCGCCATTGGCGGGGTTCAGGATATTGTGGCTCTGAAGCATCAACAGCTGGGCTTCGAGGATAGCCTCGTTGGAGAGGGGGAGATGGACAGCCATCTGGTCACCGTCGAAGTCGGCATTGAAAGCCGTACAGGCAAGAGGATGAAGCTGGATAGCCTTACCCTCGATAAGCTTGGGCTGGAAGGCCTGGATGCCAAGTCGGTGAAGCGTCGGGGCTCGGTTGAGGAGCACGGGATGGCCCTTCATGACAAACTCAAGGATGTCCCAGATGACGGGGTCCTTGCGGTCGACTATCTTCTTGGCGCTCTTGACGGTCTTGACGATGCCGCGCTCGATGAGCTTGCGGATGATGAACGGCTTGTAGAGTTCAGCAGCCATCAGCTTAGGCAGACCGCACTCGCCCATCTTCAGCTCAGGGCCTACCACGATGACCGAACGGGCGGAGTAGTCGACACGCTTACCGAGCAGGTTCTGACGGAAACGTCCCTGCTTACCCTTCAGAGAGTCGGACAACGACTTCAGCGGGCGGTTGGCCTCGCTCTTGACAGCACTTGACTTACGGCTGTTGTCGAGCAGGCTATCGACGGCCTCCTGAAGCATACGCTTCTCATTACGGAGGATGACTTCGGGAGCCTTGATCTCGATAAGACGTTTCAGACGGTTGTTGCGGATGATGACACGACGATAGAGGTCATTGATGTCGGTGGTGGCGAAGCGGCCGCCATCGAGCGGAACGAGGGGACGCAACTCGGGGGGAGTGACAGGCACGTTACGCAGAATCATCCACTCAGGCTTGTTCCTGTCGCGCGAAGCGCGGAACGACTCCACGACCTGTAGGCGCTTCAGAGCCTCGGTCTTGCGTTGCTGACTGCCGTCGTTATTGGCACGGTCGCGCAGCTCGTACGAAAGTTTATCGAGGTCAAGACCGATGAGCAGGTCATAAATAGCCTCGGCACCCATCTTGGCGACGAACTTCTCGGGGTCGTCGTCGGGCAGCAACTCGTTGTTTTCGGGCAGCTGGTCAAGGATGGCAAGGTAGTCCTCCTCCGAAAGGAGGTCGAGGCGATGTACCTTCTCGGCATTGTCGCCCGTAATAACCTGTCCGGGACGGACAAGCTTCGAAGCAGCACCAGCGTTGATGACGATATAGCGCTCGTAGTAGATAATAGCATCGAGCTGCTTAGTGGGAATGCCTAGCAAATAGCCAATCTTGTTGGGCAGCGAACGGAAGTACCAAATGTGGGCAACGGGCACAACGAGCTGGATGTGGCCCATGCGCTCGCGGCGTACTTTCTTCTCGGTTACTTCAACGCCGCAACGATCGCAGACGATACCCTTGTAACGAATACGCTTGTACTTGCCGCAATGGCACTCGTAGTCCTTGCAGGGACCGAAGATGCGTTCGCAGAACAGGCCGTCGCGCTCGGGCTTGTAGGTGCGGTAGTTGATGGTCTCGGGCTTCAACACTTCACCCCACGAATTCTCGAGTATCTCTTCGGGAGAGGCCAAGCCAATGGTGATCTTGGAGAAATTGCTCTTTACCTTATTGTCTTTCTTAAAAGCCATGATAATGTTCCTTTTGATGTGAAGAGTTAGACGGTATTATTCAAGCGTAACGCTGAGGCCGAGGCCGCGGAGCTCGTGGAGGAGCACGTTAAGTGACTCGGGAATTCCGGGCGTGGGAAGAGGATCGCCCTTGACAATGGCCTCGTAGGCTTTGCTACGACCGGTGACATCGTCGGACTTGATGGTCAAGATTTCCTGTAGGATGTGAGCGGCACCAAATGCCTCGAGTGCCCAGACCTCCATTTCACCGAAGCGCTGGCCACCGAACTGTGCCTTACCGCCGAGCGGCTGCTGAGTGATGAGGCTGTACGGGCCAATGGAACGGGCATGCATCTTGTCCTCGACCATGTGGCCGAGTTTCAGCATATAGGTGACACCAACGGTAGCGGGCTGGTCGAAACGCTCGCCCGTCTCACCATTATAAATATAGGTCTTGCCGTAACGGGGCAGTCCTGCCTTATCCGTCCAAACGGAAAGGTCGTCGAGGGTGGCACCGTCGAAGATGGGGGTAGCAAAACGCACACCCAGCTTGCGGCCGGCATGACCGAGAACAGCCTCGAAAATCTGACCGATGTTCATTCGTGAAGGCACGCCCAGAGGGTTCAGCACGATATCGACGGGAGTTCCATCCTCCAAGAACGGCATATCCTCCTGACGAACAACGCGGCTGACGATACCCTTGTTGCCGTGACGACCAGCCATCTTGTCACCCTCGCCAATCTTGCGCTTCTTGGCAATATAGACCTTCGCTAACTGGATGATGCCCGAGGGCAGCTCGTCGCCGATGGTAATGGCGTATTTCTTGCGCTTGATTTCGGCATCAAGTTCCTTGTACTTACGCAGATAATTGATAATGAGCTGGGCGATAAGCTGATTGGCATGCTCGTCTTTCGTCCAACGACTAAGCTGGATGGACGTATAGTCCAGACCTTCCAATGCGCTCTTGCTGAATTTTGCACCCTTCGGCAGGACATCCGCACCTACATAGTCCTTGACACCCATCGAGGTATGGCCTTCAGTTAGCGTCAGCAACTTGCCCACAAGGATGTTCTTCAGTTCAGTAGCACGCTCGTCGAACTCTTCATCAATGCGGGGCAGCAGAGCTTTGTCAGCCAGCTTTGAGGAACGCGTCTTGATAGCACGCGAATAGAGACGCTTGTCGATGACTACACCCTTCAGCGAGGGGGAAGCCTTCAGCGAAGCATCCTTCACATCGCCAGCCTTATCACCGAAGATAGCACGCAACAGTTTCTCCTCAGGCGACGGGTCGGACTCGCCCTTCGGCGTAATCTTACCGATAAGAATATCACCGGGTTCTACGCAAGCGCCAATGCGGATGATACCATTATCATCGAGGTTCTTCGTTGCATCCTCGCTCACGTTGGGAATATCGGAAGTCAACTCTTCAAGGCCACGTTTGGTTTCGCGGACTTCAAGGCTGAGTTCCTCCACATGGACGGAGGTGAGGATATCCTCGCGGACAACACGTTCGTTGAGCACAATGGCGTCCTCGTAATTGTATCCCTTCCACGGCATGTACGCCACCAGCAGGTTTTTGCCAAGTGCCAACTCGCCGTCGGCAGTCGAATAACCCTCGGTGAGGATTTCGCCCTTCTTGACACGCTGTCCCTTCTCGCAAATGGGGCGGAGGTCAACGGTCATGTTCTGGTTTGTACGCTGGAATTTGGGAATCTTATGTTCCTTCAGGGCAGGCTCAAAGCTAACGAACTCCTCGTCTTCAGTACGGTCGTAAAGGATGCGGATGACCGAAGCATCCACGTATTCCACCACGCCGTCACCCTCAGCCACAAGCTGTGTACGGGAATCCTCGCAAAGCTGCTTCTCCACGCCAGTACCCACGATGGGACTCTCGGTACGCATGAGAGGCACAGCCTGACGCATCATGTTCGAACCCATAAGGGCACGGTTGGCATCGTCGTGCTCCAGGAAGGGGATGAGGGCAGCAGCAATAGAGGCAATCTGTTGGGGGGAGACATCCATGAGATCCACCTGGTCAGGATCAACAACAGGGAAGTCAGCATCCAAACGAGCCTTCACCTTGTTGCGAATAAATTTGCCATTATCATCAAGCGGAGCGTTACCCTGAGCAATAATCTTATCCTCTTCCTCCTCTGCCGTCAGATAGACAAGGCCTTCATCTGAGAGATCGACCACGCCGTCTGCCACCTTCCGATAGGGAGTGGAGATAAAGCCGAGGTCATTGATTTTCGCATAGATACAGAGCGAAGAAATCAGACCAATGTTGGGACCTTCAGGAGTTTCGATGGGGCAGAGACGGCCATAATGAGTGTAGTGAACGTCACGCACTTCGAAACCAGCACGTTCGCGGGACAAACCACCAGGGCCGAGAGCCGACATACGACGTTTGTGCGTAATTTCAGCTAGAGGGTTGGTCTGATCCATGAACTGCGAAAGAGCGTTCGTGCCAAAGAACGAGTTGATAACCGACGAAACCGTCTTGGCGTTGATAAGGTCGGTTGGAGTGAACACCTCGTTATCGCGAACATTCATGCGCTCGCGGATAGTGCGCGACATACGCGCAAGACCGATAGCAAACTGATTGGCAAGCTGCTCGCCCACAGTACGAACACGGCGGTTGCTCAGGTGGTCAATATCATCGACCACAGCCTTCGAGTTCACAAGCTCAATCAAATATTTAATAATCTCAATGATGTCCTCCTTCGTCAGAACACCCACACTAATGTCCGTCGTCAGGTTCAACTTCTTGTTCATACGATAACGGCCAACCTCACCCAAGTCGTAGCGTTTCTCGGAGAAGAAGAGGTTGTTGATGACCTCACGAGCGCTGGCATCGTCGGCAGGATCGGCGTTACGAAGCTGACGATAAATATAGAGCACAGCCTCCTTTTCAGAGTTGCTGGTATCCTTGTTCAGTGTATTGAAGATAATGGAATAGTCAGATTGACCAGCCTCTTCGCGGTGGACAAGGATGGTCTCTACACCGGCATCCAATATTTCGTTCATCACATCCTCGTCGATGAGCGTTTCACGCTCAAAGAGAATCTCATTACGCTCAATGGAAACCACTTCGCCAGTATCGGCATCCACGAAGTCTTCCACGCGGACTTTGATGATACGGGCTGCCAGTTTGCGGCCTATCAGTTCCTTCGCCACAGCCTTGTTGACGCGCACCTCTTCAGCCAAATTGAAAATCTGAAGAATGTCCTTGTCCGTCTCAAAGCCGATGGCACGCAGCAACGTGGTGACGGGGAGTTTTTTCTTACGGTCGATGTAGGCATACATGACATTGTTGATGTCCGTAGCGAACTCAATCCACGAACCCTTGAACGGGATAATACGAGCGGAATAAAGTGGTGTGCCGTTGGCATGGACACTTTGACCGAAGAAGACACCCGGCGAACGGTGCAACTGCGAAACCACAACGCGCTCGGCACCATTGATAACGAATGTTCCCTGCTCGGTCATGTAGGGAATAGAGCCGAGATACACATCCTGAATGACGGTATCGAAATCCTCATGGTCGGGGTCGGTGCAATAGAGCTTCAGCTTCGCCTTGAGGGGAACGTTATAAGTAAGGCCCTGCTCCAGACACTCTTTAATGGAGTAACGGGGCGGGTCGATATAATAGTCAAGAAACTCAAGAACGAAATTATTACGGGTGTCAGCGATAGGGAAATTCTCGGCAAACACCTTGTAGAGACCGTCGTTCTTGCGCAACTCGGGAGGAGTGTCTAATTGGAGAAAGTCTTTGAATGACTTCAACTGCACTTCGAGGAAGTCGGGGCATGCGACCGGCTTCTTGATGGAAGCAAAATTAATGCGCGGTTGGGTTGTAGTGGAAGACATTTGGGTTAAGATTAAGGTATCTAAAATGAAATTAGGCACAAAAAGGTTAAGAACCCCAACCGGGGATTCTTAACCGTTTACCTGATAAACAGGCTGGCAATTACTTGAGTTCGACCTCAGCGCCAACCTCTTCGAGAGCCTTCTTCAGGTTCTCAGCTTCGTCCTTAGGAAGACCTTCCTTGACAACGCTGGGAGCGGCGTCAACGAGATCCTTTGCTTCCTTCAGGCCAAGACCGCAAGATTCCTTGACAGCCTTCACAACCTGCAGTTTGTTAGCACCGGCAGCCTTCAGAACGACGTCGAAGTTCGTCTTCTCCTCTTCGGCAGCAGCAGCACCTTCAGCGGGACCTGCAACGACAACTGCAGCAGCAGCGGGTTCAATACCATATTCATCCTTAAGGATTGCAGCAAGTTCGTTAACTTCCTTAACGGTCAGGTTAACCAATTGTTCAGCTAAAGCTTTTAAATCAGCCATTTTACTATTCTTTTTTGTTTGTTCTTTTATTTAATTTATTCTCTCAAATTACCATCATGCCTCAGCGGCAGGGGTCTCAGCAGCAGCCTCGTCGGCTTTCTCTGCTTTGTTCTGAAGGGCAGAAACAATGTTGCGAATCGGCGACTGCAACAGAGCGATGACATCGGCGATAAGCTCATTCTTACTCTTGATGCTGGCGAGGACGTTCAGCTGATCTGCTCCCACATAGAAGCCCTGCTCTGCATAAGCAGCCTTCAAGGCAGGAGTGGTCTTTTTCTTGCTGGCATATTCCTTCAGCAGTTTGCCCGGAACGTTAGCTGTTTCCGTGAAGAAAATAGCGGTTGTACCTTTCAGTGAATCATAAAGAGGAGAATAGTCCACGTCCAGGGCTTCGAAAGCCTTGTGGAGGAGCGTATTCTTGGCAACGACCATCTTGATGTTCGACTTGAAGCACTTGCGTCTCAGTTCGCTTGTGGCAACGGAATCCAATGCCGTAACGTCAACAAGGTAGAAATGAGGATAAGCGCTGATCGTCTCTTTCAGCTGGTCTATCACAGCCACCTTACGTGAGGGGAAGGGTTTTTCTTTTCTCATATTCATAGCTGTACCCTTTCTTTAATTTTCATCGCATGACTTGGGATCAACCTTGATACCCTTGCTCATGGTACTTGAAAGATAAATGCTCTTGATGTATGTGCCCTTGGCAGCGCTCGGTTTCAGCTTGATAATTGTAGCAATGAATTCCTTAGCGTTCTCGAAGATCTTCTCAGGGGCGAAGGAGACCTTACCGATGGAAGTGTGCACGATACCGGCCTTGTCCACCTTGAAGTCTATCTTTCCCTGCTTCACTTCTTTTACTGCCTTGGCAATGTCCATAGTGACGGTACCGCTCTTGGGGTTCGGCATCAGTCCGCGGGGACCGAGGATACGACCCAGAGCGCCAATTTTACCCATGATGGAGGGCATCGTGATGATAACATCAACGTCTGTCCAGCCACCCTTTATCTTCTCGATATATTCATCGAGACCTACATAGTCGGCACCGGCTTCCTTTGCAGCAGCCTCCTGGTCGGGGGTGCAGAGTGCGAGGACCCTGACGACCTTACCCGTTCCATTTGGGAGCGAAACCACGCCACGAACCATCTGGTTGGCCTTACGAGGGTCAACACCCAGACGGACGTCAATATCAACCGAAGCGTCGAACTTAGTCATGGAAATCTCCTTAACCAATGCAGAAGCTTCCTTCAGCGTGTACACTTTCCCTGCTTCAATCTTTGCAGTGGCCAACTTCTGGTTTTTTGTCAGTTTACCCATTTCAATTGAAGTTAATTAGTTATTACCGGGAAATTCACCTTTAACACTGATACCCATGCTACGCGCCGTTCCAGCAACCATCTTCATGGCTGACTCGACGGTAAAGCAGTTCAGGTCGACCATCTTGTCCTGTGCAATCGTGCGCACCTGATCCCAAGTGATCGATGCCACCTTATTGCGGTTCGGCTCTGATGATCCACCCTTGGCCTTGCTAGCCTCAAGCAGCTGAATAGCCACGGGGGGAGTCTTGATGACAAAGTCGAAGGACTTGTCGGCGTAGAACGTAATGATAACAGGCAGGATTTTCCCTCCCTTGTCCTGGGTTCTGGCATTGAATTGCTTGCAAAATTCCATAATGTTCAAACCCTTCGAACCGAGAGCCGGTCCAACGGGAGGAGCAGGATTTGCAGCGCCACCTTTAATCTGTAGTTTGATTATTCCAGCAACTTCTTTAGCCATTTTTAATTGTTTTATTTAGGGAATTTATAAAAAGGCTGGTACGCGCGTCGTAACACCATGCGTACTATTCCTTTTCTACTTGCATAAAGCCAAGCTCAATGGGCGTTTTTCGCCCGAAGATCTTGACCATGACCTTCAGTTTCCGTTTTTCTGTGTTAACCTCTTCAATGATTCCGCTGAAACCCTGGAAAGGTCCGTAGTTCACCTTAACGGGCTCGCCGACGGTGTAGGTGACGATGGGTTCATCGTCAGCCTCCAGCTTTTCGTCGACGGTACCCAGCATGCGACTAACTTCAGCAGGACGGAGTGGCACTGGATTGTTCAGGTTTGGCAGGAAGCCCAGCACATTGGGCATGAATCGCAAACGAGCAGCAATCTCGCCAGTCAGAGCCACCTCGACAAGGACATAGCCGGGAAGATACGTGCGCTCCTTAATGACCTTCTTGCCATTACGGACCTGCATTACCTTTTCGGTAGGGATAAGAACTTGTGAGACGTACTCGCCAAGGTCGCTGTGAGCACATTCGTAATCGATATACTCCTTGACCTTAGCTTCCTTGCCACTGATGGCGCGGAGCACGTACCATTTTCTTTCCACAGTCTCTGCCATTGGTTACACAATTAACGCGGATAAATGAACTCCATTAATCCTTGGAATACCTGATCCATCGCAAAGACTAGCAGGGCAATCAAAAGGGAAGCTTCTAAAACAAGAATTGCGCTGCTTGTCAACTCGGAAAATGTCGGCCATGTAACTTTATGGACAAGTTCGTTGTAAGATTCTTTGCAAGCTGTTGCTATTTTCTTAAACATATTTGTAGTTTTTTCTTTGCAGGGGTGGCAGGAATCGAACCCACATTGACGGTTTTGGAGACCGCTGTTCTACCGTTGAACTACACCCCTGAGATGTCAGTTCCTCCCGGAAGGAGGAACTGCGCATACTCCTTTATGGGTTGACGAATTAATCGTCGATGATCTCCGTAATCTGACCCGAACCGACGGTACGGCCACCTTCGCGGATAGCGAAACGCAGACCGACGTTGAGGGCAACGGGGTAGATAAGCTCGACCTGGATGTGAACGTTATCACCGGGCATAACCATTTCGACGCCTTCGGGAAGAGTAATCTCACCCGTGCAGTCCATGGTGCGGAGATAGAACTGAGGACGATACTTGTTGTGGAACGGAGTGTGACGGCCGCCTTCTTCCTTCTTCAGGATATAGACGGAAGCCTTGAAGGTGCTATGAGGCTTGATCTGACCCGGATGGCAGAGCACCATACCGCGCTTGATCTCGTCCTTGTCGATACCGCGGAGGAGCAGACCGACGTTGTCGCCAGCTTCGCCGAGGTCGAGAATCTTACGGAACATCTCAACACCAGTAACGACGGTCTTCTTCTCTTCGCCAAGGCCAAGGATTTCGACTTCGTCACCAATCTTCACAACGCCAGTCTCAATACGGCCGGTAGCAACGGTACCACGACCGG
>JAFXXQ010000012.1 GCA_017542145.1 Bacteroidaceae bacterium | reverse complement strand
CACCAAATGCATGATACAGATAGCTGGGATTCATATAACTATACTTTAGTTAGGGGTAACCAAAGGTAGTGATAAAATCTTAGCTATCTCTCTCTTCGTTCATTTTTATTGCTAGCCAACTACGCATTTGTCGGATGAACCGTTTTTTTTTGTCGTTAATTCTGAAAATGGGTTTTAGCTGTTGCGATACGTTCTATACAGGGTTGTTTTGTGCAAAGAGCTGGCAGCGTTGGTCGAGGAGCGGATAGTGATGCTCTTGCATGGTGCTGCAACAGGCACGTATGCCCTGACGTGTGCTACCTGTGGTGCTGAGGACAATGCCCGTGATGCCGTAGTAGAGTAGTTCACGCAGCAACTTTCCGCCCTCCATATCGTGGTAGCCGATGGTGAAGAAGAGGCCGTCGGAAACGGGTTCGTCCTGGTCGCGGTCATAGACGACGCTGAAACCGTAGGGGAGCATAATCTGCTTGATGCGGGCCGTGCGGCGGGCGTATTCGCGGACGTCGTCGACAAAACGGTATTCGCCGTCGGTGGCGGCACGCATCATGGCGGCCATGGCGCATTGGGCGCTGTGGCTGACACCCGACGAGAGGGTGTAGAGCATATTGTAGGCATAGACGGCGCCGAAGCGGCTGATGCCGTAGCGGGTGGCCAATGTGGGGTAACTGCGGGCAAACAGGCGGTTGGAGATGCAGGCGACGGCGATGCGTTGGCCAGCATAGGAGAACATCTTCGAGCCTGAGAGCATCAGGACGTAGTTGTCGGTATAGCGGCTGACAGTAGGCTGGAATGGTGCTTGGAAGGGACGGCCCAGCGGACGGCGGAAGTCCATCGTCATATAGGCGAGGTCCTCGATGACAACTACATCGTACTTCGTGGCGAGTTCTCCGATGACTTGCAATTCGTCGTCTTTGAGGCACATCCACGAGGGGTTGTTGGGATTGCTGTATATAAGGCAGCAGATGCGCCCTGTCGAGAGTTCCTCCTCCAACTTCGTGCGAAGCGCTTCGGCGCCACGGTAGTCGGCCACGTCGAACGAGGCCATACGGGCACCAATGACGGCGGCTTGCATTTTCTGGACAGGGAATCCTGGGTCAATATAGAGAATGGTATCGCGCTGTGGATTAAGCTGGGTGCAAAGCATAAAAGCGGCAAAGACGCCCTGCATGGAACCCGTGGTGGGGATGCAGCTCTTGGGAGCTATGTCGGTGTCGATGAATGCTTTGACGAAGCGCGAGGCTTCGGTTTTGAGCTCGTCGATGCCCTCGATATTGGGATACTTGGAGGCGACACCGTGGCGTAAGGCAGCGATTTCGGCCTCGATGCCTACGGCTGAAGGTGGTAGGCCTGGAATTCCCATCTCGAAGTGGACGTATTCCTGGCCCGTCTCCTGTTCCATCGTACGGGCGATGGCACCAATTTGGCGGATGGAGGCTTTGTTGAGGTCATCAATCTCCATCTCGCGGAGGAGCTGGTCAATGCGTGTCTTGCTAAAAGGAGTATTGGTCATAGGGCATTGCGTGTCTGTGGATTAGCCTTTGTTGTCGCGTCCAATGGCGAGGGCTTGGAGGTTCATATCGACGATGGCGTCGCCCTTGGCGGCAAAGACGGTGTGCACAGCCTGGCGGAGCAGTTCGAAGTCCATTCCGAGGGCATCGGCCGCGGCACCGAGCAGTATCATATTGGCGGCTTTGGGCATTTTGTTGGCCTTGGCAAGGCTTTCGATGTCGATGCGCACGACGTGGGGTAGGGCATCGAGGGCGGCGTTGATAGCCTGGATGTCAGGATAGTTGGGGATATTGACAAAGGGGCTGGTGGCGGTAATGACCCAGCCGTCCTTGCTGAGGTAGGGCTGGTAGCGTAGGGCCTCCATCGGCTCCATGGCGATGATGACGTCGGCAGTACCGAGGGCGATAAGGTCGCTGTAGATAGGGTCGGACGAGATGCGGAGGTTCGACTGCACGTCACCGCCGCGCTGGCTCATACCGTGCACTTCGGCTTGCTTGATGTATAGACCCTGGTCGAGGGCGGCCTGGCCGATGATGGTGGCGATGCTGAGAATGCCCTGGCCACCTACGCCTGCGAGGATAATGTCGGTTTTCATTGTTGGGGAGTTTGGGGATTAAGTTTTTTCTGGCGGGTATGGCGGGCGAGGGTCTGGATGCACTCACGACGGGGAATGATGACTGATACGCCTTTGTATTCAATCTCTTCGCGAAGGATGCGGGTAATTTCGTCCATATTGGCAGGCAAGGGAACGACGACTCGGAGGTGTTCGTCGGCAACGCCTAAACCGCGGCATATGGCCTCGAACTTGTTAGTGCCTGCTGAATCCTGACCGCCAGTCATTCCAGTGGTGAGGTTGTCAGAGATGACGACGGTGATGGGGCTGTTCTCGTTGACGGCATCGAGAAGACCCGTCATACCGCTGTGGGTGAAAGTAGAGTCGCCGATGACGGCTACGGCGGGAAAGATGCCTGCGTCGGCAGCACCCTTGGCCATCGTAATGCTGGCGCCCATATCGATGGTGGAGTGTAGTGCCTGATAGGGGGGCAGGGCTCCGAGGGTGTAGCACCCGATGTCACCGAAGACACGGCTGTCGGGATAGTCGGCAAGTACCTTGTTCAGAGCTTCATAGACGCTGCGGTGGCCACATCCTTGGCAGAGGGCTGGCGGACGGGCGGTGACCGTGTTGCAGGGGCTGAATTCCTGGGCCGTGGGCAGGCCAAGGGCGGCCTTGACATTGTCGGGATTGAGTTCGCCTGCGCGGGGCAGGGTGCCGTCGAGTCGGCCGTGGATAACGGTCGGGATGGGCAGCAGCCCGATGAGCTGTTCCTCGATGAAGGGCTGACCGTCTTCAATGACAAGCAGTTCGTGGCATTTGGCGGCGAGGGCACGGATAGCCTCGATGGGCAGCGGATACTGCGAGACCTTCATCACGGGCATCGGGGCACCGTCGGGGTAGTTTTCCATCAGGTAATTGTAGCCGATGCCTGCGGCAATGACGGCCTTGTCGTCGTTAAGGTCTTTAAGGTCGTTTAGGACTTTGTTGAATGGGCTGTTTGCGCTGGCTTCCTGGAGGAGGGGCTGGGAGGCAATGAGCTCGTTGTACTTGCGGCGGGCGCGAGCAGGGAGGAGCACCCATCCTGCGGGGTCGGCAGGAGAAGATAGGGGGTTCTCGGGACGCGGTGTCTCGGTTATCTCCACCACGGCGCGGCTATGGGCCAGACGGGTGACGATGCGCATCAGCACGGGCAGCCGCAGGCGTTCCGAGAGGTCGAAGCCATAGGCCATCATATCGTAGCATTCCTGCTGGTTAGTAGGTTCCAAGATAGGCGTGAGGGCGAATTTGCCGTAGAAACGGCTGTCCTGTTCGTTCTGGCTACTATGCATCGAGGGGTCGTCAGCTGCGAGGACAATGAGGCCTCCGTTGACACCTGTGACAGCGCTGTTGACGAAAGCATCGGCGCAGACGTTCATTCCCACGTGTTTCATACAGACGAGGGCGCGCTTGCCTGCGTAGCTCATTCCGAGGGCGGCCTCCATAGCGGTTTTCTCGTTGGTGCACCAACGGTTGTGGACCGTGGCGGCGGGGTGGGCGCTGCACCAGTCCTGGATGTATTCGGTGATTTCGGTCGAGGGCGTGCCAGGGTAGGCATAGACGCCGCTCAGCCCTGCGTCGAGGGCGCCTTGAGCGATGGCCTGGTCGCCAAGTAGGAGTTTCTTCATAGGTGGTATGGATGATGGTTTTGTAAAATAGTTTGCAAAGGTACGGCATTTTTTTGGATTTCTTCACGATTATCCGTAATTTTGCACCAAATTATCAGCAATCACTTAAAAACCCTATAACGAATGAAGGACGGAAAATACTGGGAACCAGAGTATGAGACGATGTCGCGGGCTGAACTGACGGCATTGCAGGTGGAACGTTTGCGTGAGACGGTGCGGCGGACGATGGCTTCGCCATTCTACGAGCCCATTCTGCGTGAGCGGGGTATTACACCCGAGAGCATCCAGAGTCTTGACGACCTCAGGCGGCTGCCGTTCACCACGAAAGACGACCTGCGCAGCCACTATCCCTTCGGCTTGTGTGCGGTACCTTTGGAGAAGATTGTGCGCGTCCACTCGTCGAGCGGCACGACGGGCAACCCCACGGTGGTCTGCCACACGCAGCAGGACCTTGACGACTGGGCCAACCAGGTGGCGAGATGTATGTATATGGTGGGCCTCCGCGATACCGACGTCATCCAGAACACCAGCGGCTACGGAATGTTTACGGGTGGCCTTGGAATCCAGTACGGCGCTGAAAGACTGGGTGCTATGACGGTGCCTGCGGCTGCGGGAAACAGTAAACGGCAGATAAAGTTCATCACCGACTTCGGCTCGACGGCACTGCACGCCATCCCCTCGTATGCCACCCGTCTGGCAGCCGTTTTCCACGAGGAGGGCATCGACCCCGTCAAGGACACCAAGCTTACGACCCTCATCATCGGTGCCGAGCCGCACAGCGAGGAGCAGCGCCGACGCATTGAGGAGCTGCTGGGCGTGAAGGCATACAACTGCTTCGGTATGAGCGAGATGAATGGTCCTGGCGTGGCCTTTGAATGTAAGGAGCAGAACGGCCTCCACATCTGGGAGGACTACTACATTGCCGAGATTGTCGACCCCGTGACGCTTGAGCCCGTGCCTGATGGCGAGGTGGGCGAGCTGGTGCTGACGACGCTCCGCCGCGAGGGTATGCCGCTGCTGCGCTACCGCACGCGCGACCTCACGCGTTTCCTTACGGGAACGTGTCCCTGCGGCCGCACACACCGACGCATCGACCGCTTCAAGGGCCGCTCGGACGATATGCTGATTGTCAAGGGTGTCAACATCTTCCCCGTGCAGGTGGAGAAGATTCTGATGGGCTTCCCCGAGCTGGGCAGCGACTATCTGATTACCATTGAGACCGTTGGCGACAACGACGAGATGACCATCGAGGTGGAGCTGGCCGCCATTACCGATGACTACGGCTCGCTGACGTCGCTGACGAAGGAGATTACCCGCCAGTTGAAGGACGAGATACTGCTCACGCCGCGCGTCCGCCTGGTGGCGCCTGGTTCGCTGCCCAAGAGCGAGGGCAAGGCCGTACGCGTCAAGGATATGCGACGCAACCATTAAGATTGAAAATTGATGATTGAAAATTGAAGTATTATGACTATCAAGCAGATATCCCTATTCCTGGAAAACAAGTTCGGTCAGCTGGCGCAGTTGCTGGCCATCCTGAGCAAGGCTGAGGTTCACATTGTGAGCGCCACGGTTGCCGACACGGCCGACTATGGACTGATGCGTCTGATTACCAGCGACCAGCAGCGGGCATACAAGTGCCTGAAAGAGGCTGGCGTGCTGGTGTCGATGAACGACGTGGTGGCCATCAGCATCGACCCTCTGGCGGCTGACTTTGCGCGGGTGGTGGAGCTGTTTACGAAGCGCGGCATCTCCATAGAGTATATGTACTGCTTCAACTTCGTGGCGAAGCTGGTGCTGGTGATGCGGGCAAATAACCTGGATGCCGTCCGCGAGGTGGTGCGCGACAACAACCTCTCCTTTATTACCGATGCCGACCTGATGGCATTCTGAGGTCAGAAGATTCAGCGGTTTGTAATTTAGGAATATAGGGCGTACCCCTGTACCCCTGTGCCGTTGTGTGGGGCTTGACTGTACGGGGAGTTTCCTGTGTTTCTTAGGCTATTCTAAGGCCTCCACTCCTTGTAGGGGTGGCAGGAGATGTAGCCGTTGTAGTAGTGGGGGTCGCCCGTGACTTCGGTGCCGAGGAAGGGAGGGGCCTCATAGGGCTCGTCGGGTGCAGATAGCTCGATTTCGGCGAATACGAGGCCGTCGTTGTCGTCGTGAAACTCGTCGACCTCCACCGTGTGGTGGCCTGAGCGGACGAGCCAGCGGGTTTTGCGCACACGGCCTGGCTGACAGATGGCGAAGAGTTCAAGTGCCTCGTTGTAAGGGATTTCCTTCTCCCATTCGTAGCGGCTGATGCCGTCGGTCGAAGGGCCTTTGATGGTGAGGTAGGAGCGCTCGGTCTGGGTGGCGGCTTCCTTGCGGAGTCGGATGCGGACGGTGCGTCCGCTGCCACGGGCAATGTAGCCTTGCAGTATCTCTGAGTGGCTGTAGGACAGCGCCTTGTAGCTGTCGTCCTTGACGAGGAATTTGCGTTCGATTTCCATAGTTACTCCTCCTGACTGCCCATAAGCCAGGCCTTGATGAAGCCGTCGATTTTGCCGTCCATCACGGCGGCGACGTCGCTGGTCTGGTAGCCTGTGCGGTGGTCTTTCACGCGGCGGTCGTCGAAGACGTACGAGCGTATCTGCGAACCCCATTCAATCTTCTTCTTCCCCGCCTCCACCTTGGCCTGCTCCTCCATACGGTGCTGGAGTTCACGGTCGTAGAGCTGCGAGCGCAGCAGTCGCAGGGCGTTCTCCTTGTTCTTGGGCTGGTCGCGCGTCTCGGTGTTCTCGATGAGGATTTCCTCCTCTGCGCCTGTGTAGGGGTCTTTGTACTGGTAGCGGAGGCGGACGCCCGATGAGACCTTGTTGACGTTCTGTCCGCCTGCGCCGCCGCTGCGGAAGTAGTCCCACGAGATTTTGCTTTGGTCGATGGCGACCTCGATGCTGTCGTCGACGAGGGGTGTGGCGAAGACGGAGGCGAACGAGGTCATGCGCTTGCCCTGGGCATTGTAGGGGCTGACGCGGACGAGGCGGTGGACGCCGTTCTCGCCCTTCAGGTAGCCGTAGGCGTAGGGTCCTTCGACCTGTATGGTGACGGTCTTGATGCCAGCCTCGTCGCCGTCCTGGAGGTTCTGGATGCTGGTTTTGTAGCCGTTGGCCTCGGCCCAGCGGAGGTACATCCGCATCAGCATCTGGGCCCAGTCCTGTGCCTCGGTACCGCCAGCGCCCGAGTTGATTTTCAGCACGCAGTCCATATTGTCGGCCTCGTCGCGGAGCATATTCTTCAGCTCGAGGGCTTCGATGGCGCGGATGGTGCGGGCGTAGGTGTCGTCCACCTCGGCTTCGGTGACCAGTTCGTCGCGGTAGAAGTCGCAGGCGAGGGCGAGTTCGTCGGTCAGGCTGCGCACCTCGCGGTAACCGTCAATCCACGCCTGCAACTGCTTGACTTTCTTCATCTGGCGTTCGGCGGCCTTGGGGTCATCCCAGAATCCTGGGGCCTGGGTGCGGAGCTGCTCTTCCTCCACCTGTATCTGCTTGTCGGGGATGGCGAGGTAGCGTTCGAGGGCTTCGACGCGTACCTGGCAATCCTTCAATTGGTCTTGGGTAATCATAGGTGTCACTGTTTTTGGGAGTGCAAAGATAGTATATTTTCCTGAAAAAAAACAGTGAAAAAAAGAAATAGTGATTAGTGAAAGATAATACCCTTGGAAGCGGGCGTTCATCAGGTCACTAATCACTAATCGCTCAGTCGCTCAGCCTTAAGCCATTAGCTCGCTGGGGATGCGCTTGAGCGTGCGGTTGCTGCGGACGTAGCGGAGCAGCTCGGCCTCGGGACGGAAGCGGATGCCGCACCCCTTGATGTACGTGTCGGGCTCGAACGCCTCCAGCGGGATGATGCTCTGTGCAAAGCACTTGCTGCGGAGGTTCACCTGGAGGGCACCGATTTCCTGCAGCACGATGCGCTGGCCCTGCAGCAGATGCTGCTTGATGAACTCCTTCATGGCGGTGAGCACGGCCACCACATCGGCCTTCGTCACCGTAGTGGCGTGCTGGATGTCCTCGGCGAGGGCACGGAAGTCATAGTCGCCCGTCTTTGTGGCGCGGTTCGTGGCGTAGTCGACGCCCTGGGCACCTCTTGGGTTGGTACAACCCACAACTTTGTACGTAATTGCCATAGTTCCTGTGTTTTTTTTTGTTATTATTATCAGGGTTAAAGTTTTTCCTTAACCTACAAATAAATAGTTTGTTTTTTCGAAAAATCCCAAAAATCTGCAGATTTTTTTGCCTGCGCTGGCAGATTTTTGCCCTGCGCTGAGGGTACAGGCGGTACAGGGGTACAGGGGGTACACCCCTATGTCCGCGCGCGTGGGGGCGACGGGGGTGATTAGTGAGAGAGTGATTACCAGAATAGATAATAGTCCTGACTATGTCTCTTATGAGGTGGGTCTATTTATATCTACTTTATTCCGATAATAGATATAAATAATAACTTTCTCTGAAAAGTTCTATTCATTAGCCTAGGCTCATCGACAGCTGGGCGTATCAGCGGGAGGGGATAGGGGGGTGTACCCCCTGTACCCCTGTACCGCCTGTACCCGCTGTGTGCCCATCGCGCACGCGCGTACCTTATATTTATTATATATATAGGGAGACCTGTGGGGGGCTATGCTACAGAGGAAAGGGCAAGTGGTGGACACTTTTTTGCGGTGAAGCCTAAAAAAAGTTGACTTTTTCCGAAGATGAGGCTATTTATAGTAGTGAAGTCATTGATGAATTTCTTTTTTTAAAAATTTGTTTGTATATTTGCTCAAAAACGAAAAAAACCGGTAACGACGAGGGAAGGCGCCGTAGTCGTACCGGGGGATAGATAGGCGCCATATAATATAAATAAAAAAAAATTAATTATGGAGGAAACTTTACATTCCGAAACGCAGGCTACGGGCCTGCAAGTAAACAAAACAATCGAGGACAGGGAGCGTAGCCGGGTGCAGTGTAGCTGGTCGCCCCATTGCTGGGAGGCCAAGAAGGTGTCCCCCCTCACGAAAAAAGCGTTCGAGGAGCTGATTGACAGCACCGACGTGGCAAAGACCATCAGGGAAGTGCGCCGCATCTACGACGAGGAGCACGACGCGGACAAAGCCAACGAGCTGAAGAAAAGCACACTGCCCGTCATCACCTTCCACGCCGAGTTCCCTGAGGCTCCCCGAAAGGGAGACAACCCCACGAAGCGGCGCTCGACGCTGGGAATGATTGACATCGACGGCATCACGACTGGCACACCCCGTGAACTCTGGGCGAAGCTGGTCCACAACGGGCTGCTGAGCTGGGAGCAGGTGGCGCTGGCACACGTCACGGTGAAGGGTCACGGCCTCCACATCATCGTGGAGCGCAAGGGACGTGAAATCCCTGAAATCCAGGCCGATTTCAAGAAAAAGTGGGGCGTCATCATTGCCTCGTCGGGGGGCGAGGTGGACACATCGTGTACGGACGATGCCCGCGGGAGCTTCGTGGTCACCCGCGACGACATCATCAAGCGTAACGACGACTTGCTGTGGCCGACAGAGAAGCATTACGAAAGTCTGATGGCAATGGACACAAAGAAAGCAAAGGACAGGAAGCAGACAATGGACAAGAAGAGGGAGGACGCCCCTATGCCCCCCACGCTGTGGCCGCACAAGGTTGAGGGCTCTGGCAGTTCCGAGCAATCATCTGAAATTCAGAACGTCAGTGCTTCTCATAGTCTTGGGGACGCCGAGGCCGTGGAGGCCGTGGAGGTGCAGACGACGTATGAGGGCGTGCCCCTGAAGGACATTGCCGAGCGGTATCTGGTGAATAAGTACGGGCGCCTGCCTGTGCAGGGCCAGCGGAATACGCAGCTGCTGGAGCTTGCCCGCGAGCTGACCAGCATCACCGACGGCGAGGCGGCTGCCATCCGTGCGGCATTGCCCGACGTGGAGCTCTCGGGAGGGGAAATGGACCAGATAGTGGCTAATGCCGTGAAATACAAGCGCGAGCATATGAATGCCCACATCGGCAAGGACCTCTGCAAGGCCATCGACGACGTCAGAAAGCAGGCTATGACCCCCGACGAGGGTACAGGGGTACAGGGGGTACAGGGGTACACCCCCGTGTGTGCGTGGGAAATGCCGAAAGTCCTTCCACCCGTCATCAAGGAGTTGGTGGACCGTTGTCTTGACCCCACGCTCCGAGCCGCCGCATACCTCACCGCGCTGCCCCCATTGGGCACGGTGTTCAGCCAGCTGAGGGCTAAAATGGGCGAGGACGCCGTCAGCGAGGGGTTCACGCAATACCCCTTCTTCCACGTCGTGCTCGCAGGTAAAGCAGGCCAGGGAAAGAGCTGGGCTCTCGGCAATGCTGAGCTGATACTCGCCCGCCTCCGCGAGCGCGAGGCTACAGAAAACCTCCGCGAGGACGAGTATAGAGAGAAGAAGCGCGCCGCCAAGAATAAAAAGGAACAGCCCGAGGACCCAAAGGTGGTGCGCCAGCTGATACGCGGTGCAGACGCTACACGCGCGGGGTACATCAAGCTCCAGCAGCGTTCACAGGGCCTCGCCCTCTACACCTCAACCAGCGAAATCAGCGAGGCCATCGGCGTCACCAAACGCGGCCTATGGGGCGACCTCAGCCTCGTCTGGCGAAAAGGGTATTGCAACGAGCTCTGCGGCCAGGAGCGTGCAGGAGAGGACTTCGTCAGCGCAGAGGTGAACGTCAGAATCAACTGCCTCTTCGCAGGACAGCCCGACCTCATCAAGGAGTTCTACGGCAGCAAGGAGAGTATCCACAACGGCCTCATCCAGCGCCTCATCCTCGCTGACATCGGCGACCGCCGATATATGGCGCCTCCAAGCTTCAGGAAGCTCACCGCCAAGCAGCAGGATACGATTGACGCCGCCATCCAGCGCGGATACAACCTCACCTTCGACGACGAGGGAAAGGTTCGCGGCGAGCACTGGCTCAACCTCGACTGGCTGAGCAAGGCAGTCATCGAATGGCGCGAGGCGAAGCGCGAGGAGTGCAGCCGCCTCGGTATACCTGACGAGTGGCTCAACCGTTCCGCCGACAACGGATTCCGCGCGGGAATGATTGCCTTCGAACTCTGGGAGGAAAGCAGCCGCCGACGGAACGACGTGATAGATAACGCCCTCTGGGTGGCGGAGTACGCCTTCAGCCAGCTGATAGCCAACTTCGGGGACAAGCTCGTCGCCACTAACAGCCAGCTGATAGCCAACTTCGGGGACAAGCTCGTCGCCACTAACAGGCAGCAGACGGCCAATACCCCTCTCCCCTCGGACGCCAAGCGGATAGTGGCCAACCTGCCCGACGAGTTCGGCGTAGAAGAGTTCGTGGAGCAGATGAAGTTCTTCGGTATCGACCTGACGTACCGCAAGCGCAAGACAATGAATGCCGTCAAGGAGCAGCTCATCGTCAAGGTCTCGGAGAAGCCCCAGCGTTGGCAGAAGACCATCCTCGGCAAGGCACTGGCACCCACGGCATCCCTGACCAGCACCACCACACGGCCTCCCCTCCTTCCCGCTGCATAGGCGGGGGAGGCCACTTTTTTTCCCGAGTACTCTGACTATTCCGAGTACTCCGAACACTCCGAATATTCCGAATACTCTTATACCCCCTGAGTCGTCGGAGTATTTATTTTTCATTTTTCGTTCTTCGTTCTTCATTTTTTCACTATCTTTGCACCTCCAAACCCTAAAAGAATACAACTATGGACAACAAGAACCCCCAGAATCCCAACCAGTTTCAGATTGAACTTAAGCCCGAGGTGGCCGACGGCACGTATGCCAACCTGGCCATCATCAGCCATTCGTCGTCGGAGTTCGTGCTTGACTTCGTGCGCGTGTTGCCTGGCGTGCAGAAAGGCCAGGTGAAGAGCCGCGTCATCCTCACCCCCGAACACGCCAAGCGCCTGCTGCTGGCCCTGCAGGACAACATCAGCAAGTACGAGAACCAGTTCGGCCCCATCCGTATGCCCGAGAACCGCGGCGGCACCTTCGTACCCCCCGCTGGAGCCTTCAAGGGCGAGGCATAGGCTTCGTCAGGACATAGGAACTCCTGGCCTATCCCAGGGAACCACCTGGGCTGTTACAGGAAATCATAGGGGCAATACCCCCCCCAGCAATTCCCAGAATGGGGCGCTTCGGCGTCCCATTTTGCTTTTTTTAGCATTATTTATAAAAAAACGTCGCAATTCCATTGTGGAATAAAAAAAAAGCAGTATCTTTGCACCCCAAAATGTAAAGAAGGCATCGAAAGAAAACAATTTCAATTATATAACTAAAAACAATTAACAATGCCAACCATTCAGCAATTAGTGCGCAAGGGTCGCACGGTGCTCAAGGACAAGAGCAAAAGCCCCGCTTTGGACAGCTGTCCCCAGCGCAGAGGCGTATGCGTACGTGTCTACACCACTACCCCGAAGAAGCCTAACTCGGCTATGCGTAAGGTCGCACGTGTGCGACTGACCAACCTCAAGGAAGTCAACAGCTACATCCCTGGTGAGGGCCACAACCTCCAGGAGCACAGCATCGTCCTCGTCCGTGGCGGACGTGTGAAGGACCTTCCTGGTGTACGTTATCACATCGTTCGCGGTACACTCGACACCGCTGGCGTCAGCGGACGCCTCCAGCGTCGCAGCAAGTATGGCGCCAAACGACCCAAGGCCGCTAAGAAAAAGTAAAATAATCAAAAAAACTCAGGCCTGAGTAAACCCGTCCAGCGGGACGCGTTGAAGCGACCAAGCCAAACAACAAGTTAAACAAAATGAGAAAAGCAAAACCCAAGAAGCGGGTCATCCTTCCCGACCCCGTGTATGGCGACGTCAAAGTCTCCAAGTTCGTCAACCATCTGATGTATGATGGAAAAAAGAACACCAGCTATGAAATCTTCTACAATGCCCTCAACATCGTCGGCACCAAGATGAGCGACAACGAGCTCAGCAGCCTCGAAATCTGGAAAAAGGCACTCGACAACATCACCCCTCAGGTGGAAGTCAAGAGCCGCCGTATCGGCGGAGCCACGTTCCAGGTCCCGACTGAAATCCGTCCCGACCGCAAGGAGAGCGTCTCGATGAAGAATATGATTGGCTTCGCCCGCAAACGCGGCGGCAAGACAATGGCCGACAAGCTGGCTGCCGAGATTATGGACGCCTACAACAACCAGGGCGGCGCCTTCAAGCGCAAGGAAGACATGCACCGTATGGCCGAGGCCAACCGCGCATTCGCACACTTCCGCTTCTAAAACCCACAGCACGACCAACCCGAGAGAACCGCACACAACACTATGTCGCACCAGGACCTCCATCTCACCCGCAATATCGGCATCATGGCACACATCGATGCTGGTAAGACGACTACGTCCGAGCGCATCCTCTACTATACGGGCCTGACCCACAAGATAGGCGAGGTGCACGACGGCGCAGCCACTATGGACTGGATGGAGCAGGAACAGGAGCGCGGCATCACTATCACCTCAGCTGCCACTACGACACATTGGAACTGGAACGGAAATCAGTATAAAATCAATCTGATAGACACTCCAGGACACGTCGATTTCACCGCCGAGGTGGAACGTTCGCTGCGCGTTCTCGACGGAGCCGTCGCCACCTTCTGCGCCGTCGGAGGCGTCGAACCCCAGAGTGAGACCGTCTGGCGTCAGGCCGACAAGTATAACGTGCCCCGCATTGCCTACGTCAATAAGATGGACCGCAACGGAGCCGACTATTACAACGTCCTCAGCCAGATACGCGACATCCTGCACGCCAACCCCTGCCCCGTGGTCATCCCCATCGGAGCCGAGGAGACGTTCAAGGGCGTCGTCGACCTCATCCGTATGAAGGCCATCTACTGGCACGACGAGACCCTCGGAGCCGACTACAGCATCGAGGAAATCCCCGAGGCCCTCAAGGCCGAAGCCCGTGAATGGCACGACAAGCTCATCGATAACGTCGCCGAGTTCGACGACGATATCGCAATGAAGTACCTCGACGACCCCGACTCGCTCACCGAGGACGACATCATCCGCTGCACCCGCATCGGCACCCTCCGAATGGCTGTTGTACCGATGGTCTGCGGCTCGTCGTTCAAGAACAAAGGCGTCCAGACGCTGCTCGACTACGTCTGCGCCTTCCTGCCCTCACCACTTGACAACGGCCACATCATGGGTACCAACCCTCGCACAGGTGCCGAAGTCCAGCGCAACCCCAGCGAGGACGACCACACCGCTGCACTCGCCTTCAAGATTGCCGTCGACCCCTTCGTTGGGCGGCTCATCTATTTCCGCGTTTATAGTGGTACCGTCAGTGCAGGTTCTTACGTCTACAACCCCCGCTCGGGCAAGAAAGAGCGCGTAAGCCGCATCTTCCAGATGTTCAGCAACAAGCAGAACCCCGTCGAAACCATCTCCGCAGGAGACATCGGCGCAGCTGTCGGGCTCAAGGACGTCCGCACAGGCGACACCCTCTGCGACGAAAACGCCCCCATCGTGCTCGAGTCAATGGATTTCCCCGAACCCGTCATCGGCATCGCCGTCGAGCCCAAGAGTCAGAAGGATATCGACAAACTCGCTAACGGCCTCGCCAAACTGGCCGAGGAAGACCCCACCTTCACCGTCCGCACCGACGAGCAGACAGGCCAGACCATCATCTCTGGTATGGGCGAACTCCACCTCGACATTCTGCTCGACCGACTCCGTCGCGAGTTTAACGTCGAGTGCAATCAGGGTAAACCCCAGGTCAGCTATAAGGAAGCCCTCACCCAGGAGGTCGAGCTACGCGAAGTCTATAAGAAACAGTCAGGCGGACGAGGTAAGTTTGCTGACATCACCGTCAAGGTAGGCCCCGTCGATGCCGACTGGACTCAGGGTGGACTCCAGTTCGTCAACGAAGTCAAGGGCGGTAACGTCCCCACCGAGTTCATCCCCTCCGTCGAGAAAGGCTTCCAGACCGCAATGCGCAACGGCGTGCTCGGCGGATTCCCCATCGACAGCGTCAAAGTCACTCTCCTTGACGGCTCATCCCATCCCGTGGACAGCGACCAGCTCTCCTTCGAGATTTGTGCGATGATGGCCTTCCGCAACGCCTGCCTCAAGTCCTCGCCCGTACTCCTCGAACCGCTGATGCGCCTTGAGGTGGTCACGCCTGAAGAGAATATGGGTGATGTCATCGGCGACCTTAACAAGCGCCGTGGACAGGTTGAAGGAATGGAGAACAGCCGCTCAGGAGCCCGTGTTATCAAGGCCAAAGTCCCTCTCGCCGAAATGTTCGGCTATGTCACTGCTCTTCGCAACATCACAAGCGGACGCGCTACCAGCACGATGACCTACGACCACCACGAACCCGTCAGCAAACCTATTGCCCGACAGGTACTCGAAAACATTGGAGGCCGAGTGGAACTATTATAACAAGGTAAGAGAAGAGTGAAGGTAAGGAAACTGAAAAAAACGGCAACTCGTTAGCGAATGACTCTTAACGGAGTGGCCAAAGTCAAATAAAATTATAAAGTAACAAAAAAAGTATGAGTCAAAAAATTAGAATCAAACTGAAGTCTTACGACCACAACCTCGTCGACAAGAGCGCCGAGAAGATTGTCAAGACCGTTAAGAGCACAGGTGCAACCGTCAGCGGCCCTATCCCCCTGCCCACGCACAAGCGCATCTACACCGTCAACCGCTCCACCTTCGTCAACAAGAAGGCCCGCGAACAGTTCCAGCTCTCAAGCTACAAGCGACTGATTGACATCTACGGCTCAACTGCAAAGACCGTTGACGCCCTCATGAAGCTCGAGTTGCCCTCAGGCGTGGAAGTTGAGATCAAAGTCTGATGCAGAGTTACAGAGAGAAAACAATTAGTGTTCAATTAAATTATTAAGTGAAATGCCAGGATTATTAGGAAAAAAAAATCGGAATGACATCCGTTTTCGATGCCGCTGGAAAAAATGTTCCATGCACCGTTATCGAAGTAGGTCCTTGCTGCGTTACACAGATTAAGAGTGTCGAGAAAGACGGATACGCTGCCGTTCAGGTCGGCTTCGAGGAAGCCAAGGAAAAGAACACCAGCGCTCCTTTGATGGGACACTTCAAGAAGGCAGGTGTAACCCCCAAGAGACACTTGGCTGAGTTCAAGGATTTTGAGAAAGAGTACAACCTGGGTGACGTCATCACCGTCGACCTGTTCAGTGACAGCGCATTCGTCAATGTCATCGGCACATCGAAAGGTAAGGGTTACCAGGGTGTTGTGAAAAGACATGGCTTCGGCGGTGTCGGTCAGTCCACACACGGCCAGCACAACCGCCAGCGCAAGCCAGGTTCTATTGGCGCATGCTCCTACCCTGCAAAGGTGTTCAAGGGAATGCGCATGGCTGGACAGATGGGTAACGAACGCGTCACCGTCGCCAACTTACAGGTACTGAAGGTTATCCCCGAGCAGAACGTCCTCGTCATCAAGGGCTCTGTTCCTGGATACAATGGTTCAATCGTAATTGTTGAGAAATAATGGAAGTCAGTGTTTATAACATCAAAGGAGAAGACACGGGAAAGAAGGTCGTACTGAACGACGACGTCTTCGGGATTGAACCCAACGACCACGCTATCTGGTTGGACGTGAAGCAGATTATGGCCAACAAGCGTCAGGGTACCCACAAGTCAAAGCAGAGAAGTGAAATCGCAGGCTCAACGAAAAAGCTCGGTCGCCAGAAAGGTGGCGGCGGTGCTCGTCGAGGCGACATCAAGTCTCCCGTTCTCGTTGGCGGTGGACGTGTGTTCGGCCCTGTGCCCCGCGACTATGGTTTCAAACTGAACAAGAAGGTTAAGCAGCTTGCACGCCGTTCAGCTCTCAGCTATAAGGTTCAAGAAGGCGCACTCATTGTTGTTGAGGATTTCAACTTCGACGCCCCCAAGACAAAGCAGTTCGTTGAAATGACCAAGAACCTGAAGGTTTCTGACAAGAAGTCACTCTTCGTTTTGCCAGAAGCAAATTATAATGTTTTTTTGTCAGCTCGTAACATCCAGCGCAACGAACTTGCTATCGCCTCCGACATCAACACCTATCAGGTGCTCAATGCCGACGTCATGGTCGTTACTGAAAACGCACTGAATGTTATCGAAGGAGTTCTAACCAATAAAGTAGAGGCATAAGACTATGGGTATCATCGTAAAACCTCTGGTGACAGAGAAAATGACTTCCATCTCCGAGAAGTCTGGCCGTTATGGCTTTATTGTATCTCCCAAGGCAAACAAGGTCGAGATAAAGAAAGAGATAGAGACAATGTACAACGTGACTGTCGTCAGCGTCAACACCATTAACTACGCAGGCAAGAACACGTCACGCTACACGAAGAAAGGTTTCGTCCAGGGACGCAAGAATGCTTTCAAGAAAGCAATCGTAACCCTGAAAGATGGCGACACAATTGATTTTTATAGCAACATCTAAGAGAAATGGCAGTACGTACATTTAAGCCCACAACCCCTGGGCAGAGGCATAAAATTATTGGCACCTTCGAAGAGATTACTGCATCGGTGCCAGAGAAAACTCTCGTTTGTGGCAAGCGTTCAACGGGTGGTCGTAACAATACTGGTAAGATGACCATGCGCTATATGGGCGGCGGACACAAGAAGAAATATCGTTTTATCGATTTCAAGAGAGAGAAAGACGGCGTTCCCGCAACAGTGAAGACCATCGAGTATGACCCGAACCGTTCGGCTCGTATCGCCCTTCTTTTCTACGCTGACGGCGAAAAGAGGTATATCATTGCGCCTAACGGCTTGCAAGTCGGTATGACCATCCTTTCAGGAGAAAATGTTGCCCCTGAAATCGGCAACTCACTCCCCTTAAAGAACATCCCCGTCGGTACTGTTATTCACAACATCGAGCTTCGCCCTGGACAGGGTGCTGTTCTCGTTCGTTCTGCAGGCAATTTTGCACAGCTGGCTTCCCGTGAGGGCAACTACTGTGTCATCAAGCTGCCTTCGGGAGAACTTCGTAAGATTTTTGGTGACTGCAAGGCTACTATCGGTAGTGTCGGTAACTCAGACCACGGTCTGGAGAGCTCTGGTAAGGCTGGCCGTTCACGTTGGCAGGGTCGTCGTCCCCACAACCGTGGTGTAGTCATGAATCCCGTTGATCACCCCATGGGTGGTGGTGAAGGCCGTGCATCTGGTGGTCATCCGCGCTCGCGCAAGGGACTTTATGCAAAGGGTCTCAAGACACGTGCACCCAAGAAGCATTCGTCGAAATACATCATTGAGAGAGCCAATAAGAAGAAGTAAAAACTTTTAACCCGAGTAAATTATGAGTCGTTCATTAAAAAAAGGTCCGTATATCAACGTTTCACTCGAGAATAAGGTTCTCGCAATGAATGAAAGCGGCAAGAAGTCAGTCGTCAAGACTTGGGCTCGCGCATCCGTCATTTCCCCCGATTTCGTGGGACATACGATAGCCGTTCATAACGGAAAGAATTTCATTCCTGTTTATGTTACAGAGAATATGGTCGGTCACAAGTTGGGTGAATTCGCTCCTACTCGTACCTTCCGTGGCCACGCAGGTAATCGCAAGAAGTAAGCAGGGTATTAATTGTCAATAAAAAACAATAAAATAATGGGAAAAAGAAAACAATTATCGGCTGAAAAGAGAAAGGAAGCCCTTAAGACCCAGTATTTTGCGAAGCTGAATGACGTTCCTTCGTCTCCCCGTAAGATGCGCCTCGTCTGTGACATGATTCGTGGCATGGAGGTGAATCGTGCGCTTGGTACCCTGAAGTTCTCCACCAAGGCCGCTGCTGCCGATGTTGAGAAACTGCTGCGTTCCGCTATCGCCAACTGGGAACAGAAAAACGAACGTAAGGCTGAAGCAGGCGAACTGTTCGTTTCAAAGATTTATGTAGATGGCGGTGCCACCCTCAAGCGTATGCGTCCCGCTCCGCAGGGCAGAGGATACCGCATCCGCAAGCGTTCAAACCACGTGACTCTGTTCGTGGACACCAAAAGTACTAATGAAAATCAAGACTAACAATGGGACAGAAGATTAATCCAATTAGCAACCGTTTAGGAATCATCAGAGGTTGGGATTCGAGTTGGTACGGTCAGTATAGCGAGCGTTTGGTAGAGGATACCAAGATTCGTGAATACCTGAATGAGCGTCTGGCTAAAGCCAGCGTCTCAAAGATTGTCATTGAACGCACACTGAAGCTGGTCACCATCACCGTCTGCACAGCTCGTCCAGGTCTTGTCATCGGTAAAGGTGGTCAGGATGTTGAAAAACTGAAAGAAGAGTTGAAGAAGATTACTGACAAGGACATCCAGATCAATATCTTCGAGATTAAGAAGCCCGAACTCGACGCCACTATTGTCGCAACGAATATCGCCCGTCAGCTCGAAGGCAAGATCGCCTATCGTCGTGCTGTCAAGATGGCTATCGCCAATACCATGCGTATGGGTGCCGAGGGTATCAAGATTCAAATTGCAGGCCGTTTGAACGGTGCCGAAATGGCCCGCTCCGAAATGTATAAGGAAGGCCGTACACCCCTTCACACCTTCCGTGCTGATATCGACTACTGCCAGGCTACGGCTGTTACCAAGGTTGGTGCTATCGGTGTGAAAGTTTGGATTTGCCGTGGCGAAGTGTATGAGAAGAGAGATCTTGCTCCTAACTTCACTCAGTCCAAGGACAATGGTCGTCCCTCGGGAGGCGGTGCTCCTCGTAAATTTAACAAGAAGAGAAATAGCAATCGTTAAATCCGCGAAAGATTATGTTACAACCAAAAAGAACAAAATACAGAAGAATGCAGCACCGCGCGCAGAAGAACAATGCGCAACGTGGCAATCAGCTTGCATTCGGTTCCTTCGGCATCAAGGCCATGGATACCATTTGGATTACTGGCCAGCAGCTCGAGGCTGCACGTGTGGCTGTGACTCGTTATATGCAGCGTCAGGGTCAGCTCTGGATTCGCGTATTCCCCGACAAGTCTTTCACCAAGAAACCCGCTGACGTGCGTATGGGTAAGGGTAAAGGAGCTGTCGAAGGTTATGTCGCTCCCGTGACCCCTGGTCGTATGCTTATAGAGATTGATGGCGTACCTTTCGAGGTTGCCAAGGAGGCCCTTCGCCTCGGTGCCCAGAAGCTCCCCATCAAGACCAAGTTTGTGGTACGTCGTGACTATGACTTCTCAAAGGAATAATACGACAAAATGTGTAGTATGAATCTTAAAAAAGCAGTATTATGAAAATTGCAGAAGTAAGAGAATTGTCAACGAACGAATTGACCGAACGCCTCGAAACAGAGCAGGCCAATTACAAGAATATGGTGTTGAACCATGCTATCTCTCCGCTGGAGAATCCCTCACAGATCAAGAAGCTGCGCAGGGACATTGCGAGGATTAAGACAGAGTTGCGTCAGAGAGAGCTTAAGAACAATTAAAACAACGGTCCTCATGGAAGTTAGAAATTTAAGAAAAGAAAGAGTGGGCGTCGTTATCAGCGACAAGATGGACAAGACCATCACTGTGGCAGCCAAGTATAAGGAAAGACACCCGATTTATGGTAAGTTTGTCACCAAGACAAAGAAATACCATGCGCATGACGAAAAGAATGAATGCGAGATTGGCGATACCGTTCGCATCATGGAGACTCGTCCTCTGAGCAAGACGAAGAGATGGAGAGTAGTAGAAATCGTTGAAAAAGCTAAGTAATTATGGTACAGGTTGAATCAAGACTTACAGTATGTGATAACAGCGGAGCCAAAGAAGCTCTCTGCATCCGTGTGCTTGGCGGAACAAGGCGTCGTTACGCTTCCGTAGGCGATGTCATCGTTGTTTCTGTGAAGGATGTGCTCCCGTCCAGCGAGTTGAAGAAAGGTACCGTGTCGAAGGCTCTCATTGTCCGTACCAAGAAAGAGATTCGTCGTGCTGACGGATCGTACATCCGTTTTGACGATAATGCATGTGTCCTCCTTACAAATACAGGCGAACTCCGTGCAAGTCGTATTTTTGGCCCTGTTGCCCGTGAACTCCGTGCCGTTAACATGAAGGTCGTCTCACTGGCTCCCGAGGTACTTTAACTAATTAAAGCGTAACAATAGTTATGAGTAAGTTACATATTAAGAAAGGTGACATGGTCTATGTCAATGCTGGTGAAGACAAAGGCAAGACTGGACGTGTTTTGAAAGTTGATATTGAGAAGCAGCGTGCCATCGTTGAAGGCGTCAATATGATGTCAAAGAGTGCAAAGCCTAGTGCAAAGCACCCCCAGGGCGGTATCGTCAAGCAAGAAGCTCCCATCCACATTTCCAATCTGAATGTGCTTGATCCGAAGACGAACAAGCCTACCCGCATTGGTCGTCGTATGGGTGAGAATGGTAAGTTGGTTCGTTATTCTAAATCATCAGGAGAGGAGATTAAGTAATGGCAAATACAGCAAGTCTTAAGAAAGAATATGCCGAGCGCATTGCTCCGGCTTTGATGAAGAAGTTCCAGTATTCTTCACCGATGCAGGTTCCTGTGTTGAAGAAGATCGTCATCAATGAAGGTTTGGGTATGGCTACTCAGGACAAGAAGATCATTGATGTTGCTATTGCAGAACTTACGGCCATTACCGGTCAGAAGGCTGTCGCTACGGTATCCAAGAAGGATATCGCCAGCTTCAAACTGCGTAAGAAGATGCCTGTTGGCGTTATGGTCACCCTGCGTCGCGAGCGTATGTATGAATTTCTGGAGCGTCTTGTGCGTGTCGCTCTCCCCCGTATCCGTGACTTCAAGGGCATAGAGAGCAAGTTCGATGGCCAGGGTAATTATTCCCTTGGTGTTCAGGAGCAGATTATTTTCCCTGAAATCAACATCGACAGCATCACCCGTATTCTCGGTATGAATATTACCTTTGTCACCACGGCCAAGACGGACGAAGAGGGTTATGCTCTTCTGAAGGAGTTTGGCTTACCGTTCAAAAATGCTAAAAACGATTAAGATATGGCAAAACAATCAATGGTGGCACGCGAAGTGAAACGTGCAAAGATGGTCGCCCAATATGCTGAGAAGCGCGCAGCGCTGAAGGAAATTGTCCGCAAAGGCGAACCCGCAGAGGCTTACGAGGCTGCTCGCAAACTTCAGAGCATTCCCAAAAACGCCAATCCTATCCGCTTACACAATCGCTGCAAGTTGACTGGCCGTCCCAAGGGTTACATCCGCGAGTTTGGCCTTTCACGTATTCAGTTCCGTGAGATGGCTTCCAAGGGGCTTATTCCCGGTGTGAAGAAGGCCAGCTGGTAAGAATTAGTGAGTGTTTTTTAAATATTGTCAGGAGAGCCCTGATTAATTTAATTCAAAAAAATTATGACAGATCCAATTGCTGATTATCTGACGAGGTTGAGAAATGCAATCGGTGCCAAGCACAGAGTTGTAGAGATTCCTGCCTCAAATCTCAAAAAGGAAATCACCAAGATTCTTTTTGAGAAAGGTTACATTTTGAACTATAAGTTCGTTGACGATGGCCCTCAGGGAACTATCAAGGTGGCTTTGAAGTATGATATGGCTACCAAGGAGAGCGCCATCAAGAAGTTGATTAGAGTATCTTCACCCGGTTTGCGCCAGTACACCGGCTATAAAGATATGCCGAGAGTGATTAACGGATTGGGTATCGCTATTTTATCCACGTCCAAGGGTGTCATGACAGACAAGGAGGCCGCTGCCCAGAAGATAGGTGGCGAAGTTCTTTGCTACGTCTATTAATTAAGGAGGATTTGCTATGTCAAGAATTGGAAAATTGCCTATCACGATTCCCGCAGGCGTTAACGTCAACATCAGCGATGATAACGTTATCACCGTCAAGGGCCCCAAAGGTGAACTTACCCAGAAAGTAGATCCCAGCATCACCGTCAAGATGGAGAATGGCGAGATCCAGGTCTCCCGTAGTAGTGATGAGAAGCAAGAGCGTGCCTTCCATGGTCTCTATCGCGCCCTTATCAACAATATGGTTGTTGGTGTATCAGAAGGATACAAGAAAGAACTTGAACTAGTCGGCGTTGGTTTCCGCGTATCCAACACGGGCAATGTCATGGAGTTCGCTCTTGGTTATACACATCCTATCTTTGTCGTTCTTCCTCCCGAAATGAAGGTTGAGACGAAGACTGAGCGTAACAAGAATCCTCAGATTATTCTTGAGTCATGCGACAAGCAGCTGCTCGGTATGGTATGTGCAAAGATCCGTTCGTTCCGCAAGCCTGAACCTTATAAGGGCAAGGGTGTTTTGTTCAAGGGCGAGGTTGTACGCCGCAAGTCCGGTAAGTCTGCCAGTGCCAAGTAATTAATCATTAAATTCAAGGAACTATGGTAACGAAACAAGAAAGACGAACCAAGATCAAATATAGAGTACGCAATAAGATCTCCGGAACCCCCGAGCGTCCGCGTATGACTGTGTTCAGGAGTAACAAGCAGATTTATGTTCAGCTGATTGAAGATGTTAATGGTCGCACCCTTGCTGCTGCTTCATCCCTTGGGCTTGAGACTATGCCCAAGAAGGAGCAGGCTGCCAAGGTTGGTGAGCTGATTGCCCAGAAAGCGCAGGAAGCCGGCATCCAGACCGTTGTTTTCGACAGGAACGGCTATCTGTATCACGGGAGAGTAAAAGAGTTGGCTGATGCCGCACGTAAAGGTGGACTTAAATTTTAATCAATCATGGCTGTAAATAGAGTTAAAGTAACGAATGACGTTGAGCTGAAAGACAGACTCGTCGCAATCAACCGTGTTACGAAGGTGACAAAGGGTGGTCGTACATTCACGTTCGCTGCTATCGTTGTGGTAGGCGACGGCAATGGCGTCATCGGCTGTGGCCTTGGTAAGGCAGGCGAAGTAACTGCAGCCATCGCTAAGGGCGTAGAAGCTGCCAAGAAGAATTTAGTACGCGTTCCCATTCTTAAGGGTACCATTCCCCATGAGGTAGAGGTCCGTTTCGGTGGTGCTCACGTGCTACTCCGTCCTGCTTCGGCTGGTACGGGTGTGGTGGCCGGTGGTGCCATGCGTGCTGTTCTTGAGAGTGTAGGTGTAACGGATGTCCTGGCCAAGTCGAAGGGTTCTTCCAACCCCCACAACCTGGTGAAGGCCACCATCAAGGCCCTCGAGGAACTCCGCGATGCTAAGATGGTCGCCCATGACAGAGGCATCAGCATGAGTCGTGTATTTAATGGATAAGGAGATTAACTATGGCAACTATTAAAGTAAAACAGATAAAGAGCCGTATCGGTGCTCCAAAAGACCAGAAACGTACCCTTGATGCACTTGGTCTGACCAAGATGAACAAAGTTGTTGAGCATGAGGCAACGCCTTCCATTATGGGCATGATCAACAAAGTGAAGCATCTGGTAGTTGTTGTTGAATAATAAATAATAAAAAGGTTTGATTATGAAATTAAATAGTTTGAAACCCGCAGAGGGATCAACCAAGACACGCAAGAGAGTGGGCCGTGGTGCCGGATCAGGTCTGGGTGGTACTTCAACTCGTGGTCATAAGGGTGCTAAGCAGCGTTCTGGTTATTCCAAGAAGATTGGTTTCGAAGGTGGTCAGATGCCTCTGCAGCGCCGTGTTCCGAAGTTCGGCTTCAAGAATATCAACCGCGTTGAATACAAAGCTATCAATCTGAACATCGTTCAGGCTGTGGCAGATGCCAAGCAGCTTGAGAAAGTGACGGTAGCCGACCTCATTGCCGCCGGTTTCGTCTCTTCTCGCCAACTTGTCAAGATTTTGGGTAACGGCGAACTCACCTCCAAGGTCGATGTTGAAGCTCATGCATTCTCCAAGAGTGCTCAGGCTGCCATCGAGGCAAGGGGCGGTAGCGCTATAAAACTTTAATCGCGTATGAATATCATTGCATTCGTAATCGTACTGGCACTTATCTTCCTGTTCTACCTCTGGAAGCGTAAGTTCTTTACGAACGTGTTCAAGATTGAGGACCTGAGGACGAAGCTCCTCATCACCATCGGATTCGTAGCTATCTACCGTTTCGGTACGAACGTTATCCTTCCAGGTATCGATTCCTCCGCATTGGCCAGACTGCACGAACAGACGGGTGGAGGTCTTCTCTCGTTGCTCGATATGTTCTCGGGTGGTGCCTTCTCCAATGCATCCATCTTTGCATTGGGTATCATGCCGTACATTTCGGCATCCATTGTTGTCCAGCTGCTTACCATGGTGGTGCCTTCTTTCCAGAAGATGCAGCGTGAGGGTGAGAGTGGTCGTCGCAAGATTAATCAAATAACTCGTTATCTGACCATTATCGTGCTGATCATTCAGGCTCCTGCCTATCTGACCAATCTCCGTATCCAGGCTCCGGGTGCTATCAACCCCGGCATCTCACCCATGGCGTTCTTCATTACCTCCACCATCATCCTTGCCGCTGGTAGTATGTTCATCCTCTGGCTGGGCGAGCGCATTACTGATAAGGGTATCGGTAACGGTATCTCCTTTATCATTCTTATCGGTATTATTGCCCGCTTCCCGACAGCCGTTACGCAGGAGTTCACGTCCCGCATGGCATCAGCCCACGGTGGTGGTATGGTCATGTTCCTGTTTGAGATCATTGCCCTGTTCTTCGTGTTCATGGCAGCCATTATGCTCACACAGGGCGTCCGTAAGATCCCCGTCCAGTATGCCAAGCAGATTTCCGGTGGAAAGCAGTTCGGTGGTGCCCGTCAGTACATTCCCCTCAAGGTGAATGCTGCTAACGTGATGCCTATCATCTTTGCACAGGCTATCATGTTCATCCCCCTTTCGTTCATCCGTATGGACAAGGTGGAGACGGCTGGCAAGTTTGTCCGCCTGATGATTGACACAGACAGCTGGCTTTACAACTTGATATTCGCCATCCTGATTATTCTGTTCACCTTGTTCTATACCGCCATCACGGTTAATCCTACTCAGATGGCTGAGGACATGAAGCGGAATAACGGATTCATCCCCGGCGTCAAGCCCGGCAAGGCAACAGCCGACTACATCGACACGGTTATGTCCCGCATTACATGGCCCGGAGCTCTGTTCCTCGTTGTTATTGCTATTCTGCCTCCCTTCGCCCGTCTGTTCGGCGTTTCGCGTGAATTTGCTCAGTTCTTCGGTGGCACGTCTCTGCTCATTATGGTAGGTGTTGTTCTAGACACCCTCCAGCAGATTGAGAGTCACCTGCTCATGCGTCACTATGATGGTTTGCTTAAGAGCGGCCGTATCAAGGGCCGTTCAGGTGCAGCATATTAAGACCTAAGCAGAATGATATTTCTTAAGACAGACGAAGAAATCGAGCTCCTGCGTCAGGCGAACCTCCTCGTAGGCCGCACGCTGGCAGAAGTCGCCAAGCTGATTGAGCCTGGTGTCACTACCCGCCAGCTTGACACGGTGGCCGAGGAATTCATCCGCGACCACGGTGCCGTTCCCACCTTCAAGGGCTTCCCGAACTTCGAGCCGGGTCTTCCGGCTTTCCCGGGGTCGTTGTGTACGTCGGTGAATGAGATGATTGTTCACGGCATTCCCAACGACGAACCCCTTAAGGAGGGCGACATTGTCAGCGTGGATTGCGGCACTTACCTGAACGGCTTCTGCGGCGACTCTGCCTACACCTTCTGTGTGGGCGAGGTTTCCAAGGAAGTCAGCGAGCTGCTTCGTGTCACGAAGGAATCCCTCTATCTCGGCATCGAACAGGCTGTGGTGGGAAACCGCGTCGGCGACGTCGGTAATGCCGTTCAGCAGCATTGCGAGCGTCATGGCTACGGCGTCGTGCGCGAGTTCACCGGTCATGGTGTCGGTCGCGAGATGCACGAGGATCCTGCCGTTCCCAACTACGGTCGGCGTGGCAACGGTGCCAAACTGAAGAAGGGTATGGTAATCGCCATTGAACCCATGATTACCATGGGCCGCCGTGATATAGTCTGGGAAAACGACAGTTGGGGTGTCAGCACTATCGACCGCAAGCCCGCCGCACATTTCGAGCATACCGTGGCCGTCGGTCTCACCAAGGCAGACATCCTCTCGTCATTCGATTTCGTAGAAGAAGTTTTAAGAAACAAACAGAAGTGATATGTCCAAACAGTCAGCAATAGAACAAGACGGAACCGTCGTCGAGGCATTGTCCAATGCCAATTTTCGTGTTGAGTTGGAGAATGGCCATCAGATTACTGCCACCATCTCCGGCAAGATGCGTATGCATTACATCAAAATCCTCCCTGGTGACAAAGTGAAGGTGGAAATGTCCCCGTACGACCTGACCAAAGGAAGAATCAGTTTCAGATACAAATAAAAAAACAGATATAACAATGAAAGTAAGAGCATCCCTTAAAAAACGTTCCGCAGACTGCAAGATTGTCCGCCGTCACGGAACTCTGTATGTTATCAACAAGAAAAATCCCAAGGAGAAACAGCGCCAGGGATAAACGCAATGTAAACCCGTAAAAACAATCAAAACAAGTATATGGCTATAAGAATTGTCGGAGTAGACATTCCTCAGAACAAGCGAGGAGAAATTGCATTGACCTATATCTATGGTATTGGTCGTAGCAGCGCCGCTAAGATCCTTGAGAAAGCCGGCGTGGATAAAGACATTAAGGTTAAGGACTGGACAGACGACATGGCCGCTCGCGTCCGTGAAGTCATCGGTGCCGAGTACAAGGTCGAAGGTGACCTTCGTACCGAAGTCCAGCTGAACATCAAGCGACTGATGGACATTGGTTGCTATCGTGGTGTCCGCCATCGTATTGGCCTGCCCGTACGTGGCCAGAGCACGAAGAACAATGCCCGCACCCGCAAGGGCCGCAAGAAAACGGTTGCCAACAAGAAGAAGGCAACGAAGTAATGTTCACATGCACTTAAAAACACAGTAAGATATGGCAAAAAAATCAGTCGTAACAAAGAAAAGAAATGTGAAGGTCGGCGCAATGGGCCAACTCCATGTCCATTCCTCCTTCAATAACATCATCGTGGCCCTTGCCAACGAGGAAGGTCAGATTATCTCCTGGTCTTCAGCCGGTAAGATGGGTTTCCGCGGTTCGAAGAAAAACACCCCCTACGCAGCACAGATGGCTGCCGAGGATTGCGCCAAGATTGCCTATGACCTTGGTCTGCGTAAGGTGAAGGCCTATGTGAAGGGTCCCGGCAACGGACGTGAGTCCGCTATCCGTGCCACTCACGGAGCCGGCATTGAGGTTGTTGAAATCATCGACGTCACCCCGCTGCCCCACAACGGCTGCCGTCCTCCCAAGAGAAGAAGAGTTTAACCTTAAAAGCAGTAGAAAATGGCAAGATATACAGGCCCCAAATCCAAAATCGCCCGTAAGTTCGGCGAACCCATCTACGGACCGGACAAGGTCCTCTCGAAGAAGAACTATGCCCCTGGTCAGCATGGCAACAACAAGCGTCGCAAGACGTCTGAGTACGGCATCATGCTTGCTGAGAAGCAGAAGGCCAAGTACACCTATGGTGTTCTTGAGCGTCAGTTCCGTAATCTCTTCAACAAAGCCGAGCGCAAGAATGGTGTTACTGGTGTAATCCTTCTCCAGCTTCTTGAAGGCCGTCTCGACAACGTTGTCTATCGCCTCGGTATCGCCCCCACACGTGCCGCAGCCCGTCAGCTCGTCAGCCATCGCCACATCACCGTCAACGGCCATGTGGTCAACATCCCTTCTTACGCCGTGAAGGTAGGCGACATCGTAGCTGTTCGCGAACGTTCCAAGTCACTCGAGGTCATCGAGGCCAGCCTCGCCGGTTTCAACCACGCCAAGTATCCTTGGTTAGAGTGGGACGAAGCCCAGAAGGCCGGCAAGTTCATGAGCATTCCCGCCCGTGAGGATATCCCCGAGAACATCAAGGAACAACTGATTGTCGAATTGTACTCAAAGAATTAACCCCCAATGGCGATATTAGCATTTCAAAAACCAGACAAAGTAGTCATGTTGGAGGCGGACTCGAAGTTCGGCAAGTTCGAATTTCGTCCCCTCGAGCCGGGCTTTGGCATTACCATCGGTAACGCTCTTCGCCGCATCCTCCTCTCGTCGCTCGAAGGCTTCGCCATCAACACCATACGCATCGAAGGTGTTGAGCACGAATTTGCCACCGTTCCGGGCGTCAAGGAAGATGTCACCAACATCATCCTCAACCTCAAGCAGGTACGTTTCCGTCAGCTTGTTGAGGAAATGGAGACGGAGAAGGTCAGCATCACCGTCGAGAATACAGCCGAGTTCCGTGCTGGAGATATAGGCAAGAGCCTTAGCGGATTTGAAGTGTTAAATCCCGAGTTGGTTATTTGCCGTCTTGACCCGAAGGCAAAGATGCAGATTGAGATCAGCATCAACAAGGGCCGCGGCTATGTCGTTTCTGACGAAAACCGCATCTATTGCACCGAAGTCAATACAATTCCCATCGATTCCATCTACACACCGATACGTAATGTCAAGTACGCCGTCGAGCCCTTCCGCGTCGAGCAGAAGACCGACTACGACAAGCTCGTGCTCGAGATTACTACCGATGGTTCCATTCACCCGAAGGAAGCCTTGAAGGAAGCCGCCAAGATCCTCATCTACCACTTCATGCTCTTCTCCGATGAGAAGATCACGATTGAGGACACCTCGTTCGACACCAACGAGGAGTTCGACGAGGAGGTGCTCCACATGCGCCAGCTGCTCAAGACGAAGCTCACCGACCTGAACCTCTCCGTCCGCGCCCTCAACTGCCTGAAGTCAGCCGAGGTCGACACCCTGGGCGACCTGGTCCAGTTCAACAAGACCGACCTTCTGAAGTTCCGCAACTTCGGAAAGAAGTCGCTCACCGAGCTTGAAGACCTGCTCGACAGCCTAAACCTTTCGTTTGGAACAGACATTTCAAAGTATAAACTTGATAAAGATTAAGAAATCCAATGAGACATAATAAGAAACTCAATCACCTGAGTCGTACGGCTTCCCATCGCAAGTCCATGATGGCCAACATGGCCTGCTCCTTGTTCAAGCACAAGAGAATCACTACGACCGTCCCCAAGGCAAAGGCTCTCAGGAAGTACGTCGAGCCGCTCATCACCAAGGCCAAGAACGACACCACCAACAACCGCCGCGTTGTCTTCAGCTATCTGAAGGACAAGCACGCCGTGAGCGAGCTCTTCAACGAGGTCATCACGAAGGTCGGCGACCGTCCCGGTGGCTACACCCGCATCATCAAGCTCGGTCATCGTCAGGACGATGCTGCTCCCATCTGCTTCATCGAACTCGTTGACTTTGATGAGAACATGGCCAAGGCCCAGAAGAAGGCCACTCGCACCCGCCGCAGCCGCAAGTCTGCTCCGAAGGCCGAGGCCGCTCCTGCAGCCGAAGCTCCTGCTACTGAGGCACCCGCCGAGGAGGCAAAAGCCGAGTAATTCGTTATAGCCCTATAACAGACAGTTCAGGCGTGCACTCTTGCGCGCCTGAACTGCTTTTTAACCCTCATTTTTTACGAAATACCCATGAAAAAAGGCCTCGTTTCGCTTGCAAAACTGCTTAATGTTTTGTAATTTTGCGCAGTAAATCAGTCGTTGCTATGAAACGAAGCGTTTGTCCCCTTTCCCCGTTGTTGCTTGTCCTGATTCTATGGGCAATATCGGTCTCCTCGTGCCAGAGAGATGCGGCTCTTCGTCCCGCGTTAACCCGTGCCGAGGCTCTTCTGGAGTCCAATCCCTCTGCCGCCCGCGCCCTATTGGACAGCATAGCCTCACCTAAATCCTCTCCTAAAGGAGAGGACTTTAAGTCACCCCTCCTTCAGGAGGGGAGGGGGGAGGCTGCCCTTTACGCTTGGCTGCGGACGCAGGCCGACTATAAGTGCAACATCCCCCTCACCAGCGACTCCCTCGCCCGCGTCGCCACGGACTACTACGGCGTGCCGCGCCACAAAAACTACCATGCCGCCATGGCGTGGTACACCCTGGGCTGCGTCTATACCGACCTGCAGGACGACCCCAAGGCCATCAGCGCCTACCTGAAAGCCTGCGACTGCTTCCCCGATACCACCTCGCGCTACTACCCCCTGACGTTGCAGAACCTCGGGCGCCATTATCTGCGAAGGCGAATGTATGAGAAGGCTGCCGACACCTTCATCCGCTTCCGCGATGCCTCTGAAGCCATCGACGCCCCCGTCTCCCTTGCCTTTGCCCACTACTATCTGGGTTTCACCCGTCTTCAGCAGTTGGACTATGCTGCCGCCGACAGCCTGTTCGACGTCCTGCTCCAGTCAGATACCGTGCCGCCCTATTGCCGTAAGGGCACGCTCCTGCACAAGGCCAAGATAGCCTTCTACTCCCGCGACGACCATCCGCAGGCCCTGTCCTACCTGCGGGCTTGCCGCAATGACGTGGAGGATGACAGCCTGTTTGCCGCTGGCTTCTGCCTCATGGGCGACATCTTTGTGGCTGAGAATCAGTTGGACTCCGCCTACTTCTACTACCGGAAAGCCCTCGAGTGCAAGGACGAGCTCTACTCCATGGCCACCACCTACCACCATCTGGGCGACGTCATCATGCGGCTTCATGGGGCCGATGAGGCCAAGGCGTGCATCGACAACTACGACCTGCTGCTCGATTCCATCTATCATCGTCAGAACAAGTACGACATCTCCGCCGTCTCCTTCGCCTTCGATACGGAGAAGCGCGAGGCTGCCTACCGCTACGACCTCCGCCTCCACTACGTCTATGGCATCGCCTCCGCCGCCGTGCTGGCGCTGGCGGCCATCCTTCTCGTGGTTGTCCGCAGGAACCGCCGCAAGGCCCAGTCGCTGAAGGTCCACGAGACCCTGCGCCGTAGCGAGCTGGCCCTGGCGCGTACCAGCTGGGTGCAATGGGCCGAGCTCAACGACGAGGAGAAAGCCCTCCGCCTCTCCGAGTATGCCAATACCTTGAGCGGGTGCCTCTCCATCTTCAGTCAGACGCCCTCGGAGCACATCCTGCAGTTGTTGCAGAAGAAGGAAACGCAACTGACGTCGACGATAACAAAAGTCGTTGCCGACGACATCGGCAAAAGCTTCATCGATGCCATCCAGTTCCTGCGGATGGAAACCTACCCCGATGCCCCCAAATTCTCCGAAGCCGACTGGCTGCTCTGCATCCTCAGCTACCTGCACCTGCCGCTTTCGTGTATCGCCGATCTGCTTTACATCGAAAAAGACAGCGTCCGCAAGAAACGTCATCGCCTCGAAGCCAAAATTCCGCCGGAAATACTCTCACTTTTCTTCTCTTCGCACGATGCGGGGGAAGACTGATGTTTTTCAGCCCTTTAGGAGGGGGCGGGACAAAATGTCCCGCTTTTTTATCCCGCCTTTTGTCCGCCTCCATGAAAAATGTCCCGCTTTTGGCCCATTTTTGTCCCGCTTTTTTTGATACAACCTAAAAATTATCCTTATATCTTTGTGGCGGAAAAACCAAAAAACCGATATAGCTATGAAAACAAAATGTATTTTTCTGATGACGCTTTGCGCGTTCGTTTGTATGTTGGGCTATTCCCGTACGAATATCCCGCTGAGTACCGAGATTCCCATTGGAGGAGGTGGCGCCCGTACGCCCGTTCCCTCTCCTACGGCCTATTTGGACGATGATGAAGTACAGGTGCTTCTTTCCGTTGCCGCGCCCCTGACCATAACCGTCTGCGGGCAGGCCGGCAACTGCCTTTTCAGTAAGGAGTATGCCTCCACGCAGGAGGCCATCATCCCCCTGTCAGAAAACGGCATAACCCAGGGCGATTATGTCCTGCGCGTGTTTAGTCAGGGCCTGTGCTGGAAGGGCATTTTCACCATCGAAGCCAGCAAACAGGCTCCTGCCACCATTGGTGATTGGTGGTACGAGTGGGACGGAAAGACGTATCTCGATTTGTTCAACGATGACGGCGAGCACCTCGACAGCCTGAAGGTATGGTTATGTAGTGGTGATGCCATTTATCTGGGCCATGTAAGTCCCACCTATTCCAAACGCCTTGCCCGGCTTGGGATACACAGGGATTCCATAAAGGTTGTCATCACGGGAGAATCGAATGATACCGTTTACCAAAAGGAAACCTGGTGGCCTTCGCTCGACATCGATCTGAACGCTTACGATATACAAGACGGGGTTTATACGCTGAACCTTTTCTGGGCAGGCCTGAAGCTGGACGCCGACTCCACGAGCTTCGCCGAGAAGTGCGAAAACTGGAACGAATGCTGGTGGAGAGTCGAATTCGAATTCCTGTCGCATAAGCCCAAAGGCCTGTATGTATCTATTGACAGCACGTATTACCGGCTGCATGAGGGGTATGCGAACACCGTATGGCCTGATGATGTACACAGCTCCATCACTTACCGAATGCTTTATAATCTTTTTGAGCGTGACTATCCGATTCATGTGGTCATTCCCCAAGAACTGACCTACGAGGGCGAGACGTATACGGTCGTAGGTATCGGCCAGCGCTCCTTCAAGGGGTGTTATTATATGCAGTCGATTTCCCTCCCGAATACGATTACATATATTGATTATGGTGCTTTCATGGCGTGCAGGAACCTCGACCATGTCAATATCCCCGAAAGCGTTACCCGTATAGAATATGGTGCATTCGCCGAGTGCGACAGACTATCGTTCATGGTCATTCCAGAAGGTATAGAGACGTTAGCGTATGGTATGTTTGGAGAGTGTACAAACCTTTCCGCCGTCACGCTTCCGAGCAGTCTTACAAGCATTGAAGGACTGGCATTCGTCAACTGTGCCGGCTTACCCTATATTGATATTCCCGATAATGTTACGCGCATTGGAGAATCTGCTTTCCAGGGTTGTACGAGCCTGATGGAGATGAAGCTGCCCAGGAAACTCAAAAAAATAGATATGGATGCTTTCCGTAGATGTCAGAGATTAACATCCATCGATTTCCCCGAGGCCATCACGTACATAGGGGTTGAGGCCTTCTTGGAATGCACAGGGTTGCAATCCATCACGCTGCCTGGAGGTATAACCAGAATTGGCGATAGGGCCTTCAAGGATATGCCAAATTCAGCCCACATCTACTGCCATGCGATAAAGCCCTTTCCAATCGATGAAAATACATTCAACTACAACTGCACCTTGCATGTTCCCCAGGGCACGAAGGACTTGTACGCGAAGGCCGAGTATTGGAAGAAATTCAAGAACATAGAGGAAGAGCCCGTAGGCGAGGAGGTACGTTTCGGTGGTGAGACAGGCGTCACGTCTGCCACGCTGGATGCCGAATCAGCCGAACGCTTCTACGACCTGCAGGGCCGTCCCCTGGATGGCACGCAGAAGGGCATCCTCATCCGCAACGGAAAGAAGGTGCTGGTGAAGTAAGCGAAGGGCTGGGCTTTACGAAAGGAAATCCCCTAAAAGGGGTCTTATCATAAGCTTACTATCATTCTTTGAGGCGCGGCACAGCCGCGTCTCTTTTTTTGTTTCCACCATCCTTCGGCCGAGGATTGACGCGTTAAGTTTGAAGGCCATTTTCCAATCTGAAGAAAGGCTTTTTCTGCCATGCGTAAAAGGCTCGTTGTCTGTGCAGAATCAAAGGATGGAAAATTTTCATCGCAATGGTTAAATGTTTTCATCGCAATGAAAGAAAGTTTTCACTGCGATGATTAACTCTTTTCACTGCAATGAAAGATTCTTTTCACTGCGATGAAAAAACGGTATTCTTTGATTTTGTCATTCTGATGTCAGATAAAACTATGAAAGAAATTCGTTTCATTCGGAAAATTCGCCGACAAAAAGGTCTTTTAAGAACGGCGAATGGAACGAATTTTACGAATGGCGTTGCAGCGTGGAGCTTCGCACGCCGAATGGATTCTTTTTTTGAAACACGAATGACCATAAATTAACACGAATTTTTCATGAATTAATTTTTGGATAATTTGTGGGTTATTCATGGTTATTGACTTCGTCTTCGTCCGTCACGACTCGGCAGAGCAAACAAGTTTGCTTTGCGCTCGCTGCTCCGTCCGTTCGTGTTAAAAAGAAAAAAGGTAGGGCATTTGACGTTGTGCTGACAGAGTTTGATTCTATTTCCGTAGAGTTTGATTCTATTTTGCCAGAGTTTGATGTTATCTTGCCAGCGTTTAACGTCGAGAGGGGGGGGAGGAAAAAGACACGAATTACCATGAAGAGTCATGATAATTCGTGTGAAAAGTAGTAGTTTTTCCTTAGCGTACGACGACTTTGTGGCCGTGGATGAGGTAGATGCCCGAGGGGAGGAGGGTGCCGAGGGTGCGGCCGAGGGTCTCAGGACGGGCATCGGCAGGGACGTGGCCTGCAGGAAGCGTTAGGACGGGACGTCCGGCAAGGTCGTAGACGACGGTATTGGCGTCGGCGAAGGTGCTAACATGGGCATCCTTGATGCCGAGGTCGATGATGTCGAAGTCGAAGGGGGTATAGTTGGCGGCCTGAAGGGTACGCTCGCGCTCGCGCTCGTCGACAATCTGCCAGTTGTTGTCGTCGGGGTCGTCGGTATAGGTCTCGCTGACGGAGAGGGTCCACGAGATGGGGTTGCGCTCGCTGTAGCTCTGGGTGTCGTTGGCGGTCCAGAGGCGGTAGCCGCTGACGATGACCTCCTGGCCGGCATCGAAGAGGAACCACGAACGGCCGTTGAAGTGCGAGCAGAACTTGGTATGGGTGTTGTCGTCGGCCATGTTGGGCCAGTTCTCGTGGCTGATGGTGCTCTCGATGCCGCGATAGATGGTGATGCCGTCGACTTCGTCGCCCTGTTCGTCGAGCAGGTCGAACTCCGAGAGCTGTATGATGTTGCTGCCCGTAATCTCGGAGATGTCGAGCTTGTAGTAGCGGTAGCCCTTGCGGTTGGGGTTGGAGTTGGTGAAGGTGCCGTCGTCACGTCGGAAGACGAATCCGTGCCGCCCTGTGGCGTAGGGATACGAGTCGCGTGGGCGTCCGTTGTCGATATTCTGCCGCCAGGGGGCTGTGAGGCTACCGTGGTTCATGGTGTAGCAGAGCTCGCCGCTGGCCATCTGTGCCTCGGTGAAGGGGTAGATGTGGGTGCCCGTGTAGTGGAGGTCGTAGCAGTTGGTAAGAGTGAGTTCTGAGGCTGAGGCGAGCTCGCTTCCCTCGGCAGCGCCGTTGACGAGGGCGGTGTTCCAGCAGTCCTCGATGACGAGGGGCTTGCCGGAGGCAGGACCGACGAGGGCGCCAGCCAGCGAGTCGGCGGTAATCGTGCCGAGGTTGGCCGAGGTGCTGATGGTGAGCGTGGCGCGGATGGCGCCGCCCAGCATGCCGCCAGCCTGTGTCTGGGCGCTGACGGAGGCTTCGTTCAGGCAGGCACGAATGGAGGCTTCGCCCCGCTGGGCACGTCCGGCAATAGCGCCGACGTATTCCTTGCCGCTGAACGAGCACGAGGCATCGATGTGGAGGCCTGTGATGGAGGCACCATCGCCCAGCACGCCGAAGAAGCCGATGTTGCGTTCGCCCTCGATGCAGAGGTTGCTGATGCGGTGGCCCTGTCCGTCGAAGGTGCCGCAGAAGGGCTTGGAGATGGAGCCGATGGGCTTGAAGCGGGCAGCGAAGAGCTGCATGTCGATGTCGGCATTCAGCTGCACATGGCAGGTGTCGCTGAGCTGGCCGTTGTTGATATGGTTGGCAAACGTCAGCACGTCGAGCGGCGTATTGATCTGGTAGACGCCCTCCTCGTCGGTACTCAGCTGTCCGTAGCCCAGCTTACGGTCCATCCAGGCTACGCGTCCGTACACATAGTCGTGCACTACGTCCACTTCGGCGTCCCAAGTGCCGCGGATGGCGGGCGTAAGGCTGATGTACTGGTTCAGGTAGGGCCAGCGGATGAAGTTCAGCCGGGCCGAAGCGCTGATCTGCCGGCGCAGGGAGTCCACACATGTTGCCAGTTCGTCGGGGACGAACCGGCCCGCATCGCGGAGCTCGGCCCACATGGCCTGCAGGCGGGTCATCACGTTATTGTCGGACATCACCAAATGCACGAAATAGGAGAAATTGCCTGTGCAGCGAACGGGATATGTCCACTCAGGGCGTTCGTTGGCAGGGAATGTGGTGATGTCGTCGTCGAGCGCCAGCTCATGGTCCCACACGGGGCCGGTATAGAAATGGTCGTCGCCACGCTCCTTGTAAAAGAACACCTGGCAGAGCATATCGGTATTGCCGTTATACTCGCTGGCAAGGAAGTAGCGGAGGAAGGACTCCAGGTCCAGAAAGCGGCCAAAGCCATCTTCCTCGCTTGAAGAGCCGTCGGTATAGACGTGGTTCTCCATGTCGTTCCAGGCATTCTTGATATAGCTGAACTGGGCCGGCTGGATGACGTCGTCGTCGGGGTCGTGGACGGTAATGGGGTTGCCGTGAGCGGAAGTAAACCAATAGGGCTCACGCGAGGCGTTGTTGTCGACTTCGACGTAGTAGCCGCCCGTAATGGTCTCTTCCGTAATGTCGTCAGCCGTCATTTCGGTAATGTCGATACGCCCCTTGTGAACCGACACATGGTCGGCCATCGTGTAGGTGCCGCGGTATTCGCCGTTCACCAGCAGATCCACCACCTGATACCAGGGTGTCCATTTGAGGCCCGCCCTGCGCGATACCTCCCACGCCACGGGATTGCGCATCAACGTCTTGTCGCGGAGGCTGTTGATGAGTACCCACTTCTTGGCCTTGACGGGCGACTCGTTAATGCCGTCCTTCATCATGTGGTGGCTCTTGCCGTCGTTGAACTTTATACGGTAGGCTTTGTTTTCGGGCGAAGCCGAGTAATTGCCACGCACGCGGAACAAAATGGGGTAATCCTGCAATAGCTTGCCATCGTCATAGATGAGCAACGAACGCGACTCGAAATCCTCGCCTCTGTTCTTGGGCAGGATGTTGTCCTGCACATGAACGCTTAGGGTGGGGATGTTTGTTACCTGATAGAACTGGCTGTCGTCGCCCTCGCCCTCCGTGCCGTAGAATTCCAGCTCAGAGACGCTACAACGCGCGTTGGCAGGGCCCACGTAGCGGACGTAGCGGAATCCGCGGCTGACGTTGACGTCGGCATACGCCATGGTATTCGGCGCAGGCGACTCATCGATGAGGAAGAGAGGCACGGCATCCATGAAATCCTCGCTGTTGGCGCCCTCGAAGACGCCCAGCAGCATCTTGCCCGGGCCTGAAGTGCCCGTCTGCGGGCGGTAGCCGATACGGGTGATGATGTGGGGGGTACCCAGGTCGAGGCCCGCCCAGGCCATGCTCTGGTCCCAGGCCGAGAAGAATGTTTCGACCTTGCCGTCGAAGGCGTTGGCATAGGTGTAGGAGGTGGTGGTCTGACGACCTGACACGGGGTCGTAGCTATACTTCGAACCGATGGGGGTGCCCTTGATTAGCTCTCCGTCAGCCCACGCCGACGAAACCATGATAAAGGATATGAGGATAACGTGTAATAACCGATTGCTTTTCATTTCTGTTTATCTTTCGTTTGAGCGTGCAAAGATAGTGCAAGCCGAGTGAAAAGCAAAATTTATTTTGCGTTTTCCGAGGCGCAGCCTGTCTAAAAACAAGAAGAGCCCCGTATAAAGAGGCGGCGAGACGTGCGAAATAACAAAAATATTTGCATAGTTAAGAATTATCACTACCTTTGCGCCGAGTTTTGTACATTATTTATTCACTTCAAACAAATAATCATCATGAAAAATCTGAAAGGAACCAAGACAGAGAAAAACTTGCAGGAAGCGTTTGCCGGCGAATCGATGGCCCGCAACAAGTACACCTATTTTGCCTCGAAGGCGAAGAAGGACGGCTTTGTGCAGATTGCGGCCCTCTTTGAGGAGACAGCTGCCAACGAGAAGGAGCATGCCAAGATATGGTACAAGTACCTGAATGGCGGAGCCGTGAGCGACACACCCACCAATCTGGCCGATGCCGCAGCTGGCGAGAACTTCGAGTGGACGGACATGTACGCTCGCATGGCTCGCGAAGCCCGCGAGGAGGGATTTGAAGAGATTGCCAAGAAGTTTGAAATGGTGGGCGCCATCGAAAAACACCACGAGGAGCGCTATCGCCGCCTGCTGAAGAACATCGAGGACAAGGTGGTCTTCTCGAAGGAGGGCGACGTCATCTGGCAATGTTCGAATTGCGGGCATATCGTCGTGGGCAAGGAGGCTCCCGAGGTGTGCCCCGTCTGCGATCATCCGCAGAGCTACTTCCAAGTGCTGGCAGAGAATTATTAAGGTCAACGGGTCAACAAGTCAACGGGTCAACGGGCCAACAGGCCAACAAGTTTCCGACCCTAATGACTTCCAAAGGAGTTAAGAAAGAATGAAAAAGAAAGCTTTTTTGTTCGTCATCCTGGCAATGAACCTATGCTGGGGTGGTATGTTTGCTGCTGATGTCTGCTGGACGCTTTCCGACAGCACGGGATCCATCGTCTTCACCCCCTCGGCGGAGACACTTCCCTACAACGACCACATTGAGATGAGCGGCGAGCAGATGGCCGTTGTCCTCCGCTGGGGCGTTGACGAACGTTGCCGCTTCACGGAAGAGCGCTCGCTGGTGTTCCCCATGCTGCGCACCATCCCCAACAACACCCATGCCAGCCTGATGCATCGTGTGGGTACCGACATCCCCTCGTTGCTTAGTGTAAATGGCCTTTCCATCGGCAACGAGCAGGTTGGCGAGGTATGGATTGACGGCTACGTCGGCGTCCGTAGCACTTTCTCCGTCGGGCGGCCCAACATCGGTGCTGCGCGCGGCAACTATCGTGCGCCGGCTCTTGAACTGACGCGCCGCATCTTCCCCTCGACGGACAAGCCGCTGATGGGCGAGCTCTACACCTACCGCAACATATCGGGGAACGCGCAGACCGTCTATATCCCTGAGTATTCGCAAGTGTTCACCACACGGCCTGAACGGGGCGTGACGGGGGCGTACATCATCCGCGCCGAGCTTACGGGCTGCGGCACTTTCGTCGTCCAGCCGGGCGAAACGATTGACTTCGGAGCTGTCTTCCAAGCTTATCGAGAAGGGGAAAGGGCGCTGGTGCCCGACCTTGCTGCCGAGTTCACAGCCCGCGAGGCATTCGTCAGGGATATGGACATGAATCTTGTCCTCGATACGCCCGACGACGTTATCGACCGCGAGTTCCGCTTTGCCAAGATACGCGCTTCGGAGAGCATTTTCAAGACCTCAGGTGGCTACATGCACGCCCCAGGCGGCGAGTCGTACTATGCCGCTATCTGGGCTAACGATCAGGCGGAGTACGTCAACCCCTTCTTCCCCTTTACGGGCTATGCTGTAGGTAATGCCTCGGCACTCAACGCCTACCTCCACTTCGCCCGTTTCATGAACGACGAGTATCGCCCCATCCCCAGTTCCATTATTGCCGAGGGCAAGGACATCTGGAACGGCGCGGGCGACCGTGGCGATGCAGCGATGATAGCCCATGGCGCTTCGCGCTATGTGATGGCACGGGGTAGCCGTGACGAAGCCCGTCAGCTCTGGCCACTCATCGAATGGTGCCTGGAGTATTGCCGCCGTCACTTGAACGATGCCGGTGTCGTCCTCTCCGACTGTGATGAACTGGAGGGGCGCTTCCCTGCTGGCGAGGCTAACCTCAGCACCTCCACCCTCTATTACGATGCCCTGCGAAGTGCAGCCCTGCTCAGCCGCGAACTCGGGTTGGGTAGCAGCCGTGCTGCCGCCTATTCCCGTCAGGCTGATGCGTTGGCCCGTGCCATCGAAAGCTACTTCGGAGCCGACATGGCAGGCTTCCATACCTACCGCTACTACGAGGGCAATACCCAGCTCCGCTCGTGGATTTGCATGCCTCTTATCGTCGGTCTCATGGACCGTGCCGAGGGCACTATTGCTGCCCTTACCTCGCCCCGCCTGATGACCGATGACGGCCTGCTGACGCAGGAGGGCAGCGAAACCTTCTGGGACCGTAGCACCCTCTATGCCCTGCGCGGCATCTACATCGCGGGCGACGTGGCCACGGCCAACCCCTTCATGCACCATTACTCTGAGTATCGTCTGCTCGGTACTCACGTGCCCTATCCCATCGAGGCGTGGCCCGAGGGCTCGCAGCGTCACCTTTCTGCCGAGAGCGGGCTCTATTGCCGCGCGGTAGTGGAGGGCATGTTCGGATTGCGTCCTACGGGACTCCGCTCGTTCACCCTCTCGCCCCGTCTGGCCGAGGACTGGAGCGACATGGCGCTCCGCCACGTCCGCGCCTTTGGGGCAGACTTCGATGTGGAGGTCGTCCGCCATGGCACAAAGATGGAGGTCTCCGTTACCAACCACGCTACGGGTAAGAAGCAGACGCGCCGCCTTCCCGTCGGCTCTACCGCTAACGTCTCCTTCAAGCTATAAGCGTCGTATAACACACATCATCTGAGAAAAGCTGAGGGGCCACAGAATTTCCGCGGCCCCTCAGCTTTATGCTGTCATCTTTTCATTAGATGGCACGAAGGAAAAGTACAATAGCTTCGCGGTCGTCCTTCGGGAGGTTATAGAACTGGAGTGCGCTCTCGTAGGCATCGGACTCGGAGCTGTAGGCATGCCACATGATGGCCTCCACTTCGTTGCGTGCCCGGCAGTCGTGCAGACGGTCTTCGGCTCCGGTAAGGCGCAGGGAGAGTCCGCGGCCCCAAAGGGGCGTGGTGCGGCACCAGCCCGTGCGGATGTCGTTAATCATATAGAGACGGTGCTGCACCATGTCGGTATAGGGCCAGATGGTCTGTTCAGCAAAACGGGGCAAGGCATTGGCGGGGTCGATGCCCGCTGACTTGGCGTAGGCCTTGGTGCTGGCATCCACCCAGTAATCGTCTTTGCCGGTCTTCCACGAAGGACGATGGCAGTTGGCGCAACCGATTTTGCTGAAGAGTTTCTTACCACGTTGCACCTGAGGTTTGTCGAGGTCGCGGGCAGCGGGCACGGCCAGGCCGCGATGCCAGACCATGAAGTCGTAGTAGTCCTCGTCGCTCATCTCGTCCTTGCCGTTGTAGGGAGCACCGGTGAAGAAGTAGCGGTCAAAGACGTCCTTCTTGGCGATGGAGCTGATGCTGAGTAGTTCGTTCACACGTTCGGCTATGCCCTCGCGGCTGCCGTCGGCATAGTAGGGATGGAGCAGGGAGGTGAGGCTGCTGCCGTTCTGACGGATATAGTCGATGACTTCAGGATCTTCGGATTGTGCCTTTGCCCAAGCGGGGGTGGTGTAGAGCCAATGGCGGTCGGAACGGCTGACGTTGGTGATGTTCCAAATGGCGTTGGCTCCTGCGCCGTCCTGCAGGGAACCACGCGTCATGGCGTAAGTGAAACGCTTGACGGGGCCATGCGAGCCGCGATGGGTGCCGAGGTCGTTGTAGGGGGCGCTGTAGTAGGCAGAAGGCTTGAAGTCGTCCGCCTCTTTATCCCACATGGCAGGATTCAGTTCGACAAACCTGGCCTCTTGGCGATGCTGTTCGCGCATGTCCTCGTCGGTAATGGCGTCGAGCAGCCCCGTGCCGTAGATACCGATGGTGCTCTCCAGGCGAACCTCGTAGTTGTCAGGCTGGGGGAGGGTGTTGAACGCACTCTGCGGGATGGAGACCTCGGGATAGATGAGGGAATATTTCTCGCCGTCAGGGAACTCCATCTTCAGTCCGCTGGGCATGGAGGTGACGTTCTTCCATTGGATGTTGATCTGGGTTTCGTCAATAGGAGCCTTGAAGGGAACCATGGCTGCGGTTTGGGGCATACCGGTGACCTCGCTGATGTAGGCATTGTTGTCGGGATGATAAATGACGAGCAGATAGCCGTTGCCGAAGTCGTTGGCACGATAGCGGTCCATGCGCTTGCCATGCCCGTAGGAGGGGTGGCAATGTATGCAGCTGGGGCGTACCCAGGCGGGTCCGAGGCCACGACGAGGCTCGGTGTCGAGGGTATAGAGGTGTTCAAAGAAGTCCTCGCCGTGCTTAAAGCGGCGCTGGCCGTCGGCGATATCGTCCACGGCAGGAGCTGGCGCCGAGTAGCTCTTGGAGAGCGTGGTGCCCAGCAGTCCGCCAGGATACCATTCATCGGCAGAGAACACTTCGTTGGCTGTGCCGAAGATGTCGTCGGCGGGTATCAGGTTGTTCACAGGCTCGTCCTCGCGACAAGCGACGAAGAAGAGCATGGCGGCCATGACAGAAAAGGTGGTTAGGGTCCTGAATAGCTTTTTCATGATGTAGTTTTTTAGGTGAGGTGTTATTCAAGGTCAACGACTTTGTCGTCCTCAAACGATTTGTTCCAGATGGTGCTGACGTACTTCACGAACGGGGCGGGCATGGCGCCGATTTTTTGGATAGCATCGGCTATGGCTTTCTCCACGGCGTTGCCGGTAGCAGAGTCGTTATCCTTAAACCATTGGTGGAGGCTGTGCTGGGCGGGATGCCTGCTGCCGTCGGTACTGCCGTACCAGATGTTTTCGATGGAGCGGATGTTGTTTTGGAAGTCGGTAATGGAATTGAAACTGTAGGGCGACTCGACGTAGAAGATGTAGCCGGAGACGAAGGGGTTGCCGATTTTGCCTGAGCCGACCTCATCGGCAATGGCGGCACAGCTGCCCTCGTCGTCGTTGAGCAGTTGCTGGATGACGTCGGCCAAATCGTCAAACGTGCTACCGCTGGTGCCGGCGTTTATCATGTTCCAGCCAAAGGACCTACCGTTCTTCGTCTGGTATTCCAGCCCGGCTTTCTTGACAGCCTCCAACCGGCTGCTGGTAGGGGTGAGTTCCCAGGAAACCTGCAACTGGTAGCAGCGGTTGACCAATTGTTTTGCCACGGCTTGGGCATATTTAAGTTCCTCGGCTGCAGGAACGGACGTGAAGCCCTTGTATGAGTCGTTGGTTTGGAACTCGGCTATGGTACGGTTCTTCCCATTCCGGAAGAGGACGAACTCCAGGGCATGGAAGCCCAGTATGCTGGCATCCTCCAGGGCGTCTTCGCTGTATTTCCCCGTCTGGAAGTAGCTGAGGAGCAAGTCGCGGTTGAGGGGCCACGAGTCGATGGTGGGGTCGATGTCGAAGTCGCTGGCAGCTCCGCCGAGGAACGCCTCGCTTTTCTCCCACCAGGCGCGGGCTTCCTTGAAAGCGGCGCAGGCAGCATCGATATCAGACTGCTTGATGTCCTTGGCAGACAGGTCGCCCAAGGCCTTCTGAAGGGCCACGGCGGCGTCAGCCAGTCGTGTGTAAGTGGGGATGATGACGTTCTGGACGTCGTTCTCCACGGCGGCCTTCAGCGTCTCGGCCTGTTTGTCGGTGAGCCGGCTGCCGACAATCTTTTTTGTGGCGGCGTTCAGCTGGTTGATAAGTGCCTCGCACGAGGCTACGGCTTCGTTGCCATAGGTGCGGTCGGCATACTGCGAATCGTTCTCGGGGCCGTTTTCGGGTTCACACGAAGTGAAGCCCAGCGAGAAGGCACTCAGCGCTGCAATCATCAGCGCAAATCGGGTAGTCTTTTTCATCTTTCTCGTATATTAGTGGGTTGGTTAAATTGTTTATATCTAATTTTATTATTTACCTGAACCATCCTTCGTAGGCTACGCCGATGGAGACGGAGGGTTCGTCGTTGTACTTGCTACGGAGGAATCGGTGGGAGTACTCGGCTTTGACGCATATTTCGCGCACGGGGTAGTAATTGATGCCGGCAGCTATGCGACGCACGAAAGTGTAGTCGTAGGCTGTGTTAAGTGTGTTTCGGGCATAGGGATTGTATTGCTCGTAGCGTCCGAAAAGGTAAAGCCTTTTGTCAGCCTCGCGAGTTCGTTCAATCTGTGAGAAGATGTCGTAGCCCGCCTCGATGCCGGCTGCGTAGGCCATGCTGCTGACGATGCGCGTGCCGTGGTGGTAGGGCGACTGCTTGTTGATGCGGTTATAGATGTAGTTCAGTTGGTCGGCATCGCCAAGGTGGCCATAGTCGGCCTGCCCGCGGGCTATCCAGTTGTGCCTTTTGTAGGTGAAGTCGAGCGAGCCGACAAACACCTCGCCTTTGTAGCTGGCTGTAATGCCGGAAGCTTCGCGTGGGGCGGAGTTGCCGATGGAATGTCCGTAGTAAGCACTCAGGCCGAAGCGAAGGCCCGTGGCGGCAAAGTAGTCGAGGCGGGCTGTCGTGCCGAATTTATTGGCTACCTCGTATTCCAAAGGCGTGGCGGCTCCTTTGCTAATCCAGCCCGTGTTAGTGAATTGGTCGGCATTCAGTCCTGCCAGCAGTTGGGCCTCGTAGCGGAGTCTGCCGCTGCGCCCCCAGAAGGATACTCCTGTCTGATGCCATGTGCTGGGCATGATGGTGTTCTCGCCTTCGGGGCGATAGACGGTGAAGAAGTTGAGTGGCTCGTGGTAGGCGTTGTTGAGGCCGACGGGCACTACGATATGGCCGACTTTGATATTGGCGGCACGCGAAAAACTCTTCTGAAGCCAGAATTGTTCCAGTTCCACCTCGCCGCCCTTCTCGGTTTCGTGCTCCCATTCGCCGAATTCGTCGTACTCCAGTTCGTAGGCCGATCCGGAGCCCCCATGCTCAAATTCCACCTCCGTGCCCATCGTCCAGCCGCGGCCGAAGTCGTAGCCAAGGTAGATAACCGCATGGGGGATGTCCATCTTTCCGTGGCTGGGATCGTGGGCATGCTCGTCGGCGTTGACGTAGCGTTTGGTGTTGTCGCTGTAGAAGTTGCGCGTCATGGCTGTTTCGCCGTAGCCGCCTACGCTCAGGCGGTTGCCCAGGATGTGGCCCATCACGCTATCGACAGCCGCTGTCTGGGCCGAAGCGCTCAGGAAGACTGTTCCAGCAAGGGCGCAGGCAAGTAAAGGTCTATGGAAGGCTTGCATTTTAATAAGGTATAATTGATCAGTTTCCTTTTTAAATCCGCTGCAAAGGTACTGCCTTTCAGCACGTCTGGCAATACTCAAAAATGGGTAAAAAGTATGCGAGACAATAGAGAGGGGCCTGTTCCTCTACGCAGATGTGAGTATCTGGAAGAAAAAAAAAGTCGGGACAGATTCAGATTTCCCAAAAATTCCATCAAATGGAAAAAAAGTTCCACAGGCTGGAATTTTATTTCCACAGGCTGGAATTTTTCCAGAGTTTGATGTTTCTTTGGCCACGTTTGCTGACTACGTCTTTAAACCTTGCGACTCGGCAAAACGAGAAAGCCCTCGCGGCTCCGTTTGTTGTTTGCCGAACAGCCGTCAGGGAGATTCTTTCGGATAATGAAAAAAAATAAATCGAAATTTATTTTGTTTTTCTCTCAGCATGCATTATCTTCGCAGTCGAAAAAGTCTAATAGTATTGTTTAACCCTAATCAAAAAACAAGTATGAAAAAGTATTTGGCAGAAATGGTAGGAACCATGGTATTGGTTCTGATGGGCTGCGGAACGGCAGTCAGTCTGGCTTGCGGTACGGACACCGCATCGGTCGTGGGCACGGCTTGTGCATTCGGTTTGGCTGTGGTGGCTATGGCCTACACTATCGGCGGCATCTCGGGCTGCCACATCAACCCCGCAATCACGCTGGGCGTGCTGCTCTCGGGCCGCATGAGCGGTAAGGATGCCTTCTGGTACATCGTGTTCCAATGCATCGGCGCTGTCATCGGCGCTGCCATCCTGTTCGCCTTCACCAGCGTGGCCACGGGCTTCACGGGGACGCTGACGGGCGCCAACTCGTGTGCTGGAGCAGGCAGTCAGCTGGCAGGTTTCATTGTCGAGCTAGTGCTAACGTGCGTCTTTGTGCTGGTGGTGCTGGGCACGACGGATGCCGAGAAGGGCGCCGGCAACTTCGCCGGACTGGCCATCGGCCTTTCGCTTATCCTCATCCACTTCGTTGGCATCAAGTACACGGGCACGAGCGTCAACCCCGCCCGTTCCTTCGGCCCCGCCCTGTTTGAAGGTGGCCAGGCCCTGAAGGACCTTTGGGTGTTCATCGTCGCTCCGTTGTGCGGTGGTGCTCTCGCTGCCCTCATCTGGAAGTGCATCGGCGGCTGCTGCAAGTGCAAGAAGGATTGAGTGAAACCATGATGTTTGCCCTCGCCCATCGCGAGGACGACTTACAGCGACTCCTGCTGGGGCATGCCCCGGCAGGAGTTGATGTCGCACGGGCTGTCCAGCAAATAGAGGGCTGGCGTACGGCACGGCACAAGCTGCCTACGTGGGCGACGTGCGACGACATCGTCTACCCCCCGCGTCTGGCGATGGAGCAATGTTCCAGCGAGGCTACAGCCCGATACAAGGCAGGCCTGATGGCCCGTTCCTTAAGCCTGACGGATTTGACGGGTGGTTTCGGCGTGGACAGCGCCTTTATGGCTCCGGCCTTTGACGAGGTGACGTATGTAGAGCGTAACGCGACGCTTTGCGATATTGCCGCATCGAACTTCGCGGCGTTGGGGCTGCATCAGATCCGGACGGTGAACGGAGAGGCTCGCGCGGTATTGGAGCAGCTTCCCCTGCAGGACTGGATTTACCTTGACCCTGCACGGCGCGATACGGCAGGGCGGAAGATGGTGTCGCTTGCCGACTGCGACCCCGATGTGGTGGCGTTGGAGTCCCTGCTGCTGTGCCATGCCCGCCGCGTGATGGTGAAGTGCTCGCCCATGCTCGATATCAGCTTGGCGCTCCGCCAGCTCACATCGATGCAAGAGGTACACGTGGTGAGCGTGCAGAACGAATGTAAGGAACTTCTCTTCTTGACTTTGGACGTGCCTGTCGTTCATGCCGTCAACCTGCGGAGCGACGGGAGCGTGGAGAGTGACTTCACGTTCACCCCCACGGAAGAGCAGACATGCCAGCCCACGTATGCCGACGAGGTCGGGCGCTGGCTCTATGAACCCAACGCGTCGTTGCTGAAAGCGGGCTGTTTCAAGTTACCCGCCGTGCGCTATAACCTGCGTAAGCTGCACAGGAATACTCATCTCTACACCTCTGATGTCCTCTGTGATGACTTCCCGGGACGGACATTTGAAGTCGTCGGGCTATCGGGTTTCGGCAAGCAGGAGCTGAAGGAAAAGCTAGGTGATATTCGAAAGGCTAACCTGGCTGTCCGCAACTTCCCCGATAGTGTGGAGGGGCTTCGCCGTCGCCTTCATCTGGCCGAAGGCGGCGAGGACTATCTCTTCGCTACAACGACGTTAAACCGCAAGAAGTTGCTCGTCCGCTGCCGGAAAGTGCAAAAATGAACGGTTTTATGCTAAAAAATTTGCTTTTTCGCTCGCTTCACTCTACCTTTGCAGACACAAAAAAGAACGGATTATGGCAGTAACCATCAGAACGATTTCAAATGCCTCGAAGAAAGACCTCAGGAAGTTCATCGTCTTCAATTACAAACTCTACCGACATAGCAAATATGCCGTGCCAGAGATGTTTGACGACTTGATGAGTGTCTTCATGCCCAGCCGTAATGCCGCCTACGATTTCTGCGAGGCGCAGTTTTTCATGGCCTACAAGGGAAAGAAGCCTGTAGGACGCATTGTCGGCATCATCAACCATCGTGCAAACGAGACATGGAACAAGCAGTCGGTCCGCTTCGGGTGGATTGACTTCGTGGACGATGAGGAAGTGTCACGAGCTCTGATAGATGCCGTCATCCAATGGGGCAGGGAGCGTGGCATGAAGGAAATAGAAGGGCCGCTGGGCTTCACGGATTTCGACCGCGAAGGTATGCTCATCGAGGGCTTCGACCAGTTGGGTACGATGGCCGCCCACTATAACTACGACTACTATCCCCGCCACATGGAGAAGTTGGGGTTTACAAAAGGAGCCGACTGGGTAGAGTACAAGATTTTCCCGCCCAAGGAGGTACCGGAGAAGTTCCAGCGGGTTTGCGACATCGTGCAGAGCCGTTATCATCTCCACGTGCGCAAATACACCTCTCGTAAGAAATTGAAAGTGGAGCTCGGACAGGAGATATTCCATGTCATCAACGAGGCTTACATGCCGCTCTACGGTTTCTCGCGATTGAGTGAACGTCAGATAGACCAGTACATCAAGGCTTATCTGGGCATTGTCGATTTACGACTTATCCCTCTGGTCTTTGATGAGAATGAAACCCTCGTTGGAGTGGGCATTATGATGCCTTCGCTCAGCCGTGCCCTGCGCCGAGGACGTGGCGCTCGCCGCTTCTGGGGCTACCTGCCGTTGGCTTGGACGCTGTTTGTACGACGTCCGAAGAATACCGATCTGCTGCTGGTGGCCGTCAAGCCTGAGTATCAGGGAAAGGGAGTCAACGCTTTGATTATTGCCGACCTCATCCCCACCTACAAGCGGCTGGGATACCGCTATGCCGAGAGTAATCCCGAGCTGGAGACAAACGCCAAGGTGCAGAGCCAATGGGATTACTTCGATCATGTTCAGCACAAGCGCCGCCGCTGCTGGGTGAAAGAAATCTAATAAACGAGGAAAAAAGGATAGGAATTGGCAGAGGAACAGATACAGAACAGCCCTGAAACGCAGGTGGAATACTCGGATGCCATAATCCGGCACCTGAGTGACATGGAGCATGTGCGTACCCGACCGGGTATGTACATCGGCAAGCTGGGTGATGGTTCGCAGAGCGACGACGGCATCTACGTGTTGCTGAAGGAAATAATCGATAATAGCATCGATGAATTCAAGATGAATGCCGGCAAGCGCATTGAGGTGGAAATTACCGACAACCGCCGCGTAAGCGTCCGTGACTATGGACGCGGCATTCCGCAGGGTAAGCTCGTCGAAGCCGTCAGCCAACTCAATACCGGCGGTAAATACGACAACCGGGTGTTCAAGAAAAGTGTCGGACTGAACGGCGTGGGTGCCAAGGCTGTCAACGCCCTCAGCATCAAGTTTGAGGCTCGTAGCTACCGCGATGGAATCATGCGTGCTGTTACCTTCGAGCGAGGCCAACTGGTGAACGACATCACCGAAAAAACTTCCGACGAGAACGGCACCATCATCATCTTTGAGCCCGATGACACCATCTTCACCAATTTCTCCTTTCAGCCGGCTATTGTGGAGACCATGCTCCGCAACTACACCTATCTGAACACCGGCCTTATCATCATGTACAACGGCCGCCGCATCCTATCCCGCAACGGCCTTGTTGACTTGTTGAGCGACCGCATGACGTCCGAAGCCCTCTATCCCATCGTCCACCTTAAGGGTGAGGATATCGAAATCGCCTTCACCCACACCAACCAATACGGTGAGGAGTACTACTCCTTTGTTAACGGACAGCATACTACGCAGGGCGGAACCCACCAAAGCGCTTTCAAGGAGCACATCGCTCGCACCATCAAGGAATTTTTCAACAAACCCTTCGAATCCTCCGACATCCGCAGCGGTATGGTGGCGGCCATAGCCATTAACGTCGAGGAACCCGTCTTTGAGAGCCAGACGAAGGTGAAGCTCGGCTCCACCACCATGTCGCCGAATGGAGGCATGAGTCTCAATAAATTCGTGGGCGATTTCATTAAGACGGAGGCTGACAATTTCCTCCATCGCAACCCCGAGACGGCAGACAGCATGCTACAGAAGATTCTGGACTCGGAAAAGGAGCGCAAAGCCATTGCTGGTGTTACCAAGCTGGCACGTGAGCGGGCAAAGAAGGTGAATATGCACAACCGTAAGCTGCGCGACTGCCGCTTCCACCTCAACGACGTGAAGGGCGAACAGGGCGAGGAGAGCTGCATCTTCATTACCGAGGGCGACAGCGCCAGCGGCAGCATTACCAAAAGCCGCGACGTCAACACACAGGCAGTCTTCAGTCTGCGAGGCAAGCCGCTCAACTCCTTCGGACTCACGAAGAAAGTCGTTTATGAGAATGAGGAGTTTAACCTGCTGCAAGCCGCGCTCAACATCGAGGACGGGCTGGAAGGGCTGCGCTACAACAAGGTCATCGTGGCAACTGATGCTGATGTCGATGGCATGCACATCCGCTTGCTCATGATTACCTTCTTCCTGCAATTCTTCCCTGACCTCATCAAAAAGGGCCACGTCTATATTCTTCAGACGCCGCTCTTCCGCGTGCGCAACAAGAAGAAATCCATCAAAGGCTACAAGGCTGAGAATTTCCCCGATGCCGACCCTCACAGCGATTTCATCACCACCTATTGCTATAGTGAGGAGGAGCGTCTGGATGCCATCCGTCGTCTCAGTCCCAATCCCGAAATCACCCGTTTCAAAGGTCTTGGCGAAATCTCGCCCGACGAATTCCGCCATTTCATCGGCAAAGATATGCGTCTGGAGCACGTCTCCCTGCAGAAGAACGATGCTGTGATGGAACTGCTGGAGTTCTACATGGGCAAGAACACTATGGAACGCCAGAACTTTATTATCGACAACCTCGTCATCGAAGAAGACAAACCCGAGGAAGAGGAAGACTATTAATTCCTAATTTTTAATTAAAAAAGTGAAAGCTGTTTTTCCTGGTACCTTTGACCCCTTTACGGTGGGGCATTTTGATATTGTAAAGCGTGGGCTGACGTTCACCGACGAGATTGTTATCGCTGTGGGTGTGAACGAACAAAAGCATACGCTGACGGAGCTTGAGGATCGTCTGAATACTATCCGCCAGCTATTCGAGGGCGAGCCACGCGTCAGCGTAGCTGCCTATGACGGACTGACTACCGACTTCGCCAGAAAAGTGGGGGCTGGATTCATTCTCCGTGGTGTGCGCAGCATCTCCGACTTTGAGTACGAGCGCAACATGGCCGACATCAACCGCCACCTTACAGGCATCGAGACGGTACTTCTCTTCAGCAGTCCTGAGTTGGCCTATGTCAGCAGTAGCATGGTGCGCGAGCTTATCCATCTTGGTAAACCCGTTGACGAATTCCTTCCTAATTCCTGATCCCCATGAAGCGTTCCCTTCTTGTCGTTTTATTTTTCATCCTTCATTTTTCATTCGTCATTCCTTGTGTGGCGCAGAGCATCGAGGTCAATATGGGCCAGATGCGTAAGCTTATCATGGCCGAGGGTGCCATCACCAGTCTCTACGTCGATGACGTGGACGAAGACAAGTTGGTCGAGGCCGGCATCAGCGCCATGTTGAAAGAACTCGATCCACATTCCACCTATAACAATGCTGAGGAAGTGAAGAAACTCAACGAGCCCCTGCAAGGAAATTTCGAGGGCATCGGCGTGCAGTTCAATATTGCTGAGGATACGCTGTTGGTTATTCAAACCGTCTCAGGTGGCCCTTCGCAGCGGGTGGGCATTCTGGCGGGTGATCGTATCATCTCCGTCAACGATACAGCTATTGCCGGCGTAAAGATGTCGCGCGAGGATATAATGAAGCGGCTGCGCGGGCCTAAGGGCACCGAAGCCCGGCTAGGCGTTGTGCGGCGTGGAGTGAAGGAGCCGATGACGTTTGTCGTTACACGCGACAAGATTCCAGTCAATACTCTTGAGGCTGCCTATATGATTGCCCCGAAAATTGGCTACATCCGTCTGGGCAGCTTCGGTCAGACTTCGCACGACGAAGTGGTTGACGCTATGGACAAACTGCAGAAGAGGGGGATGCAAGACCTCATCCTCGACCTTCAGGACAATGGGGGCGGCTACCTGCAGGCTGCCGTTGATATCGCTAACGAATTCCTGGAGGCAGGGCAGCTCATCGTCTATACCGAGGGACGCCGTGTGCCGCGTCAGGAGTTCGAAGCTCCAGGAGGAGGGCGCTTCCGCAAGGGACGCCTCGTGGTGCTCGTCAACGAGTACTCTGCTTCCGCTTCTGAAATTGTCACAGGTGCTATACAGGATTGGGATCGCGGCTACGTCGTCGGACGTCGCTCGTTCGGAAAGGGACTTGTGCAACGTCCCATTCCCTTCCCTGACGGCTCAATGATACGCCTCACCGTCGCCCATTACTATACGCCCAGCGGACGCTGTGTGCAGAAACCCTACGGCGAGGGTACTGATTACCAGAAAGACCTCCTCAATCGCTTTAACAAGGGCGAGATGTCCAGCGCCGACAGCATCCATTTCCCTGACTCGCTGAAATACGCCACGAAGGTGCTGGGCCGCACCGTCTATGGTGGCGGCGGCATCATGCCCGACTGTTTCGTGCCTATTGATACTATCAGCTATACCAAATACCATCGCGAACTTGTCGCCAAGGGCGTCATCAATCAGGCCAACCTCTACTTTATCGACAATTACCGCAAGCAATGGGAGAAGAAATATCCTACGTTTGCCAAATTCGAGAAGCAGTTCGAGGTGACGGATGAGATGCTTGACGTCGTTTTGAAAAAGGCCGAGGAAGCAAAGGTGAAGTTCGACGAGGAAGCCTATCGTGCCTCGCTCCCCTTGCTGCGCACCCAGCTGAAGGCTCTTATCGCCCGCGACCTCTGGGAGATGAGTAATTATTTCGAAATCATCAATACCACCAACGAGAGCGTCCGCGCCGCGTTGGATTACTTGAACAAGAATATATCCCTATGAAAAGACGGCTTTTTCAACCCTCATTTTTCTTTTTTGCCTTGTTGGCAGCCTTTACGCTAAACGTCAGCGCGCAGAACAATGTTCCCGAAGCTCCTGAACTCGAGTTTGCCATGCAACTGAAGGTGACGCTCGGCGAGGCGTATGGTATCGACAATACGCAACACGGCCGTCGTACGATAATACCCATTACGGGCGGCACCTTCGAGGGCCCGCAGTTGAGGGGAACCATCGTGAACGGGGGTGCCGACTACCAGTTGAACGCCGAGGGACGTACAGAACTTGAAGCCATCTACTGCATTAAGACCGACGACGGTATCTACATCCACGTCCGCAATCGCGGCATTATCGCCAACGGCAAGGATGCCGATGGAAGGCCCACGTTCTATTTCCGAGCCGCACCCCAGTTCGAAGCCCCTGCCGATAGTAAATACGGTTGGCTGAATAACTCCTTGTTCCTTTGTGCCCCCACATTCTCAACCGGTTTTCAGGGCATAGTCCTCAACGTCTGGCGCGTCAAATAATTTAGGTGTACCAACGCGTTGATACACGTGGCTCAACGCGTTGGTACACGTGGCTCAACGCGTTGATACACGTTGCACAACGCGTTGGTACGATGGCAACGCCGTCGAATGCAATGATAACCTCTTCTATTAGTGTGGATTTACCCGTTTTTGCAGACTCCTTCTCCACAATTATTATTTCCTTCCCATTAACCGAGGAAGAAGAGGCTTACGCCGATGAAAGAGATGATGGCGCCGAGGACGGCTCGCCAAGTAATCTTTTGGTGGAAGAGCCAGCGCGAGGGCAGTAGAATGATGATGGGCGTCATGGCCATCAACGTGGAGGCGATGCCCGCTGCCGTATACTGCACGGCCATCAGCGAGAAGCCAACCCCCATAAAGGGGCCGAAGATAGTAGTGGCGAGGGCGGCGGTGAGACCTTTGCGGTCGTGCATGGCCTTGCGCAGCGGCGCGAATCCGTCGCGGAACTTGTGAAGGAGCGTGAAGCCTATGAGCCCTGCGATGCAACGAAAGAAGTTAGCGCTGAACGGCACGAGCCATTCCGGCACGCCTTCTACTGTCTCAAAATGATTCATTCCGATTTTGCTCAACACCAGTCCGATGCCTTGGCAGACGGCAGCCCCGATAGCGAAGAGCACGCCGTTCAACGGCAGGCGAAGCGATACTTTGTGATGCTCACCCCGCCCGAGTACGGAAATGCCGATTCCTGCCAGAGTCACCAACATGGCCACGATGCTTATCGGCTTCATCTGCTGCCCCAGCGTCACCCATGCCATTAGTGCCGCAGCCAATGGGGCCAACGTCATGAACAATTGTCCGTAGCGCGAGCCGATGATGATGTAGCATTGGAAGAGGCAAAAGTCGCCGATGACATAGCCCACGAGCCCCGACAGCAGCATCCACCCTGCCGCCTCGGGCGAGGCTCCTGCGGGTAGCGGACGTCCCGTTACTACGGCAAAGAGCACGAGCGAGAACACAAGGGCCATCGCCATGCGCAATACGTTCAACGTCAGGTTGCCAAGCCGTTTCGAACCGAATTCGCTCAGCAACGCCGTTGCCGTCCACGAAAACGCCACACCTATTGATATCAATTCGCCTATATACGCCATCTTTTCCGATTTTTGGGTGCAAAGGTAGGAATTATTTTAGAAACAATAGAACCGATAAATAAAATAAGGATAGAAAAAGTTCCATCCTTATTCTAACTGAATATACTCCCAATGGTTATAGCTTGGCGCTAATGCGGTGGGCAATGTCAGCAAACTGGTCGGGGGAGAGCTGTTTCTTGGGGTTGGTGAAAAGGAGGTCGCTCTCCTTCTGCAGGGGAACGAGGTGGATGTGGGCGTGCGGAACTTCCATGCCAAGCACGGCTACGCCTACGCGTTGGCAGGGAATGGCAGCCCCGATGGCCTTTGCTACGCGTTTGGCAAACAGCGTCAGCGAAGCATATTCTTCATCGCTGAGGTCGAAGAGATAATCGACTTCGCGCTTTGGGATGCAAAGGGTGTGGCCCTCCTGCAGAGGGTTGATGTCAAGAAAGGCGAAATTGTGCTCGTCCTCCGCAATTTTGTAGCAGGGAATCTCCCCTGCAATGATTCGTGAGAATATTGATGCCATAGTTGAGAAAAATGAAAAAATAAGAATGAAAAATGAAATGTCTCGTATTCTGTTGTCCGATAGAATGGCTATTTATTCTTCATTCTTCATATTTAATTAAATGGAGATTCCCAGCACTTCGAGTTCAAGCAAGCCGGCAGGGATTTTAATGGTTACCACGTCGCCCACCTTGTGGCCGAGAAGGCCTTGAGCGATGGGGGTATTGACAGAAATCTTACCAGCCTTCAGGTTAGCTTCGCTCTCGGGCACGATGGCGTAGGTCATCTTGGCCTTGTTCTTCACGTTCTTCAGCTCCACCTTCGTAAGCACCTGCACGGTATCCGTCTTGATTTTCGACGGATCGATGATTTTCGCCTCGCTGATGGTGAGTTTCAGCTGGTTGATTTTCATTTCCAGCATGCCCTGTGCCTCCTTGGCGGCATCGTATTCGGCATTCTCGGAGAGGTCGCCCTTGTCGCGGGCTTCGGCAATCTGCCGGGCAATTTCAGGACGGCGGATGGTCTCCAGTTCTTTTAGTTCGGCTACCAGTTGGTCGAACCCTTCTTGTGACATGTAAGCCATAGTGTTCTTTTTCTTTTTTTATTCAGTTATACTTTTTTCTCTCTTTTTCCACACGAAAGAAAAGAATCCCGGCATTTTCATGCCGGAACCCCAGTTTCTCATGTTTCGGCGACAAAGGTAGTGCAAGGTGAGCGGAAAAACAAGAAAAAAGAAGTATTTTTTGTTTTTCCCGAGCCGAAGCCTATTTAAAACGGGCGAAAAGCCCGTTAAAGGTAGTGCAATGAGAATGAAATGCCTACTTAAAACGGGCGAAAAGCCCGTTAAAGGTAGTGCAATGAGAATGAAATGCTTACTTAAAACGAGCGAAAAGCCCGTAATAAGGTAGTGCAAGCGGAGTGAAAAACAAAATAAAATCTGGTGTTTTTTATATCCGAAGCGATGCCAACCTAAAACCGCAGTTTTAGGTGGTGCAAGATGAACAGAAACTATCCTTTAACCTTTAATCTCTAGCCTTTCCCTTAGATATTTTCTGCGATAGCATCGGCAAGGGCTTTCTCGTCCTCGATACGGAGGATAACCTCGTTGTCTCTGTTAATCAGGAAATAGGTGGGGAGTGTCTTGACGCCGTAGGTGGAGGCGGGGATGGAACGGAAGGCGAGGATGCCTTCGCGTGTGGCATACCATTGGCAGTCGGGGTCGTGGACGCAAACCCACGGCAGGTTGTCGACGGCCATGCGCCAGTAGTGCTCGTTGTCGTCGAGTCCCACTTGGTAGATTTCAAATCCCTTCGCGGAGTACTGATTATAGAGTTCGCGTAGCGCGAGGATACTCATGGCTGATGTCTCCTGGGCATAGGCGCAGAAGCTGAGCAGCACCACCTTGCCCTTGAGGTCGGTGAGGCTGCATTGGGCGCCGTCGGCGTTGGGCAGGTTGATGTCGATAATTGATGCTTCGACAAACTTGTCAGCCAGAGTAGCGGTGATGCTGTCGTTGGCCGTGGAGCGTGCGGGACGCGTGGAGGCCATGCCCTTGATGGCGATGTTGTGCAAGTTCTTCGTGCGGACGGCATCGGGGTAGTAGAGGTCGAGGTTGGTGGCCACGGCAGCGAAGGCGCGAACGTCATCGCGTGTGCTGACGGGATCGAAGATGAGGCTGCCGTTCAGCCGCTGGAAAAGGGCAAAGTAGGCGCAGGGCTTCGAGGGGTCGGCATAGATGTAGTGGAGACGGACGCTATCCTTATACTGCTGTACGAGATCGGAAATCTTGCGTCGAGTGACACCTACCTCGGGGCCGCTGTTGCGGACGAGGGCACGCACGGCGTTCTGCAGTTCTATCTGCTTCATCACCAGTTCGCGAAGCCTTACGTTGTTCTCCGACCCTTCTACTTGATAGGCGACGGACATCGTAGGAAGGGCGGCGGTGATGTGGATGGTTTCGGTAGAATCGACGCTGACGTTGATGAGCTCACGCTCGATGCGCAGGCGATAGAAATCATAGCACTCGGGACGGGGGACGCGGAAGGAGAAAGCGCCGTTCTCCTTGAGGCGGACGGAATCAACAACGGTGGTGCGGTCCACGCCCAGCGCGTCGAGGTAGAGCGTCTTTCCGGTGGCTTCGGTAATGGTGCCTTCGATGGTGGCGCCGGAAGGTTTATGTTGACAGCCGGTGACGAGCAAAACGGCTGAAATCAGGGCTAAAACAAAGGTTTTTCTCATTTTTCAATCAATTTCGGCGGCGAAATTACATAAAATTTCTGAAATTAGGCTGATTATTCGCAGTATTTATGTAATTTTGCGCGATTTTTTAGAGAGTATAAATAGTAACAAGTTTCAAAGATGAACATTATCACAAGAAAAATCGCTCTGCCTGACGGCAGGGAGATTACGTTGGAAACCGGGAAATTGGCCAAGCAGGCCGACGGAGCCGTGATGGTCACGCTGGGCAAGACGATGCTGCTTGCTACGGTCTGCGCCGCCAAAGATGCCGTTCCCGGAACAGATTTCATGCCTCTTCAGGTAGAGTACAGAGAGAAATATGCCGCATTCGGACGTTACCCGGGTGGCTTCACCAAACGTGAAGGCAAGCCTTCGGACTACGAAATCCTTACTTGCCGCTTGGTGGACCGCGCCCTGCGCCCCCTGTTCCCCGATAACTATCATGCCGAAGTATATGTGAACATCATTATGTTCAGCGCCGACGGCGTGGATATGCCCGATGCTCTGGCTGGCCTTGCTGCCAGCGCTGCATTGGCTGTCAGCGACATCCCCTTCAACGGCCCCATCAGCGAAGTACGCGTGGCCCGCGTCGATGGCGAGTACGTTATCGACCCCACCTTCGAGCAGCTCGAGCGTGCCGACATGGACATCATGGTTGGTGCTACCTATGACAACATCATGATGGTCGAGGGCGAGATGAAGGAAGTGAGCGAAGCCGACCTGCTTGGCGCCATGAAGGCGGCCCACGAAGCCATCAAGCCCATGTGCCTTGTGCAGAAGGAGATGGCCGAGGCTGCCGGCAAGACGGTGAAGCGTGAATATTGCCACGAGGATAACGACGAGGACCTCCGTGCCGAAGTCAAGGCTGCCTGCTACGACAAGGCCTATGCCATTTCCCAGGAGGGTAATCGCGATAAGCATGCCCGCGAGGATGCCTTTACGCAGATCTGCGAGGACTTCAAGGCTGCCTACGCCGAGGCTCATACCGACCTCACCGAAGACGAGCTGGCCGAGAAGAACGCCCTCATCGACCGCTACTACCACGACGTGGAGCGCGACGCCATGCGCCGCTGCGTCCTCGACGAGGGCAAGCGCCTCGACGGCCGTAAGACCACTGACATCCGTCCCATCTGGTGCGAAGTCGGCTACCTGCCCGGCCCTCACGGCTCGGCTATCTTCACCCGCGGCGAGACGCAGTCTCTGACGAGCGTCACCCTCGGCACGAAGGACGACGAAAAAATCGTCGACGACGTCCTCGACCAGAGCAAGGCTCGCTTCCTGCTCCACTACAACTTCCCGCCCTTCAGTACGGGTGAAGCCAAGGCTCAGCGTAGCGTCGGCCGTCGCGAGATTGGTCACGGCCACCTCGCCTGGCGCGCCCTGAAGGAGATGCTGCCTCACGACTACGCCTATTGCGTGCGCGTCGTCAGCGACATCCTCGAGAGCAACGGCTCCAGCTCCATGGCTACCGTCTGTGCCGGAACGCTGGCTCTGATGGACGCTGGTGTGCCCATCGCACGTCCCGTCAGCGGCATCGCTATGGGCCTTATCAAGAACCCGGGCGAAGAGAAGTATGCCGTGCTGAGCGACATCCTCGGCGATGAGGACCACCTCGGCGACATGGACTTCAAGACCACCGGTACCGTCAAAGGCCTTACCGCTACGCAGATGGATATCAAGTGCGACGGTCTGAGCTACGAAATCCTTGAGAAGGCCCTCAACCAGGCCAAGGAAGGTCGTATGCACATCCTCAACTGCATGCTGGAGACGCTGTCCGAGCCGCGTCCCGAGCTGAAGCCCCACGCTCCGCGCATCGAAATCATCACCATTCCCAAGGAGTTCATCGGCGCCGTCATTGGCCCGGGTGGAAAGATTATCCAGGGCATGCAGGAAGAGACGGGTGCCACCATCAACATCGACGAGATCGACGGCATCGGTCGTGTGGAGATTGCCGCTACCAACAAGGCCAGCATTGATGCCGCCATGTCGAAGATTCGTGCCATCGTGGCCATCCCCGAAGTGGGCGAGGTCTATGAGAGCAAGGTGCGCAGCATTATGCCTTACGGCGCCTTCGTCGAGTTCATGCCCGGCAAGGAAGGTCTGCTCCACATCAGCGAGATTGATTGGAAGCGTTTCGAGACGATGGAAGAGACCGGCCTCAACGAGGGCGACACCATCACCGTGAAGCTGCTCGACATCGACCCCAAGACCGGCAAGTTCAAGCTCAGCCATCGTGCCCTGCTGCCGAAGCCCGAAGGTTACGAGGAGCGTCCTCCCCGTCGTGAACGTCCCGAGCGTGGCGAACGTGGTGAGAACGGACGTAATGGCGAACGTCGCGACCGTGGCGGTGAACGTCGCAACCACTAATCGTAGCGAACAGACAGACTTCTGTATCGGCTGAGACGGACATCCAGCTGAATCAAAGGAGGGCGTGCCAAGCAGGTACGCCCTCCTTTTCTATCTCACGTTCAAACGAATTGCAGATTCACCTGAACAAGTGCATCACTTTACATAAACCTTTCGGCCGTTCACGATATTCAGTCCCTTTCGTAAGGAATTGAGCCGCTGGCCTTGCAGGTTGTAGATGGTCTCCGCAGGTTTCTCCTGAAGGAGGGGTGAAAGGCCCGTTGTTCGTGCTTCAAATTCGCCTGTAAAGGACTCTTGGTCATTCTCCAACGTTATGGTGTAAAGGCCTTCTTCGTAGGCGGAGATGTCGATGTTGAGGCCTACGATGCCCGCTGCGTCGATGGTTTTCTCATAGACGGTTTTGTTTGATTCGTCAGTAATGCGCACCAGATAGGCATCGACGAGCGGGTCAAGATTGATTCCCAACTGCAGTTGGTTGTATTCGCCATAAAGCGACCGTTCGGCCTCCCTCTTCATGGGCGATTTTGGCTTTGTCTTGATGGTATGGGTGAAGTCGATGCGGCGGTTCTGGGCATCCATAATCTCAGGCGTGGCTCCATCCACAACTTCGTCGTTGAGGTAGATGACTTCATCCTCAACGGTACACGACATCAGGAACGCCCCGTCATGATATTCTCTTCCATAATAAACATTGTACTGCGGACTCTCAATACTACCCACGCCTTCTAACCAAGTGATAATGTAAAAGCTTTCTTCTCCGATCCTACTCATCATGACATCTCTGTAAACGCCCTTAAAGCCTTTCATCCCTCCTGTCTGCTTGGGTCCAATTATGTACAGGTAGTTTTCAAATATATTTTTAACCTGCAAGGTATCGTTTGCTTCAGCGGAGAAGTCGTACATGAGCTGGAACTCCTTGTGCGTCTGGTCATACATGTACACTTTCTTGTCCTCTTCGCACCACGCGCCCATATCGCTCAGGGAGGGTGTTTGCGAGATCAAATAATAGTCAGGATGTTCAGGGCTGACATACCGCTGGCACATCATCTGCTTGCAGGTCTTTCCGTCGATGATGGTGTCGCCATCGAAGTAGTAGTACTCAACCCTCCTTACAGGATTACCCGAGTAGTCGCCCACTTTCCACACCTTACCTTCTTCGATAAAGGGGCGGTAGACAGGCTGGTACAAGTTGTCAGCCGTATAGAGCTTCTCACCTTTCACCTCACAGGCATGAAGGGTATTGTAATTGCCTGGCACCGGCGCCATGGCAAAGAAGTCCATCGTGGCGCCCACACCTTCAATCCAGAAAACTTTACCGTAGTCCTCAGGTTCGTCCCAGACAGGCTGGAGAACATATTTTAGGATGACTATGTCACCAGGCATTACTGCCTGAATGTCTGTTACGACCATCTGCATCTCATAGAGGTTAAGCGTATCGCCCATTTCGCAATCGAAGTCGTACAATAGCACGGCTTCTTCCTTTTCAGGAAAGAAGCAGAAGACTTTCTTGTTTTCCTCATACAAAGCAGCCTCATACCTAACAGCGCCATCGTTGTACCGATTGTCGGAGTACATCTTGAGGCAGTTCTTCCCTGCTATCAGGGTGTCTCCTTTCAAATCGTAGGAATAGTAATGATTATACTCATCAGGACGTATGGGCAAATAGTTGTCGTACGTCCAATGCTTCCCCTCCTCCACCAGTGGGCGGTAATCCATTTGGGAGTAGATGTCAAAGGCCAAGTCTGGTTCTGATGCCGCAAAGTCTCCGCTTTCAAATAATTCATTCGCACATTCCAATGGACTTTTTTTACTATCTAAAGTGACAGACAGAATATACCATAAAGGCATAAACGAATTTTGCTTTACAATCCTTAGTCCATACTTTTCAGCATAAGACGATAGCAAGTCAATGTCTTGTTCTTTTTTCAATCGGACGCTTAAATGTGGAGTTGAGAAGACCTCTTCGTAGTTCTCTGTATAATAGCATGAAGTCAATATCACAGACTTTGAGTCTTCTTTCCAGAAGTCCATTAAGGTTAACTTCTCATAGTCTGACCGGGAAATGACTCGCATCTCAAATTCCTCGCTTCTTATCGTATCCAATGGCTGGACATTTGAAAAAATCCTTTCACATGCCAGATTACATTCCTTGGAAATACTGACAACGACTTTGTTTTTATTCAGGATCAAAGGAATCTTGTCTCCTTTATAGTAATAAAAATAAGATTGGGCCGTTGGATAAAGGTGGGCTCCATAATAAAGGGGATTCGAAACGTTGTCATGGAAAGAGATTCTACCCCAGGCTGTAAGGTCTGAGATATGCACCGCCTTCAGTTCGTAACACCAGATGAAAGCACAGCTCCCTATTTGAGCCATGCTTGACGGAATGGTGACGTTAGTCAGGTTACGGCAATCTTGGAAAGCACGTTGGCCAATACTGGTGACTCCATCTAGAAAGGTAACGCTAGTCAGGCCGCTGCAGTAGTCAAAGGCATAGTCGCCAACGTGGGTGATGTCCTCGGTGATGACAAGGTCGGTTACCTCCTCACCATTAAGGTAAAGGTGGTGGGCGTAGTGTAGGGGATTGGAACCGTTGTTCCCCTGCTCGTACTCAATGCTGCACCATGCTGCCAGATCGGTGATATACACAGCGGTCAAACGGGAGCAGTTGTAGAATGCGTCATAACCCAAGCAGGCAACACTTGGGGGGACGGTAACGCTGGTCAGGCCACTACAGTTACTGAAGGCCCCGCGGCCAACGAATGTGGTTCCGTCTTTAATCACCAGCTCACCCTTCGGCTTGTTTCCTTTATAGCCGAGAAGCAGGGAGCCTATATAGAATGGGCCGTCGGGAGCCTCGTCATACATCGTAGAGTACCAAGGAGTACCATAAAAAGCGTCTTTGCCAACATAGACGATACCAGCAGGAAGATTGAGGCTGGCCAAACTGCTGCATTTATAAAAGGCTTTTTGCTCAATACGGTTAACCGTCGAGGGGATGACCACAGACACAAGGTTATTACAACCCTCGAACAGATTTAGGGCAATTTTCGTCAGTCCCTCGGGAAGCTGCACGGCTATCAGGTTAGTGCAGTAGCTGAAAGCTTCAATTTCGATCTCAGTCACTGTCTCAGGGATGCAGACGGACGCGATGTTTTTGTTCTCTATGAAGGCAAGTTCGCCTATGCTCGTCACCACATACTCATCAGTTCCTATAGTAAATCGGTCGAGAATCGCGACATCGCCAGCCGCATCAGGACTGCCCGGGCAGTAGCCGACAAGTATCATGCCGCCATCTAATTTTCCTTCCGTATTACCGGCCTTGACCATTGCTGTTCCAGAGCCTGGTTCATATGTATAGACGACCTTGCTCTGAGGGTCAATATACTCGTCGGCAATGGCCACAAGTGCTACAGCCGACATCACAATTGACGCCAAAATGCGCATAAAAGAGAATGTACGTTTCATGACTTTATGATTTATTGTTAGTATTTTTTCTTAACTTTAATTCTTAACTATGAACCATGAACTATGAACTACCTCGTCAGTATCTGCTCCAGCGTGATGTCAGGGTTGGATTCTCCAAACACGTCCTTCTTCAGCTTAAGCTTGCGATGCTGGACGGCCGAGATGGTGATGCAGTAGATGTTGCCGATGGTGCGGTTGCTGACGCCGAGGCGGGTGAGGATACACAGGCGGATGTCGTCCTCCGTCATCGTGGGGTACTGCTCGCGGAGGTTGGCGAAGCGGTTGCCATCGATGGCGTTGAGCGTGCGTTCTATCTCGCTCCATTCGTGCGGGGTGAGGGTGATGAGCGAATCGCCGCCCTGACTCAGCTTCTTCATCACCTCTGTACGTTCGAGGATGTGGTTCTGCAGGAATGCCACCACTTCGTTTGCCTGGTGCAGCAGCGCCTTCTGGTGCTCTGCCTCCTCCTGAAGCCGACGTTTCTCCTGACGCCCGGCCCGCATTCGGTACCGGACGACCAGCCCCATTGACAGGATGACGAAGATGGATGCAATGATTATTATAAGGATTGTACGCGCGTACATGCGCGAGCGGTACTCGAGCCGCTGGTTCTCCATTTCCTGTCGCAACGTCTCCTGGTAGTAATCGTCCTTCTGCTCGAGTGCCTTATAATAGAACTCTTCCACCTGCTCGAAGGCGTTGTCGATATCGTCTTCCACCTGTGTGGCTCCCATCCGTCGGAGCGCTATCCTGGCGAGGCTGCTCTGCACGATATAGGCCATGTGGACATCATCGCCTGGCTCAATCTGCTGATAGACGGTTTCCGCCGAGTCGAGCAAACCCAGGCTGAAGTAACTGCGTGCCAGCACCTGTAGGGTACCTGGCCGCAGTTCTTCCGTCGCTATGGCTTCAGCCTGACGGGCATAGTCGATGGCCTGACGATAGTCCTCCTTTGCCCAGGCGATGTTGGCGAGGCTGGTAAGCGTCTGGCACATCAGGTCGTTCATCTGATTCTTCTTCGCGATGTCGTAGGCCCGATGGATGAAGTCGAGCGCTTCGTCGTATGAGCCCTCCTTGACGAAAGCCGCTTGTGAAGCGTAGGTACCCGCATAGTCGAGCAGGATGACATGGTTGCGCTCATCGTCGGGATGCTGCTCATAGATGGCCAGGGACTTCTTCATCAGCCGCAACGCCTCCTCCGGATTGCCCTGCGATAACGCCTCCGCCAACCGCTGGTAGGCGATATAGTGGGTATGCCAATCTTCAGACTCTTCCGACAGACGGATGGCTTTCCGCAGCAACGTCTCACCCAAACGGATGCTGTCATTGCCCAAGGCCACCTCCGCCTCCTCCAGCAGGCGCGTTGCCGTCTGAGGCTCCGGCCCCTGCTCCGACTGACTGCAAGCCATCATCAGAAGGCCTATGAAGAACAAGTACCCTATGCGCGAAAGCATGGCAGACTCTTTTCCTTTAGTTTCTCGCCCAATCAGGGTAAGGCCTTATTTTGTCAGGATCATGCGCTTGGTGTCGATGACGTTGCCGTCGGCGAAGAGGGAGTAGAGGTACATGCCGGCATCGAGACTACGGGCGGAGATGGTGACGGAGGTCTTGCCGCGTCCTTCGACGGGGTACTGGTCAATCTGCTTGCCGCTGAGGTCGTAGATGTAGATCATGGCGTTGGCGACGCCCTCCGCTACGGAGCAGGGGATGACGGTATTCTCCGTGAAGGGGTTGGGCATGTTCTGGAACAGCTCGGTGGTCAGGCCGCGCATGGCAACGGCTTCCACAGGAGTAACGTTTTCATCGCCTATGCCTGCTGCCTTGCGGGTTTCCCTCAGTTCGTCCTTCAGATTCTGGATGGCTGTGACAAGAACGGGTATCAGCTCCGTAATGGAAATGCCCAGATGGGTGTCATCCACATGATAGACGAGGTTGGGGAGGATTTGCTGAAATTCTTCGGCGATAAAGCCAAAGTGGGTGTTGAGAAACCCCTCTTCGTCTCCCTGGTACATGTACATGGGTGTTCCATCTGTGTATTCGCCAATTATGCGGTTAGCGATGTTGTACTGAACGGGAGTCATTCCCAGCACGATTTCCAATGCATTGGGCATCGTCTCCGACAAACTTTGGACGTTTGTTCTCAGGCGATTGTCGGCACCGTTGACTAATTGTGCATTCATGGCAACAGACAGAGTGGCTGCCAACACGAGTAAAACTAACTTTTTCATAACCTTTTATTTTTTTAGAGGTGAAACAATCAGGGTGAATTTATCTGTTCTTTTTGGTTCATCCGACAAATGCGTAGTTATTGTGATGTAACGACAGAATCTTGAGTTCGAAGAACTTTTCATCTCTATATCCGTATGCTTGTCGCTTCATTGTTTTGATTTTATTGTTTATGCTTTCGATTTTTCCTGTA
>JAFXXQ010000002.1 GCA_017542145.1 Bacteroidaceae bacterium | reverse complement strand
TAAACATTGGAGAAGACTGCTGGTTAGGAGGCGGTGTTACAGTTTGCCCGGGAGTGACCATCGGTGACCGTTGCATCATCGGTGCTGGCAGTGTGGTGGTGAAGGATATCCCTTCTGATTGAATGGCTGTAGGCAATCCCTGTAGGGTTATCCGCAAGCGAGGAATGCTTGTCAAGTTACTATAGGGCCAAACATATTTGTGCAAAACTGCAGACTATGACTACCGAAGATGAAGACTACAGGAAGACGATAGAAGACCTGATTCCTGGTATTCCCGAGTCATCCACCGTCTCACCACCATTCCATTGCGATCACGGGCATGGCATAAAATTAGGTGAGAACGTGTTCATCAACTACAATGGCACGATGCTCGATGGTGGCATAATCACCATTGGTTCCAATACTCAGGTTGGCCCGAATTGCCAATTCTTGACTCCGAACCATCCTACTGACTACGTAGAGCGTCGCAAACCTATAGAGCGATGCTCTCCGATAAACATTGGAGAAGACTGCTGGTTAGGAGGCGGTGTTACAGTTTGCCCGGGAGTGACCATCGGTGACCGTTGCATCATTGGAGCAGGCAGCGTAGTGGTGAAAGATATCCCTTCTGATTCAATAGCTGTTGGCAATCCTTGCCGGGTTATCCGCAAGTTATGAATATAAGAACTGTACATTGAGATGCAAAACAAGAACGACTACATCACCATGCTCGGTACAGGCAATGCACTTGCCACCCGATGCTACAACACGTGCTTCACGCTGCACAGCAGTGGCGGGACGGTGCTGATGGTGGATGCCGGCGGAGGCAACGGTGTGCTCACGCAGTTGGAGCTGGCCGGTATGCTGTGCGAGGATATCCACGACCTCTTCGTGACCCATGCCCACACCGACCATCTGCTGGGCTGCGTGTGGATGATGCGCATGGCCCTGCAGTTTCGTCATTCGTTGCATGTATGGAGCCACCGGAAGGTGCTTCGCCTGCTGACAGACCTCTGCAAGGAAATCCTTCCGCCAAAGGAGGCTGAAGGTATCGGGAGCATCGTCGTGATGCATGAGCTGGAGGACGGAGAACGATTCGAGGTGGGCAACCTGCGCCTGCAGTGCTTCGACATCCATTCCACCAAGGAGCGCCAGTTTGGATTCACAGCCCTGCTGCCCGACGGTCAGCGGCTCTGCTGCCTGGGCGACGAGCCTTACAACCCACTGTGCGAGCAGTATGCCCTGGACGCCGACTGGCTGATGAGCGAGGCGTTCTGCCTCTACGAAGACCGCGAGCGGTTCCAGCCCTACGAGAAGCACCACAGCACCGTGCTCGACTCTGCCCGACTGGCCGCGACGCTGCACGCCAGAAATCTCATTCTCTACCACACCGAGGACAGGACTCTCGAGACGCGCAAAGAGAGATACACGGCAGAGGCAAGCACGGCATTCGGCGGTCACGTCTTCGTGCCGGATGATTTAGAACGTATTATATTGTAGAATCCCATGAAGCAAGCTTTGGAGTGTCCTTCGGAAAGGAATCAGGCTGATCGGTATGATGATGGACAAGGGACAGAGTAGAATGATTCAGTGAAATCTGTATTGACTTGTACGCTTTCTCGCGCAGCCACTCCATAGATATGAATGATGAACGAACTGGTGTTACATAAGAAAACGTTTCAGGAACTGACCGTGGACGAGCTCTACGAACTCCTAAGAGTGCGCAGCGAGGTATTCGTCGTGGAGCAGGACTGTGTCTATCAGGATCTGGACGGCGACGATCAGCAGTCCATCCACCTTTGGCTGACCGTCGGTAACAAGGTGGTGGCGTTGGCTCGTGTGTGTCCGGCCGGAACTCACATGAAGGAGATCTCCATTGGCCGGGTCATAACGACCGAACGCGCCAAGGGCTATGGCCGGCAGATTATGCTCGATGCCATCGCTGCGGCCATCGAACACTTCGACGCAAAGCACATCGATATTGAGGCCCAGGAATATGCACGAGGGTTCTATGAAAGCGTAGGCTTCAAGCAGTCTTCAGGCACCTTCATGCTCGACGGCATCCCTCACATCAAAATGACTTGGATAAGAACGACTGACAGATAAATCGGAATTTAGAGGTATGAAAGGAGATTTGCGGAAATGGTCTTTGGCCGACTATAAAGAACTGAAGGATTTATGCAATGCCGTTGATAGGTCATACTTGTCTGACAGATTGCCGAATCCATATACTGAAGATGATGCTAATTGGTGGCTGAATATGGTTGCCAAAAGCGAAGGCATTGGCGGAACTTTCCGAGCAATGGTCGTGGATGGGAAGATTGTTGGTAGTGTTTCCATTGAACGAAAAGCTGACATATATAGGCTTGACGGCGAATTGGGCTACATGCTGTTGAGAGACTATTGGAATCGTGGTCTGATGAGTCAGGCAGTGGGACAAGTGTGTGAGATTGCAATTAAGGAACTTGGTCTCAATCGAATTACGGCAAATGTCTTTCATCCCAATATAGCATCTCAGCGTATTTTACAAAAGAATGGTTTTAAACAAGAAGGTGTCATGCGCAAGGCTGTGATTAAAGAAGGTATCTTTTACGATATACTCATTTATGGTTTATTGAAGTAAATTCCAATTTATCGGACTGCTACCAATACGCCTGTGCATAGGTTGTATGAACGGCTTGGATTTGTGTGCAAGGGCAAACAACATCTTTATGCAGAAAACACAGGTTGGCTAGACTTCTTCTTTGAATACGACATTCCCATATAATATATTCCATTTGGGTGAACATCATTTCTTCTTGTCCTATCCCTCAAAAGCTGATAGTGACGGGTTGAAAAGTGCCCATTTAACGTTAGAAGTGGCGTTTGCTGCGCGGTTTCCTTTTCAACCCGTCACTACTTTTTATTCTACTTCGCGGGAGCGGATGTTGTACAGCCGCACCTTATGACTGCGCAGCTGCACGGCCCCGAGGCTGCGCAGGACTTCGCCGAAACGGCCTTCCGAGAAGCGGCTCAGCAAATCAGGATTGACGCCCACCAGGTGGTTATAGACATCCGCAGCCGTCAGCAGCCCCTCGTCACTTGCCTTCGCGTCGGGCAGCACCTCGAAACGGGCGTTGAACAAATCCCTGAGCGCCAGCGGAGCACAGAAGGGACGGTTGTGCGCCTCCAGCTGCGCATTCTCCTCGTCCGTCAGCCACACCATGTCGGGATTGGAGCGGTACGCAGCCAGCGCCTCGGCATAGAGCTGCCCGTAGTCAAGTTCCCCGTTCCCGATGGGACGCGACACCACGACGGGCAGGTAGCGCCGGCTGCCCGTCTCGTCCATCAGCACATAGCGCTGGTTGCTCGTGCCCCAGAAGCTCGCCAGACGCTCTTTCACCTCGTAGCGTCCCTGATAGAGCTGCTTCAGATCAACGGACGACATCTGGATGAAGTTTTTCAACGTCGTCAGCCGCTTGCCCACGAAGCGGTCGAACTCGTCCAGACAGATGAGCGCCCGCGTAGCCATGCGGCGCAGGCATTGGTCTTCCTCGGCGGGGTTGAACGAGTCGGTAAAGTAAGGACGAAGCTCCTCGGGCAGCAGGCGCTTCACAAACTGCGACTTGCCCCAGCCATGCCGCTGGCTGATGAGGATGGGACAGAGGCTGTTGCCATAGCCATTCTGACGGCAGCCAGCCATCTGCACAGCCATCGCCACGAAAGCCCTGACGAGCAAACGGCGTTCATAGTCGTCCTCCGTCACGCGCCCCATCAGCGGCTCCACGCGGGGCGTGCCGTCCCATTCGGGCAACGCCTCCATCCAGCTGCGCACGGGGTGGAACGCCTCGACGGAGCGGTTGTTGATGACGGCATCAAGGGCCGCCAGCGTCATGACGCCGATGCCCTGCTCCGCCAGCTCCATCAGCAGCTGGTTGCGGTCCTGGCGAGTGACGGGCTTCCAGTCGTCCTCGGCCACCTCCATACCCTCGCGCCCCACCATGCGGCGGCGGCATATCTCGGGCAGCCCCGTCAGCACGTTCAGCCGCACCTTGTAGCGGCTGTAGATGTACCACTCTGCCTGCACCAGCGGCGAGACGCCCGGGGCGTTGTCCTTACCATTATTGTTCTTCACGCTGAGGCTGTTCGGCGTCGCCTCCTGACGCTTCGGAGCACCAAGCCACCGGCCCAGCTTTCCGAGAAAACAATTACATGAAACCATATCGAAAACAGAATTTCGCTGCAAAGATAATACATCGAAATGCCGAAAAATTAACAAAAGTATTTGACCGTAATGTTTGCACCTTTCAAAAGGAATCGTTACCTTTGCGCCGTCAAAATCCATTCTTCCAAAGCCGTTGGGAAAGCCATCCCAAGCGGTTGGGTAACTTGTCCCAACGGGTTAGGAAACGTTTCCCAACGGCTTTAGACAATGAGAAAAGACGAAACAGGCCACACGGAATCCTATTCTCAACCCATAAAAACCCTTAAACCACATGAAAGCCTCATCACAGACCAAGACAAAGGGCAAAATCCTCTACCAGACCGTCCTGCGTGCTCCGCTCAACAACGAGGACATTCCCGAGGGGCGCATGCCCGTCCGCATCATGCCCTACAACCAGGCAACCGTCACCACCGACGAGTTGGCAAAGACCATAGCCGAGCGCTGTACCGTGAAGGAGCCCGACATCAAGGGCGTGCTCACGGCTCTGTCGCAAGTGCTCGGCGAGACGTTGCTCAGCGGGGACAGGCTCAAGGTAGATGGCATCGGCACGTTCAACCTGTCGCTCGCCCTGAAAAAGACGTACGACGACGGGCGCAAACGCCACCCGAAGGTGCTCGACGAGCGGATAGCCTCGACGGACATCCGCATAGGGCGCATCATCTTCACCCCCGACAGCAAGCTGCGCAAGAAGCTGAACAACGCCACCTTTGTCAGCAGCGGCGTGCGGGCCGACAGGCCGTTAGAGCGGGAGGAAGTCGATGAATTCCTGACAGAGCACTTCGGCAGGCAAGACTGGCTGATACGCCGCGAGTTCGAGACCCACTTCGACATCTCGCGCAACCAAGCCCTCGCCTGGCTGCAAACGCTAGTAGCCGAAGGTGCCCTCCGCTCGCGTGGTGCCCGCAGCACCCGCTTCTACACCCCCGTCCCGGGCCACTTCGGCAGGTGAACACTCAAAAAGATTGAAAATTGAAGATTAAAGAATGAAGGTTTTTTTAATGAAGAATGAAAAATGAAGAATGAAAAATGAAGAATGAAAAATAAAATGTCCTGTATGAAAAGTTCCCTTTCCTCTGCCGGTTCCTCCGCTGGCAAAGCTATTTATTCTTCATTTTTCATTCTTCATTTTTCATTAAAAAACGAATCCCTCCCCCCGCGTTTTGTGACGGGTTGAAAACCAAACCGCGCAGCAAACGCCACTTTCCTATAGGAAACGCCCCTTCGCAACCCGTCACAAAACGGTCAGAACTTCATAAACGGAACAACGTTTATCGTATAACCGTCTTTCTCTATCACACGCTCATCGTTGTTCGTTACGATGAACAACTTGTCGCACGTTCCCCGCTTTTTCTTCAATTTTCAATGTCTATTGCACAAAAACATGCTTTTTTATGCAATACGGTGTATTTATTGCACAAAAAACTGAAGCTTCGGAAGCACGATTCCCGCGACCTTCGCAGGCGGCGGGAATCTCAGGTGCATCACACACAATTAAAAAGGATAGTATGATTTCGCTGTATAGCAGATGCACTACTTTTCTATCTTCATCATTCCTGGCGGAGCGTCACGGCGGGGTTGATGCGGGTGGCGCGGAGAATCTGTACGATGATGGAGAGCACGGCGAAGAGAAGCGCCATGCCGCAGGCGGCAGCGAAAATCCACCACGAGAGCGCGGTGCGGTAGGCGAAGCCGTCGAGCCAGCTGCGCATGACGTGCCACGCTACGGGCACGGCCACGACGAACGAAGCCACCAACGGAGCACAAAAGCGGCGCAGCATCAGCACGGCCACCTCACCCTCGGTGCTGCCCATGACGCGGCGCACGCCTATCTCCTTCCGCCGCTGGCGGATGAAGAAGAACGACAGCCCCGTGAAGCCCAGCACGGCAATGACAACTGCCACCAGCGTGAACAGCGACACGATGCGCAGCGTGTTCTGCTGCTCGTCGAAGGTCTCAGCCACAAAGGCCTCGAGGCTCTGCACCTTCCAGTCCAGCTTGGCCGTCGAGCCATCGACCTCTTCGACGACATTCCGCAGCCGCTCCATGACGCCGGACGAGCCGTCCGTCTTGACGATGAAATAGGGCTTGTAGAACCCTTTGTTGAGCATCGGAGTACCGGCTTCGTCAGTCTCGACCAGACTGATGAGATAGGGGCGGACGTCAGCAAGGATGTTGACCGAGTGGAAGTCGGCCACCACGCCTGCTATAAGGTCGCTCTCGTCGCCCCACACGATTTCACGGTCGGCATCCGTCAGGCCGAGGCGGCGCATGGCCTCCTGGTTCACATAGTAGGCGCCTTCGACATTCCCATAGTCGGCCAGCACCTTCAGACCGTAGATATCCATTGCCGCACGGTCCATCTTCGTCAGATAGAACATCTGCGGCTCGCCATCGTTCAGTCTCCGCGAGGTCATGCTGCTGGGCTGCCCCACAAGTCCGGAACCGCTGAACGTTCCGATACGCTCTACGAAGGGCAGAGCCTCTAATTCGCTGCGGAGGACGTCGGGGTTGTCCGGTGCTACAAAATAGATGTCCTTGGTGTTGAAGCCCAACGGTGCGTTCACAAGGTGGCTGAGCTGAAGACGAATGGTGAGCATGGCGACAAGCATGACCACCGTCACCACATTCTGCACGATGATGAAGACGCGGCTCAGCACCATCTTCGAGCGGTAGCGGAATGTGCCCTTCACCACGTCGATGGGCTTGTACTTCGCCAGCTGCATGGCGGGAATGATGCCGGAGAGTAGTCCCGTCACGAGAATAAATGCGGCACAAACACTTATGGTTCCCGCCGAGACGTCGTTCTGCAGGGCTATCTTCCCACGGAACAGCGTGGCCATGTCGTCCTGCACAAGGAAGGCCAGCCCTAAGCCGAGCAGGAACGAGACGAGCACCATCAGCGTCGATTCGCCCATCAGCTTCAGGGCGATGTCGCCGGCAGTATTGCCGAGGAGGCGGCGCGTGGCCATCTCATGCGAGCGAAGCCCCGTGTTGGCAACGGTGAGGTTCACGTAGTTGATGATGGCGAAGAGCAGGATGGCGAGGATGGCCGAGAGCAGGATTGTGAGCCGCCCGCGGTCGCCGCTGAGCATGCCGCGCCCATCGTTCTGCGGGGCGAACATCAGCTTCGTCAGCGGCGTCAGGGTTGCCTCGGCTTCCTCCTCACCGAACCATCGCAACGCTGGCACGTTCTGGCGCATCCATTCGCTGATGGACGGCAGCTGCGGCGTCAGGTCGGCGCCCTCGCGCAGCAGCAGGAACGACTTGGTGGCGCCGTGCCCGCTCATGACATAGACGTTGTTGCCGACGGTGTAGCCCATTACCTGCGGATGGCGCTCCATTGAAGCAATGACCTTCACGTCGTTGGGCAGCACGGTCTTGTCGAAGTCGCGTGCCACAGCCGAAACGGTATAAACGAGGGTGGAGTCGTAGGGGTTCTCGTTGCCGATGTGAATGGCTTGATTGCCGACGATGCGCAGCGCCTCGCCGATGGGATTCCTGTCGGAAAAGAGCGTCTGCGCCAGCGATTCGGTGATGACACATTTGTCCGGCGCATCAAGCGCCGTAGCACGGTCGCCCTGCACAAGGCGGAAGTCGAAGAGGTCGAAAAACGTCGCGTCGGCCAGCAGGATGGGGTCGCCTTCGTCGTAGCTCACCGAGCCGTTCTCGCTGCGGATGGAGCCGCTGTTCGTCATCACGCAGCAGGTCTTTTCAATCTCGGGGTAGCGTTCGCCCAGCTGGCGGGTGGCGCCGGGCCACGAGAAGAACGTGCCGCCGTGACCAAGCAGTACGATGCGGTCGCGCTTCTTGTGCCAGCCGTCGATGCTGAATTGCCGCCACGTATAGTCGCCAATCAGGATGACGAACATCAGCGACACCGCCAGGCCCACGACATTGATGAAGGTATAAAGCGGGTTCCGCTTCAAGAATCGGAAAAAGGAGTTCATTTTCTTATGTTTAATGTTTAATGTTTAACGAACACGTCCTTCGGATTCTTGTTTAATGTTTAGCGTTTAATGTTTAACGAACACGTCCTTCGATTTCACCAGCGCCAGCCTCGTTAAACGTTAAACCTTAAACGTTAAACCTTAAACCATCTCCGTTAAACCAGTTTATTCATTCTGTCTTTATCATTTCCACAGGGTTGCTGGTGGCGGCGTGGAGGCTGCGCAGAGTGACAATGGCCACGGTGACAACGAGCACGGCCACCAGTGCGACTGCAAACACCCACAGGCGGACGGGCGTGTGGTAGGCAAAGGTGCTGAAATAGCGGCTCATCAGCAGCCAGCTGACGGGTGCTGCCAGGGCGAAGCTCGCCAGCACGATGCGCACGAACTTCCCGTTCAGCAGCGCGAGGATGTCCTTCACCTCCGAGCCCAACACGCGGCGGATGGCTATCTCCTTGCTGCGGCGCTGCGTCTCGAAGAGCACCAGCCCGAATACGCCCATTAGCGACAGCACAATGGCAATGAGGGTGAACAGCGTGACCAGCCGCGCCAACTCGCGCTCTTTCTGATACTGACGGCCCAGTTCCTCGTCGAAGAAACGGAGGCTCACCGTCTCCATGTCGGTCGCGGGGCTGACGTCGTGCGCCGTGTCGAGGACGAACTTCATCACCTCGGCAGGGTTGGCGCCCGCACGGGTACGGATGAAGATCTGAGACAGATTCTGCCAACGGGTCTTCTCGCCGAAGACGTAGAAGACGAACGGCTCGCTCCGATACTGGAGGGGCTTGTAGTGGAAATCGCGACAGATGCCTACCACGCGGGCGTCGCCATGATGGCCGTTGATGACGTCGTCCAACTCGATGTCATACTCCTTCCGCCCCTGCTCGTTGAAGATGAAGACACCATTCCCCTGGTCGTCCGACGGCAGGAAGTCCCTGCCCTCCACCACGGGGATGCCCATGAACGAGAGGAAGTTGGGCGAGACGGGATAGGTCTGCATGTTAATCTGGCGCCCCTTGTAAGCGCGTCCCCAGCCCATGCGAATCTCACCCACGATGGGCCCTGCGGCCCAGGCAATATCCTTGATGTCGGGGTTGCTGCGCAGCCTGTCCTCGAAGGCGTGGTTCGATTGTCCGTACCATCCGAGGTCGTCGCTCATGAAGCCCGTGAGCAGGTGTTCCTTGTCGAAGCCCATGTCGTAGTTCATCATGTAGGCATGCTGCATACGGATGAACGTGGCACAGATGATGAGGCCGATGGAGATGACGAACTGCACGCCCATGAGTATGCTCCTGAGCCGTCGTCCTGCCGCCGAGCCGCCGAACGAGCCCTTCACCGCCATCGCCACCTGGAACTTCGTGATGTAGAACGACGGATAGAGACTGCCCGCTACGGCAGCCGCCACAGTCACGGCGACGGTCGTCAGCACCACGGGAACATTCTGCCCGAAGGCTACGGGCGCCGACAGCATTCCAGTTAACGACGACTTCGTGATGGCCAGCACCACGAGCGCCGCCACGCCCAGCGCCACCACCACCGTGCCGACGGCCTCGAAGACGAAGTTCGCCACCAGAAAGCCGCGCGACGCGCCATAGACCTTGTAGGTGTTCACCGCCCGCATCCGCACCGGCACCAGCGCAAAGAAGAAATTGACGAAGTTGATGAAGGCTATGAGCAGAATGAGGATGGCCACAGCCAGCAGCGTGACGTCCGTCGTGCGGTTGCCCAACTTCACCCCCGCCCACTCCAAGTCAGAGGCGTAGTAATGGTCACGCAGGGGAACAAGATGGATGCGGAACCTGTCCAGCTGACCGTTGATGTCCTCGTCCTCCGTGCCGTCGTCCATCAGCATCTCGCGCATCACCGTGCGCATGCTCTCCTCGAAGACAGCACGGTCGTCGGCCGAGCGGAGGCGCACCCAATAGTTGTAGTTCCATTGGCTGGTGTTTTCCAGCGACTCGTCGCGGATGTCGTAGAGCGCTTCCAGCGTGCCGAGGTCGGAGTTCCGGGGGAAGTCGCGCCAGATGGCGACAATCTCAAAGGCATCGCTGACGCCGTCGGAGTTCTGCGAGATGCGGTCGCCAAGATGGAGGTTCATCTTCGCGGCGAACGCTGCCGAGACGGCCACGGTGCCGGGACGTGCAAGCTCGTCCAGCGAGCCCTGCACGGGCTCGAAGCCGAACGCCTGCACGCCGCCCGAAGTAAATTCACAGACGTTCATGGGGAATTTGCGGACGTCGTCGCCCTCCTTGATGTAGCAGAACTCCGTGGGGCCGCCGAACTTGGCCATACCGCCCGCCTCTACGGTGGGGCTGCACGCGATGAGCCGTTCGCCGAAGGGACGGCTAAAGAAAGTGTTGTACTTCCCATTGTTGTACGGACTGGGGTAGCTGAGCTGATAGATGCGGTCGGCCCCGGGGATGCGGTGGTTATAGCCGAAGCCGTAGCTCACCTGCGTGACGATGACGTAGAACGCCGCGAACGCCACCGCCATACCGACGATGTTCAGCAGGCTCGACGCCTTGTACCGCCGCAGCGTGTGGAAGAAATTTGAAAGAATGTATTTGAACATGATGGTTTTCCTATTAGCATCACAGGTTATTCCTCACGTCGCCTACGATGCGGCCGTCGAGAAGGTCGATGGTACGCTGGGCGCAGGCAGCGTCGCGCTGGCTGTGAGTGACCATGACGATGGTGGTGCCCTCGGCATTGAGCTCCTGCAGGAGCTTCATCACCTCGCGGCCGTTCTTGGTGTCGAGGTTGCCGGTAGGCTCGTCGGCAAGGATGAGCTTTGGGTTGCTGACGCAGGCACGGGCAATGGCCACACGCTGCTGCTGACCGCCTGAGAGCTGGTTGGGGAAGTGCTTGGCGCGGTGGGTGATGGCCATGCGGTGCATGATGTCGCGCACACGCTCCTTGCGCTCGGCGGCGGGCATGTTGACAAACTTGAGCGGCAGTTCGATGTTCTCATAGACGTTGAGCTCGTCGATGAGGTTGAAGCTCTGGAACACGAAGCCGATGTTGCCTTTGCGGAAGCGGGTGCGCTCGCGCTCACGGAGCGTAGCGACCTCGGTGCCGAGCAGCTCATAGGTGCCGCTGCTGGGGTTGTCCAGCAGACCGAGGATGTTGAGCAGCGTCGATTTGCCGCAGCCCGAGGGACCCATGATGGCGACGAACTCGCCGTCCCTGATTTCAAACGTCACGCCGTCGAGCGCCGTGGTTTCGATTTCTTCCGTGCGGAAGACTTTGGTAAGGTTGTTTACTTTAAGCATTGCTGTTTGTTTTTAAATAGGTTATACTGTTTTTTATTATTTTCTGAATGACTATTCCATTTTCAGCGTTTTGGCGGGGTTGACGGAAGCGATGTGGCGGACATAGCCGTCGGAGACAAGGGCGACGAGGACGAGGATGGCCACCACGACGCTGGCGAACACCCACACGGGCAGCCCGGCCTTGAGCGTGAACTGCTGCTCCCATCGTCCGGCCACCACGGCGGCGAGCAGGCAGCCCACTGCCACCGACGGCAGGGCGATGAGCATGATGTCGCGCAGGAACATGCGGCGGATGATGCTAAGCTGATAGCCGCAGACGCGGCGGATGGCGATTTCCTTGGCACGGCGCTTCGTCTCGTCGATGGTGTAGCCCGTCAGCCCCAGCAGGGCGATGAGCAGCGTAACGATGCCGCCGATGAGGATGGCATTGCGCAAACGAAGCGTGCCTGCAAAATTGTCAAGCACCTGCAGGCGAAAGGGCACCAGCGGCGCCGACTGGCCGGTCAGCACACGGCCGACGACAGCCTGCGTCTGCTCCAGCGCCTCCGTGTCTAAGTGATGGTACTTCACGAAGACGTAGGGATACATGCCCGTATATTTCTCAGGGTTGCAGAAGAATACACCCATCGGACGGTCGCGGTGGTCGGCGCCCTCCTTGTCGAACGTCCCCGTGTGGATATCGTCGAAGACACCCACAATGGTCGAGACAGTCTTCTCGTGGTCGGTGACGCGCACCTGCTGACCGACGACATTGTCCCACCCTACCATCGTGCGCAAGGCGTCGGCAAATGAGCGCGAGACGATAATCTCCTGGTCGATGCCGAGTTCAGGGTTGAAGTTACGGCCCTCGGCAAGGGCGATGCCCATGACGTTCCAGTAGTGTTCATCTACATAATAGAAGTCGCGGATGTTGAAGAGTTCCTTCGGGTCGTCGGGCAGGGAGACGTTGTCGCCGCTGCAGCCGTCGAAGGGATTCTGGTAGGCAAACGCGGCGTCATCCACGCAGGGCAGGGCTCGCACAGCCTCAATGAGTTCGAGTTTCTGGTCTTTCGTAGCCTCCGGCATCATGATGGAGGCGACATCGCCGTACTCGAAACCCACATCGGCGCGCGTCATCAGACGGTACTGGAGCGCCACGATGGTGATGACGACGGCAAGAAAGGCAGCGGCGGCGAACTCGGTGGCCAGCAGGCCGCGCTTCCACGTGCGGCGGCTGCGCGCATAGCCCCGGAAAGCCACGGCCACAGGGATGCGATTGAACAATATGCCAGGCACGAGACCGTTGAGCAGCACCACCGTCACGACAATGCCGACGGCCCATCTCAGCGGCTCGCCCGTGAAGAGTGCGATGGGGCTCACGCCCGCCAGCTGCTCTACCAGCCCCCGCGCCGCATAGACAAGGATGGCTGCCAGCGCCAGCGCCAACAACATGTGAATGACGGCTTCGGCAAACATCATACGGAAGGTGTCACCCACACCACTGCCCAGGCACTTGCGCAGCGCCATCTCGCGGCTTCGCGTCACCGACGTCGAAACCACAATGAGCATATAGTTCAGCACCGACGTCAGCAGCAGGGCGAAAGCCACGAAGGCCAGCAGCAGGGTCAGATTGCGTGCCGAGGCATCCTCAGAATGAAAATCCTTGAAGGGCTTGGCCATGAAATTTATTGTGAAGCCATGTCTTTCCGCCTCCTCCACAGGCAGGTAGGCGTTAACGTAGCTCTCCATGTGGTCATTGATATCACAGACATCGGCTCCTCGATGGAGTTTGATGAAGCTCCTGTATGAGTCGTTGCCCACCATGTTCATCGTGCCGTCCCAACCCGTAAAGGCCTTGGTTGCGCCCAGCGACACCACTGCCTCGGGGCGCCAGCTGGCGTTATAGGGATAGTCGGCATATACGCCCGCGACGGTGAACACAGTACCGCCCGCCTGTCCGGCGAAGGAAAGCCTCGTACCGACGACAGCCTCGGCAACGGTGTAGTCGCCCCGGCCAGTGCCACGGTAGAGACGACGCGCGAGGCTCATGGAGACAACCATATTTTCCGGCACGGCAAGTGACTCCGTAATGTCGCCCGCCACGACGGGACGGTCGAGGATGTGGAAGAAAGCCGTGTCGGCCAGGAAGATGAGGTTGGCATGGACACGCTCCTTCGTCTCGACGAGGATGGCGTCGCCGTCGCCCCACCAGCGGAAGCGCGTCGCCCCCTCAATCTGCGGGAAGTGCGCGGCCATGGTGGGCGCGATGCCGCCGCTCGTCTGAGGGAAGACACGCGCCTCGCCGTTTTGCGTAAAGGCTTCGGAAAGATAATAGATGCGGTCGGCATCGGTGTAGAAGTTGTCGAACGTCTGCCGGAATGAGACCACGCCGGCCAGTACGAGGCCCACGGAGAGCCCGATGCCCAGCGTCAGCACCTTCAAGCCGTTCCGCCGCCCCTTTGCCGGCAGGGTGCGAACGGCAGAGGTGAGATAAGAGAAAAATGTCATTGCTTATTCGGTTTTTAAAGTTTCAACAGGATTTTTCAGCGCCGTATGCAGGGTCTGGCCGATGACGGAGGCGGCGCTGAGGACGAACGTGAAGAGCGCTGCTATGAGAACGACCCACCACGGCAGAGCAATACGATTGTAGAAGCCCTCAAGGTAGAACCTCATGGCCCACACGGCCAGCGGCATGGCGATGACGACGGCCACGGCAGCCATCACGACAAAGCCCCGCGCCAGCTGCCACGCCGCCGCGCCCACCTCGGCACCGAACACCTTGCGCAGCGCTATCTGCCGCGCCTGCTGACCGGTGTAGTAGATGGACATGGCCAGCAGGCCAAGGGCTGAGATGACGAGGGCAATACCCGTGAAGAGGAGCACGAGCGACATGGCGCGGCGGCTGCCCGTCAGGCTGTCGCGGAGGTAGTCATCGACGTAGGTGACCTCCATCTCCTTCGGCAAGCCCGTCAGTTCCTCGTTCACCTCGCGGCAGACGCGGCGCACGGCCTCGATGGCCTCGCGACGGTCGCCATGCACCTTCACAAGTTGGTTATAGACCCACAGTTTCTCTTCCAGCACCTTCACCACGCTGTGGCTGTCGTCCATGGGACTTTGCATAGGTGTGCCGCTGCGGAAGTCGCGGATGACGCCGCAGACCTCGCGCTCCGGCTTGCCGTCCACCGTGCCAAACCAGGGACGGTCGGGCGTGATGCCATAGCGGTCGCGCGCCTCCTCAGTCACCCAGAACAGGCCCTGCAGCGGCTCGCAATATTGTTCCACCACTTCGAAACCGAGCATACGGAAGGCGATGCTGTCAAGATGCGACGGCCTGACCCACGATTGCTTCTCACCCTCCACGTGTACGCCGTCGAAACCGGTACGGAAAGGAACTTGCGCCGCTAAACCGACGCTCTCCACTTGCGGCAGGGCCAGCAGCCGCTCGCGAAGGACGGACTGCTTGTCATAGGTATAGCCGATGGAAGCGGCCGACACGGAGAGGATGCCGTCCGTGCGGTAGCCCGTGGGCAGCGTGGCGAGGTGGTGCATCTGAAGCGCCATCGTCAGGCTGACGGCGACAAGGACGGTGCTGATGACGTTCTGCAGGACGATGAACACACGGCTGAACACCAGCTTCGAACGGAAACGAAACTCGCCCTTCACCACGTGGATGGGCTGGAAACGCGCGACGAAGGCGGCAGGCAGCAGACCCGAGACGAGCGCCACCACCAAGAGCAGCACAACAGCGGCGGCGGTCATCAGGCCATCGGGCTTCAGGATTATCTCCAACGACAACCACTGCTTGAACAGCGGCTTCGCCGCCACCGCCAGCACGATGCCGAGGACGAAGCAGAGTGTGGTGAAGAAGAGCGACTCGCCCAGATAGCGCATCAGGATGCCGCTCTTCTGCTGCCCCAGCAGACGGCGCGTGGCCATCTCCTTGGCCCGCTTGCCCGTCTGCGCCACGGTGAGGTTGATGTAGTTGAACACAGCCGAGACCAGCAGCACCATCGCCACGAGCAGAAGGACACGGACGGTGCGCTTGTCGCCACGGCGGAGCACCCCGTTACCTCCGTCCTTAAGGGCCGAGAAGTAGAGTTTGTCCATCCGCGTCAGCGACGAGCCCCAGAGGAACGCGCCGTCCGAGCCGTCGGCCTTGTACCAGTCTTTCCAGTAGTCCATGTAGGTGGTGAGGAGCTTGCTGTTCAGGGCCTCGGGATCGGTGCCGTCAGCCAGCGTGACGAAGGTCTGCACCATGCCAAAGTTATCCATCTTCTGAAACTGTGCCTTGTCCATGCCGAGGAAGACGTCTGCCGGACGGAAGATGTCGGTGGGGCCGAAGTCCTCGACCACGCCGGTCACCACCAGTCGCCCGTCCCCGGCGCTCTCGATGACCTTGCCGACGGGGTCGTCCGTCCCAAAGACTTTGCGGGCGAACGAACGGGAGAGGATGACCTCGTCGGGGCTTGCCAGCACGCGGCGGCGGTCGCAGCCCTCGAGGGCGTAGTCGAAATACTGGAAGAAATTGGTATCGACGGTGACGGCCTGCGCCGCGTAGTAGTCGCCGCTGACAGTGATGTCGTAGTCGGTGCCGTTGTACTCGGCGATGCGCGTCCAGCCCGTTATCTCGGGGATGGCGCCATAGAGCTCTTCGGCCGTGCCGAGCGTCATACCGACGAACGTGCCCGAGCCAGGAACATAGAGCTGACGGGACAGGGGCTGCCTGCGGCCGACGCTAAACTCGGTTCGGGCATACGACGCCAGCAGCACAACGAACCCCAACGCTACGGAGAGTCCGAACATCTCGATGAGCGTATAAAGCCAATTACGGCGGAGGAAGGTAAGATAGGATTTCAAAGAATTAGGAATTAGGAATTAGAAATTGGGTTAGGGGTTAGTGTTCAGAGGACGTGTTCGTTAAACATTAACCATTCAACATTAAACGTTAAACATTAATTATTAATTATGAATTATGAACTATTTAATTATCAGCACTTCGTTGTCACCGAAACTGTCGTATCCGGAGAGGATGATGCGTTCGCCGGGGGCGAGGCCATCGAGCACCTCGTAGCTCTGCGGGTTCTGACGTCCGATGCGTATGTCGCGGCGGACGGCGCGGCTGCCGTCGGGAGTGAGGACGTAGATCCACTTGCCGCCCGTCTGCTGGAAAAAGCTGCCCTTGGGGATGATGACGGCCTCGGTGCTGGCCCCAAGCTGGACGTTGAGGTAGTAGGTCTGGCCGGTGCGGATGTTGTCGGGCTGCGGGCCGCTGAAGCGGAAATCGGCCTTGAACTTGCCCTCGCGCACCTCGGGATAGACCTTGACGAGGAGGGCGGAGAAGTGGTCGCCCTGACGCTCGAAGGTGGCCTCCAGACCGGGGGTAACGCGGTCGATGTAGTGCTCGTCTATCTGGGCTTCAATCTTGTAGTTCTTCAGGTCGTTGATTTGTCCCACCTTCGTACCGGCGGCAATGCTCTGGCCGAGGACGGCGCTGAGCAGGCCCATCTCGCCGCTGATGGGCGCCTTGACGTTGAGGTTCTCCTTGCGGCGGCGTATCATCAGCATGTTGGTGCGCATGTTGTCGAGGCTCTCGCGCATACGGGCCACCTCGACGCTGCGGTAGAGGCTGTCCTGCGCCTCGCGCTCGGTGACGAGCTCCAGACGGTCGCGGGCCAGCAGGTAGTCCTCCTCGGCTTTCAGATAGTCTTCGCGGGCGATGAGCTGCTCGTCGTAGAGCTGCTTCTTAGACTCGTAGGCACGGCGCGTTCGGCGCACGTCAATCTGAAGTTGAAGGCGCTCCTGACGGACGGTGAGCCGCTGCTGCTCCATGGAGATGAGCGTGTTGCGCAGGATATTCTCCTTCTCGGCCAGCTCGGCCTCTGAGTTGAGAATCTGCAGGTCGAGCCCCTCGTTGCTGAGTTCGAGGATGACGTCGCCTGCCTTCACCATCGAACCCTCCTCGGCCACGATACGCTCCACGATGCCGCCCTCGGTGGGGCTGATTTGCACGGACGTCATAGGCTGCACGGTGCCGCCCAGACGGATGTAGTCGTTAAACACGCCGCTCCTGACGTCGCCGACGATGATGCTGTCGCTCTTCACTCTGAGGGTGCTTCGGCTGGGACGGGCCACAGCCCACACGACCAGCACGGCCAGCAGGCTCAGTCCCCACCAAGGGAGGGCTCTGCGCGTGAAGGCCGCCCTCAGGCCTTTCTTCTTTTCTATTACTCTATCCATTGTATAATTATTATAGACGTTTTTCATTACCTAAAAAGTTGCAGTTTTGTGAAAAAAGAGGGTTTCAGCAGCCACGCCGCCCCATCGTAACCAAGGCAAAAACCGATGCGTCCACGGCGGACGCTGAAACCCGCACTCTGTTCATTGTTCCAGATAAGGTGTGCCGTTGTAATAGCGAACAACGCTTTGTTTAAGCCGATACCTGAACTGGGCACCAAGCCGCTCAGCCTGGGCATTGAGGTAGGCCTGCGAAGCAGTCTGATAATCGAGAGGAGAAATAAGTCCCTGCTCGTACTGGCGGCGTGAAAGGGTGTAGGCCTCCTCTTCCACCTCGGCGCGGCGAACAGCCTGGCGGTAGGCAGAAGCGGCGCCGTCGCAGTCGTTGACAGCACGGGAGACTTCGTTCTCGATGTCGCGCATGGTCTGCTCGTACTGCGCTTCGGCCCGCTCGACGGCATTGCGGCGTAGGCGGAGAGTCGTGCGGCGCGAAAAGCGGTCGAAGATGGGGATGCTCATGGAGAGCTGGATGTACTCGCCGCTGTTGTTCCGGAACTGCTCGCGGAAGGGTGTGGGCATGTAGCCGGCCATACCGGGATAGGTGAAATAGTTGGTGGACCATCCGCCGTAGAGTCCCACCGAAGGAGCGTATGCCCAACGGGCGGTGTGCAGGGCCGCGCGGGCATTCTCCAGCGTACCTCGCGCAACCACCGCTGCAGGAAGGGATGAAAGCAATTGATAATTGACTTTGTCTTCCTCCTTCGCACCTTGGCCATTCAAGCAAGCTTGATGGCTCTCGGCTTGGCGTCGGTTGATAATTGACAATTGATAATTATCAATTGCGCCGAAGGCGCCTAACCCCTCACCACAAACCGATTTTTCATTCCTGATTTCCAATTCTTTCCCTGTGGGCCAATACATCACGTCCTTCAGCGTCAGCATGGCATCGACATGCTGATTGGTGGCGCTCGTCAAGTCGAATTGTTTCTTAGCCAGCTCAGCCTCCATCTGCACCACGTCGGCATGGCTTTTCTGCCCCAACTCCTCCTCACGCACGGCCTTGCGCAGCATAGCCTCGGCGGTCTCAACCTGACGGGTGAGGACTTGGGCGAGGGAGGTATAGTAGAGCACGTTGTAATAGGCCTCCATCGTAGCCAGGCAGATGGCGTCGCGCGTCTGCTCGTCGCGGCTGATGCCCATCTTCATAGTGGTGGTGGCGATGCGCAGATTGTCCAGCGTCTGAAAACCGTCGAACAGCGTCAGGCTGGCGCTCACCGAGTAGCCGTTGTGAAACGAGGTGACGGTGTTATAGGTGTTGGTCTCAGGGTCGATGTTACGTCCATAGTTGTTATAGGCATAGGTGCTGGCGCTGACGCTGGGGGTGAAGGCCTGCATGATGGCCTGACGGCGCTGTGCTCGCTCGTCGTTGCGGTCGGCAGCAGACGTGCGCATCTTCGTGCTGTGACGGACGGCATACGACATGCAGTCGTGGAGCGACATGGGTGCCTCGGATAAAGTGTCGGCTGCGGCCGTTTGAGAAACCGCAGTCGCTGTTCCTACATAGCCGAACAACCCGATAAGCACTACAATGGGCACCTTTTTAAAATAGGAGAAGTTGACGTTTATCATATGTGACATTGTTTTGACTGTTCTGCCTGTCATAAAGCAAAGTCCGTGCCACAAACGCAAACGACTGGTTATCTATCGCATAAGAAAAACAGCCATAGCAAAAAGTGTAAAGAAACTTTACAGTCGATGTAAAGAAACTTTACAATTCCATCCGGGCATAGTGCCTGGATGGAGCAAAAGCGGGAGGGAAAAGCGGTAAAGACTTCCTGATTTTGCAGAAGTAGGACATCATTTATAAACAGGGGCCCTGTTTATATAAACGCCGCCCGTGTTTATAAAAATACTCAAACAACACAAAAACGATGCCTACAAACAGGAAATTGAGTTAGGGTTAGGCGCCTTCGGCGCAATTAAGAACCGATGGAGCAGCGAGACGCAGCCAACTATGTATTATGAATTGTGATTTGTGAATTATGAACTATTTGAAGGTGAGGAGGAATTCTGTGGCGGTGGGGTCGCTACGGACAAGGTCGAGAGTGCCGTTGTGCGCATGAATAATCTGACGGGAGAGGCTCAGGCCGATGCCCGAACCACCATTCTTGGTCGTGAAGAAGGGGATGAAGATTTGCTCCTGACTGGCGGTGCTGATGGGCTCGCCGTTGTTCGACACGCGGATGAGCGTCTGATCACTTTGGTCGTTCTCGGCATGGAGGGTGATGAGCGTAGCCCCGGCCTGAAGGGCATTGGTGATGAGGTTGACAAGCACACGCGTCAACTGGGCACGGTCGGCATAGATGAGTATGTCGTCATCGGTCACCGAGCAGTGGCACTCAACACCTGACTCGGCACAGCGGGGGGCTGTCAAGCCAACGACCTCGTTCAGCAGCTCGCGAACAAGAAGGGCTTTGCGCTTCGGCTGCACCATGCCAGCCAACTCACGATAGGTCTCGGTGAACTGCAACAAATCGCGGCACGACGAGGAGATGGTGCGCAGTCCGGCCTCTACATCCACCTCGCGCTCGGCTTCGGGCTGATCGAGCTGACGGCTCAACGCCTCGCTCAGCGACGATATGGGGCTGACGGTGTTCATGATTTCGTGCGTCAACACCCGGATGAGCTTTATCCACGAGTCCTGCTCGGCATGACGGTGATAGATGTCCACGATATCACGAATTCGGTTAAGGGTACGGTTGAAGCGGGTTTTCCCGACGAACTTGAAGTTCAGCTCTCCGTCCTCGAGCGAGTCGAGCATATAGGCCACCTTGCGACGGTCGCGTTCGTGCACAATCAGCCCGGTCACCACAGCCACTATGACGACGACGCCAAGGGCGAGAAGTATGATTTGCCAGAGAGACACTTATATATCGTATTTTTTCAATTTGCTGTAGAGAGTGGGACGGCTGATGCCCAGCTCCCTGGCTACCAAGGAGAGATTGCCGTTCAAGCGGACGATGGCATCGCGAATGAGCTGTTCCTCAGACTCCTTGATGGTCAGCGAGTCAGCCGCTGGATTTTTGTCGTTCGTGGCGGGACGCTGCAGGCGGAAGTCGCCCACCTGCAACGTGCTGCCTTCGGAAAGGATGACGGCCTTTTCGATGGTGTTCTGCAGCTCGCGGATATTGCCGTTCCACGGATGATGGCGCAAGGCGGTGGCAGCCTCATCGGAGATGGCGGTGACGGCACGATGGTATCGCTGGGCATATACCCTCAGGAATCGACGGGCAAGAGGCAGGATGTCGTCGGGCCGTTCGCGCAGCGGTGGAAGATGGAGACGGACGGTGTTGATGCGGAAGTAGAGGTCCTCACGGAAACGTCCCTCGCCCACCATCTGCTCTATGTTTCCATTGGTAGCACAAATGAGGCGGATATCGACGGGGACAGGTGCCTCGGCTCCCACGCGTGTCACCGTGCGGCTCTGCAGCACGCGCAGCAGCTTGGCCTGCAGCGTGAGGGGGATGTTGGCTATCTCGTCGAGGAACAACGTGCCGCCGGATGCCTGCTCGAACTTGCCTGCATGGTCGCTGCGTGCATCGGTGAAAGCGCCCTTGACGTGGCCAAACAGCTCGCCCTCGAACAGCGTCTCGGGGATGGCACCGGCATCGACGCTCACCATCGGCCCGGCCGACCGCAGGCTTTGGGCATGGATTTCACGGGCCAGCACATCCTTACCGGTACCGTTCTCGCCCGTAATGAGAATGGTAGCATCCGTCGGTGCCACTTTTGCCACGGTACGGCGTATCTCGGCCATTGCCGCGCTGCTGCCCCAGAACATCGGCGCTTCGCCCGAAGCCTCGCCCGTCCCCTCTTGAAGGAGGGAGGGCTGATTACTTCCGTTCATGGTTCCCTCCCCTTTTGGGAGGGGCTGGGAATAGGCTTCGCAGGCGTCGCGCAGGGTCTGAATGAGCTTGTCGTTCTCCCACGGCTTGACGATGAAGTCGAACGCGCCGCGCTTCATGCCCTCGACGGCCAGAGCGATGTCGGCGTATGCCGTAAAGAGAACAATCTGCACATGGGGATAGGCTTTCTTCAACTCGCCTGTCCAGTAGAGTCCTTCGCCGCCCGTGTTGGTGTCGGTATGAAAATTCATATCGAGAAGTACAGCGTCAGGGCGGAACTTCTGGACGGCCGTCAGCAGACCGGCAGGCGATGGCAACAGCTCCACCTCGGCAAAGTAGGCGGGCAGCAGGAGCTCGAGCGCGCTGCGGATGTTAGCGTTGTCGTCAACCACAAGAATCTTCCCTTTCTTCATGACATACGGTTAAATTGGGTTAGGGGTTAGAGGTTAGAATTTCGTTTAACGTTTAATGTTTAACGTTTAACGACCGTGCGGCAGGATTATAAAAAATGAAGAATGAAAAATGAAAAATGAAAAACTTTTTTTAATGAAAAATGAAAAATGAAAAATAAAATGTCCTGTATACAGCCATCCCTTTCCTCTGACGGAATCTCCGCTGGCAAAGCTATTTATTCTTCATTCTTCATTTTTCATTCTTCATTCTCTAAGGCTATTTATTCTTCATTCTTCATTAACGAAGTTAGTTCGTTAAACCTTATTACACCAGATGGAGCCACTCCTCGCGGGCGCCGGGGAGTAGGTCGATGACGGGAATCTCAATCATGGTGTAGGCGCCGGGCTGCTGGCGCATGGCGGCACGGGCGGCGCAGACGAGCACCTGACCGGTGAGGGCGGGGTTGTTGATGCTCATGTCGAAGCGGAAACGCTGGTTCTGGGTGGTGCCGCTGACGCCCTTGCGGGTGAGGTTGACGCCGTGGCCCATGTCGCGCAGGGCATCAACGCTGGGGACGGCGAAGACGTGTGTCTCGTCAGACGCGAAGTAGGGGTCGGCCTTGACGGCGGCGGCGACAGCATCGAGGCTGGCACCTTCCTCCAGTTCGACATAGACCATGCGGCGGTGTACGCCCTCGCCCTTAGGGATGGTCATGGAGAGGGCATCGCGCACGCCCTCCTTCGAACGGACGCAGACGCTGTGGCCCATGCTCATGCCGGGGCCGAAGTTGGTGTAGGTGAGTCCCTTTGGAGCGATGGCCTCGAGCAGGGCGCGGACGATGCTGTCGCTACCCGGATCCCAGCCGGCGCTGATGATGCTGACGCGTCCAGCCTTGCGGGCAGCGTCGCCCAGTGTCTGGCGCAGCGAGGGGATGAGGGTGTGGATGTCGAAACTGTCGACAGTATGGATGCCGAGGGCGAGGCACTCAAGGGCGTACTCCTCAACCTTGCGCGTGGGGGTGGCGAGGATGGCGACATCGACGTCCGTCAGCTCGGCTATGTTATCGACAACGGGGATGCCTGCCAGTTCGGCGGGACGATCCACGGCGCCCTGACGACGGACAACGCCTGCGACTTCGAAATCGGGTGATACCTCAAGCGCCTGAAGCGCATACTTGCCAATGTTGCCGTATCCGACGACGGCGGCTCTGATTTTTTTCATACGTTTTTTGATTTTACCTTATGTACTATTGCCTATTTTTCGGCCACAAAAGTAATCATTTGTCGGGAAATATGGGCGTTTTTATCATTTTTTATTACTTGATGAAAAAAAATTTCATCTTCTCATGCAGTATTTTCGGTATCCGTACGTTTTAAGAGTGTGAGAAGACTAGTCGGACTGAACCTCGCAGTGGATGATTGAACAGCGTTTAGTGGAACAATGCAGAAAGGGCGACAATGCCGCGCGCGCGGAGTTGTATAGGGTCTATTCGCCGCGGCTGATGGCGATATGCCGGCGCTATGCCTCGGAGCGGGAGCAGGCAGAGGACTGGCTGCACGATGCGTTCCTGAACATCTTCGGCGGGCTTAACCGCTTCCGCTGGCAGGGCGAGGGCAGCCTGTGCGTGTGGATGGAGCGCGTGGCGAGGAACGTGGCCATCGACAGCCTCAGGAAACGCCAGACGCTCACCGTCGTCCCGCTGGACGAGATGGAAACCGAGCCGACAGACGTGCCCGAGCCCACAGCGGACGACATCAACCGCATCAGCGACGACGACCTCTTCCGCCTCATCGGCGAACTGCCTGAGGGCTACCGTGTGGTGTTCAACCTCTACTGCATCGACGGCTGTTCACACCGAGAGATTGCCCGCCTGCTGGGCATCAAGGAGCGGACATCGGCCTCGCAGCTTGCACGCGCCAAAGCCCTGCTGGCTGCACGCGTCAGACAATGGATAATGGATAATGGACAATGACGATATGAAACAAAAGAATGACTGGACGGATGCCGTGCGTGACCGCATGAAAGGGGCGCAGGCTACGCCTCCTGCCGGGGGTTGGGAACGGCTGGAGCAGCAAGAGCAGAACCAAGTTTACTTGGGTTATGCCGAATCGCGACAGCGGAAGAGCAAAGCTCAACGGCTGGAGAAGGAGCTGGGCGGTACCGTCGCCCCCTCGCCCCGAGCGGTACCCTGGAAGCGCGTGGCCGCATGGGTGGCCGCTGCTGCTGCCGTGCTGGCGGCAGTACTCATTATTGATCCCTTCGGCACACCCTCCTCTGCGCCTGCCGACGAGTCTCTGGCAGCCCATAAACAGGTTTCTACGGAAATCCAAGAATCATCGAGCAGCCCCCAGGATGTGGCTATTTCGGATTTTACGGAGTCCTCGGATTACTCGTTCGGGCAGACGAATAATCCCCCGCTGCTGGCAGCGAATGACAAACCCCTTTCTCACCGCAGCCGAATCACAAAAACGCTTGAACAAAAAGGAGAGCAGGCAACGGAAAGTTCAGAAGACTCCGAATACTCGAATCATTCAGCCCCCTCCGCTATCGCCACCACCGCAAAGGACACCGAATCCCCAGCCGTCTCGGAGAACGCAACTGCTCACGCCATCGCCAATGCCAGCGCGGGAGCCGTCCATGCCGCCAACACCACCCATGCCCAATCGTCGTGGGTGGCCGCTGCCACTCCCAGCCTCAGCACCTCCACGAAACGCCGCAGCCTCACCCTCGGCATCCCGGGCGGAGGCGCAGCAGGAGGCACTACCAGCACCATCCCTGGCGCACCGGTATTCACCAACAGCAACTTCTACTACAGCAACCGCCCTGCTGCCGCACCGCCCCGCTACTCCTACAACAACATGGGCAGCTATGTCTTCAATCATAAGCCCGAGCTAAGCCTCGGCTTCACCATCGCCTACGAGCCAATCGAACGCCTCGTCATCGAGAGCGGCATGACATGGAACGTCCTCACATCGCAGGTCGTCACCCCCACCTCTACCCGCACACAACGCATCCAGTACCTGGGTATGCCGCTCTACGTGGGTTGGCGCCTCATTGAGCACGGCGCCCTCTCCCTCACCGCCAGCGCGGGAGCCTCCGTCGAGCGCTGCCTCAGCGCACAACTGGGTACCTGGAAAGAGAACGAGCGCCCCTGGCAATACGCCGTTGGCAGCAAGCTCGGTATCCGCTACGACATGGGGCATCACTTCGGCCTCGCCTTCGAGCCCAGCGTCAACTACCACCTCACCGAAACACGACTCACCACCTCGCGCACCGGTCATCCGCTGGCACTCGCCCTGCGTCTCGCCCTGCAATATACCTTATAGAATTAATAAAAATAAGAATTAGGAATTTATATAATATGACGACATGAAAAAGACAATCTACCTCCTCAGCCTTGCCCTGACGGTGCTGCTCACAGCCTGTTCCGTTGACAACGATACCGAATCGTTTATAAAGGAAGAAGATAATGCCGAAAGAACCCTCTTTTACCGCCTGTATGTTGAGCCCTACGTCGGACAATGGAACCTTACCTCCTACTACACAATCACCCGAACCAACGTTCTCGCCTCAGATGGTATCGTCTGCGACGAAATAAATGGGTTTAACTCCCAGGAAATGAAAGGCACATGGACCTTTCAGAGCGACGGCTGGGGCACCATCAGCCTTCAGGAAGGATACTCATGCCCGCTGCTGGACCATGGGAGTGCCTATGAATTTCAATGGTATCCTACAGAAGAAACGGGTGTACTGCATCTCACGCTCTATTACACAGAGAATAAAACGACATCCGAAATCACGTTCGATGCTATCCCTGAATGGCCTAACTATGCATCCGACATAGCCAATGCCCAATCCTATGATGCAGATCGTTTTAGCCTTATCATCCACTATCAGACAAACGGCGTATATGCTGAACTGGATGACCTCTACCCCGAATATACACAAAACAATCATCGCTACGACAGCATGGGCTGTACATTTATCCAATATGTCATGCTCTACTTGAGTTTCGAGCGAAAATAATCATTTTTTTCTGATAAACGTGAAAAAAGCGCCCCTGAAAGGCGCTTTTTTTGTTTTTTCTGCCTATCTTTGTCCATTCGATTACAAAACGACTGCAAACCGCATCCAACAACCCCGAAGACGAAGCGCCATGAAAAGACATCTTTTCGCCCTCATATGCATCTTGATAATCTGCGCATTAGTCATTGGCTCATGCAAAAGCAACGTAACGCGGCAGGAGGGTCAGCACCTCGTCCTTCCTCAAGCATTCGGCAGCGACACATCAGGCATCCGTCAAGACAAAATGACGAGGCTCTATCTCCCACCCCGGAAGGTCGTATGGTCTGAAGGCGATGTGCGCCACGTCGAAAACCTGCTGGACGAAAGCGACGGTCAAGCCGACCTTGTCAATGCCAGCACATGCTACATGGCAAGCACGAAGGAGAGGAATGCCTCCATCATCCTCGATTACGGACGCGAGCTTCACGGCGCGCTAAAACTGGTCGTCGGCTCTGGCTCAAGCGCCGACTTTCAAATGCGGATAAGGCTGGGTGAATCAGTCAGCGAAACGTGCAGCGACGTTGCGACAAGCTCTGCCACCAACGACCATGCCACCCGCGACATGGTGCTCAGCGTGCCCCGCTACGGGCAAATTGAGGTGGGTAACTCGGGCTTCCGATTCGTGCGTATCGACCTTCTGGACGAGGCATCACTCCATTTGAAGGAAGCCTCTGCCGTCTTCCGCTATCGCAACATTCCTTATCTGGGCACCTTCCGCTGTTCCGACAATCGCTTGAACGACATCTGGACAACCGGTGCCTACACCGTGCACCTGAACATGCAAGAGTATATCTGGGACGGCATCAAACGTGATCGCCTTATCTGGCTGGGCGACATGCACCCTGAGACTAGCACCATCCGCACCGTCTTCGGCAATGACGAGAGCTTCTACGCCAGCCTTGACCTTGCCATACAGCAATATCCCCTACCGCAATGGCTCAACGGAATGAGTGCTTACTCTATGTGGTACCTCATCATACAATATGACTGGTACCGTCACTTCGGCAATCTGGACTTCCTGAAGAAACACGCCGCATACATCGCGGGGCTCATAGACCTCATTGACGGGAGAGTCGCTGACGATGGCTCGGAACACTTGGCAGAAAGCCGCTTTCTCGACTGGCCCTCAAGCCCCAATGCCGAGGGTGTAGAGGCTGGCTATAGGGCGCTGCTCTGCTGGGCTCTGCAAGACGGGGCACACCTATGCACCCTGCTTGGAGACAAGGACAGAGCACAGAAATGCGCCGAGATAGAGCAAAGGCTGAAAAAGAAAGTCATGCCCCCCAACAACCTGAAGCAGGCAGCTGCGCTGATGGCTATTGCCGGACTGATGGAACCCGAGAAAGCCTCGCACGACTTCCTGCTGCCAGGCGGTCCCAAGGGGTTCTCCACATTCTATGGCTACTATATGCTGGAGGCCTTGGCCAAAGCCGGTCATTACGAAGAGGCTTTGGACATCATCCGACAATTCTGGGGCGGTATGCTCGACATGGGCGCCACCACATTCTGGGAGGATTTCAATCTCGACTGGACAACGAATGCCGGACGCATTGACGAATTCGTTGCCGAAGGAAAGAAAGACATACACGGCGATTTCGGAGATTACTGCTACGTGGGTTTCCGCCATAGTCTCTGCCATGGTTGGGCCAGCGGCCCTACAGCATGGCTGAGCGAACATGTGTTGGGCGTGAAGATTCTCGAGCCCGGCTGTAAGAAGGTACGCATTACGCCTCACCTGGCAAACCTTCAATGGGCCGAGGGTACCTACCCCACCCCGCTGGGAGTTATCCGTATTCGCCATGACAAGCAGCCCGACGGCAGCATAAAGTCAACCGTCAAAGCCCCCAAAGGCATAAAAGTCGTAAAATAAACTTACCCACTTAAATAAAACCAATATGAAAAACAGAACCATTTCCTTCGTGTGTCTTATGGCACTTCTTCTATTGCCTATGGAAAAACTTGCTGCTCAGGATTTTAACCCCGAGCAGAACTACGTCATCCGGAATGCCAAAACAGGCCTTGCTCTTGACAATCTGGGGGATAGCAACCCGAATTCCTTCGTCGTCCTCGCAACGCCCAATAAGAAGAAGGAGTCGCAGGTATGGCGCATCAGGCGCGGGTTTGGTGTCATCAACGTCGCTTCACCTGTCACCGATATGAGTCTCGACAACGGCAACCAAGGCAATCGTGAGGGACGTATCATCCAATGGGGTACAGATCCCGGGAACGCCAATCAGCAATGGCAGTTAACCAAACTGGATAATGGGCGCTATACCCTCGTCTGCCGCGCAGGAGGACTTGCCCTCAGTGCCTCCGATGATGCTTCGTCAGGGCAGCCTGCCATGCAGCGCATAGCCTCTGCAGACGACGAGAGCCAGCAATGGATCATTGAGCCTACGGATATTAAGCTCAAGCCTGTCCCTCCCTCGAAGAACGAATGGGAGAATGAGAAAATCTTTGCCGTCAACAAACTAGACGGACACAGCACCTTCATCCCCTTCGCCAGCCGCAGCGAGATGCAGGGCGACCCCGCCTATCGCCAGCCGTGGCAGCGCACGAAGTCATCGCGCTACATGCTACTCAACGGCAACTGGAAATTCAATTGGGTGAAGAGTCCTGACGAACGGCCCGTCAACTTCTACAAGCCATCGTTCGACGACAGCCGCTGGGACGAAATCCCAGTCCCCTCCAACTGGGAGATGCTGGGCTACGGCACCCCCATCTACACCAATGTCACCTACCCCTTCCGCAATCAGCCCCCTTTCATCCGTAGCCAGAACGGCTACACCAATAGCGTCGAGCCCAATCCTGTCGGCTCGTATCGCCACACTTTCACCCTGCCCGCCGACTGGAAGGACAAGAGCGTGCTGCTCCACTTCGACGGTGCCTACAGCGCCATCTACGTCTGGGTGAACGGAAAGAAAGTTGGTTACAGCCAGGGCTCGAACAACGATGCCGAGTTCGACATCACCCCCTATGTCAAGACGGGCAAGGAGAATCTGCTTGCCGTGGAGTGCTACCGCTGGAGCGACGGCAGCTACATCGAGGACCAAGACTTCTTCCGTTTCAGCGGCATCCACCGCGACGTCTATCTGAAAGCCGTTCCGAAACTCCATATCCGCGACCTCTACCTCACGGCCGACTTCAATGACGACCTCACGGCCACCACGCTCGACGTCCGTGCCTCCATCCTTAACGGCACCGGGAAAGGCGCTGCCGCCTCGCTGCGCACCATCCTCAGCGATGCCGAGGGACGCGAGGTGGGACGCGCCACGGACGAGATCAGCACCATTGCCAAGGGCAGTGAGAGCGACATCCGTTCTTCCATCGCCGTCCGACGTCCCCAGCTCTGGAGCGCCGAGACACCCTACCTCTACACCGTTGATTTCGAACTGCTCGATGCCAAGGGCGAAGTGATTGAGGCCACCACGCAGCAGTACGGCTTCCGCAAGATTGAGATTCGCGACGCCCGCGTCTTCATCAACAACCAGCGCATCTTCTTCAAGGGTGCCGACCGCCACGACACCCATCCCCAGTTCGGCAAGGCCATCCCGGTGGAGAGTATGATTGAAGACATCCTCCTCTTCAAGCGCTACAACCTCAACACCGTCCGCACCAGCCACTACCCTAACGACCCGAAGATGTACGCTCTTTACGACTATTACGGCATCTACGTCATGGACGAAGCCGACCAAGAGTGCCACGCCAACCACAGCCTCACCCGCAACCCCTCGTGGGAGGCAGCCTACGTCGATCGCGGCGTGCGCATGGTGGAGCGCGACAAAAACCATCCCTCCGTCATCTTCTGGAGCATGGGTAACGAGTCCGGCGGTGGTTCTAACATCACAGCCATGTACAACGCCATGAAGGCCATCGACGGACGCATCATCCACTACGAAGGCATGAACCAGCAGGCCGACATCGACAGCCGCATGTACCCCTCCGTGCCCGACATGATCCGGCAGGACAAGATGCCTTCCAACAAGCCCTTCTTCCTCTGCGAATATGCCCACGCCATGGGCAACGCCATCGGCAACCTTGCCGAGTATTGGGACTACATCGAGAACGAGTCCGTCCGCATGATTGGCGGCTGCATCTGGGACTGGGTTGACCAGGGCATCAACAAGCCCGGCGAGCCCGAGGACCACTTCTACTTCGGCGGCAGCTTCGGCGACAGCCCCAACGATGGCGACTTCTGCTGCAACGGCATCGTCACCCCCGACCGCAAGGTCACGGCCAAGTTGCTGCAGGTGAAGCAGATTTATCAGTACATCGGTTTCAGCCTCGAGGGCGACGGCGTGGTGGTCAAAAACAAATATGCCTTCCTCAACCTCAACCAGTTCGCCCTCCACTACACCATCCTCAAGGATGGCGTCAGCGTGCGTGAAGGCGACATCGCCCTGCCCTCATGCGCTCCGGGCAACAGCTGTGCCCTTCCCCTCCCCATCAAGGAAACCATGGCCAGTGACATCTACTCTGACTTCCATGTAAACCTCTCCGTTAGCCTCCGCCGCAGTTGTGTGTGGGCCGATGCCGGCCACGTTGTCGCTTCCGCCCAGCTACCTGTGAGGGAACTTGCCCCCGTCCCCGCTGCCCCTGATGTCGAAACCTCTCCCACCAAGCTCACCGCCCACATCGAGGACGGCCGCACGCTGGTCTTCTCAACCGGCCGCGACGAGATTACCTTCGACACTCGCCGAGGCCTGCTCACCGGCCTGCGCTACAACGGCGGCGACAACCTTATCCACCGTGGTCAGGGCCCTGCCCTCTACACCTTCCGCACCATTAGCAACGACCGTCAGGGCTGGAGCGACACGGAGAGCATCGTCACAAAGTTCGATTGGAGCATCAGCGAAAATGCCCCCATTGGCTATGTCACCGTCATCCGAAGTTCGCAGACGCCTCGCACCGTCATCAACGACACCACCTCATACGTCATCTACACCGACGGCAGCATTGACGTCCATGCCACCTTCGTCACCGCCGACGACTTCCGCCTGCCGCGCCTCGGCCTGCAGACGATGCTCAGCCCCAGCCTTGAGAAAGTCAGCTGGTACGGCCGTGGCCCTATCGAGAACTGGCCCGACCGTAAGGATGCCGCCTACGTCGGACGCTACACCTCCACCGTTACCGACATGGAGGAGTTCTACGTCCGTGCCCAGTCGATGGGCGAGCGCTGCGACACCCACTGGCTCACCCTTACCGACAACAATGGCAAGGGCCTACGCGTCGAAAGCTACGGAAAGACCTTCGACTTCTGCGCTCTCCACGTTACTGACCGCGACCTGAACGACGTGAAGTACGGCCACCGCATCAACGAAATCCGGCGCGCAGAAGTTGTCCTCACCCTCGACGCCTGGGTGCGCGGCATCGGCAACGCCTCCTGTGGCCCCGGCCCGCTACCCGCCTACGACTACAAGCCCGGCACCCACGCCCTCGACGTCCGTCTCAGCCCGATAAGATGATACAAGAATGAAGAATGAAGAATGAAAAATAAAGAATAATATGTCCCGTATGCAGCGCACCAATAAAAAAGCTATTTATTTTTCATTCTTCATTCTTCATTTTTCATTTATGCTGTCTCTTTCCGCTTGCTCGTCGCTGCGGGGAATAGGGGTGAACAAGGATTCTCTCCGTGCTGCAGCTACAGCCGACAGCATCATTGATTTTGCCCGACAATCCTTAGGCAAGCCCTACCGCTATGCAGCCCGCGGTCCTGCGGCATTCGACTGCTCGGGGTTCACCTCCTATGTCTATGCCCAGTTCGGATATAACCTCAGCCACTCCTCCAACGGGCAATCTCATCAAGGGCGCCCTGTCAAAAAGGGCATTAAGCACCTGCAGCGGGGCGACATCGTGGTGTTCAGCGGACGACGCATCTCGCAGACTCCCGGCCACGTCGGCATCTACATCGGCCCCGACCCGGGCGGCAAATCGTTCTCCTTCATCCACGCTGCCCTCACGGGCGTCATCATTTCCCACCTTAGCGAACCCTATTACCAGGCCCGCTACCTCGGTGCTCGCCGCATCCTACCCGACTTCGCCCCCGGCGCAGCCTCTATCATGCCCTCGCTCAAGCTCTCCGAGCCACTACCGCACGGCCCCACTCTGCCCTCTTTTCCGCCGGATTCTCTTGACTGGTTTTGCTTCAGCGACGAATAAAACGCTTTTGCGACACCCGTTGCAACGCTTTTGCAACGGCATTTTGCTTGCACGACATATAGAATGGCGCTATCTTTGCGTCGAATTAGAAAAAGAATCGCATGAAACGTGTCGTTTTTCTCCTCTTCGCCTTGTTGCTGACGACGTCTGTCGCGACGGCTTCCGATGTCCACCGTCAGCTGAACGAGATACGGACATACATCAACACCGACCCCGCTCGTGCCCTGGAGGAACTGGAGCAGATGGACGTCGCGCTACAAAGCCATTCATCCCATCGTAAATCGAAAAAGGAGGCTGCCCTCTATGCCGTGCTCTATACACAGGCCCAAGACAAATGCCTCATCCCTCACGCCTCCGATTCGCTCATTCTTTCGGCTGTCGATTACTATAGCCACCGCGGCCGCGACAAGGAGCTGCGCGCCCTTTCGCAGTTCTACCTCGGCTCTGTCTGCCGCGACTTGGGCGATGATTTCCGTGCTGTCGAGGCCTACCTGCCCGCAGCCGACGGCTTCCGCGAGCTGTCCGACCACGTCATGGAACGCCGCGCGTCGCAGAACATCGCCGACCACCTCTTCAACCAGCACCTCTTCGCCGAATCGCGCGAGTGGTACCGTCGGGCTTATGATTGTGCTGTCTTCACACGTGACAGCCTCCGTATGATTATGCCGCTCGAAGGTATCGCCAAGTGCCAGATGGCCGATGGAGAATGGGATGCATCATACGACAACTACGTCACCCTGCTGGCGCTAAGCCGTGCCATCGACAACCCCATCGGTACAGCCCTCGCTGCCGAGCAGCTCTCCATCATCACGCGCCGCAAGGGAAATGCTGCCGATGCCCTCGCCTACGCCTCGCTGGCCGAATCGCTGCGTACAGGGGACGACAAACTCTTTCCTTATTATTTAAAAGGGCAGGCGTACAAAGCCCTCGGCCAACCCGACTCTGCCCTGCTCTATCTGAACCGCTGCTACGGACAGACTGACAATCTCTACCTCGAAGCCTCGGCTACCAGCGCCCTCGCCTCCCTCGATTCACTCAGCGGACAGTTTGAAAGCGCCTATGGCCACATGCAATACTACGCCAGCCTCAAGGAGACCATTGATGGCAGCGTGGACCGTGTCCGCATGTCGAATGTGCTGCACCGTTACGAACTGAGTCAGGAGCGGCGGCAGACAACTCGTCACTACACCATCCTGTTGTATTGGCTGCTCTTTTGCTTTGCGCTGGTTTGCTTCAGGTATCGGTGGCTAAAACAACATGCCCGTAAGAACGATAATAGCACCCTTCACTTCGAAGAGCAGCTGGGCGCCTGCATCAATCAGTTCATGCAAAGCCCGTGGAACAACGAGCTCAGCGCCATCCACCTGAGCCGCACGCGCGGCTTCGACGCCTTCCCCTCTGAGCGTACCGCCAACTTGCAGATGGAGCTCTTCCGCATCTTCCGTCCCATCGTGGACGAGCTACGCCAGCAGAGCCCCACGCTCAGTGACTCCGAGCTTACCTGCCTGCTCCTCTGCCGCCTCGGCTTCTCCACCTACACGCAGACCATCTGCACCGGCGTCACCGACACCACCATCCGCTCCCACAAGCACCGCCTCCGCGCCAAGCTTGCCGAGCCCTACCTTAGCCTGTTCAAGATATAAATTGAAGATTGAAAATTGAAGATTAAAATATAAACGATAGAATATGAAAAAGACCCTTTTCATCCTCTCCCTCCTCGCAGCGCTGATGTTCTGCGGATGCAACGATGCATTTGACTCAGGAAACACACCCGAAGAACCCCTCATCCGCCCGGGTGGCATCGTGGACCGCATTTTCAAACGCGAAGATTCGATGCCCCTGATGCTGACGCCCAGCAACGAAGAAAAAGCCTACGCCCAAATGGGTGCCGACTTTGCCCAAAAGCTTTTTGGCAAACTCTGCCTTGAAGCCGAGCCGAACAAGAACGTCTGCATCTCGCCCCTCAGCCTCGAGATCGCCCTCGGTATGCTGGCTAACGGCGTGGACGACGAAGCCTGCGCCGAACTGCTTGACAGCATTGCCGGCAAGGGCGTCACCCTCGATGCCCTCAACGCCTGGTACCTCAAACTGCGCGATGCCCTCGAGAGCACCAACAACGTCTGCCTCGCCAACGCTGCCTGGACGCAGAAGGGCTACCCCATCAACCGCAACTTCATTAATACCAACAAGACCTACTACGATGCCGAAATAGGCCATCTTGACTTCACCCAAACCACGCAGGCAAAGGACTCCATCTGCCAATGGGCCTACTACCATACCTATGGCAACATCCACGAGCTGAATCTTCCGATTACTGCAGACACGCGCATCGTTGCCGCCAATGCCACTTGGTTTGGAGCCGAATGGGCAATCCCCTTTAAAGCGGACAGCACCCGGAAGGACACCTTCGTCCTCTCCAGCGGCGAAGAGCAGACCGTCGACATGATGCAGAATAAATCCTATTACCACTACGCTGAAGCCTCCTCCTATCGTCTGCTTTCTTTGGACTATATTTATCGGAATTTCAGTATGCTCATAGCCCTTCCCCTTGAAGGCTATTCGGCAAACGACATCCTCTCTGAAATCGACTGGAACACGCCGTATGATTTCGGGCAAGTCATCGTACACCTGCCCAAATTCCAGTTCAAAACGAGTTACGAGCTACTTGACCCCTTACAAGAACTTGGCATCAGGAAAGCCATGCAGCATCCGCTCACGCGCATCAATCCCGAACTGAGCCTCCAGTTCATCAATCAGGACGTATCTGTCAGCATCGACGAAAACGGTGCAGAAATGGCAGCTGCCACAGAATGGGGTGGTTGGATAACGCTCTCTGGAGACAACGTCCCCCCTCCCGAGCCCATCAATTTCTTTGTTGACCATCCCTTCGTCTTTGCCGTGCGCGACAACAAAAGCCACAACATCCTCTTCATCGGCAAGGTGGAAAGCATTGAGGAGAATTAAAAAATAGAAAATTAGGAATTAGAAATTAGAAATTAAATAAGAAGTATATGAAAAAGACACTTCTCACCCTCTCCCTCCTCGCGGCGCTGGTACTCAGCGGATGTGAGGGTGCACTTGAAACCAAGACTCCCCCGGAAGAACTGGTCATCCGAGGCACGGGCATTGTTGACCGAATCTACATCACGTCGGAAGAATACGCCACAGAGAGGACTCCCTGCTCCGTCATCATCCGAGACAAGACGCTCATCCTCACTCTTGGGAAGACAATAAACTTCACCGTCAGTCTCTATAATAACGACACACAGGATATTGTCTTTTCGCGGCTTTACCCCAATGCCGACGGATGCCAGATAGACCTTGCGACGCTGACGGACGGCAACTATGCGCTCTATCTGAATGAAAACACCATCTACCAGTTCATCATCAACGATGGAGAAGGAGGCAAGCAGACTGATGAGGACATCGTCATCAAGACATGGAACGAGCTGACAGGCTGCCAGTTCGAATATGCCCAGGACCCTGCAGGCTTGACCCGATATCCCAAGAATGGAGGCGGCTCGCTCTGCCTGCGAGGGATTCCAGCAGGACGGACCACGCTCTACTTCAAAGGCATCAGCGGCTTAAGGATTGACGACGAGTACAACCTCTGCCCCATCTGCGACGAAGAATTCGACGCCAGCATCATCAACGTTGGCCGTTCCAAAGGCGTCATGAATATCAACGAGATACCCCAGAGTGGCTGGAGTGAAAAAGAGCCTATGAATACAGGCGACGGCTATATCATCCGTTGCCGCAAATGGGACAAGGCCCGAGGCGCCTATTCCGGCTACACCTATGCCCGCATCTACCTGTTCTGGTATTATAGGGATAGCTACAAGATGTTTGTTACGGGGCACATCACCTATCAGAGCCCGTGGAACCGATAAAAACCATTTTATAACCATTTATTTAGTAAAAAGATTTATGAAGAAATCAATGATTTTGATGGCAGCCCTTGTGGCAGTCATGAGTGTGAACGCGCAAGGCATAATGCCTGAGAAGGGCGATATGGGAGTGGAAATCGGCCTCAGGCCATTTTCGGAAAGCGCAGTTTTTAACCTTATTGACAATGGCATCAGACTACGCTATTTCCTGACGGACAACGACGCCCTGCGCCTCCGCTTAGGGTTCAATTGGGGGCAGACCAAGGAGACGACTTCCTCAAGCAATCTAAACAAGTCTGGATACAGCAACTGCGACCTCAGTCTGGGTTACGAACGTCATTGGGGCGTTTCAGAACGCATCAGCTTGTACGCCGGCGTCCAGGCGGGATGCTCAAGACTCCTCGCCTTCCATTACGACGCCTCTGGCAATAAATATGAGACGACGGATAATAACGGCCATTTCAGCGGCTGGCAGTTCATGGGCGGCGCCTTTACAGGCATCGATGTC
>JAFXXQ010000011.1 GCA_017542145.1 Bacteroidaceae bacterium | reverse complement strand
GTGGCCTCCATCCAGCCGCTGTCCATGAAGAGCAGCTTGCCCTCCTCTTTCATCAGGTAGAGGCGATGTACGCCCGTTGTGGTTTCCTCGCTTACGCCGCGCACTTCTTTCGCTAAGGCATGCCAGAAACCGGGTTTCTCCTTCAGGACGCGTTTCAGAATGGCTTTTAGCTCCAACTCATCTTCTCCACTTGAAGGGGTGTCAAGCACAGACGAATCGTTTTCGGCATCCACGCCAAGGTGAATCATCAGCGTGGCATCGCCTCCGTCGTCCACAATCATGTTAGGGCCTTTTTCTTCAGGGAAGTTCATGGCTTGCAGGGTACACCACCAGTAGTCGGCCAGCGACTCGCCTTTCCAGGCAAACACAGGCACGCCCATTTCCGCCATAGCGGCAGCAGCATGGTTCTGCGTGGAATAGATGTTACATGAGCACCAACGTACCTCGGCGCCGAGGCAACGCAAGGTCTTGATGAGTACGGCAGTCTGGATAGTCATGTGGAGCGAGCCCATCACGCGGGCACCCTTCAGTGGCTGACGATGACCATACTTTTCCTGTAAGGCCATCAGGCCGGGCATTTCCTTCTCGGCCATATCAATCTCCTTACGGCCAAAATCGGCAAGGCTGATGTCTGCTACTCGGTAGGGAAGGTTTGAAAACAGTTCCATAAGTGGTGTGGTTTTTTTGCATGTGTTAATTTGAGAGCGCAAAAGTACTGCTTTTTCTGTTTTCTGCCAAGAAAAATGTCTATCTTTAACTTCGTTTTAGATAGGCGTCGTCGTGTCTAAAGGCAAATATATTTGCATTATCTCTCAATTTGTACTATCTTTGCAAAACCTATTCTATTCTACGTCTATGAATACAATTCTCATCTCCATCCTATCTGCCGTTTGCGGGGCTGCTCTCGGGGCTGTCATCACATGGCTGGCTATGCGTAGTAGGCTAAGTGTTGCTAAAACCATACTGGAAGAGCGCACGTCGGAGGGCGTGCAATTCCAACAGATTATCCACGAGCGTGAAGCGACGTTGGCTGATCTGTCTGATGAGCGGCAGCGGTTGACAACCCGCGTCGAGGTGTTGTCGGCCCAGCTTGAAGAGCAGAAGCGTCAAAATGAGCAAGCGTTGGAGGCGCAGGAGCGTCGCCATTCCGAAGCCATATCTGCCCAGCAGATACGTTTCGATGAGACTATGGCGAAGGTATCGGCTCAGATGCAGGCGACTACCAACGATATGTTGCGTCAACGCCAGAAAGAGTTTGCCGAATCGTCGGGCACCAGCCTCGGGCAGATTGTCAATCCTTTGCGCGAAACCATCGACAAAATGCAACAGACCATGACTCAGACACGCACTCAGCAAAGTGCCGACAGCGGAGCCTTGAAGGCTATCATCGAGCAGATGATGCAGCAAAGCGACAAAGTGCGCAAAAGCACAGAAGAACTGACGAACGCCTTTCGTCATAGTAATACCGTGCAGGGCTACTGGGGTGAGACGGTTCTGGACGAGCTGCTGGAGTCGCAGGGGCTGACGCGTGGTGTGCACTATGATGTGCAACCTACCCTTCGCGATGCCTCTGGTGCATCCGTCACTACGGAGGAGGGCGCACGTATGCGGCCTGATGTCATCCTTCATCTTGACCAACGTCGCGATGTCATCATCGATTCCAAAGTTTCCCTTGCATCCTTCATGGACTATGTCAACGCTACGGACGAGATGGAGCGCCAGCGTTGCCTCAAGGCGCATGTTGCCAGTCTGCAGGAGCAGGTGAATCGCCTTGCTACGAAGGATTACAGCTCTTATATTCAGCCTCCGAAGGTTAAAATGGACTACGTCATCATGTTTGTTCCCAACACGGGTGCCCTTTGGACGGCGTTGGGCGCGCAGCCTGACCTTTGGCGTCGTGCTATGGAGCGGGGTGTCTATATCGCTGATGAACAGACTCTTTTCGCCGCCCTTCGCATCATACGGCTTACGTGGACGCAGATTGCCCAGACGCAGAACCACGAGCGAGTATTCGCTCTTGCTACAGAGATGATGGATCGTGTGGGGCAGTTTACGAAGAATTTCCAGGCTCTTGGTGCCGATCTTGAAAAAGCCCGTAAGGCCTACGATTCCGCCAGTCTGAAATTGCAGCCGAGTGGCCAGAGCATCCTTCAGACTTGTGCCAAGCTGCAGAAACTTGGTGCCAAGCAGAGTACCAAAAATCCCCTTCCGTCCTTTACGGATATCGATGATATCCCTGCCCTTGATGTTCCGTCAGCTCTATCGGATGAGAAAGACGCTCCCACGGAGCCCGAAAGCTGACGTTTGCTTTAGGAATCATCCCTTCCTTATTATATAAAAGACTTGTGGCGTTACCTGTCTCAGGCTACGCCACAATGAAAACACAAACTTTTTAATACTATGAAATAACCTAAAATAGCTTCGGGGAGGGGAGCCCCGAAGCACGGGGAAGGAGTCTCACGACTTGCTTTTTCTCTTTCTTTTTAGAGCCTCTTGTCGGATTCGAACCAACGACCCCGAGATTACAAATCACGTGCTCTGGCCAACTGAGCTAAAGAGGCAGGTGGGTAAGCGGTCTATATCGCGCCGCTACGACCTAACTACCTTTGCTGCCGTCAAGCCCTGGAGGATTCGAAGGGAGCTGGCCGTATAGGACTTACCCGGCTGCAAAGTAACGGCTTTTTTCTGACATAGGCAAACATTTGGCCGTTTTTTTGAAAAAAGATATGATTATCCGTAAAGATTTCCCTACTTTTTACCCTACGGAATATGTTGCCATAAATAATTGTAAGGGCAACTTTAGGGGGTCATTTAAAATGGAAAGGCATATAAGCAATTAACATCAAAGGCTAATTTGCCAGAGTTTGATTCTATTTTTTTAGCGTTTGATTCTGTGCGCGCAGAATCAAACGTTGTTAGGATGGTGTTCGAAATGTGTTGGAAGGCTTTGAAAAAGCAGAGGTGCCACAAAGTGGCGCCTCTGCCATAAAAAGAGGAATCATTATTTCTCCACGCTATACGAGCCGGGCTGGTAGTCCTTCGAGATGGTTTCGCCTGGTAAGGTGACGGAGGCGGTAGCGCCTTCGGGAACGGTGAAGTTCCATATCCACTTGTCGCCTTCGTAGCGCCATTCGCTCTTGATGGGGCCGGCAGCAGACTGGTATTCAGCCTTGACGAAGCCCAGACGCTTGTCGGGGATGGGGCGCATGATGATATGCTTGAAGCCTGGGGCAGAGGTGTCGGCTGCGATGCCGGCAACGGTTTCCCAGATCCAGGCGCAGACTGCGCCGTAGGCATAGTGGTTGAAACTGTTCATGCCGGCGGGGCCCATGCCGCTCTCGAGGGTGTAGCTGTTCCAGCGTTCCCAGATGGTGGTGGCGCCGTTATCGACGGAGTAGAGCCAGCTGGGGTTCTTGTGCTGGAAGAGGAGGTTCCAGGCGATGTCGGCCATGCCGTTATCCGTGAGGGTCTGCATGAGGATGGAGGTGCCGAGGAAGCCGGTCTGCAGGCATCCGTCGTGCTGGGCGAAGTTGTCGCGCAGGCGTGCCAGCATGGCGCTCTTGGCCTCACTCTCTACCACACCGTTCTTCAGGGCAAAGAGGGCAGGTGTCTGCATGGTGTTGAGGATGTCGGTCTTGAAGGTGCCGTCGGGGTTGAGGAAGTTCTCCTTAATGTATGCCTTGGCTTCGGCAGTCATGTCGGCGTACTTCTTCGCGTCGCGTCCGGTGGCGGCAGCCATGTCGCGCATCATGGAAGCGTCAAGAGCCCAGTAGGAGGCGCTCAGGTAGTTCCAGTAGTCGATGGCCTCGGGTAGGGGGTTCCAATGGCCGTCCTTGTCGTTGGCGTGGCTGCGTCCGCTGCAGCTCTCGAGGGGCTCGTAGCTGAGCCAGTCGGCCCATTGGTAGTTGCCGTTTTCGGAAATGTTGGCCTGATGGTTGTACTTGGTGTCGGCCACTCGTGTCATGAAACGTTCCATCGATGCCCAAGTTTCATCGATAATCTGACGGTCGCCGAACTGTTTCCAGATGGTCCAAGGGACGATGATGCCGGCGTCGGCCCAGCCGAGGCGCATCATGTCCCATCCGTATTGTGCCGTAGGCGCCACGCCCGGGTAACCGCCCAGGGGACTCTGGGAGTCCATCATGTCGCGCATCCACTTGTGGAAGAAGGGGGCGGTGTTGGCGAAGAAGGTGCCCGTCTCGGTGAACACCTGCGTGTCGGCCGTCCATCCGAGGCGCTCGTTGCGTTGCGGGCAATCGGTAGGAACGGAGAGGTAGTTCGAACGCTGCCCCCATATAGTATTTGAGATGAGGCGGTTGATGTCTTTGTTACCTGTCGTGATGGTACCAGTCTCCAGATCTTGTGCGATAGAGGTGACGGGGACGGACTGGATAGAGCGGATGGTAACCTCGTCTGTAGCAGTAATGGAGACATAGCGGTAGCCAAAGAAGGTGCAACGTGGGGTGTAAGAAACGAAATCCTTTGAATCGGCAAAGGTGTAGTTGAGAATCATGCCTGTCTGAGGGATGCGCAGGTTGGTGCGATGCACACTACCCTCGGGACCGTCCATGCCGCGGCTTTTGGCGCCGTTGCCGTCGTTGAGCAGTTCAGCGGGCAGGCAGGTCAATGTTGTGCCTTCCTTGGCTTTGAAGACGAACGAGGGGACGGCCGAGCAGTTCTGCCCGAAGTCGATGACGAGCGTCTCGTCGGGACGGACAGTTATGGGTACTCCAGGGGTATATTCGCGGAGGATGTTAATCTTGCCGAAGGCATCGTCTGTGTTGCCCGTTGCGCCCTTCCAGACGTAAGCTTTGACGGGAGCGAGAGCGATGTCGGGACGCTGATATATCTCTGCGCCATTTGTCGGCAGAATTTCGCCCTTGAACTCGGTATTCATTTCGGGTTTGGAGAGCTTGTCGAGGCAGGCGTAGCCAGGCAGTTCGCGGGTATCGTAGTCCTCGCCGTCGAAAATGGCTGCATGTTTTACTGGGCCTGTTATGCCGGCAAGCCAGTGCTCGGTGTCGGTACCATAGAGCTTTTTTGTTCCGTCGGCATAAGTAAGCTCCAGCACGGCGCGGAAGGCGCACTTCTTGCCGATCATGCCGTCGTGTCCTCCAGGTGTAATGATCTTATCGCCCCACCAACCGGGGGTAACCTGGGCTGCGAGGACGTTCTCACCACCTGTTCTCTTGACGAAGATGTCGGTAATGTCGTAGGTGAACGAACGCTTCGTCTTGGCATAATGGGTGAAACCAGGTTTCAGCACCTCGTTGCCGATGAGTTTGCCGTTCACATAGATGTCATAGACACCCAGTCCGGTTGTCATCCATTTGGCGGAGATGACTTTCTTGTCGTTCTTGACGGTTGAGACGAACCAGCTGGCTCCGTCGGCAGCTCGGGTGTCGTCATGGATGCGTCCTTTCACCACGTCTGCGTTAGCTGCTGAAATCCATACGGATTGGTTCCAGGCGTTGTTGTCAAGGGCTTCGCTAAGGTTGGCAGGCTTCGGCCCTTTGCAGCCTGTAACAGCAAGGGCAACAAAAAGGATTGCGATGATATTGTTTAGGAATGAAGTCTTTTTCATGGTGTTTTTTATTGGGTTAATAGTTTTGTTTTTAAGCAATCAATGCCCGAAGGCAACCCTTCGGGCATTGACTAATTGCAGGGCCGATTAAAGCTGAGGACCGGCAGCAACGAGGGCCTTGCCAGCTTCGTTGCTTTCGTACTTCTTGAAGTTCTTGATGAAGCGTCCAGCCAAATCTTTGGCTTTCTCCTCCCACTGGGCGGCATCGGCATAAGTGTCGCGCGGATCGAGGATGCCGGGATCGACGCCCTCAAGCTTAGTGGGCACGGTGAAGTTGAAGTAGGGGATCTGCTTCGTGGGAGCCTCGTCGATGCTGTGGTTGAGGATGGCGTCGATGATGCCACGGGTGTCGCGGATAGAGATGCGCTTGCCTGTGCCGTTCCAGCCGGTGTTGACCAGATAGGCCTTGGCGCCGCTCTGCTCCATGCGCTTCACGAGTTCCTCAGCATACTTCGTGGGGTGCAGCTCCAGGAAGGCCTGGCCGAAGCAGGCGCTGAAGGTGGGCGTGGGCTCGGTGATGCCGCGCTCGGTACCGGCCAGCTTGGCGGTGAAGCCGCTGAGGAAGTAGTACTTCGTCTGCTCGGGGGTCAGGATGCTGGCGGGGGGCAGCACGCCGAAGGCATCGGCCGAGAGGAAGATGACCTGCTTGGCGGCGGGGCCGGAACTCTGCGGGCGGACGATGTTCTTGATGTGGTAGATGGGGTAGCTGACGCGGGTGTTCTCGGTAACGCTCTTGTCGTCGAAGTCGATCTTGCCGTTCTCGTCGACGGTGACGTTCTCCAGGAGGGCGTCGCGGCGAATGGCGTTGTAGATGTCGGGTTCCGACTCTTTGTCGAGCTTGATGACCTTCGCGTAGCAGCCGCCTTCGAAGTTGAACACGCCGTGGTCGTCCCATCCGTGCTCGTCGTCGCCGATGAGCTTACGCTTCGGGTCGGTGCTGAGGGTGGTCTTGCCGGTGCCGCTGAGGCCGAAGAAGATGGCGGTGTTCTCGCCCTTCATGTCGGTATTGGCCGAGCAATGCATGGCTGCGATACCCTTGAGGGGGAGGAAGTAGTTCATCATGGAGAACATGCCCTTCTTCATCTCGCCGCCGTACCAGGTGTTGAGGATCACCTGTTCCTTGCTGCTGACGTTGAAGGCCACGCAGGTGTCGCTGCGGAGGCCGAGCTCCTGGAACTTGTCCACCTTGGCCTTGCTGGCGGCATAGACCACGAAGTCGGGCTCGAGGTCAAACTCAGCCTGGTTCTGGGGACGGATGAACATGTTGGTCACGAAGTGAGCCTGCCAGGCCACCTCCATGATGAAGCGCACCTTCATGCGGGTGTCGTGGTTGGTGCCGCAGAATCCGTCGACGACGTAGAGCTTCTTGCCGCTCAGCTGGGCGAGGGCGAGCTTTTTTACCTCGGCCCACACGGCTTCGCTCATTTCGTGGTTATCGTTGGGGTACTCGGGGGTGTTCCACCACACGGTGTTCTTCGAGTTTTCGTCCATGACGATGTATTTGTCCTTGGGGCTGCGGCCGGTGTAGATGCCGGTCATCACGTTCAGAGCACCCAGCTCAGTCTCCTGAGCCTTCTCGTAGCCTGTCAGCTCGGGCTTGGTCTCTTCGTTGAACAACACTTCGTAGGTGGGGTTGTAGACAACTTCCTTCACACCCTCGATGCCATACTTTTTCAGTTCTTCTGCTCTCATTGTTTGAATGGTTATTTTAATGGGTTTTTGATTATGTTTGAAAAATTCATTTTTTCCAATTTTTTCCGCCTACAAAGATACTGCCTTTTCCTCAGAAAGAAAAGCGCAGAAGAAAAATTTTTTTTTTGCAAATTCTGATTTTTCAATTTTGTTAACCCTTTTTCTTTTTTCCTTTGGAAATCTGCCAATCATGGTTTGCAAAAACTAGGGAAAATACCCTGGATTTCGGGCTTTATTCGTAGTCGCAGACGTAGCCGCGGGTGTCCATTTCCAGCTTGACAACCTCCCATCCGTTAAGACAGTCGTGGAGCTCTTCCTTCAGGCGGACAACGCCCATGAGGTCGTCAGCGCGGATGACAGCCATGATGGTGGGGCCGGCGCCGCTGAGGTAGCAGCCAAGTACGCTGGTGTCAGCTTCGAGACGTTCCATAATGGCATCGTAGCCAGCGATGAGGCTGCCGCGATAGGGCTGGTGCAGATGGTCGTGGAATCCGATGCGCAGCCCTTCATCGTGCCCGTTGATGAGCGAAGCCACAAGTAGGCTCAAGTGCGAGATGTTGCCGATGGCATCTTTGCGTGAAACGGTATCGGGCAATACCGAGCGCGACAGCTGCGTGGAGAGCGTAAACGGGGGGATGAACGCCACGAAACGGTAGTCGTTTTTCACAGGAATGTTGAGGGTGGTGATGACGTCGGCCATGACGGAGACGGTAAGACCGCCGAAGATGGCTGGAGCCACGTTGTCGGGGTGTCCTTCGATGCGGGTGGCGAGGTTGAGGATGTCCTGACGGTCGTCGTAACGCCCCATGAATGCAAAGGCGCCGACGATGCCTGCCACGATGCAGGTGGAGGATGAGCCGAGGCCACGGGTGTAGGGCACTTCGCTACGGCATTCGATACGTACGCCGCCGAAATGAAGGCCTGTCTCCTCGGCACCGGCGCAAAAGGCTTGGTAGGTGAGATTGTCCTTGCCCGAGAACTGCTCAGGGCAGCCGACGATTTCCACGCCTTGCTCGATGAGCTCGAAGGTAAAGGTGTTGTATAGCGTTACGGCCACGCCGGCAACATCGAAGCCGGGGCCGAGATTAGCACTCGTGGCAGGTACTTTTACTTTTACTCTCATTATCTTGTCAGTTCAGGTTTTCTTTGATATAGGTAATGATGTTTGCAGGATTGGCGATGCCCGTATGGAGAACGGGGCGTGTCATGACGTCAACCAGACAGGCGGGTATGGGCACTCCTGTCGACTTGTGGAGGGCTTCCATAGCCTCGGCATCGGGCAAGGCTTTCCCCAGGATGGCCTGACATACCGAGGCGGGGAACTTGTAGGGAGAGGCGGTGGAGAGCACGACGGTAGGCGTGCTGTCGCCCTTGATGCGGTATTGCTCGGCAACGCCAAGTGCCACAGCCGTGTGCGTGTCGGCCAGATAACCTGTAGCGTGGTAGCAACGGCGGATGGTATTGAGCACCTCCTGTTCGTTCTGCCAGCCTGCCGCGAAGAGGCTGCGGAGGGATTGGAATTGCGCATCGTTGATGCAATAGACGCCTTCGGTGGCAAGAGCTTGCATGAGAAGGGCCGTGTGTGTGGCATCGCCGTCAAGCATGCAGAGCAGGCGTTCGAGGTTGCTGGAGACGAGGATGTCCATCGCTGGGGCGTTGGTCTTGTGGAACGGGCGACGGATGTCGTAGCAACCCGTCTGGAAGAAGTCGGTGAGGACTTTGTTGCGGTTGGAGGCGACGATGAAGCGGCGCACGGGAAGCCCCATGCGGCGGGCCATGACGCCTGCAAGACAGTTGCCGAAGTTGCCCGAGGGGACGACGAAGTCGATGGCGTCGCCCAACGCGAGTACGCCGCGTGCCGCAAGGGTGAGGTAGGCGTGGAAATAATAGACGATCTGGGGCAGCAGACGGCCTATGTTGATGGAGTTGGCGGAGGTAAGGAAGATGCCTTTCTCTACGCAGGCCTGTGCCAGCTCAGGCGAGGCGAAGGCTTCCTTGACGGTCCGCTGGGCATCGTCAAAATTGCCGCGCACAGCCAGCACGTCGACATTATGGCCCGTCTGGGTGGTCATCTGCCGCTGTTGGACGGGCGAGACGCCGTCCTGCGGGTAGAACACTTTTATCATCGTACCCTCCACATCGGCAAAGCCTGCGAGGGCTGCTTTGCCCGTGTCGCCTGAGGTGGCAGCAAGAACGAGCGCACGACGGGCATCGCCACTTTGTCGTAGCGAGGCAGTCATGAGGTGGGGGAGGAGCTGTAGCGCCATATCCTTAAAGGCGGCTGTAGGACCATGAAAGAGTTCGGCTACCCAGACGTCGCCTGCAGGAATGACAGGTACTACTTCCTGCGGAAAGGCTCCGGAGGCGTAGGCGCGAGTGCAGGCCTCGGCGATGATGGCCTCGCTGCCGGCAGGGGCAAACGTGGAGATGAGGGTAGCAGCCAGACGGGGATAGGGAAGCCCCTGAAGGGACTCGAGGGACTGAACGGCAAGGGGGAAGTCGGGAATCAGCAGACCCCCGTCAGTACCTATGCCTTGCAGAATCGCTTCGAACAAGTCAGGCCTTCCACCATGACCACGCGTACTTACAAATCGGTTATCCATTACAATCTTTTACAAAACCTAAGTTTTCGGCTGCAAATTTAATTAAAAGAAACGAAACTGCGAAGAAAAACGGGACATTTGACACCTTTTTATCGCTTTTCTGTACGGATGCTCCATGTAAATATGAACATTTGCTCGCAGGGAAAGGAAAGAGATAAGGTGTGACTTTTTCGCCTGCTTTGGGAAATTATTCGCCTATTCTATTTTTTTATTTGCCTGCGTTAAAAATTTATTTGCTTGCTCTGAGAGTTTATTTGCTTGGAAAAATAGGAGAATAAAAAAGCCCGCTCTTGGGGAGCGGGCAAAGGGGATTGGTTTGTCTGTCTGATTAGAACAGATAGGCAACACCCATGTGGAGGTAGCTGCGGTTGAAGGAGTGATGGTCGCTGGCATTACGGTCAAGAATTCCGTAGTTGTAACCAACGCTGACGCGGAACATCTCAGCCCAGTCGAAAGCGACACCGCCGCCAACCAGCACGTCGAGGGGCTTGTAGTTGGTGTTCTTGTAGAGGTCTACCTCTGCGCTTCCACCGATGCCAAGGACCTTCGCGTCGCCCTTGCTCTTGGACATGACGCCGTAGCTGATGGTCGGGCCTGCATAGAGGGTGAGGGCGAAGTCGGGAGCCAGCTTGAAGCTGAAGTTCAGGTTGAGGGGAACGCCCACGTAGAGCTCGGTGAGGGTTAACTTGCCAGAGGCGAGGCTGCCAGGGTACTCATCCGTCTTGGTGGCGTAAGAGCAGAACACACCAGGAGCAAGGCCGAAGTTCTCGGTAAAGTGGATGTTGTAGTCCAGACCGGCATAGACGCCATTAAGGGTAGTAGGTTCGGAAAGAAGAGCTCCAGGGTGGGTGGGGTTCATGTAACCGACGCCAAAGCTGGCCTGTGCCATAGAGGCGGCGCTGAACAGCATGACAGCTGCAACAAGTGATAAAACCTTTTCCATTTTTTCTTGAATTTTTAATAGGGTTAATAAAACAATATCAAATTCATTTTCTTCGTTAAAAACGTGCAAATGTAGTGTTTTTTTATAGACAATGGCTCACGTTTCCCTGCTTTTTTAGACTTTTTAACGCTTTTGGACGCGATAGAAGAGGAAAGCCAGCGATTCGAGAAGGAATCGCTGGCTTTGGTTTAGAGGGTGTTATTAACGGATGACAACCACCTTGCGTCCACCTACGATGTAGAGTCCAGGAGCGAGGTTCTCTGTGTCGTAGATGCGCTGGCCCTGCAGGTTGAACACGGCTGAGGATGCCGGTACTTCGCCGGATATCCAGTTGATGGCATCGCCCGAAGGGATATTCTTGATGATGCTCTCAGCCCAGAAGTGACCCAGATGTTCAGCACCTATGGCGTTGGGATGCAGGTAGAAGGTACCGTCGTAGCCGTTCTCGGCGATGAAGTACTCAGGCTTGTTCTCGAAGAAGCCGAAGGCCTCCTTGCTGCCTGTCCATATCGCTATGCCCTGAGCCTGCAATTCGGCTACTACCTGGTCAACGACGGGATGGTAGCTCTTCAGACGGTTCAAGCCAGCTTCCATATAGACAGCACCGTTGTGGGTGTTGGGGCTGTACCAGATGGGGTAGTTGACTACGAAGCGGGCTTCGGGATAGGTGGAATAGAGCTTCGTGATGATGGTCTTCAGGTTTGTGCCATAATCCTCGGGGCTGACGGGCGAGCCGTTGGGGCCGCTCTCGGCGCTATCGTTGGTACCCAGCATGATGCTGAAGAAGAGGTAGCCGCCGTTGTCGGTAAGGTCGTTTGCCGAACGAACCGCATTACGGAAGAGCGAGGTTTTGGGCAGCCAGTCGAGTGTGGTAGCGCCGCTCACGCCGCCGTTCTGGAAGAAGACGGGGCGTCCAGTATCCTCGGCAACCTTCTCGGCGCACTTGACGGGAGGTGCCTGTGTGCCACGATCGCCGAGACCTGCGCCGTATGTAATACTATTTCCAATGAAGTAGATGTTCACGGGTTCGTTGCCTGGCTCGATGTTGCCGTTGATGAGCGTCCAGCGAACCAGCTTGATGCTTTCACGCAGACGGGCGATGTTGGCGTCAGAAGGATCAGCCAGCACAGCTTCGTGGGCGGCCATCATGGCATCGACGGCCTCCTTCAGTCCCTTCACGGTACTGTAAGGAGCCTCTTCGACAGGCTGGTCGCCCCACATCTGGAAGCGGGCGAGGCTGACGTAAGGCACGCCATAGGCACCCAGACGCATGTTGACGGTCTCCAGGATCATGAAACGGAAGTCGGTATAGGCGCCACCAAGCTCGATGACGGGCGAGGTGTAGTTGGCAGGATGGACGCCGTGCTGCTCAGAGGGGATGAGGTCGGGCATCTCGATGATGTCGGTCCACGAGTCCTCCTTGTCGGGCGTGTTGGTGGCCTGGATGATGATGTGGTCGGGCGTGTCGTAGGTCGCGGGCCAGTTGGAGCCGATCATGGAGAAGGTGAAGTGCTCGATGGGCTGGTCGAGGTGTACCTCGATGTAGTTGGTGGTGCCGGAGGGTAGCGGGTTGCTCCACGAGGTGTGGAAGATGATGGAGCTGTAGTCTTGCGAAGGATCGATGAGGCGGCCTACGTAGAACTGTTCGCTCTCCTCGGAGTTGGCGTAGAGCTGGTCGTCGCGAGAGATGAGCGGCGTGGTGCCTACACCCATAGCCTTGTTGTAAAAGATGGCCACAGAGTCAACGAGCGGGGCGACAACAGCATCGATTTCGGCTTGCTTGAGCGAGTCGATGACGGCCTGGTCGGTAAGCTCACGTGCCTCGTAGAACTGCATACGGGCAAGGCTGACGAAAATATTGCCGTTGCCATTGTTGCGGTTGTTCGTGGTTGCCTTCACCACCATGCGGAGGTCGGTATAGCTCTCGTCGAGGCTGATACGCGGCGACTGGTATTTAGCGGGATATGCATCGTGCAGCTCATCGGGGATGAGGTCGGGCAACTCAAGGAGTATCTTCCACGACTTGGGGTCCTCGGGCGTGTTGGTGCCGAGGAACACGACGTGGTCGGGCGTATCGTAAGTGCCGGCCCAGCCGGAACCGACCATCGAGAAGACGAAGGCATCGTGCGGCTCGTTGAAGTGGAACTGGAGGTAGTTGTCCAGATCGGCAGGCAGCGGGTTGTCCCACGAGGTGTGGAAGATGATGCCGCTGTAGTTGTCCGTCGGGTCGATGAGGCGTCCCACGCGGAACAGCGAGCTCTGCTCGGAGTTAGCGTAGAGCTGATCCTCGGAGGTGAGCAGGCCATCGGCAGGATTGTAGTACCAGTAGTTGCCCGTAACGAGGTCTTTGGTGTAGTTGAACTTGATGAGCGGCTTGCCCTCGATGAGCTCGCGTGCGGTAGCAATGGCAGCACTTAGCTCGTCGATATCGGCTTGGGTAACGTCCTCGTTTTCGATTTTCATCTTCGCTTGCTCGATGAGGTCAAAGAGGTCGTCACAAGCATCTTCCAATCCCTCCACAATGTAGCACAGGGAGTTTTCATAATCGACGTCGGAATTGTAGATTTGGAAACGGGCGAGGCTGAAGTAGATGTTACCGTTGCCATTGCCACGATTATTCACGGTACCCTTCACCACAAAGCGCACGTCAGAATAGACATCGCCGAAGGTGATACGCGGAGAGGTGTAGAAAGCAGGATATTTGTTATGCTGATCAGATGGAATCATGTCCGGTAGGTTTGCCACCGAAACCCACGAAAGGTCGTCTTCGGGATTGTTGGAGACGAGGATCTCCATCTGGTCGGGTGTGTCGTAGGTGCCAGGCCAGCCGGAGCCAACCATGGTGAAGACCATATCCTCGCGGGGTTGGTTGAAGTGAACCTGAAGGTAGTTGTACACGCCTCCGGGAAGCGGGTCGCTCCACGAAGAATGGAAGATGATGCTGTTGTAGTCTTCGCTCGGGTCGATGAGCCTTGATTCATTGAACTGCTCACTCTCAACCGAGTTGGCATAGAGCTGTGAGGTGTCCGTGATGAGGGGATTATTCTTGTCGATGTTGTAGGAAAAGGCCGAGTTGTACACCTCGCGGCCCGTCTGCGCCAGGTCGGCGAGGATACCGCATAGGGCGCGCTCTTCCTGACGCTCGAGGAGCTCCTGAATGTACGTCTCGTCGTTGATGCGGCGCAGGTACCACAGACAGAAATCCAGTTCGCCATTCTGCCATTGGGTGACGAAGCCTTTTTCGCCAGCACCCAGACCGTGTCCGGCAGCATGGTAGGACTTGTTGTTGTTGATGTTGGAGATATGCCATTTGCCTGCGCCCTTGCTAGTGAGCAGCTGGCCTACGCTGGGCGTGGTGCTTACGGACACAGCGGTAGAGGAGCCACTCTGGTAGGTGATGTATTCGCCGGTATTGAAATTGCGGATGGAGAAATCGCCATTCTTATTCTCAATATAGAAGATGAGGCTTTCGTCGCTCACATCGAACGACTTCCAGCTGAGCGTGTGGGTATCGTCCACAAACATAGCTTTCTCATTGCCCTGTGTGTCCATGAAGCGTTCGTCGCTGTTGACGATGTAGTAGAAGCCGTCAGTAACGGGATTAACGTCTTCCATTACAGCCTTGAAGGCAGCCTCAAGGGCGTTCTTGGCGGTACGGCATTGTTCGGCATCGCCTGATGCCAAGGCTTTCGTGGCATCCGCCCATGCTTTGTCATAAGCCTCTACCAGGGATTTTTTGTGGAATCCGGGGTCGTCACCCGTGGGGAATTCATAGCTGGCCAATTCGTCGAGCGTCATCTGCAGCAGCTGCACAGGATCGTCAATCATGATGGGAGCATACATCTGGAAGCGGGCGAGGCTGAAATAGATGTTCCCGTTGCTGTTGCTACGGTTATTTACGGTTGCCTTTACCACGAAGCGCACGTCGGTGTATTTCCCGCCGAGCGAAATGCGCGGGGAGGTGTAGAAGGCCGGATGCACGTTGTGCATATCCTCAGGAATCATGTCGGGTAATTCGGCAACTGAAATCCACGACAGTTCGTTCTCAGGGTCGTTAGAGACGAGTATCTCCACTTCGTCCGGCGTGTCGTAGGTGGCCACCCAGTTGGAGCCGACCATGGTGAAGATAAAGTCTTCGCGAGCCTCGTTGAGGTGTACCTGTAGATAGTTGTACACACCTCCAGGGAGCGGGTTGCTCCAAGAGGAGTGGAAAATGATGTTGGTGTAGTCGTCACTCGGGTCGATGAGCCTTTCCACATTGAACTGCTCGCTTTCCACCGAGTTAGCATAGAGTTGCGAGGGGTCTGTGATGAGTCCCTCTTCGGGGTTGAAGGTCCAGATGAAATCCTCAGCCCAAGCCGTACCAAATGCCATCAGTATGGCCGTCAAATAAAGTAATCGGGTCTTTTTCATGATGAAAACATTTTTAAAGTTAGTTCTCTGCGGCAAAAATACAAAAAAGGAGGCAAACAATAGCCTCCTCGAAACTTTTTTTAGTGCTTAATTGTTTTTTTTCTGCAAATATATGCCTTTATGCACATTCTGGAGTCAAAGACTCAATCCCATTGATAGGATTCGGACATTTTCTCGCCAAAAGCGAGGTCGCCCGCATCGCCTAAACCGGGCACTATGTAGGAGTGGTCGTTGAGTTCTTTGTCGATGGCGGCACACCAGAGGGTGATGTCGTTGCGGCCGGCAAAGACTTTTTCCAGATATTCCACGCCAGGGCGTGCAGCGATGACGCAGGCAAAGTGAATGCGTCGCGCCTCACCTTTCGTTTGGAAGGCCTTCAGCGCTAGTTCCATGCTTCCACCCGTAGCCAGCATGGGGTCGGCAATGACGAGAGTCTTGTCAGTAAGATCAGGAGCCGCGATGTATTCAATCTTGATGCCGACGTCCTTGCACTCCTCGTCCTTGTAGTAGCGGTAGGCGCTGACGAAGGCGTTTTCCGCGCGGTCAAAGTAGTTGAGGAAGCCCTGATGAAAGGGCAGGCCGGCACGGAAGATGGTAGCGAGGACAATCCGCTCAGGCGAGAGTGCCGTGGGAGCTTTGCCCAGCGGCGTCTGCACCTTGACGGTTTCGTAGGAGAGCTGTTTACTGATTTCGTAAGCACAGATTTCGCCGATGCGCTCCAGGTTGCGACGGAAACGCATCGGGTCTTTCTGTATACTCACGTCGCGCAGTTCAGCCAAAAAGCGGCTGAGGATGGAGTTTTGCTCACTCAGATTGATGACGTTCATAAAAACATTTTGCTTTAATGAAAAATGAAGAATGAAAAACAAATGGTCTCAAGTGTCTCTTTAGCCGATAATGCTTCATACAGAGCTAATTATTTTTCATTTTTCATTCTTCATTTGTTACTTCACTTCCCAGATGTCGTTGGTAAGGAGGAGCTCCTCAAAGTTGTGATATTTCTTCACGCCCTTAATTTCTTCTATCTGCTCGGCTACTGCAGTTTCATAGGTGGGAGCTTCCACGTCGCGGATGACGCCAAGGGCTATGGGATAGTCGGGCCCTTCCATCAGCGCCAGTTTCAATTGCAAGGTGTTGTCCTCCTGGTGGGCATCGTGAACAAGTATATCGTCAATCGTGACGCCATTCTCGCCCAGCTTCACCACTTTCAGGCCGAAGCCGTCTTGTACAAGGCCGAACTCGTTGTTCTCGCCGAAGAGCATGGGTTGGCCGTGGCGGAGGTAGATAGCGTTCTTTGCGCGTCCTTCCTTATTATATACGCTCTCATGCGTGCCGTCGTTGAAGATGACGCAATTCTGCAGGATCTCGCAGACCGATGCTCCCTTGTGGGCAGCAGCAGCCTTCAGGATTTCCACCGTAGCGGGGCCGTCCGTAGCCACGGCGCGGGCGAAGAAGCGTCCGCGGGCGCCGAAGCAGAGCTCAGCGGGACGGAAGGGGTCTTCCACCGTGCCGTAAGGGCTGGACTTGCTGACGAAGCCGCGTGGGCTGGTGGGGCTGTACTGTCCCTTCGTGAGGCCATAGATGCGGTTGTTAAGCAGAATCATGTTGATGTCCACGTTACGGCGGATGGCGTGGATAAAATGGTTGCCGCCAATAGCAAGGCCGTCGCCGTCGCCGCTGATTTGCCAGACGGTGAGGTTCGGGTTCGCCACCTTGGCGCCTGTGGAGATGGCAGCTGCACGACCGTGGATGGTCTGCATAGCGTAGGTGTTCATATAGTAGGGCAGACGGCTTGAACAGCCGATGCCGCTGATGACGGCTGTATCGTGCGGAGCTATGCCTATCTCGGCCATAGCCTTGTGCAGGGAGGCAAGGAAGAAGTGGTCACCACACCCCGGACACCAGCGAGGCTGGCCTTTCTTGAAATCTTGTGCTGTAAAACTCATAATCGTTTACTTCTTTAATATGTCCTCGAATGCATTGACTAACTCGGAAACGACGAACGGCTGGCCTTTAACCTGATTGAACTGATAGGGTACAAAACCATCTACCTTCATGCGCAAAAAGGCGGCAAACTGTCCCAGGTTCTGCTCGGCTACTACCACCTTTGGATACTTACAGAGCACCTCGGCGGTGTTGGCAGGCAGGGGGTTGAGGTTGCGGAAGTGAGCCAAGGCCACCTTATGCCCAGCGCGGTTCAGTTCCTCCATGGCGGAGTAGAGATGGCCGTAGGTGCCGCCAAAGCCCACGATGAGCAGTTCGGCATCGTCCTTGCAGCCTTGCACCTCCACGTCGGGCACGGGGATGCGGGCGACCTTGTCTGCTCGCTCGCGGCACATGCGGTCGTGGTTCTCAGGGTCGGTGGAGATGGCGCCGGTATCGCCGTCCTTCTCCAGTCCGCCCAGGATGTGCATGAAGCCTTCGCGACCAGGGACAGCCCAGTAGCGGACACCCGTCTCGGGGTTGCGGCGGTAGGGGGTGTAGCTGCCCTTCTGTTCCTCAGGGGCATAAGGCGGATTGATGGCTGGATAGTCCTCGAGCTTGGGCAGACGCCAGGCTCCTGAGCCGTTTGCCACGAAAGCATCGGTGAGCAGCACGACGGGTGTCATATGCTCCAATGCCATCTTGCAGGCGTTGTAGGCCGCGTCGAAGCAGTCCGTGGGGCTGGCAGCAGCGATGACAGGCATAGGGCTCTCGCCATTTCTTCCGAAGAGCGCCTGCAGCAAGTCGGTCTGTTCGGATTTGGTCGGAAGACCTGTAGAAGGGCCGCCACGTTGCACGTCGATAACGACAAGCGGTAATTCCTGGATGACAGCCAAGTTCATAGCCTCGCTCTTCAGGCAGATACCAGGACCCGAAGTAGAGGTTGCAGCAAGGGCACCGGCAAAGGCAGCACCAACGGCGCTGGCGCAGCCGGCAATCTCGTCCTCACATTGTACCGTGGTGACGCCGAGGCTCTTGTGCTTCGAAAGCTCGTGCAGGATATCCGTGGCAGGCGTGATGGGATAGGAGCCCAGATAGAGCTTCAGCCCAGCTTTCTCGGCAGCTGCGATGAGGCCGTAGGCCGTGGCCTTGTTGCCGCTGATATCCATATATTTGCCGGGCACCTTTACCTTCGATTCAATCGTATAAGTGTGACTGGTAGAGGCGTGCGTATTGTGTCCGTAGTCGTATCCGGCATGGATAACGCGGATGTTGGCTTCGGCGATAGCGGGCTTCTTGGCGAATTTCGTGCGGAGATAGTTCTCGGCGATGGAGAGGTCGCGGTTGAAGAGCCAGCAGACGAGGCCGAGGGCAAACATATTGCGGCACTTCAGCATGGCCTTGTTGTCCATGCCCGTGTCGGCCAGGCAGTCCTTCACCATCTGCGAGATAGGGGCAGCAATGACGTCCTGCTTGATGCCCATTTCCGCGATGGGGTCGTCGGTCTTGAAGGCGGCCTTGTCGAGGTCGGTCTTCTTGAAGCAGTCGGTATCGATGATAATGCAAGCTGTCGGTTTGGCAAACTTGTACTGCGTCTTGAGCGCGGCAGCATTCATGGCCACAAGCACGTCGCATTGGTCACCTGGGGTGAAGACTTTGCCTGCGCCGATGTGGATTTGGAAGCCGCTGACGCCTGTGAGCGACCCTTGCGGGGCGCGGATGTCGGCCGGATAGTCGGGGAACGTACTGATGTCGTTGCCCACAGTAGCCGAGATGGTGGAGAAGATGTTGCCTGCCAGCTGCATGCCGTCGCCGCTGTCGCCTGAGAAACGCACAACCACCTGCTCCAGGTCTTTAACAACTAATGGTTCACTCATGATTTATAGGGTTAAAACATTTTTTTCGTTTTGCGCCGCAAAATTACAGAATAATTGGGAAACCATTGCTGATTTCCCAATTATTTTCACTTTTGCGTTCAGTTTCCTGAGGTCATGTAGCGGTTTTCGGGGGCTACGCCGAAGGCGGGCGAGGGCTTGCCCGCGAGGGTGAAGCGTATGTCGCCGCCCTGCATCAGCTCGCTGTGGTTCAGGAACGAGCGCAAGGGGTTCGAGCTGCCTGCGACGTCGAGCTTCTGTACATAGATGCCGTCGGCGATGTTAGCCGTGAGGGTTGTTGTCTTGCCGTCCTCCAGATGTATCTTAGCTTCCTTGAAGTGGGGTGAGCCGACGGCGTAGGTCGTCTTACCTGGGCAGACGGGATAGAAGCCGAGTGTGGAAAAGACGTACCAGGCCGACATTTGTCCGCAGTCGTCGTTGCCGCAGAGGCCGTCAGGCACAGGCTGGTAGAAGAGGTCTGTCACCTGATGCACCACTTCGGCTGCGCGCCAGGGCAGTCCGGCTGCGTCGAAGAGGTAAATGTCGTGGTGGCTCGGCTCGTTGCCGTGGGCATACTGCCCGATGAGGCCGGTGATGTCCGACTTCTCGTCGCCCTTCGTGACGGAGGGGCCTTCAAACAGGCCGTTCAGCTTCTCGCCGTAGGCCTTGTCACCCCCCAGTAGCGCCATGTGGTCCTTGATGTTATGCTGCACGTGGAAACTGTACTGCCACGAGTTGGCCTCGGTGAAGTGGCGGTTGACCTCCGTGGGGTCAAAGGGCGTCAGGAACTTGCCCTGAATCTTCGGACGCATGAAGCCCGTCGTGGGGTCGAACAGATAGTGGTAGTAGAGCGAGCTCTGGTAGAACTTGTCTGCCACGTCCTGCTTTCCTAATTTTTTAGCAACGGTGGCGATGCACCAGTCGTCGTAGCACATCTCCAGCGTCTTCGATACGGATTCGTCCTGCTCGTCGGAGTTGACGTAGCCCAGCTCGTGGAAAGTGTCGATGCCGAACTCGTGCTTGCGGGTGCTCTCCTGCATGGCTTCGAGCAGTTCGTCCATCTCGCTGTCCGAGAGGGCGATGCCCTTCATCAAGGCATCGGCGATGACGGAGACGGAGTGGTAGCCTATCATGCAGTTCGTCTCGTTGCGGTCCAGCTCCCAGATGGGCAGTTTATGGCACTCGCGGTAGATGCTCAGGAACGAGTAGAGGAAGTCCTTTGTGCGCTCGCGCTCGATGATAGTCATCAGCGGATGCAGGGCGCGGTAGGTGTCCCAGAGGGAGAAGACGGTGTACTGGTCGTGTCCCTCGCTTTTGTGCACCTTGCCGTCCATGCCGCGATATTCGCCGTTGACATCGCTGTAGAGGCAGGGGGCGACGGCGGTATGGTAGAGGGCGGTATAGAACGAGCGGAGCTGCTCCTCGGCGGTGAAGACGGTACCGTCGGTGCCGCGCTTGCGGTCCTCGGCTGTCACCTCAATCTTGCTCAGGTAACTCTCCCAGGCGGCATCGGCGCCCGTACGCATCGTGTTGAACTGACGGGCAAACGCCTTTGTACCCTTGTCCTGGGCCAGTTCGGAGCGGAGGTTGAGGCGGGCGTTCTCCTCAGAGACAGAGCTGATGCCGACGCGCACAAAGATGTCGGACTTCTTGCCGAAGCTGAGCAGCGCCTTCACGGGGCGCGTCATCCGCTTGCCGCGGAAGTCCCACGTCACGTCCTCTATCTGCGCATCGACGATCGGTTCCGAGAACTCGGCATAGAAATAGACCGGCTGGTCGTCGGCCCAGAAGTGCGTGCGGCGCAGGCCGCAGACGGTACGGTCGTCCACCATCTTCAGCGTGCCGTCGATGAGGTACTCGCGCAGCGTGAGGTCGATGACAATCTGATGCTCAGCCGATGCATCGCGGTAGCTGTAGTGGTGCATGGCGGCACGCTGGCCCGTCGTCAGCTCGGCATCAGCCTTCCAGCGGTCGAGGCTGATGCGGTAGTAGCCTGGCGAGGCGTTCTCGCTCGCGTGCGAGTATTCCGAGCGGTAATCCTCCTCGTTGATTTTCTGGGCCTTGTAGTCCGATGTGGGCATGAAGAGGACGTCGCAGAGGTCGGCACAGCCCGTGCCGTTGAGATGCGTGTGGCTGAAGCCGTAGATGTACGGCTCGTCGTAGTGGTAGCCCGAGCAGACGTGCCAGCCCCCCAAGCCGTTGTCGGGGCTGAGCTGAATCATGCCGAAGGGGTAGGCTGCCCCAGGGAATGTGTGACCTGTGAACGCTGTGCCAATCATCGGGTCCACATAGCGCGTCAGGCCTGCAGCAGGTGTGTCGGATACCTTGGGCGTACATCCGTACAGGCACACCAGAGTAAGCACCATCAGCCCGAAGGCTTTGGCTGAATGAAGTTTAGAAGAACTGTTGAGCATGATGATAAAACCGTTTTTAATAGGTGTTGTTGTTTTCCGCCGCGAAGTTACACAAATCCCCCCGAAAGCGCAAGACAAAACACCGAAAAAACCAACTCCTCACCCTGAAAAAACTATTATATGCGAATTATCTGTCAGCTTTTTTCCCAAAGAATTGCCAAAAAATCCACGTTTTTTCAAACAGTACTTCAGTTATAATTCATGGCTAATCCGTGGAAAAAACATGCGAAATCGTATCTGAAAAACGAGGATGATTCTTTGTTGTAGATTAGTGCGTTATCTGACTTCATGGAATTGTCGTCAAGGAGTGATTTTTTTTTCATCGCGATGAAAAAAATTAATCATTGCAATGAAAACATTCTTTCATCGCGATGAAAATTTTCTTTCATTGCAATGAAAACTTTCCATTCGCTGATTCTGCACAGACATCAAGCCCTTTCTGCTTGGCTGAAGTAGCGTTTTACCCTTTCGCTACAGAGATACGAAAAGAACTTGCAAGTTTCTCGGCAAGTTTTACTGGAACAATTAGAAGAGATGATGCGCAGGAGGGCCTCCTTTCTCACTCCCTCAAAAACCTCGTCGGCAGAACATGATTATTCAAGACGAAATACCTTCATGTCCTGTTTTTCTATGCCCACAATCTTGCTTCAACGGTCTCATTCCTGTTGGAACGAAAGATTGGCCTAATGTTGTGGGAGAATCTTCGCGCGCGTTCCTTATTTTATATAGGAGCATGCAGAGGGGCGAAATGACTTTTCGGAAGGGGAAAGATGAAAAAAAAGGCAGATTTTTTTGTTGTTAACTTTTTTTGCAGTAATTTTGCGCCGCTAAAGTCGCCACTTGCGTCTGAAACAAGCGTAACGAACGAAGTAATAACAATATAAACCTTAAAAACAAAACATGATTGTAGTACCCGTAAAAGAGGGCGAGAACATTGAAAGAGCTCTCAAGAAGTTTAAGAGGAAATTTGAGAAGACCGGTGTCGTCAAGGAACTCCGCCGCAGGCAGCAGTTCGACAAACCGTCGGAAATCAAGAGGCTGAAGATGGAGAAAGCCATCTACGTACAGCAGCTTCGCCAGAACGAGGAATAAAAAATTCCTCGTTTTTTTTGTCGTTTCAAAAAAAGTGAGTATATTAGTCGCAGATTTTCCGAAGTGATGTCTGCGCATATTGATTCATTTCTTGATTATCTGCGTCTTGAGCGTGCCTACTCACCCAGGACCGTGCAGAGTTACGGGATGGACTTGAACGAATTCGAGGCCTATCTTCGTCGCACGGATGCGGAACTGACGCTGGAGACGGTGGATGCCGACAATGTGCGCAACTGGACGATGGAGATGATGGAGGGTGGGCAGAAGGAGACGTCCGTCAACCGCCGGCTGAGCGCCCTGAGGTCGTTCTACCGCTACCTGCTCCGCAAGGAAGTCGTCAAGGTGTCGCCCATGCAGACGGTAAGGGGGCCGAAGAAGAAGAAGCCGCTGCCGATGTTCCTGCGTGAGGAGGAGATGAACCGCCTGCTGGACGAGACGGACTTCGGCGAGGGCTTCGAGGGCGAGCGCGACAGGCTCATCATAGAGATGTTCTACGAGACGGGTATGCGCCGCGCCGAGCTCGTGGGGCTCAACGAGGCTGATGTGGACTTCTACCGCGGGCAAATCAAGGTAACCGGCAAGCGCAACAAACAGCGTCTAATCCCCTTCGGAGAGGAGCTGGGAAGCGCCCTGCGGGTCTATATGGAGGAGAAAGCGCAGGAGGTGCCCGAAGCGGAGGACGGCGCCCTGTTCGTGCAGAAGAGCGGGCGGCGCGTGACGGACGCCTGGGTCTATACGATGGTCAAGCGCAACCTCTCGCGGGTGACGACGATAAAGAAGCGAAGCCCCCACGTGCTACGCCATACGTTTGCCACTACCATGCTGAACCACGATGCCGAGCTGGAGGCGGTGAAGGAACTGCTGGGGCACGAGAGCGTCTCGACGACCGAAATCTACACCCACACCACCTTCGAAGAGTTAAAGAATGCTTACAGCAAGGCACATCCTCGCGCGCGTAAATAATAAAAGGAGAAGAATAACGTTAGAGATATATAAGAAGTTTAACCCCTGCCGAGGCAACGAAGCCCAGGCATAAAGAAAAAGGAGGTACATTATGGACATTAGAATTCAAGCAATCCATTTCGACGCAACGGAACAGTTGCAGGGTTTCATCGAGAAAAAAGCCGCCAAGCTGCAGCGCTTCTATGACGACATCGATGCCGTCGAGGTGACCCTGAAAGTTGTGAAGCCCGAAACCGCCATGAACAAGGAGGCTGACATACGGGTGAAGGTAAAGAACGAGGAATTTTTCGCCTCGAAAGTCTGCGACTCTTTTGAGGAAAGTGTGGACGTTTCGCTGGAGGCTTTGCAGAAGCAACTCCAGAAATTCAAGGAAAAAACGCGTGGAAAGTAAAAAAAACGCAAAAAGTTTTTGTGCAGAAAAAAATTGTTTGTACCTTTGCAGCCGTTTCGCATGAAAAAGCCAAGAAACGGCTGCTTTTTCGTGGTAGAAACAGAGGTCTTTACATACTGAAAGTAATTGAACATCAAGCAATGGGTGAATTCCAGAGTGGCCAAATGGGGCAGACTGTAAATCTGCTGTCTCTCGACTTCGGTGGTTCGAATCCATCTTCACCCACGCAAGAAGAGAGATGCGGAAGTAGCTCAGTTGATAGAGCATTAGCCTTCCAAGCTGAGGGTCGCGGGTTTGAGTCCCGTCTTCCGCTCTCCAGATTGATGTTGCTGTTATAGCTCAGCGGTAGAGCGCATCCTTGGTAAGGATGAGGTCCTGAGTTCAAATCTCAGTAACAGCTCGATAGATTTATTTAATAACTAGTTAAAAAGAAACAAAGCTATGGCAAAAGAAAAATTCGAACGTTCGAAACCGCATGTCAACATC
>JAFXXQ010000010.1 GCA_017542145.1 Bacteroidaceae bacterium | reverse complement strand
GAAGTCGGCCGTGGCGGTGGCGCTGTTGTAGTTGGTCGTCTCGGCAACGGTGGCCTTCACGGTGTAGGATCCCGCCTCGGTGGGGACGTCGCTGGAGTAGGTGCTGTCGTCGGCGTCCTTCGCCTTGTACTGATAGGTCACGCCGCCGTTGCCGGGATTAATCGACACGGTCGGGGTCGAGGCCGTGCCGCCGTATGTCCAGCCGGCTATGCTGACGGAAAGACCACTAATAGAAGCCTTGGCGATAGTGAAGTCAGCGGTGGCAGTGGCGCTGTTGTAGTTGGTCGTCTCGGCAACGGTGGCCTTGACGGTGTAGGATCCCGCCTCGGTGGGGACGTCGCTGGAGTAGGTGCTGTCGTCGGCGTCCTTCACCTTATACTGATAGGTCACGCCATCGCCTGAATAGCCAGTAACGGACGGGCTGTTTGGCTCCTGACCGTATGTCCAGCCGGTGATGCCGACGGAAAGATCACTAATAGAAGCCTTGGCGATGGTGAAGTCGGCCGTGGCGGTAGCGCTGTTGTAGTTGTCCGTTTCTGCCACGGTGGCCCTGACGGTGTACTCTCCGGCATCGGAGGGAACGTCGTTGGAGTAGGTGCCGTCGGCAGCGCTCTTCACCTTATACTGATAGGTCACGCTACCGTTGCCCGTGTTGCCGAACACGGTCGGGGTCGAGGCCGTATCGCCGTACGTCCAGTTGTCTATCGATACGGTCGGGTTGATGTCGGCCTTGGCGATGGTGAAAGTCTCTGACATCGATGTGCCGGCGTAAAGACCAACACCCGTTACGGTAACGGTTGCTGTTCCGGCGTTAGTGTAGTTAGCGTAGGCCACGGAATAATCCGTGACTTCTACAAGCGTCGCAGGCGGTGTGGAACCGCTTTTCGGAGAAATCGTAGCCGTAATGGCTTCGCCGGTGTATGTGGCATCGGTAGGAACGGTTATCGTTAAGAAATTATTAACATCCAATTCCACGACTTCCTTGAATAATCCAGAAGGCCCCTCCGTCCAACCGGCACCAGTATATACGCTCTTTTTGCCGTAGGGGACATATAATATACAATTAGAAGAAATACCAAAAAAAACATCAGAATTCAATGTGGGCGGAACTGCTCCCAAAGAAATAACTGCAGTAAGACCGCTGCAACCACTGAATGCATAGGAGCTGATGGTCGTTATATTACTGGGGATGGTGATGGAGGTCAGAGTGGTAATGTTTTTAAAAGCATTAGCTCCGATGCTCGTAACATCGCTGCTGCTGGTGGGAATAGTGGTTGCCTTGCATCCTGCAATCAATGTATTTGAGGAAGTCTCAACAATACAATTATTATTGGGGGAACTGTATTTTGAATTACCGTCAAGGATCGTCATTGTTTCCAATCCGCTGCAACCGGAGAATGCGCTTGATCCAATGCTCGTAACGCTGCTGGGGATGGTGATAGATTGCAAAACGGAACAACCATCAAACGCTTTAGTTCTAATACCCGTCACACTGACATCCTTATTTAATCTTATTGTTGAAGGTATTTCTACGACGCTAGAAATCGTATTATCATAAGATTGCACCTGCGCATATTTTTTATTACTAGGATAGTAATATATCACGCCATTGATGGGAGCAGTAGTGTCGGCAGAGATATTTCCTACCACCATGCTCATTAGCATGGTCAATGAGATTAAGATAAGTGTTCTTTTCATTGTTGTATAGTTTTAAGTTTATTATTATTTTTTCAAAAGTGGATTGTAAAGCGGACAAAGGTAAAGCTAATACATTGAAAATGCAAGAAAATGTCTGATTTTTTGCTTTTTTACGTCCGTTATTTAACGTAAGTGCGGAAAACGACGTTTTTTTCGACAGGTTTCGGAGGAGGTGGTGGTGGATTACTTCACGAATTACTTCTTGCCGTTCTTGATGACGAAAAGCTTGTCGGCGCGACGCTCGTCCCAGGCGTCCTTCTTCGCCTCGGTGAAGGTGCCGTCGATGACGCTGCGGATAGCCTCGCGGTAACACTCGACGACGGCACGTAATAGGCCTGAATAGGCCTGATTTTTGAGGGTGGTGTGTAAGGTGTTCCGCTCACTGCTCTGCGGGATTAGCGCATTGCTCTGCGGGATTAGCGCATTGCTCTGCGGGATTAGCGCATTGCTCTATGAAAACAGCGCACTGCGCCCACAAGAGGGACGCAGTGCTTCTGCTAGGGGGAGGCTCCGTCAGTCGGCGCCTACTGTTCAGACCGTACGAAGGGCAGGGGATGGATTACCACCCGGCCTTCCACGAGTTGCGACGCCTGTTGGAACGTGAGCCGCCGCTACCGCCAGAGATTTCTGAATCGAAGTCGCCGCCACCAATGTTGTCAACGGTATCGCTACTCGTAAGGATAGAAGCCTTAGAGCAGATGTTCACAACCTCAAAGCTAGGGGAAATATATGCTTTCTTTTCCATAATTCTTAAGACCCACCCCCTCCCCCTCCCGTGATGGAGGGGAGCAGCTGGTGCTAGGGGGCTGTTATAGGGCTATCATTTATAATGTTATTTATTCTTTTTACTTATATTCTTTCCTTTATTCTCTATTCTCTCCGCCCGCAGGCCCCCTCCTTTACGGGAGGGGTGCCCTTCAGGGCGGGGTGGGTCTTCTTACTTCACGATAACCTTCTTGCCGTTCACGATGTAGATACCCGTTGTGGGCTCAACTACGCGGCGTCCGCTGAGGTCGTAGTAGACAGCGTCAGAAGCAGTCGTCTGCATGTTGATGCGGGTAGCACCGTCGAGGCGGAGGCCGATGGCGTTGCTCTCCACATCACCCACCTCGATACCCTCGAGTTCGAAGAAGGCGCGCTGTGGGTTGGTGAAGGCACCAGCCTGAGGATAGTAGAGGGCGCTATTGTCACCTACGAGCAGGATGCTCTTGTTCTCGCTGGTGTACTTGACGGGAGCGTAAGTACCCTTGAAGGAGAGGGCCATTTCTTCGCCGATGTCGAATCTTGCCTCGCTAAGTCCCGGGCCGACGACTTCCACGCCTTTGAATACGGGATTGACGAGGTCATTACCCTCTTCCCACTTGATGATGTAGGGCTCACCGGCCTTGATTTCCGTCACAGCGGTGAACTCGAGCGTCAGCGTGCCTTCCTCGTAGGAAGCGCCGGTCAGCTGGCGAACGTCGGCACCAGCCAGCGGGCTGTCTTCAATGTCCACGTCGAAGGGCAGGCAGATGGTGTTCCAGCTACCGTCCTTGTAGAGGGTGCGGTCTGCGAGGGTGACATCAGCCATGCCTTTATAGTCTGCCACGATGTCAGCGATGGTGCTCGTGTTGTCGGTGTCGTCAGCCAAGGAAGCAACGTGGTAAGAGATAGTCACGGAACCATCGGTAACTTCGAACGTAACGTCGTAGTCGGTGTTGAAATTCTCCCAGTCTTCGACCTTCATGCCCATATAGGTGATACCAATCTCCGTTCTTTTAGCCGTAGCAGTCTCAGAGGCAGAGCCTTCTTTGGGGGCGTAGAATATTTCTTCTGCATCTGCATATTCCTCTTCATACAACTCATCTGAAATATCAATCACAGCTCCCTCAATAACGTGCTCCACAGCATCGTACTCGTATTTAGCCGTCTCGCCGGTGATGGTGATGGTCACGGGGCGCTTGGTGATTTCCAGCCAGCCGTCGGTAACGACAAACTCAACGGTAGCGAAGTCCGGATTGACGTTTGCGAAGTATGCAGCGTCGAGTCCCATGTATTCCTTAATGACTTCGCCTTCGTCGTCAACTAATACATGGGTGAGCGTTGCATAGGCATTGCCAGCTTCATCCACCAGGCCGTAGTATGCAAAGTCAGTATCCACATGATAGAGGTCGGTGTTTGCTGTAGCCTTCCATCCTGTGACGGTTTTCTCTTCGCCGTCATAGACAGCCGTCTTAGTCTTACCCTTGATGGTCACCTTTGCATTGATGGGGAGAATTTCCAGGTAGCCGTCGCCATCATCAGGCACCATGAAATAGACCTCAAAGTTTTCGTTGTTGTTCTCAAAGTCTTCAGCACTAATTTCCATCCAATACTTTCCGGCATGGGTAGCTGCTACCGTGGGCTCATATCCTTCGCCAATGTAATCAATGTAACTATTCACATCATAGATGGCATTGTCAGCCGTGGCGGTATATCCGCTGACTTCCTGCTCATCGCCGTTGTAGGCAAGTGACTTCTTGGCACCAACGATGGCCACGGTCACTTTGGCTGGATTGATGGTAACAAAGCCGTCTGTAACTACAAAATATGCCTCATAGCCCTCGGGGGCACTGAATTTATCAGGAGTGAGTTCCATGGTCTTCGTTCCGACATTTATGAGGTTTGCCACGGGATTCCCATTGTATTTAATGTCTGCTGGAGTGAGATGTTGATCCTCTGGAGCAACATCACTCTGGTAGGTGATGGTGCAATCGTAACCACTAACCGTGTGCTCTTCGCCGTCATAGTCGAAAGTGCCGGTATGGCCGGTAATGGTTATCAACACGACATCCTTGAGGATTGTCAGTTTGCCATCAGAATAAGTGATGTCGTAGTTGCTGGTCACATCCACGGGTTCTGTTGCATCCTTGGCGTAGAGGATTTTAGCATCCTTTGCTTTGATGGAACGATCTGTAGCACTATAGTCTAATGAGGTGGCTTCAAGGGTGATTTCCGACAGCATGTCACCTTCCGCCAAAGTGGCTATCTCCACCTGGGAAGTTCCCTTGTCGATGTCTTGCCCGTTGTAAATGGTTTGGTCTTTGGCCGTGATTACGATTGGTTTTGCAATAATATGCATCTGCGTATCGGTTTGACGAATGCCGACGCTTTCAAAGCAATCGTTAACTTTCTGGTCTCCAAGGAAAATCTTTATGTCGTCACCTGCTATTGTGTAGGTGTAGTCGCCGACAAAGCCAGGAGCTACTTCCTGTTCGAAGTCATCGAGGCCTGTAAACGTCGCCTCAATTCCAGTGACAGTGTGGCCTTCGGGAACGTTTTTTAACACGAGATCGGCCATTGTGAAGGGCTTTCCGTTGTATTCGCGCGTCTTAATTACCGGGGCCTCGGCATAAATACTTACTGCAGAAGCCTGTGCAATAACGAAGTACTTTTCAACCTGATCCCCAGCTTCTGCATCCTTAAAACTGGCTGCATTTGCAGCTTTAAGAGTAAGTGTGATGGTGGGTTTCGTTCCAGCAGCGGCAGCACTTCCAGTGGCATAAAGGTTGTTTGAGTATGCAACATCAAACATCGCAGTTACATCCTTGTATCCCTGGGACTGATTCTCATTGTTTCTAAATTGCTCACATTTCACAACAACGGTAGGCTTGAGTTCTTCACCCGTGTAAACCATAGAAAGGCCGCCAGTCAGACCATCTTGGTTTGCGGACAGAGTTACCTCCTGATCTCCAGCTGTAAGCGTTACTTCGCATCCCGCCAGTTTGTAAAAAAAGGTAGGAGCAGCCCAAGCCGATTGGGTCATTAACAGAACGAACAGAACCAATGCTGTTCTCGTCAGAATGAGTTTTGTTTTTTTCATAATTTTTTGTTTTTAGTTAAACATATATTTTTAATAACAACTCTGTCTCTCGTTCTCTGTTTCCTGTTAGCAATCAGCACCCTCACGCTTTATCAAGCGCGGAGCACCGAAGCTTCGGTGCAAATCGTGCTACAAAGGTAGGACAATTCCGTGAAATGAAAAAACATTTTTTAGAAAAAATGAACAAAAAAATGCTTTTTTTTTCAGGCGCGTTGTGGGGGTGTGTTTCTGATAGCGGGCAGGGGCTTCGTGGTCCACGAAGCCCCTGCCTATCATAGGGTGCTGTTGGAAGTTTTTTTTACTTCACGACGACCTTCTTGCCGTTGACGATGTAGATGCCGGCCTTGGTGGGCTGGCCCATGATGCGGCGTCCGCTGAGGTCGTAGAAAGCCTCCCCCGTCCCCTCCTGAAGGAGTGGGGAGAAGTCCTTCCCTTCAGGGGAGGATTTAGGAGAGGCTATGCCGGTGGCATCGCCGAAACGGAGGCCGATGGCGTTGCTCTGCACATTGCCCACCTCGATGCCCGTGAGCTGGAAGTAGGCACGCTGTGCGTTGGTGTATGCACCAACCTCAGGATAGTAGAGGGTGCTTCCTTCGCCTACGAGCAGGATGCCCTTGTTGGTTTCAGCATAAGCCACAGGGGCATAGGTGCCTTTGAACGTGACGGACTTTCCGTCGCCGAGGGGGAATGTCTTTTCGGTGACCTCGTTGCTGAGGGTTACGCCTTTGAACGTGGGCTCGAAAATATCGGTGCCTTCAGCCCATTTGATGATGTAGGGCACGCCGGCCTCGAGGGTTGTCACCTCGCCTTCGCCGGTGAACTGGAGGTTCAGGGCGCCGTCGGCGAAGGAAGCGCCACTGAGCGTGCGCACGTCGGCACCAGCCAACGGGCAGTCTGCCGATGTCAGATCGACGTCGAAGGGCAGGCAGAGGGTGTTCCAGTGGCCGTCCTTGTAAAGCGTACGATTGGCGAGTGTAACGGTAGCCATGCTGCCATAGTCTTCAACAACTGTGTCGATGCTGCCAGCATTGTCTGCATCATCAGCAAAGGAGGTCTCGTGGTAATAAACGGTTACATAACCATCGTTAATGACGAAGGTGACGCTGGAGAAGTTGTCGTTGGTGTTGACGAAATTGCTGGCCCTCAGGTTCATCTTGGATGTACCTACTGAAGTCCTCCAGACGGCTGCATATCCATTGAAAGTAAAGTCTGCGTGAACATTATAGGCTTTATTGTCTGCCCTTGCGGTATAGCCGTTGGCTATGTGGACGTTGCCGTCGTAAACCTCGGTCTTGTTCTTGCCTGTGATGGTCACTACGACTTCCGCCGGGGTCACCGTCAGCGTGGCGGGGTCGCCATAGGTGATGGTGTAGTTGGCTGTCACGTCCGTCGTGCCATCCTTGATTGTTGCAGCGGAAGGCGTGATGGTGTATGTCCCCACGGTGGCTACTCCTTCAGACGGCGTGGAGGGCGTCAGGGTGATGGCAGCCAGCGTCTGTTCGCCAACCAACGGGGCTGTGGTTGTAGAGCCATCGGTATTCGTAACCGTCACATACGCTGCTCCCTGCTGGATGGCTTCGCCGTAGGCGATGGTCTGGTTGTTGGCTGTGATGGTGATAGCCTTCTGGTTCACGGTGAGCGTGGCGGGGTCGCCATAGGTGATGTCGTAGTTGGCTGTCACGTCCGTTGTGCCGTCAGAGATGGTAGCAGCGGAAGGCGTGATGGTGTAAGTGCCCACGGTGGCAACGCCTTCGGATGGCGTGGAGGGCGTCAGGGTGACGGCAGCCAGCGAGTGTCCCTCAATGAGACCCTCCACGGCAACAGTCTCCTCGGTTACTTCGGTGTTGATGGTTTCGCCGTAGGTGACGGTCTGGGGGTTGGCTGCGATGGTGACAGGCTTCTGAGCGATGGTGAACGCCACCGTAGTGGAACCGATGTATTTACTGTCGCCTGCTTTGGCGGAGATGATAACTCTGGCCGTGTTTGTGCCGGCATTGACATTATTCGAGTACGAGACGATGCATCTTTCTGTGATGTCTGAAGTGCCGTCCTTAATGGTAACCGTCGTCGGCTCAATGGCAGAGCCTGTGTAGGTCGGGGTTTCGTCGTCGGCGAAGCTGACGGTAACGGTGATGCCGTCGGACGTCAACGGCTTCTTGCCCGTTGTGTTCCAGAGAACTTGTTTGTTGGTGCCGTCGACATAGGCCTTCGTCTTCGCATTTTTGTCGTTCTGGAAGATGCCGGGGAAGGTGCTCTCGTCGGCTGCTTCCTCTAAATCCGCGAACGAGGCGATGATGTTGTCCGTTCCTCCTTCAACACCGATGGCAGACCCTGTCATTGAACCCGTGATGGAAATTACGGAGGTGCCGTCGAGATAGACGTTATGCGGAGTCTTTTTCTGCTCGGGATTATAATAGGTATAGGTGTTTCCGTTGATCAACACCTCTCCCTTTACGCTGAAGGTGCTGCTTGCGGCGACATAGACGCCGATGCCCAGACAATCCTCGTTCTTGCCTTGGTTGTCGGTGATGGTGGCACCGTCAATTGTCAGCGTGCCGGCATTGTAGATGCCGCCTCCGTGGCCTGCCGTAAAATTACCTGTGATGGTGGTGCCGATGATGTTGAGCGTGCCGGCGTTGTAGATGCCTCCACCGTTGCCGGTGTTGTTGCCACCGGTGATGGTACCTCCTTTGATGGTCAGGGTGGCGCCTTCTTCGACCTTGATGACGAAGCCGTCTTCCTGAGCTTGTCCAAGGGCAAGTGCGCGATCGAGGGTGCCGTTTAAGGTAAGGGTAACATCAACACCCGTAGGAATTACAGCAGAAATCACAATGGATTCGTCTTCTGTACCAGCCTCGATGTTTCCTGTCAATTCAAAGTCGGTGCCAGCTTCGAGGGCGTCTTTTACGTCGTTCCACGTAGGATTGTGTTTGACAATGTAATAGGTCTTGCCATCGGGAACTTCATCCAGTGTAATGACGTAATAGCTTAAGTTTGTTTGTCCGCTGATTTCCTCCGAAAGCTGAGCGACCACCTTCTGGCCCTGGGCATTCTCGGGCTCGCCGAAATGTGTGACCCAATAGCAATCTGAAAGCGTAGATTTACCGTTATTCAGATTGTGGACGAACTCGCACGAGCCGGTTGTGTCGAGACTGCCCAGCGACTGGGGGTTGAACAGACAGTTGGAGAGACTTGTCTGGTCGCCCTTGTTGATACCAATGAATCCTGCAGAATACTTGTAGTTCCTGCCACTGAACTTTCCATCGAACCACGAATTAGTGATCGTGGCGCTTGCTTCAGAGATGCCGATGATGCCGCCATGGTTGGCATATCTGTTCGTGTTGCCTTCGTCGTAATTGCTGATAAGTTCAATGCTGACATGACAATTGGTGATGGAGCCTCTGCCATTGCTTGAGCCAACCAGGCCTGCGGCAAACTGTCCCGTAGCCGTGATGGTGCCGGTTACGTGGAGGTTGTTGATTTTGACATTGTTTGTATAAGCAAAAGGTGCGCAGTAGTTGGGGCTTGTTTCGATCGATGTTAAGGAGACGGTGAGCGTCTTGCCGTTGCCGTCGAACGTGCCGGCAAATCTATGGCTCTTGTCGCTACCCATCATGGTTGTGACAGGGGCATCGGTTGTGCCGAGGTCGGTCGTTAACATAAAGGTCAGGCCCTGACAGGTTTTGCCTGAGGCAACGTAAGCGGCGAGAGCGTTCCAGTCATCGACGCTCGAAACATAGTATGATTTGTTCGCATAGGCTTCAAGCGTATGGCCATCCAACAGTTGCAAGTTGTCGAGTGCCCACGCTGTGTTGGGGGTGAGCGTTGCAAGCAACAGCATCGCGGCTGTCCTTGCACAAGTGAGTAAACTTCTTCTCATAGGTTTTTTTGATTTAGTTAATCCTAAAAATGTTAATACGAATATCTTTCCTCTTTTTTTCGTTCTGCCGAGGCAGATGTTCTTTTTTTCGGGCTGCAAAGGTACTTCGTTTTGCAGAATCAAACAAGAAAAAACGTTGAAAAAGTCGTTTTATGACGTAGTCATAGGTTCGAAAAGCGCCTGCGGCAGCGCAGATCGTCTGACTGCCAACACAAAGGTAAAGCTTTGCGTAGATAGACAGGCTATCCCTCGCGGCGGATGACGAAGAGCTTGTCGGAGGGGCGGACTTTGCAGGGGACCTTGAAGGAGACGGCTGTGCCCTGCGGGACGACGTCGACGGGCTGGAGGTCCACACGCAGTTCGTCGGGCGTCAGATAGACGGCGCCTGTCGTTGGGCCTGTGATGAGCAGCTTGTCGCCCAGGCGCAGGGGGGTGGCCTCGATGAAGAATTCGGCGACGCCCAGGCGGCTGTAGTGCTTCACGCCGTGTCCGGCATAGACCTTGCGCTCGGTGGCGTTGGAGCCGTAACGGGGGTTCCATTCGCCCAGGCGCTGGCCCAGGTAGTAGCCGTTCCAGAAGCCGCGGTTGAAGACGGTGGCGAGGCGCTCGTCCCAGAGATCCTTCTTCGCCTCGGCGAAGGTGCCGTCGATGACGCTACGGATGGCCTCGCGGTAGCACTCGACGACGGTACGCACGTACTCGGGCCCTCGCGCGCGCCCTTCTATTTTAAATACGCGCACGCCTGCGTTCATCATTTCATCGATGAAGCGGATGGTCTTGAGGTCCTTGGGCGACATGACGTACTTGTTGTCCACCTCAAGCTCTATCTCGCTCTCCTTGTCGCGGAGGAGGTAGGAAACGTTGGCGTTGGCGTTGGCGTTAGCGGGGGAGGGGGAAGGAGAGGGGGTGCAGCGGGTGACGTCGTAGCCTCGGCGGCAAACCTGCATGCAGGCGCCGCGGTTGGCGCTGGCGCCCAGCTCGTGGAGGCTGAGGTAGCACTTGCCGCTGACGGCCATGCAGAGGGCGCCGTGGCAGAACATCTCTATCCGTATGAGCTCGCCCCGCGGGCCGCGGATCTGTTCGCGCTGGATGACGTCGTAGATGGCGCGCACCTGGGTGAGGTTGAGCTCGCGGGCGAGCACGACGACGTCGGCAAAGCGGGCGTAGAAGCGCAGGGCCTCGGCGTTGCTGATGTTGAGCTGGGTGCTGAGGTGTACCTCCTGTCCGATGGCGTTGCAGTAGCTCATGACGGCGACGTCGCTGGCGATGACGGCCGAGATGCCGGCGTCGTGGGCGGCATCGACAATCTGGCGCATGAGCGTCATGTCCTCATCGTAGATGATGGTGTTGACGGTGAGGTAGCTCTTGATGCCGTAGGCGGCGGTGGTGGCGGCAATCTCGCGGAGGTCGGCGATGGTGAAGGTGCTGGCGGAGCGGGCACGCATGTTCAGATGGCCGATGCCGAAGTAGATGCTGTCGGCACCAGCCTGAATGGCAGCCGCCAGCGACTCGCGCGAGCCCACCGGCGCCATAATCTCGAAGTCCTTGATGGAGTAGTTCATGCTGCAAAGATACAATAAAAATGAAAAATGAAGAATGAAAAATGAAAAATAAACGGTCCTGCTATCGGCAAGGGGCATGCTAGGCAATAAAAATGAAAAATGAAGAATGAAAAATAAATATGATTATCCGCAAGAATGCCCCTAACGGCTGTTCTGCAAGCGTCAAATGCTGTAAAAATTCCAGCCTGTGGAATTTAAATTCCATTTGATGGAACTTTTTTTCCAGCCTATGGAACTTTTTTTCCATTTGATGGAATTTTTGGGGAAACTGATGCTATCTGGGCAGTTGCTAAGATGGGCTGAAGGAATTTGTGCGATAAAATGCGTAAACAAGCCGTGTGAAAAAAATGTTTTTTTATCCTTCATATCCTTCATTCCGTCAAACTTGTTGATTCTGAGGGGAGAATGAGTGAAGGATTATGAAGGATTTTCATGAAAAATGAAGAATGAAGAATGAAAAATGAAAAATAAGGATAAAGGATGAAAAATAGGGATGAAGGATGAAGTCGTAAATTGCCCCTGTCATCGGTAGGCTGCATACAAGACAATTTATTTTTCATTCTTCATTTTTCATTTTTCATTATTATTTACTACTTTTAACGGCCTTACGTCCGTTTAAGGTACTCCCGCTCGGAAATACTCAAATAAATTTGGTATTTCCCTCGCTTACTTGTACCTTTGCAATTGAATATGAAGATTGGGACGATTGATTTGGGCGAGAGGCCGGTGATGCTGGCTCCGATGGAGGACGTCACGGACGCGGCGTTCAGGCTGATGTGCAAGCGTTTCGGAGCCGACATGGTCTATACGGAGTTTGTGTCGGCCGATGCCCTTATCCGCGGGGTGAACCGCTCGGTGGACAAACTCCGCGTGAGCGACGAGGAACGCCCCGTGGCCATACAAATCTATGGGCGCGACATCCCCTCGATGGTGGAGGCTGCCAAACTGGCCGAGGCGGCAGGGCCCGACATCCTCGACATCAACTACGGCTGCCCCGTGAAGCGCGTGGCAAGCAAGGGCGGAGGCGCAGGTATGCTGCGGAACATCCCCCTGATGCTGGAGATGACGCGCGCCATCGTCGATGCCGTCCACATCCCCGTGACGGTGAAGACGCGGCTCGGCTGGGACCACGAGCACAAGATAATCGTAGAACTTGCCGAGCAGCTGCAGGACTGCGGCATCCAGGCCCTCACCATACACGGGCGCACCCGCAGCCAGATGTACACGGGCGAGGCTGACTGGACGCTCATCGGGCAGGTGAAGGCCAACCCCCGCATGCACATCCCTATCATCGGCAACGGCGACATCACCACCCCCGAGCGCGCCCTGGAGTGCTTCGAGCGCTACGGCGTGGACGGCATCATGATAGGCCGCGCCTCGTTCGGTTGCCCCTGGATATTCAGGGAGGTGAAGGAATATATAAGGTCAACGAGTCAACAGGTCAACGAGTTAACGAGTGGCGACGAGGCCTGCATACCGCGTGTTGACTTGTTGACTCGTGGACTTGTTGACTCTGCGAAGCTGGACATCCTGCGCCAGCAGGTGAGGGAGAGCGTGGCAAGGGCTGGGGAGTATGGCGGCATCCTGCACATCAGGCGCCATCTGGCGGCAACGCCGCTCTTCAAGGGCATTCCCAACTTCCGCCCTACGCGCATACGCATGCTCCGCGCCAACACCATGGACGAGCTCTTCGACATCTTCGACGAGATAGAAAGAACAATTTTAGTTAAGAATTAAGAAAAATGAAACTACTGGAAGGAAAAGTCGCCCTCATCACGGGCGCAGCACGAGGCATCGGCAAGGCGCTGGCTTTGCGCTTTGCGGCAGAAGGGGCCGACATAGCCATTACCGACTTGGTCTATAACGAGGCTATGGCTGAGACCATACAGGAGATTGCGGCCTTCGGCACTCGCGTCAAGGGCTATGCCTCCGACGCGTCTGACTTTGCCGCTACGGAGGCTGTGGTGGCAGAGATTGTGAAGGACTTCGGCCGTATCGACGTGCTGGTCAACAACGCCGGCATCACGCGCGACGGCCTGATGATGCGCATGACCGAGGCACAATGGGATAGCGTTATTACCGTCAACCTCAAGAGCACGTTCAACTTCATCCACGCCGTCACTCCCGTGATGATGCGCCAGCGTGCAGGCAGCATCATCTCCATGAGTAGCGTGGTGGGCGTTCACGGTAATGCCGGACAATGCAACTACTCCGCTTCGAAAGCGGGCATGATAGGGCTCACGAAGAGCATCGCGCAGGAGATTGGCAGTCGCGGCATCCGTGCCAACATCATCGCCCCAGGCTTCATCCTTACCGACATGACGCTCCAGCTGCCCGAAGCCGTGCGTGAGGAGTGGGCCAAGCGCATCCCCCTGCGTCGCGGAGGTACGCCCGACGACATCGCCGGCGTTGCCCTCTTCCTCGCCTCCGACCTCAGCAGCTACGTCAGCGGCCAGGTTATCCAGGTCGATGGCGGCATGGCGATGTAGGGAATCGTCAGCGGATGAGAATCTTACGGCCCTGGTGGATGTAGATGCCCTTACCTGAAGCGGGGGCAGCAGGTGTGCCGAAGAGGGTGTAGAAGCCGCCAGGGGTGCCCATGTGTGCCGAGTCGTTCTCAGGAAGGGCGACGGACGAAGGGTCGTAGTCCTTGCCCAGATAGGTGGCAGCAAAGGTTTCGCGGAAGACATCAACGGTAATCTGGTACCAGCCATCGGAGGCGATGGCCCACTTGTCGTCGCCATCAATCTCGCTGGCGCGGGTGGAGGTGAGGATGGGTTCGTCCTGCGTGAAGGGATGGAGGCTGCGTGGTCCCCAGTCCTTCTGTGCCAACAGCTTGAAGCGGCGCGGCTGTTCGTTGCCGTTGTAAGCCTTCAGTTCGCCTGTCCACGTCCAGACGTTGGGGTTGGTGATGCTGCGGGTGAAAGGAAGCGCCATTTCCACGTGCCACTTGTCGGCTTGGCCACGAGCAATACAGCCGCCGGCGATATATAGTTCGCCCCAAGGGACGAACAATTCGCCTGTGACGGTCATCTTTGTGGGATTGAGGGTGAAGCGATAGCGGTTTTCCGTGAAGGGGACAACCCACTCGGCGCCGTCTTTCTCAGCCTGTGCAGCTGTCACGGATTTCGATGATGCTGTGCCGATGATGGAGACGTCGGTATAACGGGGTGCTGTGTAGCGGGTGGTGGAATTTTCCGTAGCGGTATTGAGGATGCGGAGCGTACCGGCCGTGAGAGTGCCGTGGAAACGGTAGGTGCCGTCGGGGTAGGGCTCCAGCTGCTGCGTGCCGCCAGGGACGGCCGAGCCGGTAATCCAGAATCCCTTTGTCGCCGAATCATCGACGTAGGGCGCATAGGTGTCGGCAAGGGCTTGCGCCTCGCGGCTGACGGGAGCTATCGTGGGTGCCTCGACACGAAGCGTGGCAGACGAGGCACAGGGGATATCGGAGAGGGTGACGATGATGGTGTGAGCCGTCTCGTCGTAACTATAGGAAGAGTCGGAAACGGCCTTTCCATCGAGAAAAACGGCTGTGGGAGCGGCAGCCATGCCAAGCAGTTCGAGCGTGTAGGTACGGCTGTCGGGCATGCCTTCGAAAGCACCTTCGCGCGCGGCGATGCATACTTCTACGGCTCCCTCGGAGCGCGTCTGGCTGATGCGGGTGAAGGTACACTCGCCCTGTTTGTAGCGGTCGTTGTCGAAGGCATCTTCGTAGAGTGTGCCTGTGCCGTCAGCCCCAGGAACGACGCGGAGGATGATGGACGACGGACGTTCCATGACGGTGTTCTGTGCAGGGTTGAGGGGGATGATGCTGCCGGCGCGATAGAAGTAAGGAATCTGGTCGAGGGTATAGCCATCGGTGAAGATGACGTCTCCGCGTACCAACTCATTTGCTGCCACGTCGTACCACAGCCCCTCGGGGAGCCAGGTGGTGCGATAAGCCAGCCCTTCGTTATCGACGGGCGAGGTGACGGGCGCAACAAGAATATCGGGGCCAAAGAAGTATTCGTCCTCGTAGCGATAGGCCTCGGAGACTTCGGGCCATTGGTAGTAGAGCGGACGGCAAATGCCGATGCCCGTGTCGTACGCCTCGCGCGCGTATGTATATATATAAGGAAAGAGAGCATAGCGCAGCACGACTGTCTCGCGCAGTTGAGAGAAGTTGGGGAATTTCCAGATGCGGCGCTCGATGTTGGAGGCGTTGGTGGCGTGGGTGCGGAAGATGGGCGAGAAGACGCCATACTGCATCCAGCGCAGGTAGAGTTCAGGGTTGTTGTCACCACTCTGCTGATGGCCGCCAAGGTCGTGGCCCCAGTAGCCGTAGCCCACGTTAGAGGCTGTGGCGGTGAAATAGGGCTGGTAGGCGAGCGTGGGCCATGTGGCGTAGGTGTCGCCTGAGAAGCCGATCTGATAGCGATGGCTGCCGAGACCGCCCCAACGGTGGTAGATGGTGGGACGGCGGTCGGGGCGGTTGAGGCGCATGTCCTCGAAGAAGACGTGGTTGTGCCAGAAGGTCTGGCCAAGGCCGTCGATATGCTTGTTGAGGAGCCATTGCTGCCAGTCGAGCCACCAGAAATCGACGCCTTCCTCCTCGCGGACACGGATGATGTCGTTGAACATGGCTTTGTAGAAATCGTAGTCCTCGAGTTCCCAGGGGATGGTCTCGCCCTTGGAAGGGTCGCGGCCGAGGTCGCGGCTGAGGACATCGTAGAACTCCTCGTCGTTGTCGATACCATCGGCAGGATGGAGGTTGAGGGCCACGCGCAAGCCGTGCTTGTGCATCCAGGTGATGAGCCCCTTGGGGTTGGGGATGAGTTTCTTATTCCACGTCCATCCCGTCCATCCAGCCGTGTGCCAGTCCATATCGAAAATCATGACGTCGAGAGGAATCTTATTGCGCTCGATGTCGGTGACAATCTGCATGAACTCGCTCTGGGTGTAAGCCCAATAGCGGCTGTACCAATAACCGAACAGGTAAGCGGGCGGGAGGGGAATGCGTCCAGCTACACGGACGAAGTCGTCAAGGGCGGACGTGTAGTCGTGGCCGTAACCCAGGAAGTACCAGTCGTAGGCACCTGACTCCAACGGTTGTGCCACCCAGTCCATGCCTCCGTCCTCCTTCGGCTCCATGGGGAAGGAGCGGCTGCCATCGCCACGCGTGGCAGTGGGCGACTCGTCGATGATGGCCCATCCGCTGCGCGAAAGGATGCCCTGCTCGAGGCGGTCGCGCTGCGTGTCGCCCGCCACATTGTCGAGCGTGCGCTGGGTGCCGCGCAGGTTAAGGGCATCGTCCTTGCCGGGATACCAGATAACCTCCTGCCCATTCAGGGTAAAGGTAATGCTGAGGTTCGCAGACGATTTCTGGGCGGGGTTAGGGCGAGTGCCCTCCTTGTAGCGAAGGGTGAGTGCCGAGGTGCGGAGGACGAGATAGCCGTCTTCGCTGGTGGTTGTGAACTCGGGCACGGGCAGACGGCGGTTGACAACGGTGAACGTGGCGCGGTCTTCAAATGCAGACGTTGGGCTGTACTGGATGCGAATCATCTGCGGCGTAAGCACGGTGAAGCGCATCTTGCCGCTGATGACAACGGCATCGGGGTCGGCGACGGGATTGTTTTCAGCCAGTGCTGCAAGGGCGAAGAGGCAGAGGAGGGGAAGGAGGAGTCTTTTCATTTCATTTGAATAACTAAAATGGGAGGCAGGCATCATAGCCTGCCTCCCAGGGTTTTCAGGTTGGGAATTAGTTTCCCTTACGTTTCTTACTTAATCAAGACCTTGCGGACACTACCGTCGCTCATGCGGACAATGTTGATGCCCTGGCGGAGTTCGTTGATGCGCTCGCCGCGGAGAGTGAAGATGCCTTCAGGAACTGCGACAGGAGCCTTGTCCTCAACAATTTCAATGCCGCTGATGTCGTTGGTGAACTTGCCGCCCTTGAAGATGACAACCTTGTGGTCGGGATCAAGGACAGGATGTTCATCCTCGCCAATGTTCTGGCGCCATACGGACTCGAGGTTGTTCTCACTGCCGCTGAGGAGGTAGCAGAGCTCGCCGCTGGCCAGCATGTTATCGCTGAAGGCCGTGGTTCCGCTTTGGCCGCCCATGTCGTAGCAGTTGGTAGCAGAGAGGCTTGCGAAGCGGGCCAGAGTCTTGTCGCCATCCACGCCGACGATTACACCGCTGTTGTAACAGTTGGCAATCGTAGCATTACCGAGCCAGCCGCTGAGGCCTGCACTCTCGTTGTTACCGGTGATGTTACCAGTATTGTAGCAGTTGACCATTTCGAGAGCGCCACGGTTGCCAAAGTTCACACCCAGCACACCACCGGCGTTCTGGTTGGCGACGGTGACATCGGCCTCGTTACCGCAGTTGAGAATCTTCACGTCGCCGCTCTTGGAGATACCGCCAACGAGACCTGCCGAGTAGCGGCTACCGTTGACGAAGCAGCTCTTGTCGATGGTAACGTTCTTGATGACAGCTCCACCGCCGACGACGCCGAAGAGACCGAGGTTGGCGCGGTCGGGCTGGTCGATCACCATGTTGTAGATACGATGACCCTGACCGTCGAAGACGCCGCAGTAAGGAATACTAAGGTCGAGGTTTCCGCTACTGTCGTCCTGACCCTCGTAGTAACCGATGGGCTCGAAGTCAACATCTGCAAGGTCGATGTCGCTCAGCAGGATGACACTAGCTTTCTGAGCCTCGCCATTCTGGACATCGAACGAGAAACTGAGCAGCTGCTGGGCCGTGCTGATACCATAAGTACCGCAGACATGGCAGATGCCGCTTTCTTCATCAAATTCGTGATCGCGCTGGATGACCTCGCCGTTCTCTTCGTTGGAGAAGGCAACGTCGCCCGAAGGAGTACCGTCGCAACGGAGCTCACCCGTTGCATAGACCTTAGCGTGGCCTTCGCTGAAGGGCAAGGGATAGTCATCCTCGCCGAGGGTTTGGTACCAGTTCTCGCCGCCGCTGACCATGCCGTTAAGCAAGAAGGCGAGCTCGCCGCTGGTGAGGGCCTCCTCTTCAAGGACTCTGCCTTGGTTGGCTTCGACGAAGGTGAAGATGTTCTCAGTCTTTGTGCCGTCGTTGCGCCAGAGGTTCTTCAGACCGTCGTCGTCAGCGCCGCTGATGAAGCCAGTGTTGAAGCAGTTGCGGATTTCTGATCCTGTGCCGCACCAGCCGCTGAAGGCTGCACTCTCCTTGCTACCGATCACGTCGCCCATGTTGTAGCAGTTCTCGATGATGAATGCGCAGGCAGTACCCATGCTGACGCCGATAAGACCTGCAGCATTCTGCTCGGCAGCTGTGACATTGGCCTCGTTGCCTATGTTAGTGAGGTAGATCTTACCGCCGCCGTTGGAGCCGCCGACGACACCGCCGACGTAGCGTGTGCCGACAACGTCGCAAGAGCTAGTGACAATGAAGTTACGGATGTCAGCACCATCGGCGATGACGCCGAAGAGGCCGACATATTCGTCACCCTCGACATACATGTTCTCGATGGAGTGATTCTGTCCGTCGAACTTGCCCTGGAAGGGGCTTGCCACGGTGCCGATGGGACGCCATTCGATGCCGCTGAGGTTGATGTCGTCCTCAAGGACAGCGCTGGCGGTGCCGTCGAGCTGGACGATGCCGGCGAAGGTGACGAGCTGGTCACCATCCTCGATGTGGTAGAGACCATCTTCACCCTTCTCCAGATAGCCTTCCTGAGCGATGCCGCAGTGGATACAGATACCATTCTCGTATTCGTGTTCATCGCGTTCGAGCTGGCCTTCGGTGTTGGTGAAGTGGAAGTCGTCCTTCGGCGTGCCGTCGCAGTAGAGCGAGCCCGCGGGATAGACGATGCCGTGTGATGCGAATGGCACGGGGTACAGGTCAACGCCGATGGTCTGGAACCATCTGGGATTTTCGGTGGACTTGCCGTTGAGGGCGTAAGCCAAAGCACCGCTGTAAAGGTCTTCTTCGTCGAACTTGCCAATATTCTCCTGCGAAGCGAGGATGTCGAAGCAGTTCGTGAAGGTCGGGTTACTGCCGAAACGTGCAAATGTCTTGGTGCCGTCAACACCTACGATGGCATAGTTGCCGTTGTAGCTGTTGCTGATGGTGGATGCATCGCCAATCCAGCCACTGATGGCTGCGCTTTCGTTGGCGCCGGTAACCTCACCCATGTTGTAGCAGTTGTCGATGAAGAAGTGGCAGGCTGAGCTCATGCTGACGCCGATGATACCGGCTGCGTTCTGTGCTCCGCCTATGACGGTAGCCTCGTTACCCACGTTGGTGAAGTAGGCATTGCCGCTACCGTTGGAGCCACCGGCCACACCAGCCACAAAGGCTGCACCCGTGAAGGAGCAGGAGCTGTCGATGATGAGGTTACGGATGTCAGCACCATCGCCGATGATGCCGAAGAAGCCGACGTAATCATCATCAGGAAGTTCGACGACAAGGTTCAGGATGCGATGCTCCTGACCGTCGAACTTGCCCTGGAACTTGGTGGAAGTGTTGCCGATGGGAGTCCATGTCACACCAGCGAGGTCGATGTCGGCCGTCAGCTTGGCGTTGGCGGTGCCGCTGCCATTGTTGACCTTACCGGCAAACCACGCGAGCTGCTCGGCGGTGCTGATGACATAGTAGTCGTCAACGAGCGGGCAGAAGTCGTCGTTGCTGGCGCCGCAGTGGATGCAGATGCCGTTCTCGAACTCGTGGTTGTCGCGCTTCAGCTCACCCTCGGTGTTGCTGTAAGTGGTGCCTTCCTTCGGTGTGCCGTTGCAGGAGAGGGTGCCGATGGCATAGACCTTGCTGTGCGAGGGGTCGAAGGTGGGATAGTCGTCCGAGCCAAGGGTCTGGTACCAGGCGTCGGTGCCCAGGTCGCGGTTGAGGGCATAGGTAAGTGCGCCGCTCTTGAACCAGTCGTTGGTGAAGTTGGCAAGCGTATAGGCCTCCTTCTTCATGTTCTCCTCGTTGAGGTCGAAGGTGTTGGTATAGTCACCGTCGCCGATGCCGCGGCCGAGGCTGTTGCTGCCGTCGCCGTTGTCGAGCTTACCGGTGTTCCAGCTGCTGATGACCTTGCCGTTGCTGGCGAACCAGCCGGAGAAGATACCGTTTTCGTTACCACCGCTGATGTTACCGGTGTTGTAGCAGTTCTTGATGATGACCTGCAGGGCACCGCTTGAATAGTTGCAGCCGATGAAGGCGGCGTTGTTGCCGTTGGTAGCGGTAATGCCTTCGACGTTGGCTTCGTTACCGCAGTTCTCGATGAGGAGGGTACCCTCGCCGTTGCAGTAGCCTGCGAAAGCAGCCGTCTTCGTGTTGCTCTTGAACGAGCACGAGCTGTCGATGATGAGGTTGCGGACCACAGCGGGACCGAGGACCTTGAAGAGACCGGTTTCGCTGGCCTCAGCGTCGTTGATGACGAGGTTCTTGATGCGGTGGAGCTGGCCGTCGAACGTGCCCTCATAGAAGAACTTCGATGTGCCGATGGGCGTCCAGGCTACGTCCTTCATGTCGATGTCGCTGATGAGCTTCACGTTGACGTCATTGCGTCCGCCGTTCACCAGGGCAGAAATCCACTGCAGCTGGTTGGCGTTGCCCACCTCGTAGTAGCCATCAACAAGGTCGCAGTAGGTCTCGTCGGCGGCGCCGCACTTGGTGCAGATACCGTTGACGAAGGTGTGGGGATCGACCTTCTTGCCGTCGGTGTTGCTGTAACTGATGTCGCCCTTGGCGGTGACACCGTCGCACTCGAACTCACCGACCACATAGACCACAGCGTGGGTGGCATCGAGGGTAGGCTCGGCGTCTTCGCCCAGCGTCTGGTACCAGTTGATTTCCTTCTGGTCGCCGTTGAGGGCGTAGGTCAGGGCACCCGTGGCGAACCACTCGCTGGTGAAGCCTTCGAGGGTGTTGACAGCCTTTTTGAAGTTCTCCTCATTGAGGTCGAAGCTGGCGGTGTAGTCGCCATCGCCGATGCCGCGGCCAAGGCTGTTGTTGCCGTCGCCGTTGGTGAGCTTACCGGTGTTGTAGCTGCTGATGACCTTGCCGGCGCTGGCGAACCAACCGGAGAAGATACCGTTCTCCCAGCCGCCGCTGACGTTACCGGTGTTGACGCAGTTCTTGATGATGACCTTGAGGGCGCCGCTTGAGAAGTTGCAGCCGACGAAAGCGCTGTTGTTGGCAGCACCGCCCTCGACGTCAGCCTCGTTCCGGCAGCCCGTGATGGTGAGGGTGCCCGAGCCGTTGACGCAGCCGATGAGGGCAGCGGAGCACGACTGGGTGGTCTTCAGCACGCACGACTTGTCAATGATGACGTTCTCGATGTTAGCAGCAGCGGCCACACCGAAGAGGCCCTGCTCCTTCACGTCGCGGGTGGTCATGTTCTTGATGCGGTGGAACTGTCCGTTGAAGTGGCCGGCATACTTGTGGTCGCCGTTGCCGACGGGAATCCATTCCACGCCTGCGAGGTCGATGTCAGCCGTCAGCAGACCGCCGAGGATTTCATCGCCGTCGTTCACCCTCTGGGCAAAGACCTGAAGGTCGTCGGCGTTGTTGATGGTGTAGTAGGGCTTGCCCCAGAGGTGGAGTTCGCTGTACTGCATGTAGGCACCTTCTTCCTTCGTGGCGTGAACCGTGAAGCGGAAGTACTTGTACGTCTTCGAGGGAGCCTCCAGCTGGAAGTCGAACGGGGTGAAGTTGACGTCTTCCAGCACATCGTCGTTCGTGACGACTTGGATGGTGTCCCAGTTCTCCTTGTTGTTGGAAGCCTCAAGCGTCCAGTCCAAGGGGTTGCGGCCGGTGTACGATGCGTTGTCGTTGGCCGTGATGATGGTGTAGCCGGTCAGGAACACCGGATCTGACGCCTCGATGGTCACGAAGTTGGGCATGTCGCGCGTGCCGTACTTAGTGTCCGTCTTGCCGTCGCTGGCATCGGCGAAGCCTTCGCCGCCAGCCTTGGTGCCGTCGATGGCGGTGTACGCGACGCCTGTTTCAGGGTCAACGTACTGAGCACTTACATTCAAACAGGGAAACAGCAAGGCAGCTCCCAGCAAGAATGCACTTAATCTTGAATTTCTCATGATGTAAGTTTTTTTAAGTTAAACAATTAGTAAATAGATTTCGGTTGTTTTTCACGTTTTAAGGATGTTTTTCATGATGCAAAGATAATCCCTCGGGTTGTAAGTTCCAAATTTTTTTCTGTTTTTTTGACGGTTTTCTCCTTAATTAATAAAAAAGAGCAGGGATGTCGATAGCGTCGGCCATCACGCGATAGCCCTTGGCATTGGGGTGAAGGTAGTCGTTTTCATAAAGAAAACGCTCGTCGAGGCGGATGCTGTCGGCTGTGCTGCGCACAACCCTGTCGAAGTCGATAAAGCCGTCAAGGCCATGCGACGTGCGTACCCAGGCGTTGAGGTGCTGGCGACCCAGCTCGCGGTCGGGGGTGTAGTAGTAATGTCCCTTGAAGGGGGTGACGGTAGCGCCATAGACGCGGATATCCTGCGCGTGGGCCTCGCTGATGATTTGTTCGAAGACGCCGATGATGCTGTCGGCTGTGGCGATGCCGTTGCCCTCGCCGCATGTGCCTAAGTCGTTCACGCCTTCGAAGAGTATGACGTAGCGGACGCCCTGCTGGCCCAGCAGGTCGCGGCGGTAGCGCGTGCTGGCGGTGGGGCCGAGGCCACCCTTGCGGACAACACAGTTGCCGCCCAGGCCGAAGTTCAGCACAGCAACGCCGTCGGTTTTGGGGTCGGCCAGCAGACGGCGCGAGAGGTTGTCCGTCCAGCGGTCCTGCTGGTTGGTGGTGCTGCCGCGTCCGTCGGTAATGCTGTTACCCAGCACAGCCACAGCGCATTGCTCGTCGCTACTGCGCCTGACGTCGAGGGCGTTGATGATGAACCAGTGGTTGGTCGGCACGGCCTTTGCCCAGTCAGTCTCTGCGGATGGTAACAGATAGGAGGTCGTGCGCGAGCCTGGGTGGGCGGTGACGGTTGTGGAGGAAATCTGTCCGAAGTGCAGGGTGATGGCGACGTTCTGGCGGGGGGGCAGGGCAAACTTGACGGGGTCAGACGTGGCCTTTTCACCTGCCTTGATGACAAGGCTTTCGCTACCACCGAAGGTGACGCGGCGGACGCTGTGCTCGTCCTGCAGGTACGTGTCGCCCGCGCTGGAGGCACAGGCCAGCTCTACGCCAGTAATCTCGGCATCGGATGTGCCGTGTTCGTTCGACAGCCGCAGCCTGACGACATCGCCGCCGATGGAGACCTGAACGATCTGGCGCAGCGTATTCCCCTCAAGCCCAGGGGCAGGGGGCAGGTTGTACGGTTCGGCCAGTTGTACGGCAGTAGCCCACGTGGTGACCCACGCCTGCCCGTCCTTGGTAGGAGAGGTGCAGCCTGCTGCTGTAAGCAGAATGCCGAGAGCCGGCAGCAGCAAGTGATGGAGTTTAAATGTCAGGTTTTTCATGCTGCAAATATATGCATTCTTTTTCATCTGTCCAAATCCGAACGCAAAAAAAGGCACCTTGAAAAAGGTGCTTTCAGAATCGCACCGCTCAGCGCAGCGGGCTGGCAACGTAATGGAAGGAAAATTTGTTGGCTCAACGTGTTGGTCCACGTTGCCCAACGCGTTGAGCCACGTGGACCAACGCGTTTTCCATCCTGATAAGCCACTCGTTGGGGCATCGGAGGCTCAGCGTTGGTTGCCCCTTTCGTGTGTATCCGACCGCCGGCCCTGCCGATATCCCTTGGAACAAACTGTTGTTATCCTGGGAGGGGGTGCAAGATGCCTTTTTTGTAAAAAAAGATGTGTCGGGATTTGGAGAATTGCTAAAGTCTTCGTACCTTTGTATCGTCATAACAAAAACCTTTTCCTATGAGAACTAATTGCAAAATACTGAGCCTCTTTTTGGCGCTGTGCTGCGCCCTGCTGGCTGCGTGCAACAGCGCTCCCGCTTCGCAAGAAGTCAGCAACCCCCTCACTTACACCGATATCCCTGACAACGACGTCATCCGTGTGGGCAAGGACTACTACATGGTGAGCACTACCATGTACTTCTGTCCGGGCGCGCCCATCATGCACTCGCGCGACCTCGTGCATTGGCGCATCGTCAACTATATCTATGACGTCCTGGCCGACGACGACAACTATAACCTCCGTAACGGCCGCAATGCCTACGGCAAGGGCCAATGGGCCACGACACTACGCGAGAACAACGGCACGTTCTACGCCCTCTTCATCGCCAACGACCAGCGCAAGACGTTCGTCTACACGACGCAGGACATCCAGAAGGGGCCTTGGAAGCGTCATGCCGTCTACAGCCGTGCCTTCCACGATGCGGGCCTGCTCTTCGACGACGGCAAGGCCTACGTCGTCTGGGGCAATGGCGACCTGCGTATCACCGAGTTGGAGCCCGACCTCAGCGCTATCAAGGAGGGCGGCATCGACCAGCTGCTCATCAGCTCGCCGCGCGAAGGCTGGGGGCTGAGGGCCGAAGGCGCTCACTTCTACCATATAGGTGACTACTACTACGTCCTCGAAATCGACTGGCCCAGCGGCCGTCCACGTACGGAAACCTGCTGGCGTAGCAAGGAGCTGCTTGGTCCGTATGAAAGCAAGGTCGTCCTGCAGGGCCCCATCGGCGGACGTGGCGACGGCGTAGCGCAGGGTGCCATCGTCGATACGCCTAACGGCGACTGGTGGGCCATCATGTTCCAGGATCACGGCGCCGTGGGACGTATACCTACCCTTCAGCCTGTGGCTTGGGTGAACGACTGGCCAATCATGGGCGAAGGAGGCAAACCGTTGGAGAACTTCTCTGCTGCGCTTCGCGAGGATATGGCAGGTAACTACGTCTGGGACTCCGATGAATTCGACCCCAAACCCGCCAATAAGCTTGCTACGCCCCAGCCCTTGTTAACCGATGGAAAGGCTTTCCTTTCGCCCGTCTGGCAATGGAACCATTTGCCCATCGAGGGGATGTGGTCCCTCACAGAGCGCGAGGGCTGGCTGCGTCTGCGCTCCACGACTGTTACGGATAACCTTATGACGGCACAGGGCACACTCACTCAACGTACCGTCGGCCCACGTTGTATTGCCGAGGTTCACCTCGACGCAACAGGCTTGCAGCCTGGCGATCGCGCCGGCTTGTGCGCTTTCCAGAGCAACTATGGTACCGTAGGTGTGGAGGTTGACGACAGCGGCAAGCGTTTCGTAACTGCCATTCTGCGCCGTCCCGGCTTCCGCGGCATGCCTGAAAGGCTCGATACGCTCACCCGTGTGCCTATGCCTGGCAATGAGGTGTGGCTGCGCGTGCGCTACGTATTCACCCCGCAGATTGACAATACGCCCAACAGCGACAGCCCTCAGGACGCCGACCATGCCTGGCTGGCCTACTCGTTCAACGGCACCGACTGGACGATGCCCACGACCAGTCTGGCCATGCGTTTCACACTTGATCTCTTTACGGGGTATCGTTCCGCCCTTTATTGCTATTCAACGGCAGCTCTTGGCGGACATGCTGACTTCGACTACTTCCACCAGTGGACGTACTAACGCTCAGATGCCTGTAACCCTCTCGCCAAGTTGCTTGGCGAGATTCTTACGGGCTTCAAGAAGGTCATTGTATTCCTCCATCACCTGACGGCTCTGTTCAGGACTGTTCGCGACGGCAGGGTCTTTCAGACGGGAGAGCGTCTCCTTGAGCTCGCGCTCTACGATGGCCATCTTATAGTCGTTGAGAAGGTGAGGAACGACCTCCTGCAAAGTCGTATCACCTTTAAAGATGCGGCTCAGTTCGTAGCGCTCGCCAATCAGTTCTGTGGCCAGCGAGCTGATGCGGCTATCGTTGTGGCGGAGGAAATAACGTGAGGCTGAAAAGCCAGGGTCGGCACGGTGCTGCAGCAATTCCTCAGCCATTTGTAGTAACAGGGTGTCAGAGAACTGCAGTCCGTCATACGCCATATCACCCAAGATGAATTCTACTACGCTAACAGGTATTTCATTTCCGTCTTCGTCGGCATCGTAGCAGATGGTCTCCTCTCCATGCCGCACCAGCTGCTGCATCAGCAGAAGTTCCTTTTGCTGCAAAGGATCTGCAGTACTGGTGAGAGATTTGACCGCCAAGGAAGGATCCATTGTCGGATAAGCAGGAGTGGCCTGAACGGGCAGGATCGCTCGTCCGCTGGGGCTTTCTTGGCTAACCATTTCCTCCTCTGGTTGCTGTGTGTCGGCTGTCTGCTCTGGCGTCGCCGTTGCACGTGCTTCAGCATTGGCGGCATCTTTCTTGGCTTTTTCCCTTGCCTCCTTGCGCAGCTTATCCACCTCTGAGATAATGATTCGCTCGTCTGTCCGCAACATCTGACTGCAAGCCGTAATGTACGTCGAGCGGACAATCTGCTCAGGAATCTTGGAGATACTGGTCACAATGTCCTTGATGAGGCCAGCTCGCTTGAAGGGGTCATCGCCCACCTCAGCCAGCAGCAGATTGGTCTTGAAGCGGATGAAATCGACCTCCTGCGCATCGATATACTGGCGGAGTTCGTCAGCCGAATGGGCACGGGCAAAGCTGTCAGGATCCTCACCATTGGGCAGGAGCACTACCTTGACGTTCATCCCCTCTTCAAGCAACATGTCGATGCCGCGTAGCGAGGCGTGTATGCCCGCGCTGTCGCCGTCGTAGAGGACGGTGATGTTCGACGTGAAGCGGTGTATCTTCCTGATTTGTCCTGTCGTGAGCGACGTGCCGCATGAGGCGACGACGTTCTCAATGCCCGCCTGATGCATGGATACCACATCGGTATTGCCCTCTACAAGGAAGCACTTGTCCTGCTTGACGATGGTGCTCTTGGCCAGCCAGATGCCATAGAGTTCGTTGCTTTTCGTATAGACGGGCGACTCAGGCGAATTGACATACTTGGCCACCTTGGCGTCCGACTTCATGATGCGTCCGCTGAATGCGATAACCTTGCCTGAAAGGCTGTGAATGGGAAATATCACACGTCCATGAAACCGGTCACGCAGACGTCCGTCATCGTAAGCGTAGGCCACGCCTGCTTCTACCAGCAGTTCCTTTTGGTATCCTTTGCTGAGCGCATCCTGTACCATGGTGTCCTGCCCTTCAGGGCAGTAGCCAAGCTGGAATTTATGGATGATGTCGTCGCGGAAGCCGCGCGAGCGGAAGTAGGCCAGGCCAACAGCCCGTCCGCCTTCTGTCTCCCATAGCTGGTGCTCAAACCATTTGCAGGCGTGCTCGTTGATGATGCCGAGGCTCTCGCGACGGCTCTGCGCCTGCCGTTCCTCGTTGGTCAGCTCGCGCTCCTCGATGGGAATGCCGTATTTATGGGCCAGCCAGCGCAGCGCTTCGGGAAAGGTCATCTGCTCGTGCTCCATCAGGAAACGGGCGGCATCGCCGCTCTTGCCACAGCCAAAGCACTTGAAGATGCCACGTGCCGGATTGACGTTGAACGAGGGCGTGCGCTCATTATGGAACGGGCATAGGCCGATGTAGTTCGCCCCCCTGCGCCGTAGAGTGACGAAATCCGACACGACTTCGAGTATTTGAGCCGTATCGAGAATGCGGTTTTTGGTGGCATCGTCTATCATGCGACTGCAAAAGTACACTTTTTTTCTGAAAACTGAGAACGTAAACAAAAACTTTTACTATCTTTGCTGCGAGAAAAAATAACGGACAATTTCACCTTATAAAAAATACCATCATGAAAAGATTTTCCCTGCTACTTGGGGCATTGGTGTTTATCGCCATATCCGCCTTTGCTGAGTGGTCGCCTGCTGGCGACAGAATCCGTACGACGTGGGCTGACGTAGTTAGTCCCAAGAACGTCCTGCCTGAATACCCTCGTCCCATCATGGAGCGTGCTGACTGGCTGAACCTCAACGGCCTTTGGGACTATGCCGTCACAGAGATCGGCTCTCTGAAGCCTACAACGTTCGACGGACAAATCCTTGTGCCGTTTGCCATTGAATCGTCACTCTCGGGCGTGGGTCGCGCTTTGACGGAAAAGGAGGAGCTCTGGTACAGCCGTACATTCACCGTTCCTTCAGGCTGGAAGGGCAAGCGTGTGCTGCTCCACTTCGGCGCCGTTGACTGGAAGGCCGACATCTGGGTCGATGGCACTCGCGTAGGCAGCCATACAGGAGGCTATACTCCCTTCACGTTTGACATTACCGCTGCCCTCGAAGGCACAAAGACTCACACCCTCGAGGTGAAGGTCTGGGACCCCACGAACAGCAGCTACCAGCCTCGTGGCAAGCAGGTGCATCGCCCCGAGGGCATCTGGTACACCTCTGTCAGCGGTATTTGGCAGACCGTTTGGCTTGAGCCTGTAAACGAGCACTACATCACCGACCTCCGCATCACGCCCGACATCGACCGCCACACCCTCACCGTCGCCCCCAGCCTCAGTTGTGCTGCCTATGCCGACAAGGCCGTGGTCAACGTCTATGACGGCAAGAAACTCATTGCCTCTGCCAAGAGCATCAACGGCGAGCCCCTCGTGGTCAATATGCCTGCCGACGCCCATCTCTGGAGCCCCGATGACCCGTTCCTCTATACCCTGAAGGTCGAACTGAGTAGCGCAGGCAAGGTGGTGGACCGCATCGACAGCTATGCCGCCATGCGCAAATTCTCCACAGGACGTGATGCCTCTGGCTATATGCGCATGATGCTCAACAATAAGCCGCTCTTCCAGATGGGGCCTCTCGACCAGGGCTGGTGGCCTGATGGCCTCTATACCGCTCCCACGGACGAGGCGTTGCTCTACGATGTTGTTAAACTGAAGGAGATGGGCTTTAATATGATCCGCAAGCACGTGAAGGTGGAGCCTGCCCGTTGGTACACCCATTGCGACCAGCAGGGTATCATTGTCTGGCAGGATATGCCCAGCGGCGGCGAAGGCAATCCCCGTTGGCAGAACCACAACTGGTTCAACGGCACGGAGTTTAACCGTACCGCCACATCCGAAGCCAATTTCCGTAAGGAGTGGAAGGAAATCATGGACTACCTCTACAGCTATCCCTGCGTAGGCACGTGGGTGCCCTTCAACGAGGCTTGGGGACAGTTCAAAACGCCCGAAATCGTTGCCTGGACAAAGGACTACGACCCCACGCGCCTTGTCAATCCCGCCAGCGGAGGCAACCACTATCCCTGTGGTGATATCCTCGACATGCACAACTACCCTGAGCCCAAGATGATTCTCTTCGACCCCACGCGCGTCAACGTGCTGGGTGAGTACGGCGGCATTGGCCTTGCCCTTGAAGGCCACCTCTGGGTGCCCGACCGTAACTGGGGCTATGTGCAATTCAAGACGTCTGACGAGGTTACGGCTGAATACGTCAAGTATGCCGGCATGCTGCTCAACCTTGTCCGCCAAGGCTATTCCGCAGGCGTTTATACCCAGACGTCTGACGTGGAAGTAGAAATCAACGGTCTCCTTACCTACGACCGCAAGGTCACGAAGGTTGATGTCGCCAAGGTCGCAGCCGCTAATCGCGCCCTCTGTCGCTCGCTGGAATAAGTCTCTTCATGAGTGCAAGAGCACAAGAAAAACTAAGGCGGTACAGCTTCATGCTGTACCGCCCTTTTTTTCAGGCTGTCAGGCCTTAGTTGTTTCTCTGCGGTCTGTCGCCACGCGGGCCGCCCTGTCCGCCTTGTCCGCCACGCGGGCCACGGTTGCGCATTTCCTGCATAGCTTTCTCATAGGTGGCAAACTGCTCCTTGGTGAGGATGGTCTTCAGGGTGTCGTTCTGAGCCTTTTGACGCTTCTCCATTTCGGCGCGGAAGTCTTCGCGGTTGCCCTGCGGACGCTCGCCCTGCTGCATCTTAGCCCACTCTTCCTGCTGGCGCTTTGCCTGACGGAGGAAATAGCCATAGAGGGCCTTGTCCTGCTTCTCGTTAGTCTTGCAGGTTTCTTTGATACGGTCGGCCTGGCGCTTTGCCATGTCTTCCGGTTTGAACTCGCGACGCTGTCCCTGTGCAAAGGCACATGTGCTGATGGCTAAAGCCATGATTGCAAAAAGAATCTTTTTCATTTTAGCGATTGTTTTTAATGGGTGAATAAAAATGTCGTTCGCATTTATGACGCGCCCCACCGGAAAAAGTTTAATTCCTTATCTTTTTTTTCTTTTTCGTTATGTTTTTTTATTAAAGTCCTCTGGCTTTCAGCAGGCTGGAAGCATCGGGCTGAGCCATGCCGGTAAAGTCCGTAAACATCTGCATAAGGTCGCCCGTGTTGCCTCGGCTTAGGACCTTGTCGCGGAAGTCCTGTCCCGTCTTGGGGTTGAGTGCGCCGCGCTGGGCAAACACGTCAGCCACGTTGACAGCCAGCACCTCGGTCCAGAGATAGCTGTAGTAACCAGCGGCATAGCCTCCGCCCCATACGTGGTTGAAGTAGGTGGTGCGGTAGCGTGGGGGAATCTGCGGATTGAGCAGCCCCACCTGCCGCAGGGCCTCAGGCTCGAAAGCCGCTGCCTGCTCGAGCGAGGGCACGCTTCCTGAGGGCAGCATGTGCCATGCCAGGTCGAGGCAGGTGGCAGCGAGGTTCTCACCAAGGGCATAGGCTGTCTGGAAGTTGATGCTCCTCAGCATACGCTCCTTCAGGTCGGTAGGCATGGGCTCACCCGTCTCGCAATGGCGGGCAAAATGGTCGAAAACCTCCGGGTTGGTGGCGAATGACTCGTTGAACTGCGAGGGGAGCTCCACGAAGTCGCGTGCGACGCTGGTGCCGCTCAGGCGATTGTACTGGCAGTCGGAGAGGATGCCGTGCAGGGCATGCCCGAACTCGTGGAACATCGTCGTCACCTCGTCCCACGTCAGCAGCGAGGGCTTCCCTTCGGGTGCCTTGGCGTTGTTGCAGACGTTGAAGACAATAGGAATCTGGTTCCATTGGCGGCTCTGCTTGGCGAAGCCGTCCATCCACGCTCCGCCTCGCTTCGTCGGGCGGCGGAAGTAGTCGCAGTAGAATAGCGCTTTCGTCTTTCCATCCTTGTCGATGACCTCGAAGGCCTTCATGTCGGGGTGGTAGAGGGGTATGTCGGTACGTTGCTTGAAGGTGAGGCCGTAGGCGCGATGGGCGGCATAGAAGACGCCGTTCACCAGCACGCTATCCACGTTGAAGTAGGGCTTCACCTCGTCGTCGGAGACGTTCAGCAGCTCCTTCTTCATCTTTGCTGAGTAGTAGAAGCGGTCGTAGGGCTGCAGCTGGAAGTTCTTGCCTTCGGTCTTGCGGGCATACTCCTCGATGGCCTTCGTCTCGGCGTCGGCCTTGGGCACATACTGGGCGATGAGGCTGTTCAGGAAGGCATAGACGTTCTCTGGCGTCTTGGCCATCGTCCTTTCCAGCGAGTAGGAGGCGTAGTTGGGGTAGCCCATTATCTCGGCCTGCTCGGCACGCAGCGAGGCGATCTCTACGACGAGGGGATAGGTGTTGTACTTGTTCGTTCCGTCGGCGCGATAGACTGAAGCCTCGTAGACCCTGCGGCGCAAGTCGCGGTTGTCGAGGCTGACGAGGGGCGCCTGCTGGGTAGTGTTGACGATGACGATGGCATAGGGTGCCTTGCCTCCGCGGCTCTCTGCGTCCTTGGCGCATTGGGCGATGTCGGCCTCGCTGAACCCTTTCAGCTCTTCCTTGTTCTTCACCCACACGACGGCCTCGTTGGTGGCAGCCTGCAGCAGGTCGCCCCATTGCTGCTGCAAGTCTGTGATGCGCAGGTTGATGGCCTTCATGCGCTCCATTTTCTCCTCAGGCAGCAGGGCTCCCTTGCGCACGAACTCCTTATATATCTCCTCCAGCAGCTTCTTGTCCTCGCCCTGGAGCGTGGGGTATTCCTTGTCATACACCTGGCGTATGCGCGCGAAGAGCTGTTTGTTGAACGAGATTTCGTTCTCAAGCTCCGTCAGCATGGGCATCACCTTCTTCTCCGTCTCCCCGATTTCGGGCGTCTTGTCGGCCTCCGTCAGGGCGAAGAAGACGCGACTCACGCGGTCAAGCAGCCGCCCGCTCTCCTCGTAGGGCAGGATGGTATTGGCAAAGGTGGCAGGTTTCTTGTTGTCGACAATCTTCTGGATATTGTCGCGCTTCTGCTGTATGGCAGCCTCGAAGGCCGGCAGGTAGTCCGTCGGCTGTATCTTGCTGAAGTCGGGTGTGCCGAAGGGCTGCTGGCTCTCCACGAGCAACGGGTTCTCACGCTGCGCCTCTTGGCAGGCGCTGAACGGCATCATCATAGCCGCGCTAATGGCAATGGTCATAAACGTTTTTTTCATATTCTTGGGATTTGTTCTTTTTGTGGGTGCAAATATACGCAAACTTCTGCACCCGTACAAAAAAACCTTGAAATAACTGTGCCTTGTCAGAATTTGTTTTCCCCCTCGGAAAATCGCCCCAAGCCCTGTTCTTTTTTTAAAACTCCAATTGGCGGAGATAAAAACTCCAATTGCAGGAGAATGAAACTCCAGCTGTCGGAGAATGAAACTCCAATTGGCGTTTTAAATGATTCCCTTGTGCTGCGGGGTTAGTGCAGTTCGATGACTTCAAGGTCGCGGATGTCGGCATCGGCAAGGGTGAAGCGGACGAGGGTGCGGACGGCTTGGATGCCGTAGACGCCTGCGGCGCCAGGATTGATGTGGAGAAGGCCGAGCGTCTTGTCATATTTCACCTTCATGATATGGCTGTGCCCGCAGACGAATAGGCGGGGGGGATTGTCAAAAAGCAGGCTGCGGACGGAGGAGTCGTACTTGCCCGGATAGCCGCCTATATGCTTCATCAGCACGTCGATGCCCTCCACCGTGAAGCGGAGCACCTCTGGGTAGCGGAGGCGGATGTCGTAGCCGTCGATGTTGCCATGGACGGCGCGGAAGGTGACGGGCAGCTGCTCGAAACGGTCTGCCAGCTCAGCCGAGCCGATGTCGCCGGCGTGCCAAACCTCGTCGCATTCGCTGAAGTAGTGGGCGTAACGGTCGTCCCACCAGGCATGCGTGTCAGAGAGTAGTCCTATGCGCGTCATTTCCCTGAAGGGCGGAATTCATCGACGAAGCGGATAATCTGTTCAGCTGTGCCCTCGATGCCCAGGCGGCTGCTGTTGATGCAAAGGTCGTAGTTGGCAGCTTCGCCCCATTTGCGCTGGGTGTAGTAGTTGTAATAGGAGGCGCGACGGGCATCGCCCTTCTCTATGAGCGTCAAGGCTTCTGCGTCGGAGATGCCGTCGTGCGCAGCATAGCGCCGCACACGGTCGTCAAGGTCGGCTGTGATGAAGATGCTGACGTGGCTGGGGACATCGCGGAGGATATAGTCGGCACAACGGCCCAGGATGATGCACGAGGGTTCGCGCTGGGCAATATCGCGGATGACGTCGCTCTGCACTTTGAAAAGCGCGTCGCCCGAGAGGGGGTTGTTGGCAGAGTTCTCTCCTATGCCATGGCCCGTAGCCGCGCGACTGCCGAAGAGGAACGAGCGGAACGAGAACTTCCGGCTCTCATCGGCCTGCTCGAAGAACTGGCGATGGAGGCCGCTCTGCTCGGCAGCAAGCTCGATGAGCTTCTTGTCATAGACGTTGATGCCGTAGTGCCCGGCTATAAGTCGGCTGGCGGAACGTCCTCCGCTGCCCAACTGGCGACTGATGGTGATAATCATGGAGAATTAGCAATTAGGAATGAGGAATAAGTAAATAGGAATCAGAAATGGGGAGGAATCAGGATTGGGGGAGCAATTTCTTGAATTTCTTCATCTGCGCAGCCAGCAGGATGAAGCCTGTGATGCACGAGACAAGGTCGGAAGCGGGCATACTGTACCACACGCCGTCGAGGGCGGGCTTCCAGAACGTGGGAAACCACAGCAGGAAGGGGATGAGGAACAGGAATTGCCGCGAGAGGGAGAGGAAGATGGCCTTCCAAGGCTTGGCGATGGCCTGGAAGAAGTTGCCGATAACCATCTGCGAGCCAATGAGGGGGAAGATGTAGGCGTTGATGCGCATGCCGCGCACGATTTCCGTCAGCAGCAGCTCGTCGGTAGTGAAGATAAGCGCCGCATAGCGGGGCAGGAATTCGCAGACGATGAACCCCAGCGTCATCGCCGCCGTAGCCCAGAGGATGGTAATCTTCAGCACCTTCATCACACGGTCGTAGCGCTCGGCGCCATAGTTATAGCCGGCGATGGGCTGCATGCCCTGATTGAGTCCCATGACGAGGGTGACGAAGACGAACGTCACCTTGTGGATGACGCTGTAGGCTCCCACGGCGTAGTCGTCGCCGTACGAGAGCAGCGAGCGGTTCATGAAGATAACCACCGTGCAGGCTGCCAGATTCATCAGGCAGGGCGAGATGCCGATGGAGAGAATTTCGCGGACAATACGTCCCTGCAGGCGATAGATGCCCCGATGGAGATGGAGCAGCTCGTTCTTGTTCGTGAGGATGCGCATTTGCCACGTGAGCGACACGCATTGGCTTAGGATAGTGGCAATGGCGGCGCCCTTGATGCCCAGGTTCAGTCCCCACGGGAAGATAAAGATGGGGTCGAGCACGCAGTTGAGCCCTACTGTGAGGATGGTGGCCTTCATGGCCTTGTCAGGATGTCCGGCGCTGCGCAGGATGGCGTTGAAGCCGAAGTAGAGATGGGTGAAGACGTTGCCCAGCAGAATCCACACCATATACTCGCGGGCATAGGAGAGCGTATTCTCTGATGCGCCGAAGAAGAGCAGGATGGGGTCGAGCGCCGAAAGCGTCACTACCGCCAGCACAATGCCCACAAGGATGTTCAGCGAGAAGGCGTTCCCCAGAATCTGCTGGGCGCTGCGATAGTCCTTCTGCCCCAGGCGCACGCTGATCATCGTCGAGGCTCCCACACCCACCATCGCGCCGAAGGCTGCCGATATGTTCATCAGCGGAAACGTCGGCGCCAGTCCGCTCAACGCCATCGGCCCGATGCCATGACCGATGTAGGCGCTATCCACAATATTATAGATCGATGATGCTATCATCGCCACGATGGACGGGATGGCGTACTTCGCCAGCAGCTTGCTAATCTTCTCTGTCCCCAGCTCCGTGGGCACCGCTTTTCCTGTCATGCTTCCGGTTTTTTTTCTTTTTTTGCGACAAAGGTACAAGTTAGTGCGCGAAACACCAAATTTTTTTGTATCTTTGCCCCCAAACTCCTTGAAATGGAAACCCTGACCCTGTTTGAACTGAACGAGCGTGTGCACGAAGCCATTGCAGAAGGGCTGCCGGACGAGTATTGGGTGCGGGCCGAAATGAGTTCGGTCAGCGTCAACGCCGCCGGACATTGCTACATCGAACTTGTTCAGAAGCATCCCTCGGGCGCTGGCATGGTGGCCAAGGCCAGGGCTACGATTTGGCGGGGGCGCTTCTGTATGCTGAAGCCTTACTTCGAGCAGGCTACGGGACAGGCGTTTACTGCCGGCATCAGCGTGCAGTTGCTGGTGACGGTGGAGTTCCACGGGCTTTACGGCCTCTCCTTCGTCGTCGAGGACATCGACCCCACCTACACGCTGGGCGAGATGGCTGGGCGGCGCCGCGAAATCCTGTTGCGGCTGGAGCACGAGGGCACCATCGGCCTGAACAAAGAACTGCCCATGCCCCTCGTGCCGCGGCGTGTGGCTGTCATCTCGTCCGAGACGGCAGCAGGCTATGGCGACTTCTGTCATCAGCTGGCGACGAATGCCTACGGCTTCGCGTTCTCTTTGGGGCTGTTTCCCGCCGTCATGCAGGGCGATGCCGTAGAGCCCACGGTCATCAGCGCCCTCGACGCCATTGCTGCCGAAGCGGAGCGGTGGGACGTGGTGGTCATCATCCGCGGCGGAGGTGCAGCCAGCGACCTCGTCGGCTTTGACACCTATCTGCTGGCAGCCAACTGCGCCCAGTTCCCCCTGCCTGTCCTCACGGGCATCGGGCACGAGCGCGACGCCACCGTCCTTGATGCCGTTGCCCACACCAGCGTCAAGACCCCTACGGCCGCAGCCGAATTCCTTATAAGCCGCATGGCCGAGGCTGCCGCCCGGCTCGGGCACCTTGCCGAATCGCTTGCCGCTGCCGTCACCACCCGGGTCGCAGCCGCCGCGCAGCACCTGCAGGGCCTCACCCTCCGCCTCCCCGCCGCCTTTGCCCTTCGCAGGGCCGACGCCGCCCATGCCCTCACCCTCCGCCGCCAGCGTCTGCAGGCAGCCGCCGGCACCCTCGTGGCAGGGCATCGCCATCGCCTCGAAGTTGCTGCGACGGTCCTTGCAGGAGCCAGCCCCGATGTCGTCCTCCGCCGTGGCTACAGCATCACCTATGCCGCCGATGGCCATGCCGTCCGCTCCGCCGCACGGCTCCGCGAAGGCGACGTCCTCCACACCCGCTTTGCCGAAGGCGAAGCCTACTCCATCGTAAAACCCTGCAACGAACAAATCCCATGACCTACGAAGAAGCTATCCGTCAGCTCGACGACATCGTCCGCCAGATCGAGACAGGCCAGATGGGCATCGACCAGCTTACTGCCCAGCTGACGCGCGCCCAGCAGCTCATCACCTTCTGCCGCGACATCCTCTACAAAACCGACGAGGAGGTGCAGACCATCTTGAATGCTTGGAGCAGCGAGAGCCAATATGCAAGCATGAATGGCCGAGACGAGACAAGAAAAGACGAAGTCAAGATTGACGATTAACAAAAAAAAGAGAGAATCCAGTATGTCTTCGCTCACTACATTCCGCAGCTCTTTTACAGCTTTATTTTTAGTTCTCTGTTTCAGTACCATCGCAGCGCAGTCTGCTGATGGCATCCCCAGCCCTGTCATCGCGGGCTTTCATCCTGACCCCTCCATCTGCCGCGTGGGCGACGATTATTACCTCGTCAATTCATCGTTCCAGTACTTCCCCGGCGTGCCTCTCTATCATTCCAAAGACCTTGTCCATTGGGAACAGATAGCCAACATCCTCAGTCGCCCCTCGCAGCTTTCCCTCGACGGCGCCACCTCGTGGACGGGCATCTACGCCCCCACACTCCGCCATCACGATGGCACTTTCTACATGATTACCACCCTCGTGGGCGGCAAGGGCAACTTCATCGTCTCTGCCTCCAATCCTTATGGTCCTTGGAGCGAGCCCTGCTGGCTGCAGCAAGGCGGCATCGACCCCTCGCTTTATTGGGAGGATGGAAAATGCTACATGGTCAGCAACCCCGACGATGCTATTTGGCTCTGTACCATCGACCCCGCCACGGGCCGTCAGCTCACCGACAGCCGCCTCCTCTGGCGCGGCACAGGCGGACGTTATCCCGAAGGGCCACATCTTTATAAAAAAGACGGCTATTACTACCTACTTATCTCCGAAGGCGGCACCGAGCTTGCCCATTCGCTTACCATCGCCCGCAGCCGCAGCATCGAAGGCCCTTACGAACCCTGCCCCCACAACCCCATCCTCACCAACTGCTGCCAGCAGGGGCAGACCAAAAGCGTGCAGGGCACAGGGCACGGCGACTTCGTCCAGGCTGCTGATGGCTCGTGGTGGCTGACCTTCCTTGCCTATCGCCAGTTCGGCGGCATGTACCATCACCTTGGCCGCGAAACCTTCCTTGTTCCTGTGGAATGGCCCGAGGGCGGCTGGCCCGTGGTGAATGGCGGCGCATCTGTTGATACCGCTCACGTTGCTCCCCTTCAGCGCCTTTTCACCCAGCCTTTCACTCATCCTGCTTGGGTACACATCCAAAATCCTATCCCTGCAAAATACGAGTTCCTCGACAATGGCGCGTTGCGTCTCCATGCCGGACGCCCGCTCATGGAGAACCGCCAGCCTACCTTCATCGGCTGCCGTCAGGAGGCCGCCAACATTGTGGCCGAAGTGGATGTCACTCTTACGCAGAGCACCGCCCGCGATGAAGCCGGGCTCTCAGTCTATCAAATTAACGATGGCTACCAGAACCTCTGCGTCAGCCGTTTCGGCAAGGGCTATTCCGTAAAGCTGGAGGCACGCCTCAAGACGATGGTCGATACCCAGATGCGCATGATCCGCTCCGACCATGCCCGTCTGCGCATTCGCTCCGATGGCGATGTCTATACCTATCAATTCTCTGAAGACGAAGGAAAGACCTGGCAGACTGTCGGCAGCCATAGCTGTACGCTTGTCAGCACTGAAGTAGCAGGCGGCTTCACGGGTGTCGTCATCGGCCTCTATGCCGTAGGCAATCCCGACAGCTATGCCGATTTCCGTCCCGTCATCGAACCGTGATGTGCAGGCAACTCTGCTTGCGTTCGAATTTCACGTAACATCGTTTCTGCTCGCGCAGGTCATAGACCGTCTGCATCAGCAGGCTGCGCAGTTTTTCGTCGCTGGCAGCATGCTCCTCAGGCTTGTCGTAGCGGACGTAGGTGATATCAATGGTAGTGCCGTAGCAATGGCATGAGTTCTCTGTGGCGTTCACGTTTTGCTGGGACAGACGCTTCACATCGTCGGCTGTGCGTGTCACGCTGGTAACGATGATGCGATGGTGGCGATTGTAGCCGCGCCGATAGAGTGAGTCTTGGAAGGCGCGCCCTATATCGTCGAGCAGCGTAGCCATTTTGGGTACCACCCATGGTACAGAGTGCGTCAGATGGTCCACCATGTAGAGGTCGTTTGTGCCGATTTGCACCATCCCTAATTTCTCTACGTTCTCGCGCGTGACTGTGCCGCGTACGCCGTTCTTGATGGCTGCCTGTAACTGTGTCTCCTGCAGGTCGCCGAAGACCGAAGGCCAGTTTCGCTCCCTTTCGCGGTGATCTTTGTAGCTGTCGTTCCACGCGTGCCGATCGTGTTTCCGATTACCCTTGCCGCTGCCGCTGAACACACGCACGCCGCACACTACCAATCCTATCAGTACCAGCGCCACAATCGCTAGATGTACTATCGCTTTCGCTTTTTCGCTCCTGCCTAAATCAGACTTCATTCTCTTCCTTTTTCTTCTTTTTTCTGAAATCGGGCGCGAAGGTACGAAAAAAACAGGGAAAAGGGTGAGAAAAGACTTACTTTTTCTGGCACAAAGCCTCAATTGTTTCCGCTGTTCCTTGGTGAAATAGCGGATATTCGCTTATTCCTTTATTGGCACAACGCGTTGAGTCACCTATGGCGCAATGCGCTGTCTTCTCATGCGACTGAATTCAGATGGATTATTGCTCCTCCGTAATCTCTTCCAAAGCTCCCGTCACGGAATCAATGATGAATCCTCTCACCACAACGTCCTCTGGAATGAGGGGATGCGTCTTTATGGTTTCAACGGTTTTCCGTACGGAGGTCGGAGTGTCCTTGAAACCCTCCAGCCACGAATCGAGGTCGATGCCGCACTTGCGGATGACATCGAGCGTTTCGTCTGTCACGCCCCGACGAGTCATCTCCTCGTGGAAGTGGCTGAAACTCATGTGACAGGCTCCGCAATTGGAGTGGGCGACGACCATGATTTCCTCCACACCCAATTCGTAGATGGCGACGATGAGGCTGCGAATGGCAGAGTCGAAGGGCGAGATGACCAGACCGCCGGCGTTCTTGATGATTTTAGCATCGCCGTTTTTCAGGCCAAGTGCCGCAGGGAGCAGTTCCGTCAGCCGGGTGTCCATGCACGAAAGCACAGCCAGTTTTTTGTCAGGGTACTTGTCGGTAAGATACTTTTCGTAGCTCCGCTGAGCCACAAAGGACTTGTTGTATTCGAGAATCTGGTCAATCATGGTGCGTGGTTATCTGATGATGAACTTTCTGCCGTTACGGATGTAGAGGGTGGCGGGTTGGAGATCCTGAACCCTGCGTCCGAGCAGGTCGTAAACGGGAGCATCGGCTTCGGCGTTCATCTCTTCGTCAACGGGGATGACATCGATGTCAAGGTAGTCGTCGAGGTCGCCGACCAGCGTGCCGTACTCGGCCCAGGCGGAAGCCTTGTAAGCAGCCAATGCCTTGGCATAGACGTGGATGATGGGCTTGCTGGAGAATAGGTACGAGCTGACGCTGGGGGGCGTCGTGGGCTTGACATAGGCGTGTTTGACGGCAGAGCTGTAGAAGACGCCCTGTGACATGGTTTTCACTTTTGCGCCGACGGTGACCGTACTCAGCTGCTTGCAGTAGGCAAAAGCATCGCCGCCGACAGAGATCACTTCGTCGGGGATGACAATCTCCCTGAGGCCTGTATTGGAGAAGGCGTTGGAGCCAATCTTGGTGATGCTCTCAGGCAGGTGGAAGGCGATGAGCTTCAGGCAGCCGCTGAAGGCCCGTTCGCCCAATGTATTGAGGGAGGTGCGGTAGCTCTCGTAGTAGGCCGAACCGCCGGACAGGATTTTGGCGTCGGTGAGGTCGATGGCTGCAAGATGGCCCGAGGCGTTGAGCTGACGCAGGTACTTGAAGTCCGTGCCGTTGAGGGGACCTCCGATGGTGGCCTTGATGACGGTAGTCGAGAGAGAGTCGGCCAGCGTGCCTGACGTTTCAAGGGTGACCGCTTCTGCGCCGCTGCCGGCAAAAGTAACCTCGTGGAGGGTGCCATCGGCATCGACGGAATAAATCTTGAAGTCTTCACCCAAGCTGGTGGGAACGCAGAACGTCAGGGAATTGGCTGCGCTGAGCATTTTCTCTTCGTTGTCGAGAACAAGGAATCCCACGCCACCTGTGCCCTCCATACCATAGATGGAGTCGGCCTGCAGATAGACGTAGTTAGACGGCTCGCAGCCGCCGGGGAGGAACGTGGTGAACTGTCCCAGGTCGCCGCATTGCCCTACCTGCTCCGAGTCGCGCCGCTTCTTGCCCGCCGTGGTGAGGAAACCGGTCGTCAACACATAGTCCGCGCGATCTTCGATGAAAGAGAGAGTGCGGTTCTTGGGATATTGGGATATCTCGGCGAGCGTTTTGTCTATGTCGCGCTGGCGGACGGTCATCGTGTGGGCGCCGTAGTCCTCGATGCTCAGGTTGTTGAACGGCTCGAAGAAACCGTAAAGGGTGAAGAAGTCGGTGAGGTCTTCCTGTGCCAGTTCGCAGACTTTGCGGACAAACTTCAGGGAGCTGTTGTTGGAGTTCTTCCACAGCGTCATGGGGTCTTCGCGGAAGGCTTTGAACAGCTCGGGATAGAACGATGTGTTCTTCTGTGCCTGATGGAAGTAGAGGTAGAGCTGATAGTACATGCGGAGCTGGCTGTTCACGTCGCGGATGAAGTAGGGGGTGTGCGTGGCGTATTCGCCGGCAATGGTGGAGAGGGGCGAGCCAACGGAGGTGACCATGCCGTCGAGATAGCGTACGACATTGGCAAACAAGTTGTTCGACACCTCTGTACCACCCTCCAGATTGATGAAGTGCTGGTTGTTGTGACCACATTCATGGCCTGCGCACCAGTCGTCCATTTCCCAGCGGATCATAAAGGAATTCTGGATGCAGTCGACAGAGTTGTACGAGGTGCGGTAGGGAGTAGAATTGGCATAGCCGGCGTCGCCCTCTTTACCCTCGATGGCAAAACTGGGGTTGTTGTAGTAAATGGGGAAGATGGCTTCGCCGCCGGTGAGGCAGTAGGGTGAAGCTGCCCGCTGGCCTGAGGCGACGGAGGCGCAGAAGCCCATCAGCTCCTTCTGCCAGACGGTCAGGCTGTCGAACCAGCAGATGCTGCGGTCGATGGACTTTGGCCAGATCTTCTTGTAGGTTGTCTTCTTGAAATTGAAGAGCGCTTCGCCGCCCTTGATGGTGAAGAGTTCGTGGGTAGCACGGGTGAGGAGGTTGCGATAGTCGGTGTCGCTGTGGCGGGCCACATCGTAGTAGCCGTTTACGGTGCCGCCTTCGATGTGGATTTTCAGGTCAGGCCACTCGCTGAGCGGCTTGGTCATGGCATGTGTGTCGGCCGTATAGACAATATAAAAGAGGGCGTTCTTGCTGCCATCGACAATGTTGAGGCCCTTCTTGAGCCGCTGGCCGGCCTTGGCTTTTGTCACGAGGTCGTTGCCCACGCAGCCGGCGATGTAGAGGGTGGCATCCGCGGCGACGTCCTCATCGACGAAGACATAGAGCGGGTCGAGGTCTTTGGTGTAGATGCCGGTGGGGTTGCCCATGTACGAGCCTCCACTGCTACCCATCTTGTCGTTCCAATAAGAGGCGTCGCTGAAGGCGTTGTAGCTGTGGATGCGGAAGTCCTTCTCGTAGGTGGCCCAGTCATCGTTCTTCAGCTTGATGGCGATGGCAATCATGAAAGCGGGCATCCCGTCATCGGTCATCGAGGCGGTCAGCTCGGCATCGGACATGTGGCGGTACTCGGCCTTCAGCTCTGTGCAGGCTGCGTCGTCGAACCACTTTTCGCGCAGGTTGTTGACGATGGAGGCTGAGTCCTCCTCCTGTGGAAAAAAGTTCTCCAGCTTGCCGACGATGGAACCGTACTCCTTCCAGCCCGAAGCCTTGTAGTCGTCGAGCGCGTCGGAATAGACGCGGATGGTGGGGCTCGATGAGAAGAGGTAGGCAGGTGTGTCGGGGGGCGTCATGGGCTTGACAAAGGCACGCTTGACGGACGAGCTGTAGAAGACACCCTGGTCGAGCCTGGTCACGCGGCTGCCGATGATGACCGTGTCGAGCGAACCGCAGTAGGCGAAGGCATCGCCGCCCAGACGCGACACGCTGTTGGGGATATCGATTTTCTTTAAGCCTGAGCGGGCAAAGGCGTTGCTGCCAATGGCAGTCAAAGAGGGGGGTAGGACGACATAGCGGAGCTTCTGGCAGTCGACAAACATCTGCTCGCCGAGTACGTCGTTCTCCGTCTTGTAGTTCTCGTAATAGGCCACGCCGCCGCTGACGATGCGCGCTTCGGAGAGGTCGAGCGACGTCACCCTGCCATCGACAACCAGGCTGCGGAGGTATTTGGCATCGGTGCCGTTGATGGAGCCCGTCACCTTGAGCTCAGGATCGGTCTCCTTCAGAAGCGAGGAGAGTGTGCCTGCATGGACGACGTTGACCACCGTATCCGCCCAGACACCCGTGGAAGTAAACCCCGCAAGAGCTGCCAGAAGCAGCCCGCACAATCCTATGAACGATTTCCCTTGCATAGCAATACGTGTTTTTGCTGCAAATTTCCACATTTCATCCGGAATGTGCAAGCTTTTCCCTGCAAAAAACGGCGCGCCTGTTGTTTATTTCCATAAAAACGGCTATTTTCGCAGCCCGAAAACTCATTTTTCCTTGTATGAAAACGAGACTCCACCCCCCCTGCCTGCTCCTTGCCTGCCTCGTACTTGCCCAGGCGTATGCCCCGGCTGCCGAAATCAAGATGAAAATGAACCGCCGCTATCTGAACTTCCCCATCGCGCAGCATGCCGAGGGCCGTCAGGCGGCTATCGTCGTTGATGGTAAGGCATGGTGCCACTTCACTATTCGTCTGACGGAGGATGAGCCTGACTACTGGGTCATGCAGGATGTTACGGAATTGCGCGGAAAAACCATTGTCATTTCTTTCGACGGCAGCGAGAAGGCCTTGCAGCGCGTCTATCAGGACGACACCTTCCCTGGCGAGGAAAGCCTCTACCACGAAGCCTGCCGCCCCCAGTATCATTTCACCACGCGGCGCGGATGGATGAACGACCCGGGCGGCCTGGTCTATGACAGCCGGCGGGGAGAGTATCATCTTTTCTATCAGCACAATCCCTACGAACGTGAATGGGGTAACATGCACTGGGGCCATGCGGTGTCCGACGACCTTATCCATTGGCACGAGTTGCCCGATGCTCTTCATCCTGATGCCATCGGCACTATTTTCTCCGGCTCTGCATGGATGATGGACGATGGGACGATGACCGTTGTCTATACCGCCGACAGCCCCGAGGCGCAGCGACAATGTATGGCCGTCAGCAACGACGGAGGGCGGACATTTACGAAATATGCCGCCAACCCCATCGTTGATTCGCACGAACGCTGGCTGAGCCATGATACCCGTGATCCCAAGCTCTTCCGTTACGATGACCACTGGGTGATGGTGCTGAACGAACGAGACGGCCACACCATCTACACCTCGCCCGACCTCCGCACCTGGACACCCCAGAGCCACATCACAGGTTTCTGGGAATGCCCCGAGCTGTTCCGGTTGGGCGATACGTGGGTGATGTGGGGCGCCTCGGGCACGTACATGCTAGGGCAGTTCGACGGCAAGACCTTCACCCCTTCAGGCCCGAAGATGATGAACCTCAACGGCTCGGCCTACGCCGCCCAATGCTTCAACCAGATGCCCGGCGGAAGGGTGGTGAAGATGGCATGGGGACGGATTGGATTTCCTGATATGCCCTTCAATGGCTGTATGTTACTGCCTCAGGAACAGACGTTGCGTGACACTCCACAGGGAAAGCGCCTTTACAGCTATCCGGCAGCCGAGTGCGAACGCATATTCACGAAAGTGCTGGACAAGACAGACCTCACGACGGAAGAGGCCAACGAGTTGCTGCTGCCCTGGCGTGACTGCGATTGCCTACGGATCAAGGCTACTCTTCACCTCACCTATGCCACCGATATCTCGCTGCGCTACCGCGGGCAGAAACTCTTCGACTACGATATGAACGGCAATCGTCTGCAGGGCGAGTTCTATGTCAATCCCCTGACGCCTGCCAGCATGGATATGGACGTTGACCTCTATGTCGATTGCTCAATTGTGGAAGGATATATTGATGGCGGCGCCTTCAGCTACTCCTTCCAACGCGATGTGAAACGAATAGCAAGTGAGGGCTACCAGTTCCACGGCAACCAGCTGCAGATTCTTCGCCTTGAGGTCTTCGAGCCGCGCTCCATTTGGGAGGCTGAGGCTATCCGTTGATACACACGGACGTAATCGAAATAGGTTTCGTACGTAAAAGTCGTGTCAGCCTGTTGTGCCCAAGAGCCATCGCCCACGCTTTGGTTCAGAATTAGGTAGAAGGGGTGGTCGAAGGGCCATTGGCCGTTCTCAAGCGCTTCCTCGTCCTTTGCCCTCGGATAGCGCCCTGTCTCTTTTCCGTCCACCGTCCAGACGAAGAGGCTGTCCGTCCATTCCAGCCCATAGACGTGCCATTCGGCGACGGTCATCTTTTCGTTGAACCCATGTTGAGGATTCGAGTTGTTTCCCAAGTCATACGTCCAGTGAGAATGTATGGTGTGGTAAGCCCTGTTCACCGTGTCGATGCTCTCGAAGATGTCCACCTCGCCTCCGCGTGGCCACCATTTGGCAGGCGGTTGCGGCATCATCCACGCAGCAGGGAAGTTGCCGGCATGGAGATTGGTCTTCAGCCGCACTTCCACTTTTCCGTACATGAACGAGAAGCGGTCTTTCGAATGCATCGCCCCCGTAAACATGGGCGCATGGTCTTTCCGACGGTCAGGATTGGGGATAGCCCGACAGAGCAGAGTCCCGTCCTTGATATATGCTACCTCGGGCACGTCGCTGATCCACCGGCTCCATGTCGCCCCTTCGCGTGGGCAGGGACCCCATTTCGTCGGGTCAGGAGCGGAACCATCGGGCAGGTCGAACTCATCGCTGAAAATCAGTTTGTACTTCCCGTCCTCCGCTTGCAAAGCAAATGGCTGCAAACCTATCAGTATGGCCATTACAACGGCCTTCAAAAAACATCTGTTGACAATCATTCCTTCTTCAATTCAGGGTAGCTGATGCGGGTGTGGTAGATGGTGCGGAGCTTTTCCTTGAAGACGGCTTTGACGGTTTGGATATCGCGGTAGGTGAGGGGGCAGTCGCGGAAGCAGCCTTCGGCGGTCTGGGTGTCGATGATGCGGTCGACAAGTGCGGCGATGCTCTCCTCGGTGTATTCCTTCAGGCTGCGTGACGAGGCTTCGACGGCATCGGCCATCATCAGGAGGGCTGTCTCGGCGGTGTCGGGGTTAGGTCCGGGATAGGTGAAGAGGCTTTCGTCGACCGCCTCGCCGGGATGGGCATTGCAGTAGCTGATGTAGAAGTACTTGGCCTTGCTGCGTCCGTGGTGGGTACGGATGAACTGGCGGATGGCTTCGGGCAGATGGTATTTGTCGGCGAGTTTCAGTCCATAGTTGACGTGGTCGATGATGATTTGTGCACTTTGGTCGAAAGGCAGGTTGTCGTGGGGGTTGCTGGCAGCCTGGTTTTCGGTGAAGAAGGCGGGGTTCTCTAGCTTGCCGATGTCGTGGTAGAGGGCTCCTGTACGGACGAGCTGGCTGTTGGCGCCGATGCTGTTGGAAGCGGCAGCGGCAAGGTTGGCCACCTGCATGCTGTGGTTGAAGGTGCCGGGAGCCTCCTCGGAGAGCGTTCGCAGCAGACGTCCGTTGATGTTGGAGAGTTCGACGAGGGTGACGTTGCTGGTGAAGTGGAAGAGCTTCTCGTAGAGGTACATCAGCGGGTAGGTGAAGAGCAGCAAGGCGGCGCCGATGAGGAATCGGAGGTACATCGTGCGGTCCATCTGACCGAGGTTGTTCAGGACAATCAGCTCGTAGCCGAAGAAGACGATGCAGTAGGCGAGCAGGACGATGAACGTACTGCGGAAGAGCTGGCTGCGCTCGGTGAGTTCGGTAAGGCTGAAAATGGCTGCCAGGCCTGCCATCAGCTGCAGCAGCACGAAGAGGTAGGGCTCGGGAACGATGAGCGAGGTGATGAGGACAATGATAAGGTGGGTGACGAAGGCCGTACGTGAGTCGAGGAAGACGCGGATGATAAGGGGCGCCATCACGAAGGGGATGACCATGACGTCAACAGTATTTACCAATAGTGCCGCCACCACGGTGAACAGCGCCACCTGCGTGGCGAGGAAGAGGTAGCAGTTGGGCCGTCGGACATAGTCCTTGCGGTAGCGTGCGAGATAGACGATGAGGGCGAGGATGAGGAGGGTGACAATGAGAATCTGGCCGAAGAGGGTGAGCTCGCTGCCGGCGCTGTCGTTGTGGCGGTTCCAGGCCTTGCGGTACGAGAGCAGCGTCTGGTAGGCGTCCTCGTCGACGATGTCGCCGTTGCCTATGATTTTCTGTCCCGCCTGCACGAGGCCCTTGTTGCGGGGTACGGCGTCCATGGCATCGGCGCGGGCCAGGGCGGTCTTCTGTTGTTCGTAGGTGAGGTTGGGGCGGATGTAGGTATTGATGTTGCTGTTGCGCAGGAGGGTTGTGCCGTAGTTGGAGGAGTCGGCCTGCATGACGGCGTCGTAGGCCTGCCGGACGCTACGCAGGGTGCTGACGTCGCGTTCGGTGGCGCGGTTGGCGATGATGACCTTGATGCGGCTGACGCTGTCGCGCTGCAGCGATTCCAGGTCGTCGGTAGCGATGATGCCGTCGCGATAGACCTCCTCCAGCTTGCCGAGGACGGCATAGTAGATTTTCTTGTTCCTCAGGGCGGTGGAGATGTCGCTGGTCTGCAACATGGCGCGATTGTTCGTGTCGAACGAATCGGTCACGACGGTGACGACAGAGGGGTCGAGGGTGTAGTAGGGCTGTACGCGTGCGGCAGCTTCGTCGCGCTCGCGCCTGAAGACGTCGTCGGTCTTCTCGACGGCAAAGTCCCAAGCGGCCGTTAGCTGGGCATGGCGCCACGGCTTGCCGAGGGCGAAATCGTAGGTGAACGACTTCTCGCGGGGGAAGCAGAGGATGATGAGGGCCGTAGTGGCGAGTGCCGTCAGCACCCAGCGGACAATCTGGTTGACTCGTTGTTTTTTCATAGGTCGTGGCAGCCGGTTTGCCGGCTTTTGCGCACAAAGTAAGGAAAAAGATAGGAGAAAGCAAAGGAAAATCGGGAAAAATGCGTACTTTTGCCCCCAAAATCATAAATCGTTAAATCGTAAACCGTAGAATAGCTATGAAAGTCAGAGTCCGTTTTGCCCCCAGTCCTACGGGCCCGCTCCACATCGGCGGCGTCCGCACGGCGTTGTATAACTATCTGTTTGCCCGCCAGCACGGCGGCGATATGGTGTTCCGCATCGAGGACACCGACTCCAACCGCTTCGTCCCCGGTGCCGAGGAATATATCCGCGAGGCGTTTGCCTGGCTCGGCATCCAGTTCGACGAGGGCGTGGGCTTCGGCGGCGAATACGGGCCCTATCGCCAGAGCGAGCGCAGGGAGATTTACAAGGTCTATGTCCGTCAGCTGCTGGAGAGCGGGCGCGCCTACTACGCCTTCGACACCCCGGCCGAACTGGAGGCCAAGCGTGCCGAACGGCCCAACTTCCAGTACGACGCCACCACACGCATGGAGATGCGCAACAGCCTCACCCTGCCCAAGGACGAGGTGGACGCCATCGTCAACGGCGGCCAGCAGTACGTCGTCCGCTTCCTCGTCGAGCCCGGGCGCGAGGTTCACGTCCACGACCTCATCCGTGGCGAGGTGGTCATCAACAGTAGCATTCTGGACGACAAGGTGCTCTACAAAAGTGCCGACGAGCTGCCCACCTACCACTTGGCTAACATCGTCGACGACCACCTGATGCAGATCACCCACGTCATCCGCGGCGAGGAGTGGCTGCCCAGCGCCCCCCTGCACGTGCTGCTCTACGAAGCCTTCGGCTGGCAGGACACCATGCCCCAGTTCGCCCATCTGCCCCTGCTGCTCAAGCCCGAGGGCAACGGCAAGCTCTCGAAGCGCGACGGCGACCGCCTCGGCTTCCCCGTCTTCCCCCTCGAGTGGCACGACCCGGGGACGGGCGATGTCTCGTCGGGCTACCGCGAAAAGGATTATCTGCCCGAAGCCGTCATCAACTTCCTCGCCCTGCTCGGCTGGAATCCCGGCAACGATCAGGAACTCATGACGATGGACGAGATGACGCGCCTCTTCGACCTCAGCCGTTGCAGCAAGGCCGGCGCCCGTTTCGACTACAAGAAGCTCATCTGGTTCAACCACGAGTATATTCTCCGCAAGGACGATGCCGACATAGCCCGCGCCTTCCAACCTATGCTCCGTGCGCAGGGCGTCGAGGTTCCGCTGGAGCGGATTACGCCGATGGTCGCCCTCATGAAGGGTCGCGTCAACTTCGTCCACGAGCTGTGGGAGCAGGCCTCCTATTTCTTCGTCGCTCCCACGGAGTACGACGAGAGGTCGCTGCGCAAGTGGTGGCGCGAGGAGGCATGGACGTATGTGTCGGAATTGTGCGATTTCATCGGGGAAAATCCCGAATTCGAGGGCTCTGTCCTTGAGCCGAAGGTGATGGAGTGGATCGCCTCGAAGGAGTGGCCCGTTGGGAAGGTGATGAACGCCTTCCGTGTCACGCTGGTGGGTGCTGCCGTCGGTCCCCACATCTTCGCGCTCACCGACTACCTGGGTAAAGACGAGACCCTGCGCCGCGCCCGCCACGCCCTCGAGGTACTGCCGAAACTATAACCGCGCCCGTCTGTTCTCCGAAAGCCACCTTCGTATCGGCTGACGTCCTCTGTACCCCCATTTTACTATAGAACTACCGTCTGCTGAGCGGTTTCCTTTTTTAGGGTGTCATTCGGTGGGGAGGTTTTTCCATCGGGAAATGACAGATTGTAACCTTATATGCCGATAGAATCAGCTTCTATTTCCGCAGAATCAGCTTCTGATAAAATAGAAGCTGATTCTGTGCCACCAGATGCTTGGGCTGTGCGCGCAGAATCAAACGCTACGGAAATAGAATCAAACGCTGGCAAATTAGAATCAAACGCTACGGAAATAGAATCAAACGTTATCGGCATGCCGTTAAAAATCTATCAGCTGACCCGGTGCGGAGGGAATAAAACCTCTTTTTCTGAGGCCTTTTAGAGGAAAAAATGGAAACTATTTGTCTCTGTTCAAACCTCCCGCAAAGGGTAAAGAAGGATTGGAGTTGCCGCAGCTCATTGTAATTCCGCACATTAGAAAAAACTTAGGCTGCCAAGCGTTCCAGTTCCAGTTGTTCCAATTGTTTTTTTGACTATCCAATCCCCCCCTTGTTTCTTTATATTATATACATAACTAATTAAATATTAAATATATGTATAATAAAAAAGGATTAAGAAAGTAGTGTTACCTTTCTTTTTTTAATTGGAACAACTGGAACTGGAACTGACATTCACGCCTGATACGGAAATCACCTTCTTGTCTCCCGATTCGGCTATAGGGCGCTTATTCGCCAGAAAACCCCTTCCAACAGCGGTCTCCCCCCCCGGAATCCGAACAGACAGCT